>NZ_JBWKIS010000002.1:0-785951 GCF_056432625.1 Streptomyces sp. NPDC045026
GTTGATAGGCCAGATCTGGAAGCCCGGTAACGGGTGGAGGTGACTGGTACTAATAGGCCGAGGGCTTGTCCTCAGTTGCTCGCGTCCACTGTGTTGGTTCTGAAACCACGAACAACCCCACGTTTGTCACAGAGCGTGGTGCGGTTGACAGTTTCATAGTGTTTCGGTGGTCATAGCGTGAGGGAAACGCCCGGTTACATTCCGAACCCGGAAGCTAAGCCTCACAGCGCCGATGGTACTGCAGGGGGGACCCTGTGGGAGAGTAGGACGCCGCCGAACTATTTTTGAAGAAAACCCCCGTAACGGATGAGAATCCTGTTACGGGGGTTTTCTGCGTTTAGGGTCGGTTACGCCGAATGCTGCGCGCCGAATACGGTGCGGGGTGCAGTCAGGCGTCCAGGCCGCGGAGAACGAGATCCGTGAGGGCATTGAACTCCGCGTCGATGCCGGCCTTCTGCCACTCACCCGCGTACGCCGGATCGTGGAAGCGATTGGTCGCGTCGAATACCGCGCGGGCCGTCAGAGCGGGGTCGGCGTGCGGAAGGCGGAACTGCCCCTTGGCGACGCCGTCTTGAATGATGTGGTCCAGCTGCGTGATCAGCTCACCGACGTGGAGTTCGACCACCCGGCTGTTCTCGCTGATCAGAACTTGGTAGGTGGCGAAGAGCTGCGGATCGTCGCCCGCCTTGCGGCGCTTGGCCGCGAACAGCGTCGAGAACCATTGCCGCAACAGGGCGGGCGACGACAGCGACCCATCTGCCATCAGCAGTTGCAGCTCGTCCGTGGTGCGGTCGAGCCAGCGCTTCGTGACCGCCTCGCGCAGCTGTGCCTTGGTGCCGAAATGCCGGTAGACACTGCCGTGGCTGACGCCGAGCGCGCGGGCCACGTCGACGACGGTCGCCTTCGCGGGACCGTGGCGGCGCAGGACCTCCTCGGTCACCTCGAGGATGCGCTCGGTGGTCAGGGTCTCGGTTGCCATGATGCCGACCGTACCGGGCGGTGATCAGCGCTCGCTGTCGAGGTGTGCCATCTGTGCCTCCGGGTAGCGGTCGCCGGCGGCGGCACCGGCGGGAACGGCCTCCTCGATCGCGGTGAGGTCCGCCGTGTCCAGGCTGACGTCGAGGGCGCCGAGCGCCTCCGTCAGCCGGTCCCTGCGACGGGCGCCGACCAGCGGCACGATGTCGTCGCCGCGGCTGAGCACCCAGGCGATGGCGACCTGCGCGACGCTGGCGCCCTTCTGCTCGGCGATCTTGCGCAGCGACTCGACGAGGTCGAGATTGTGCTGGAGGTTCTCGCCCTGGAAGCGCGGGCTCATCCCGCGGAAGTCGTTCGCGGCGAGCTTGCGGTCGCGGCCGAAGTGCCCGGAGATGAGGCCGCGTGACAGGACCCCGTACGCCGTGATGCCGATCCCGAGCTCGCGGGTGACCGGCAGGATCGCGTCCTCGATGCCGCGGGAGATCAGGGAGTACTCGATCTGCAGATCGGAGATGGGGGCGGTGGCCGCGGCCCGCCGGATCGTGTCGGCGCCGACCTCGCTCAGGCCGATGTGCCTGACGTGTCCCTTCTCGACGAGTTCGGCGATGGCGCCGATGGTCTCTTCGACCGGTACGTCGGGGTCGATACGGGCGATCCGGTAGACGTCGATGTGGTCGACGCCGAGGCGCTGGAGCGAGTACGCCGCGAAGTTCTTCACCGCGGCAGGCCGCCCGTCGTAGCTGGACCAGCCGCCGTCCGGGTCTCGCAGAGCGCCGAATTTCACGCTGGTCAGCGCCTTCTCGCGGGATGCGGCGGGGGCGGTCCGCAGGGCCTCCCCGATGAGCATCTCGTTGTGCCCCATCGCGTAGAAGTCCCCGGTGTCGAGCAGGGTGACGCCGGCGTCGAGGGCCGCGTGGATGGTGGCGATGGACTCGCCCCGGTCGGCCTCGCCGTAGAGCGCGGACATCCCCATGCAGCCGAGCCCGATGGCCGAGACCTCGGGACCGGTGGAGCCTAGGGAGCGGGGGTGGAGAGTCGGGGAGGCGGGGGTGGTGGGGGACATCAGGCGCTCCTTGGATGTGGATGGGTGTCGCCGGTTCGATGGTTCGGTATCTCCCTATCCACGATGGCATGACAGATGACAGATTTCAATATCTGTCATCTGTCATGCGTCAGCTGTGGTCTCTCGCCTGTCGCCTCACCCCACCACTCGTGGCAGTCGCACGCTCAGTGCTGTTGTCAGGGCGATGCCCGCCAGTTGCGCCAGCAGGGTCGTCACCAGCGCGTCTCGCATGCCCAGGTTCGGGGTCAGGGTGAGGAAGAGGGAGCCGAGCGTGGCGACGCCCAGTGCCAGTGCCGACTGCTGGGCGGTGATCATGACGCCGCTGCCCACGCCCGCCCGCGCCGTCGGGACCTCGGACAGGATGATCCGGAAGAGGATCGGGAGTTGGAGCGCCTGGCCCGCGCCCGCGAGTGCGGCGCCCGGCATCAGCTCGAGGACGCCCAGGTCGGGCCAGGTCCGCCAGGTCGCGAGGGCGATGAGGGCGACGCCGACGCCCTGGATGATGCCGCCCGCCGTGACGATCCGGGTGCCGTACCGGGCGATGAGGCGCGGGCCCGCGAGGGACACCGCGAAGAAGACGACAGCCATCGGCGCGAGGGCCAGGCCCGCCGGTACGGGGCCGAGGCGTTCGCCCTGCTGGAGTGCCACCGCGATCACGAACATGAAGCCGCTGAACCCGATGGAGAACGGCACGATCATGATCAGGCCGCGGCGCAGCGAGACGAGCGCGAAGAGGCTGGGCGGGACGAGCGGGGTGCGGCCGTTCCGGTCAGCCCGGCGTTCCACCTGGTAGAAGGCGTACGCGAGGAAGGGGAAGGCGGTGAGTGAGAGCCAGGTCCACAGGGGCCAGCCGGCCGCCCTGCCCTCGGTCAGGGGTGCGAGGAGGGTGAGCAGGGACGCGGCGAGGAGCACCGTGCCGGGGCCGTCGACGGGCTCGGGGTGCGGGGAGCGGGTTTCGGGGACGGCGCGGGCCGCCAGGAAGAGTGCGACGAGGACGACGGGGACATTCACCAGGAACACCGACCGCCAGCCGGTCCCGAAGACGTCCGCGGCGACGAGGACCCCGCCGAGGATCTGACCGGCGACCATGGACAGGCCCGCCGTGGCCCCGTACAGGCCCATGGCCTTCGCCCGGCGCCCGCCCGTCGTCGTGGCCTGGATGGTGGCGAGGACCTGCGGGAGCATCGCGGCCGACGCGGCGCCCTGGGCGACGCGCGCGGCCACGAGTGACCAGGCGTCGGGGGCGAGGCCGCAGGCCAGCGAGGTCAGGCCGAAGGCGATCATGCCGCCGAGGAAGAGCCTGCGCCGGCCGAAGAGGTCGCCGAGCCGGCCGCCGAGGACGAGCAGGACGGCATACGCGAGTCCGTAGCCGGCGACGACGAGTTCGAGGAGCGCCTCGCCCGCGGCCAGGTCGTGGCCGATGGTGGGCAGGGCGACGTTCACGATGAAGAAGTCGATGAGGGGGAGCGCAGCGCCGAGAAGCACGGTGAAGAGCCCGAGTCCGCCGAGTGCCGGTGGGGCGGTGGCGGAGCGGGCTGTGGTGGAGCGGGCTGTGGTGTGGACGGCGAGGGAACGGGTCCCGGTTCCGGTCATGGGTACCAGCGTCGTCGGGCTCTCAGACTGGTACCAGAGTGTTCTTATCCTGGTAGAAGGACTACCTGGCAACAGGCTCTGTGGCGCGGCACGCTGGAGGCATGACCACGATGGCGCGGACGAGGACGGCAGTGGCACGGACACATGGGCAGGGGCAGGCCGCGGGGCCCACACCGGCGTCGCCCACGCAGCAGTCGCCGAATCGGGAGTCGCCCAAGCGGGAGTCCGAGATCCGGCGGCATGAGCTCGGCGACTTTCTGCGTAGCCGTCGCGCCCGCATCACCCCCGAGCAGGTCGGGCTGCCGCGTGGCCGGCGTCGGCGTACCCCCGGGCTGCGGCGTGAGGAGATCGCACAACTGTCCGCGGTCGGCGTCACCTGGTACACGTGGCTCGAACAGGCGCGGGACATCCAGGTGTCGGTGCAGGTCCTGGACGCGCTGGCCCGCACGCTGCTCCTAGACGCGAGTGAGCGCGCGCATCTCTTCCAGCTCGCCGGGGCCGTCGACCCGTCCCCCGCGGCGAGCTGCCAGACGGTCACGCCGGCGCTGCGTCTGATGCTGGAGAAACTGGAGCCGCTGCCCGCGTGCATCCAGAACAGCCGCTACGACATCCTCGCGTACAACCGCACGTACGGGCGGCTGCTGTGCGACCTGGACACGGTGGCGCCCGAGGACCGCAACTGCATGGTGCTGATCTGCACGAACGAGCAGTGGCGGAAGTCGTTCGTGTTCCTGGAGGACACGATCCGGCTGATGGCGGCCAAGTTCCGCGGGTCGATGGCCGGTCATCTCGGCGAACCCGCCTGGGAGTTGCTGCTCAAGCGGCTGGAGGACGAGTCACCGGAGTTCCGTGAGGCGTGGCAGCTGCACGAGGTGGTGGGCACGCGCAGCAAGACGAAATACTTCCGCAACGCGCATGTCGGGCCGCTGTCCCTGGTCCACACCGATCTGTGGCTCGGCCCGGACCAGGGGGCCCGGCTGGTGACGTACACGCCCGCCGACGAGGAGTCCCGGGAGCGGCTCGACCGGCTTCAGGAGCTGGCGCCCGCCGTGGCCTCCTGAATCTCCGGCTCCTGCAGGCAGCGGGCGGTGCGCTGTGCGGTGCGGCGCGCCCAGCGGCCGCTGGTGAGGAGGCCGACCAGGAGGACGGCGACGCCGCAGCCCACGATGACCCACCAGCCGCCGCGGCTCGCGTCGACGAACTTGGTCGCGTACGAGGACGTACCGACGGCCGACCCGACGCCCGACGCGAGGACCGCGCCGATGACGGCGACGCCGAGGGTCTGGCCGATCTGCCGGCTGGTGGAGGCGACCGCGGCGGCGACGCCGGCCTGGGTGCGGGGCATGCCGGAGACGGCGGTGTTGGTGATGGGGGAGTTGA
Source organism: Streptomyces sp. NPDC045026 (assembly GCF_056432625.1). Classification (NCBI taxonomy): domain Bacteria; kingdom Bacillati; phylum Actinomycetota; class Actinomycetes; order Kitasatosporales; family Streptomycetaceae; genus Streptomyces; species Streptomyces sp. NPDC045026. The sequence goes on from NZ_JBWKIS010000002.1 coordinate 5,012, forward strand.
CGAAGCCGAAGCCGAGGCCGAACAGGACGTAGCCGATGAACCGGGTCACGTTCGACGTCTCCGCCTCGAACGCGGCGAACAGGATGCCGCTCGCGGTCATCGCGATGCCCGCGACGAGCAGCGGGATCCTGGGTCCGCGGCTGCCGACGAGGCGGCCGGAGAGCGGGGCGCACACCAGGGTCATGGCCGCCATCGGCAGCATCCACAGGCCGGCGTCCAGGGCGTCGAGGCCGCGTACGTTCTGCAGGTAGAGCGTCGACAGGAACAGGAAGCCGCCGAGCGAGGCGAAGGCGCTGATCGCTATGACGGTGGCGCCGCTGAAGGGCGCCGAGCGGAAGAAGCGCAGGTCGATGAGGGGTTCGGCGCGGCGCGGTTCGTAGCCGATCAGGCCGATGAGGGCCGCGAGGGCGAGCAGGGCGAACGTCATGATGACGGGGGACGTCCAGCCCGCTGCGGGGGCCTCGATGATCGCGTAGGTGAGTGAGCCGAGGAGGGTCATGACGAGGAGCTGGCCGACCGGGTCGGGTCGGCGCGGCTTGGGGGCGCGGGACTCGGGGACGTAGCGCATGGTCAGCAGGAGGGCGGCGAGGCCCACCGGCAGGTTGATCCAGAAGATGGAGCGCCAGCCGACCGAGTCGACGAGGACACCGCCCACGATGGGGCCCGCGGCCATGGAGATGCCGACGACGCCGCCCCAGACGCCGATGGCCCGAGCGCGTTCGCGGGGTTCGGTGAACGTGTTGGTGATGATCGACATGGCGACGGGGTTGAGCATCGAGCCGCCGACCGCCTGGATCATGCGGAACGCGATGAGGGACTCCAGGTTCGGCGCCACGGAGCACAGCAGCGAGCCCACGGTGAAGATCACCAGGCCCGCCTTGAAGATCCTTCGGCGCCCGATCCGGTCGGCCGTCGAGCCCGCGAGCATCAGGAGTGAGGCGAGGACCAGCGTGTACGCGTCGATGGTCCACTGCATGCCGGAGACGCTCGCGCCGAATTCCTTCTGCATGCTCGGCAGCGCGACGTTCAGGACGGTGTTGTCGAGGCTGACGATCAGCAGGCTCATGCAGCAGATCGCGAGGACGAGCATTCGCCGGCGCTGCGTCAGTGGAGGGGGCATGTATCCGACGGTAGCCCGACCGTGGGAGAGGGCGCCCGCCAGGTGGGGGACCGGGGTGCCCGCCAGGTGGGGGACAATGGAGAACTGCCCCTGTCCGCCCGCCCACATTTCCGGAGAGCCAGCCCGATGTCCCAGCAGCTCACCATCGGTCCGCACCTCGTGCAGCCGCCCGTGGTCCTCGCGCCCATGGCCGGGATCACGAACGCGCCCTTCCGCACCCTGTGCCGGGAGTATTCCGGCGGCAAGGGCCTCTTCGTGAGCGAGATGATCACGACGCGGGCGCTGGTCGAGCGCAACGAGAAGACCATGCAGCTCATCCGCTTCGACGCGAGCGAGCAGCCCCGGTCGATCCAGCTGTACGGCGTCGACCCGGCGACGGTGGGCAAGGCCGTCCGGATGATCGCCGAAGAGGATCTCGCGGATCACATCGACCTGAACTTCGGCTGCCCGGTCCCGAAGGTGACGCGCAAGGGCGGCGGCTCCGCGCTCCCGTACAAGCGGAATCTGCTGCGGGCCATCCTGAAGGAGGCCGTCAGCGGGGCCGGGGACCTGCCGGTCACGATGAAAATGCGCAAGGGCATCGACGACGACCACATCACGTTCCTCGACGCCGGCCGGATCGCCGTCGAGGAGGGCGTCACCGCGATCGCCCTGCACGGGCGCACCGCGGCACAGCACTACGGCGGCACGGCCGACTGGGACGCCATCGCCCGCCTGAAGGAGCACGTCCCGGAGATCCCCGTCCTCGGCAACGGCGACATCTGGTGCGCCGACGACGCGCTGCGGATGATGCGCGAGACCGGCTGCGACGGTGTCGTGGTGGGGCGCGGCTGCCTGGGGCGGCCGTGGCTGTTCGGGGATCTCGTCGCCGCGTTCGAGGGCACGGGCTCGCCCGCCGCGCCCGACCTGCGCAAGGTCGCCGAGGCGATGGTGCGGCACGCCGGGCTCCTCGGTGAGTGGATCGGTGACGAGGCGCGCGGTGTCATCGACTTCCGCAAGCACGTGGCCTGGTACCTGAAGGGCTTCTCGGTCGGCTCCGAGATGCGCAAGCGCCTCGCCGTCACGTCGTCGCTCGCCGAGCTGCGCGCGGGGCTCGACGAGCTGGACCTCGACCAGTCCTGGCCCGTGGGCGCGGACGGGCCTCGCGGCCGTACGTCCGGCAACAACCGGGTGGTGCTGCCGGACGGCTGGCTCAAGGACCCGTGGGACTGCGCCGGTGTCAGCGAGGACGCGGAGCTGGACACGTCCGGGGGGTGACGGGTCGCGGGGAGCTGTCTTCCCCCACCCCGCCCCTTCCCGAAACCGGGAGCTCTGCCCCCGGACCCCCGGTCGCTCAAACGCCGCGACCGGCTGAAAGTCCTAGAAGACCGCCGTGAGCAGTGCGAGCGGAGCCGCCGCCGAGCGTGACTCCCGCTCGCACGCGTGCGGATACGGGACGGGCGCCGGGTACGCCTCCCGCGCGTACCCGGCGAGCACCTCGGGCAGCCGGTGGCCGGACGCCGTCGCGGCCTCCACCAGCGCGTGCGCCACCGTCCGCGCCTCGTCGTGCAGCCCGTAGCGGGCGAGCCCGAGCGCGATCAGCGCGTTGTCGTGCGGCCACACCGAGCCCCGGTGGTAGGAGAGCGGGTGGTACGCGGGCTGCTCCGCCGCGAGCGTGCGAACCCCCCAGCCGGAGAAGAAGTCCGGCTCCAGGAGACGCCGGCCGACGACCTCCCCGTACTCCTTGTCGAGCAGGCCCGACCACAGGAGGTGGCCCGCGTCGGACGCCAGCGCGTCGACGTGCCGCCCGTCGCCGTCCAGGGCGAGCGCGGGGAACGCCCGGTCCGCCATCCAGAAGTCCCGCTGGAAACGGTCCCGCAGATCGGCCGCCGCCTGCTCCAGGAGGTCCGCGTACACCGGGTCGTCCCAGGCCGTGCGCGCGAGGGAGGCCGTGCGGCGCAGCGCGTCGTACGCGTAGCCCTGGGCGCCCGCCGCCGTCACGGGTCCCGTGGGGCGGCTGCCGTCGGCCGAGCAGATGGCGCCCGGCGAGTCCTTCCAGTTCTGGTTGGCGAGGCCGCCCCGGTCGGCGCGGTAGACGAGATAGCCGCGTGAGGTGAGGCCGCCGTGGTCGAGCATCCAGCTGACGGCGGCCCGCGCGTGCGGTTCGAGGCGGCGGGCCGTGGCCAGGTCGCCGGTCCGGTCCGTGTACGCGCCGAGCAGGACGAGGAACAGGGGCGTCGCGTCGACCGAGCCGTAGTAGCGGGCGAACGGGACCTGGCCGAAGTGCGCCAGCTCGCCGTGCCGCACCTCGTGGACGATCTTGCCAGGCTGGGCGACGGCGCCCTCGGTGGACTCCGTGGCCTGCGTCGCGGCGAGCACCGGGAGCGTCGCGGCGGCCAGAGCAGGCCGATAGGGGAGGGCGAACAGGGAGGTCAGGAGCGCGTCACGGCCGAGGAGCGTGAGGAACCAGGGGACGCCCGCGCCCGGCACGCTCAGCCGCTCGCCGTCCGGGCCGGTGGCCGGGATCTGGAGCACGGCCAGGTCGGCCAGGCCCTTCGTGCATGCTGCCGCGAGTCCGGGCCAGGCGGCGGGCAGTGCGATGTCCCGGGTGAACTCCTCGGTGCGCGCGGCGAGTTCGGCCGTCACGTCGGCGGGGGACGCGGGCACCGGGGTGCCGGGGGCGCCGTGCGGGCGGGCCGCGACGCGCAGGTTCAGGTCGGCGGTGCCGTGACCGGCCAGTTCGAGGGACCAGACGAGGCGGCGGGCGCCGGTGCCGGTCTCCTCGACGGCGTCGGGCGCGGGCTCGGCGGTCACCGTCGTCGACGAGTGCCACTCGCCCCGCCGGTAGCCGAACCGGACGCCGTCCTCCAGGGGCGACCGGGAGCGGACCGCGCCGGTCTTCGTGTACGTGCGGTGGTCGGCGCGCAGCTCGAACTGGTCGGTGAAGTCCGCGTCGACGGTCAGCGCGAGCCGTACCGTCGTCGGCGCCGCGCGATTGGAGACGACGCGCAGAGCCTCGACGAACGCGCCGTCCGCCACGGCCTGTTCACGGAAGAGCGTGTACGCGGGCGGCTCCAGGCGTCCGCCGCGCGGCACCAGCACACAGCGCGCCACACCCTCCTCGGCGCCGGTCCGCCCGGCCGCGTCCCGGCCCGGCGCTCCGGCGGGCGTGAGCACCTCGGGTGCGGCGCCGTCCGCCGTGAGCTGCCAGCGGCTGAGGTGCCGGCCGTCGCGTACGAACAGGCCGTCGGGCGAGCCGGAACCGCGTACGCCGCTGATGTCACCGCCCGGGCCGATCGCCGCGAACGTGGCGCCCCGCACGAGCAGTTGATGCTGATGTCGGTCCGTCATCCCCAGGTTCCTCCCTCGTGCCGCTTCCGCGGCTCCTGCAGCAGATCCAGGGCGAGCGCGGCGCTCCAGGCGAAGCCGCGCGCGCCGCAGCCGCGCCCCGTGTACGGATCCACGTATTCGGCGAAGGCCGTGTCGAGCGCCGTGTCGAGCAGCGCGGTGCGCAGGCGCTCCGCCTCCGCCTGCTCGCCGTGCAGCCGCAGGCCGCGCTCGATCAGCCAGTTCGTGTTGAACCAGGCCGGTCCGCGCCAGTAGCGCTGCGGGTCGAAGGCCGGTCCCGTCAGGTCGTAACTCGGCACGAGCCGCACGGTGGTGCCGAGGCCGAAGCGGGGGCCGCGGGCGGTGCGCAGCAGTGCGACGCTCACGTGCCGGGGGAGCGTCGGCAGGATGAGGGGGATCAGGCCCGAGACGCCGTACTCGGGGATCAGGGCGGGGGGTGAGGACCGGCCGGCGGTTCGGGGTGTGTCGTGGCCCGGTGCGCGGGAGGTGTGGTGCCCGTCGGTCTCGCCACGCAGGTCGCGGCAGAAGAACATGCCGGTGGCCGGGTCCCACAGGCGCTCGACCAGCGCTGCCGTGAGGCGTTCGGCGCGGGCGTGGCGGGCCGTGCCCGCGGCGCCGAGTTCGCAGGCGATGCGGGCGAGGGCGTGTTCGGAGGCGATCAGGAGGGCGTTGAAGGACGGGTCCTCGACGGCGAAGCCGCCCTGCCCGGCAGTGCGGTCGGCGTACTGTCCGTCCCGGTAGTCCGTCGCCAGGCGCACGTACCGGCCGTAGTCGAGGTCGGTGGGCCGGTCGTCGGCCGCGCCGTGCTCCAGGTCGGCGCGGTGGAACGCGCGTGCGGGGGCCGGGGCGATCCGGCTCAGCGGGGCGTCCCAGCAGGGGCTGTTGTCCATGCCCTGCTCCCAGGGGTGCACCACCGAGGCGAGACCGCCTCCGCCCAGGTCCCTGCGGTGCAGGAGGTAACGGTGCCAGGCCGCGAGCTTCGGATGGATGCGGGCCAGGAACGAGCGGGAGCGGGACAGGCCGGGGTCGGCGCGGTGCACGAGCCACGCGGCCAGCGCGTGCACCGGCGGCTGCACGATGCCGGAGGTCTGCACGGAGCGCGGCGCACCGGCCGCCCGGCCCTGGGTGGAGGAGCGCCAGAAGTCGGGGCTGGGGAAGTAGGCATCCAGAGGGACAGCGGGGTTGAACACGATGTGCGGCACCCGGCCGTCGCCCCACTGCGCGTCGAACAGCGTCTCCAGTTCCAACTGGGCGCGCAGCGGCGACACATGACGCGATCCGATGGCGACGAACGCGGAGTCCCATGACCACTGGTGCGGATAGAGGGTGCGGGAGGGGACCGTGGACGTGCCCGTCCAGTTCGTCTCCAGGACCCGCGCCGCCCGCTCGCGCAGCGCGGCCCGCGCGCCTGAGGGCGTGGCGGCGGCTACGGAAGCGCGGCGCTCAGCCGCACCGGTCCGCCGGGTTGTGCGGTCCACGCGAACTCCCACGGTCTGTCAGTTGAGCCGTATCCAGCATAGAGTTACGTCTACTTAACCAGCAAAACCCAATATGTAACGCGCAGTTGATGAACGCAAGGGGTGCGAATGGCCGGGGACCGGACGAGAGAGCGGCCGCGGAGCCTGGCGCGCGCCGGGGATCTGCTGCACCTCGTGCGCAGCGGCCGGGCGACCACGCGCGGCGCGCTCCAGGAGGCCACCGGTCTCTCCAGGGCAACGGTCGGCCAGCGCCTCGACCGGCTCTTCCGGGCGGGCTGGCTGCGCGAGGGCGCGGGCACCGCGGGCGCGTCGCCCACGGGCGGGCGGCCCTCCCTGCGCCTGGAGTTCGACGACGCCCACGCGGTCGTGCTCGCCGTCTCCCTCGACACCCGGCACGCGCGCGCCGCCGTGCTCACGCTCACCGGCGAGCTGCTTGCCGAGCGCTCCGGCGCCCTCTCCGTCGACGAGGGGCCGGAGCAGGTGCTCGGGGCGCTCGGCGGCTGGTTCGCCGGACTGCTGAAGGAGGCGGCGCGGCCCGCGGGCGCGGTGTGCGGCATCGGGGTCGGCGTGCCAGGGCCCGTCGACATCGCCACGGGCCGTGCCGTGCAGCCGCCGATCATGCCGGGCTGGGACGGCTACGACATCAGGAGCCGCCTGGGCCGCGCCTTCGCCGAGGGGACGGGCGGCGCGGCCGACGCAGCCGACGTGCCCGTTCTCGTCGAGAACGACGCCAACCTGATGGCCTACGGCGAGCAGCGCACCGGCCACCCGGACTGCGCGGCCTTCGCCCTCGTCAAGGTGTCCACCGGCATCGGCGCGGGCGTCGTCGTCGGCGGCCAGATCTACCGGGGCATCGACGGGGGAGCGGGCGACATAGGGCACATACGGGTGCCCGAGGGCGCGGGCACGCTGTGCCGGTGCGGCTCGTACGGGTGTCTGGCCGCCGTCGCCAGCGGGCGCGCGCTCGCGCGGCGACTCACCGAGGCCGGGGTGCCGGCGGAGTCGGGCTCAGATGTGCGCGAGCTGCTCGCCGAGGGGCACCCGGAGGCGGTGCGCCTGGCACGGGAGGCCGGGCGCAGCGTGGGTGAGGTGCTGGCGACGGTGGTGACCCTGCTCAACCCGGGGGTCCTGATGATCGCGGGGGATCTGGCCGGAACCCCCTTCCTCACGGGCGTACGCGAACTGCTCTACCAGCGGGCCCTGCCGCGCTCCACCGCTCATCTGGACGTGGTCACCGCGCGGCTCGGCGAGAGGTCCGCGCTGGTGGGGGCCGGTGCGCTGGTCGTGGAGCACCTGTACGCGCCGGACCGGGCGGAGGAACGGCTCGTGGCGCTCGGCCTGTGAACGCCCGCATTCCGTCCGGATGCTGACATCGTGGGGTCCGGAAACGGCGTGATTCTCGCCACCCCTGATAGGGGTGGCGCTCAGATGAGCACTTTGAGGGCGGCTGTACATTTCTAAGGCATGGCACTGAGTGCCACCGGTCGATCATTTACGACTTGAACTCAGATGAGTATGGAGCTCGCTCATCCGAGCGAAATCCCGGGCCTACGGGGGGTTGTGTCTTCAAGAAGTGAAGACAAGGTCGAAGATGCCGCTACCCATTAGTTACTTTCGATCTAGCGGCGGACGGGTGGTTACGGCCGTATGACGCACAAGTGGACGTACCCAGATGCCTTCGATCTGGGTATGTTCCTCGCCGTCAGGGCAGCCACCGAGTCATCGAGGAGTCGAGACCCGTGTCGGAAAACAAAGATCCCCACGTAGTGAAGTTCGTTTACGACTTCACCGAGGGGAACAAGGACCTCAAGGACCTCCTCGGCGGGAAGGGGGCGAACCTCGCGGAGATGACCAACCTCGGTCTGCCGGTTCCTCCCGGCTTCGTCATCACCACCGAGGCCTGCAAGGTCTACCTCGACAGTGGCGATGAGCCGGTGGCACTGCGTGACGAGGTGAGTGCGCACCTCGACGCCCTTGAGCAGAAGATGGGCAAGAAGCTCGGCCAGGCCGACAACCCCCTTCTGGTGTCGGTCCGTTCGGGCGCGAAGTTCTCCATGCCCGGCATGATGGACACCGTCCTCAACATCGGGCTCTCCGACAAGTCCGTCCTCGGCCTGGTCAAGCAGTCCGGCGACGAGCGGTTCGCGTGGGACTCCTACCGCCGCCTCATCCAGATGTTCGGCAAGACCGTCCTGGACGTCGACGGAGAGCTCTTCGAGGACGCCCTCGACAAGGCCAAGGCGGCCAAGAAGGTCACGGTCGACACCGACCTCGACGCCTCCGACCTCAAGAAGCTGGTCACCCGCTTCAAGAAGATCGTGAAGACCGAGGCCGGCCGGGACTTCCCGCAGGACCCGCGCGAGCAGATGGACCTCGCCATCCACGCGGTCTTCGACTCCTGGAACACCGACCGCGCCAAGCTCTACCGCCGCCAGGAGCGCATCCCCGGCAACCTCGGCACCGCGGTCAACATCTGTTCCATGGTCTTCGGCAACCTCGGCCCCGACTCCGGCACCGGCGTCGCCTTCACCCGCGACCCCGCCTCCGGCCACCAGGGCGTGTACGGCGACTACCTCCAGAACGCGCAGGGCGAGGACGTCGTCGCGGGTATCCGCAACACCGTGCCGCTCGCCGAGCTCGAGTCGATCGACAAGAAGTCGTACGACCAGCTCATGCAGATCATGGAGACGCTCGAGACCCACTACAGGGACCTCTGCGACATCGAGTTCACGATCGAGCGCGGCCAGCTGTGGATGCTGCAGACCCGCGTCGGCAAGCGCACCGCCGGTGCCGCCTTCCGCATCGCGACGCAGCTCGTCGACCAGGGCCTCATCGACGAGGCCGAGGCGCTCCAGCGCGTCACGGGCGCCCAGCTCGCGCAGCTGATGTTCCCGCGCTTCGACGAGAACGCGAAGGTCGAGAAGATCGGCCGCGGCATCGCCGCCTCGCCGGGCGCCGCGGTCGGCAAGGCCGTCTTCGACTCGTACACCGCCGTCAAGTGGTCGCGTTCGGGCGAGAAGGTCATCCTGATCCGCCGCGAGACCAACCCCGACGACCTCGACGGCATGATCGCCGCCGAGGGCATCCTCACCTCGCGTGGCGGCAAGACGTCGCACGCCGCCGTCGTCGCCCGCGGCATGGGCAAGACCTGTGTCTGCGGCGCCGAGGACCTCGAGGTCGACACCAAGCGCCGCCGGATGACGGTCGGCGGGCAGGTCATCGAGGAGGGCGACGTCGTCTCCATCGACGGCTCCACCGGCAAGGTCTACCTCGGTGAGGTGCCGGTCGTCCCGTCCCCGGTCGTCGAGTACTTCGAGGGCCGCATGCACGCCGGCGCCGACGACGCCGACGAGCTCGTCGGCGCCGTGCACCGGATCATGGCGTACGCGGACCGCGTCCGCCGGCTGCGGGTGCGCGCCAACGCGGACAACGCCGAGGACGCGCTGCGCGCCCGCCGCTTCGGCGCGCAGGGCATCGGCCTGTGCCGCACCGAGCACATGTTCCTCGGTGAGCGCCGCGAGATGGTCGAGCACCTGATCCTCGCCGACACGGACACGGAGCGCGAGGAGGCCCTCAAGGAGCTCCTGCCGCTCCAGAAGAAGGACTTCGTCGAGCTGTTCGAGGCGATGGACGGGCTCCCGGTGACGGTGCGCCTGCTCGACCCGCCGCTGCACGAGTTCCTGCCCGACATCACCGAGCTGTCGGTGCGCGTCGCGCTCGCCGAGTCCCGCCAGGACGCCAACGAGAACGACCTGCGCCTCCTCCAGGCCGTGCACCGCCTGCACGAGCAGAACCCGATGCTGGGCCTGCGCGGTGTCCGTCTCGGCCTCGTGATCCCGGGCCTGTTCGCCATGCAGGTACGGGCCATCGCCGAGGCCGCGGCCGAGCGCAAGAACGCCAAGGGCGACCCGCGCGCCGAGATCATGATTCCGCTCGTGGGCACCGTCCAGGAGCTGGAGATCGTCCGCGAGGAGGCCGAGCAGGTCATCGCCGAGGTGCAGGAGCAGACCGGCGTCGAGCTGAAGCTGGCGCTCGGCACGATGATCGAGCTGCCGCGCGCCGCGCTGACGGCCGGGCAGATCGCCGAGGCCGCGGAGTTCTTCTCCTTCGGCACGAACGACCTGACGCAGACCGTATGGGGCTTCTCCCGCGACGACGTGGAGGCCTCGTTCTTCACGGCGTACCTGGAGAAGGGCATCTTCGGGGTCTCGCCGTTCGAGACCATCGACAAGGACGGCGTCGGCAGCCTCGTACGCAATGCCGTGGAGGCCGGCCGCGCCACGCGGCCCGACCTCAAGCTCGGCGTCTGCGGCGAGCACGGCGGCGACCCGGAGTCGGTCCACTTCTTCCACGAGGTCGGCCTGGACTACGTCTCCTGCTCCCCGTTCCGTATCCCGGTCGCCCGCCTCGAGGCCGGCCGTGCCGCGTCGACGTCGACGGGCAGCGACCACCGGTAGGGACCACCAGTAGGGACGACCGGTAGGAACCGGTCCGCAATACTCCGGGGCCGTTGTCTGGGTGCCCGACCCTCACGAAAGACAACGGCTCCGGTGCACCGAAGGAGAGGGCGGTACCCCTTGTGCGGGGGGTGTCGCCCTTTCGTGTGTCGGTCGGTCGGTCGGTCGGTCGGTCGGTCGGCCGACCGACCGACCGCGGCGACGACGACGGTGTGCGTGTGCGTGTGAAAGTGCGCGGGGGCGGGCGGTCTTGGGGGTTCTGTGATGTCCGCTCCCTTGTGAGGCCCGGGAGGCAAGTGGTGTAGTCCACTTCATGCCTCCGAGTAACGGAACGACTTCACCGCGTCTGTCACGCCGCTCGTTCGTCACCGCGCTCGCCGTGACCTCGGCAGCCACCGCCCTGCCGATCGGGCTCGGGTCCGCCGCCGCCCGCGCCGAGGGCAAGAACGCGGTCAACGAACGCCCCGTCGTCATCCCCGCCCTCCAGGACTGGGCCGGATCCACCGGCCGATACCGCCTCGAAGCGGGTGCCCCGGTCGTCGTACAGGCCGCGAGAGCGGGTGAACTCCTGCCGCTCGCCCGGCAGTTCGCCGACGAGATCGAAGAGGTCACCGGCATCAGGCCCGGCGCTCCCCGCGCCGGCCGCGGAGTGCGGGGCGGCCTGCGGCTCGTCCTCGACCCGGCCGACCGGCACGCGCCCGGCGGCGACCGGTACGCCGAGGAGGGCTACACCCTCACCGTTACCGCGGCCGCCGTCACGGTCACCGCGCCCACCCGCACCGGCCTCTACTACGGCACCCGGTCGGTCCTGCAGATCCTCCTGCGCTCCGACGGGCGCCGCGAACTGCCCACCGGCACCGCGCACGACTGGCCCGACTACCGGCTGCGCGGCTTCATGCTGGACGCGGGCCGCCGCTTCTTCACCCCGGGCTTCATCCGCGACCAGCTGCGACTGATGGGCTGGTTCAAGCTCAACGACCTGCAACTGCATCTGAACGACAACGAGATCAGCCCGGCCGGCGGCGACTGGTCCAAGGCCTACGACGCGTTCCGGCTGCGCAGCGACAAGCCCGAATGGGCCGGGCTCGCCGCGCCCGACGGCTCGTACTCGCGCGCGGACTGGGACTCCTTCGAGGACACCGCGGCCGCCCACGCCGTCCAGCTCACCCCCGAGATCGACGCGCCCGCGCACGCCCGCTCCTTCGTCCGCTTCCGCCCCGAACTCGGCCTGAAGGGCGGCAACTCCGACCACCTCGACCTCGCCAAGCCGGAGACGACGGCCTTCATGAAGAAGGTCTTCGACGAGTTCGCGCCCTGGTTCCGCAGCCCCGAGATCCACTACGGCGCCGACGAGTACACCGGCCCCGAGGAGCAGTACCGCGGCTACTTCAACGCCATGGCCGCCCACATCCGCACCCTCGGCAAGCACCCCCGCGCCTGGGGCAGCCTCACCGAGATGGCGCCCTCCGGCACCACCGGCTACGACCGCGACGTCACCATCCACAGCTGGAACAACGGCTGGTACGGCCCCAAGGCGGCCACGGCCGACGGCTACGAGATCGTCAACACGAACGACGGGCTCCTCTACATCGTCCCGTTCGCCACCTACTACCACCCGCTCGGCCTCGACGGCCCCTATCTGTACGAGAGCTGGGCCCCGCACGTCTTCCCCGGCGACCAGAGCCTCCAGCCGCAAGACCCGAAGCTGCGCGGCGCCATGTCCGCCGTCTGGAACGACCTCGTGCACGCCACGTACACCCAGCAGGCCGTCCACGGCCTGGTCGAGAAGACCTTCGGGACGCTCGCCCAGAAGATGTGGAGCGGGTCCGGGGCGGGCCTGAGCTACCGCGACTTCACGGCCGAGCTGCGGCGTGGGATCGCCGGACCCGGGCTCACCACCCTCACGCCCACCCTCGCCGAACCCGACCAGATATCCCTGGACGCGGCCGCCACCGCCTCCTCCACGGCCGCGGGGTCCCGCCCCGCGTACGTCACCGACGGCAGCCCGGTCACCCGTTGGACCAGTGGCCGCGAGCGGGCTCCCTGGCTGGCCGTCGACCTCGGGCAGTCGCGGCCCGTGCAGCGGGTGCGTGTCGAATGGGGCCAGGACCACGGCACCGCGTACGCCGTCGAGGTGTCCGACGACGGCGTCGCGTGGCGCACCGTCGCCGAGCGCACCGGCCGCGACCGCGCGGGCTGGGACGAACTCGGCTTCCCGGCGACCACCGCGCGCCACGTACGCCTGCGCGGCCAGGAGCGCGCGAGCACGCGCTACTCGGTGTGGAGCCTCCAGGTGTACGACATCCCCGACCTGGCGCTCGGCCGCCCCACCACCGCGTCCTCCGCCGAGACGGCCACGCTCACCGCGCCCAACGCCACCGACGGCGACCCGGGCACCCGCTGGGCGTCGCAGTACACGGACGGTGAGTGGATCGCCGTCGACCTGGAGCAGACACGGACCGTGCGGCGGATCGTCCTCGACTGGGAGACGGCCGCGGGACGGGACTACGACCTCCAGGTCTCCGAGGACGCCACCGGCTCGTCCTGGCGCACCGTCGCCGCACGCCGCGACCGGACCACGGCCGGCGTCGACTCGGTCGAGCTCGACGCCGTGCAGGCGCGGCGGGTGCGGATGCTCGGGGTGAAGCGGCAGACGACGTACGGGTACTCGCTGTACCGGTTCGAAGTGCGCGGCTGAGCACTCCGAGAGGGGAAACGGGGGTGCGGGGTTCCGCATCTACTGGCGGGTAAGTACAGTCGGGCACCCCCGTATCCCCTCGCCCAGGGAGCACAGCCATGACCGGCTGGAACGCTAGCGACATCCCCGACCAGAGCGGCCGCACGGCCGTGGTCACCGGCGCCAACAGCGGCATCGGCTACATCACGGCTCGCGAGCTGGCCCGCAAGGGTGCCCGCGTCGTCCTCGCCTGCCGCAGCGAGACGCGGGGCACGGCCGCCCTGGAGCGGTTGCGCTCCGAAGTGCCGGGCGCGCAGGCCGAGTTCGGGCAGCTCGACCTGGGTGATCTGTCGTCCGTGCGGAAGTTCGCCGGATCGCACGGCAGCGGCGAGCGACTCGATCTGCTGATCAACAACGCGGGCGTGATGGCGCTGCCCCTCGGGCGGACCGCCGACGGCTTCGAGACGCAGTTCGGCGTCAACCACCTCGGCCACTTCGCACTGACCGGCCTGCTCCTGCCCCGGCTCCTCGACACACCCGGCGCCCGCGTCGTCAGCGTCTCCAGCATGCTCCACATCCTTGCCGACATCGACGTGGCCGACCTCAACAGCGAGCGCCGCTACCGGCGCTGGGTCGCGTACGGCCGTTCCAAGACGGCGAACCTGCTGTTCATCCACGAGCTGGCGCGCAAGCTCGCGGCGCGCGGGTCGGACGTCGTCGCGGCGTCCGCGCACCCCGGGTACGCGTCCACGAACCTCGCGACGCAGGGCGCGCGCATGGAGGGCCGCAAGGCGGTCGAGCGCGTCGTCGAGCTCGGCAACCGGGCCATGGCCCAGTCCGCCGAGGCCGGCGCGCTGCCCACGCTGTACGCGGCGACGGCTCCCGGCGTGCGCCCGGACTCGTTCACCGGGCCGTCCCTGATGATGTGGCGCGGGGCGCCCGCGAAGTCGTGGCGGGCCGGGCGGACCCTCGACGACGTGTCGGGGGAGCGGCTGTGGGCGGCGTCGGAACAGCTGACGGGCGTGACGTTCTAGGGCGAACCACCAGGCCTTTCCGCCGGGGGCCCTAGTCCAGCTCCGAGGCCTCGAACACCGCGCGGGCCGCGTCGCCGTCGATGCGGGCCGCGAGGCGGTCGATGACCGGGGTGCCGCAGCGGAGCAGCCCGCTCGTGCGGGCCCTGCGCGCGCCCGTCTCCAAGCGGTGCCACAGCACCGGGTTGTCGGTGAGCACCTTCGGGTCCAGCTCCACGCGCCCGCCGAGCGCGTCCCGCAGCACGAGCCGCGGCGTCACCCCGTCGCTGTGGCGCACCGACGTGAGCAGATCCGTGCAGACCCGCCGCGTCCCCCGGACGCCGCGCACGGCGAGCCAGCCGGGACCCGCGCTGACCAGCGGCGGATGCAGCACGGCGTGCAGCAGCACCGAGAGCCCCGCCCACAGTCCGACCCGCGCCGCGCTCAGTGTGCCGTTGGCCGTGTCGATCACCAGGATCAGGCAGAACAGCGTGAGCGCGCAGAACACCGCCGCCCGCAGATCGGCGGCCCACCGCCGGTCCCGCACCACCACGTCCCGCGAGGCCGGCGTCGCCGCCCGCCCGCGGGATCCCGCCCTCGTATCGCGTTCCATGCAGCGCACCGTAAGCCCGCGCGGTGCCCCAGGTCAGCACTCTTGACGCGTCGCTGATCCGGCTGCCGCGCACGTTGACGCCCCGCTGACGGGAGGGCCGACATACGGCCGTAGTCCCTCTGTCGTAATCCGGCTGCATGGTTGATCGTTGGGCCGTCGGAATCCGTGGACGCCCAAAAGAAGCCGGCGTCCGTAAAGCAGCGAACAGCAGGGGGACGATCAATGACCATCAGCCGCAGGGGACTGCTCGGGACCGGTGCCGCGCTGGGGCTGCTCACCGCGTGCGGCTCCAACACCGGCCGGGACGACGGCGGTTCGGGCGGTGGGCCGGAGCTGGCGCAGTGGTACCACCAGTACGGCGAGCAGGGCACCGAGCAGGCCGTGAAGAAGTACGCCGCCGGGTACGGGAAGGCGCACGTCACCGTGCAGTGGCGGCCCGGCAACTACGACGAGCAGACCGCCGCCGCGCTCCTCACCGACTCGGGGCCCGACGTCTTCGAGGTCAACGGGCCCACCCTCGACCAGATCCAGGGCAAGCAGATCGCCGACCTCACCGGCCTGTTCGAGGGGGTCAAGGACGACTTCAACCCGGCGGTCCTCGCTCCGAAGACGTACGACGGCAGGATCTGGGCGATCCCGCAGGTCATCGACATGCAGATGCTCTACTACCGCAAGAGCCTGCTCGCCGACGCGGGCGTCGAGCCCCCGGGGACGCTCGACGAGCTCGTGGACGCCGCGAAGAAGCTCACCTCGAAGAAGACGAAGGGCCTCTTCCTCGGCAACGACGGCGGCGCGGGCGTCCTCGGCGGCACGCCTCTGTACGCGGCCGGCCTCGAACTCGTCACCGAGGACGGCAAGGTCGGCTTCGACGACCCGGCCGCCGCCCGCGCCCTCGGCAAGATCCACCAGCTGTACGCCGACAAGTCGCTGCTCCTGGGCGCGCCCTCCGACTGGTCCGACCCGTCGGCGTTCGTCCAGGGCCTGACCGCCATGCAGTGGTCAGGACTGTGGGCGCTGCCCACCGTGCAGAAGGAACTCGGCGACGACTTCGGCGTCCTGCCCTTCCCGAAGGACGGCGCGGGCGAGCCGTCGGTGCCGGTCGGCGCGTACGGCGCGGCGGTCTCCACCCGCGGCAAGCACCAGCAGGCCGCGAAGGACTACCTCAAGTGGTTGTGGATCGACCGCACCGACCACCAGGAGGACTTCGCCCTCTCGTACGGCTTCCACATCCCGGCCCGTATCTCGCTGGCGAAGAAGGCCGCGAAGCTGCGCAACGGCGCGGCGGCCGACGCCGTCCGCTTCACGACCGACCACGGCTTCGCCCAGCCCTTGAGGTGGACACCCGCGAGCCAGACCGCGTACCAGGACGCCCTGAGCCGGATCATCAAGGACGGCGCGAGCCCGGACGGCGAGCTCAAGGGAGTCGTGCGGAAGGTGTCGGCCGAGCTCGACCGTGTGAAGAAGAAGTGAGCCTGCGGCAAGAGGGCCGCCGCCAGGCGATCCCTCGGCAGAGAGGCCGCGGGCAGGGCGGCACGGCACGGAAGTGGGCCGGAGTCCAGAACCGCACCCTCTGGTTCTGGATCTTCGTCGGGCCCTTCCTCCTCGGCCTCGGCGTCTTCACCTACATCCCGCTCGGCTGGAGCGTCTACCTCAGCTTCTTCGACGCGCGCAACACCGTCACCCCGACCGACTTCGTCGGCCTCGGCAACTACACGGCGATGCTGCGGAACGAGGCCTTCACCGACAGCCTGTGGACGTTCCTCGTCTTCTCGCTCTTCATCGTGCCCGCGACCTACGCGCTCTCGCTCGCCCTCGCCCTGATGGTGAACCGGCAGCGCCGCGCCCAGGCGTTCTTCCGCTCGGTCTTCTTCCTGCCCGCCGCCTGCTCCTACGTGGTGGCCGCGCTGATCTGGAAGATGTCGATCTTCAACGGGGTGCGGTTCGGGCTCGCCAACACCGTCCTCGGCTGGTTCGGCGGCGATCAGATCGCCTGGCTGTCGACGACCGACCCGCCCTGGTACTGGGCCGTCATCGTCACCGTACGGCTCTGGCTGCAGGCCGGCTTCTACATGGTGCTGTTCCTCGCGGGGCTCCAGCGCATCAGCCCCAGCCTCTACGAGGCGGCGGCCGTCGACGGGGCGCGGCCCGGCTGGCAGGTCTTCCGGCACATCACGTTCCCGCAGCTGCGGGCCACCTCCGTGGCCGTGGTCCTGCTCCTCGTCATCAACGCCTTCCAGGCCTTCGACGAGTTCTACAACCTGCTCTCGGACGCCCGGGGCTATCCGCCGTACGCCAGGCCCCCGCTCGTCTACCTCTACTACACGGCCCTCGGCCAGGGGCAGAACCTGGGGCTCGGCAGCGCGGGCGCCGTGCTGCTCGCCCTGATCATCGCGGTCGTGACGGTGGGGCAGGCCAAGTGGTTCGGCCTCGGCCGCAAGGAGGCACAGTGAAGGAGACACCGTGAGGGACGACTCCCGCGTCAGGGCGGGCCGCGCCCTGCGCCTCGCCCTGCTGATCGCGCTGGCGCTCCTCTTCCTGATCCCGTTCTACCTCCTGGTACGCAACGGGCTCGCGGCAGAGAGCGACATCACCTCGCCCGAATGGACGTTCTTCCCGTCCTCGCTGCGCTGGGGAAACGTGCGGGAACTCTTCGCCGACACGTCCGTCCCCTACGCCCGCTCCCTGCTCAACTCCGCGCTCATCGCGGTCGCGACGACACTCGGCACCCTGCTCCTCGCCTCGCTCGCCGGCTACGGCCTGGCCCGCATCCCCTACCGGCACGCGAACAAGGTCTTCTACGCGATCCTGGGCACCCTGATGGTCCCGGCCGCGGTCACGTTCGTGCCGAGCTTCGTGCTCGTCTCGTCGCTGGGCTGGATCTCGACGCTGCGCGGCCTGATCGTCCCGACGCTGTTCTCCGCCTTCGCGTGCTTCGTCTTCCGCCAGTCCTTCCTCGGGTTCCCGGGGGAGCTGGAGGACGCGGCGCGCGTCGACGGGCTCGGGTACTGGCGTACGTACTGGCGGGTGGTCGTGCCCAACTCGCGGCCCGTCTTCGCGGCCGTCGGCACGATCGTCTTCATCGGCGCGTGGAACTCCTTCCTGTGGCCCCTGGTCATCGGCCAGGACCGCAACGCGTGGACCGTCCAGGTGGCTCTCTCGTCCTTCACCACGGCCCAAGTGGTCCGGCTCCACGAGCTGTTCGTCGCGGCGGCCGTGTCGATCGTGCCGCTGCTCGTGGTGTTCCTGTTCTTCCAGCGCTGGATCGTGGCGGGGGTGGAGCGCTCGGGCATCGACGACTGACCCCACCCCCGTCCGTACGGGCTATGCCGCCGCGCCGCCGTCGATCACCAGGTCGGCGCCGACCACGGACGCGGCGTCCTCGGACGCCAGGTACAGCACGGCGGCGGCGACCTCGCCCGGCGCCGCGACCCGGCCGAGCGGTGACTGCTCCTTCATGCGGATGGCCCGCTCGGCCTCGGTCTCGCCGGGGAGCAGGGACATGGCGGTCGCGGAGGGGCCGGGGCTCACCGCGTTGACGCGGACCCCGTCACCGATGTGGTCGAGGGCCGCGCCCCTGGTCAGGGCGGAGACGGCCGCCTTCGACACGGCGTAACCCGTCACGCCCGCCCGGGACTTGTGGGGGCCGAGGTTGGAGGAGATGTTGACGATGGCGCCGCCGCGCGCCTGCGTCCGCATCTGCGCGACCTCGGCCTGGAGAGCGAGGAGTACGCCGGTGACATTGATGTCGAGCAGCGTCTGCCAGTCGTCGGCGGCGAGTTCGGCGACCGGGCCCGCGCCGCGGAAGACGCCCGCGTTGTTCACGGCGACATCGAGTGACCCGAACCGCTCGACGGTGGCGCGCACCAGCTCCTGAAGATCCCCGGCCCGGCTCACGTCGGCGGTGCGCGCGACGGCGGTGCCGCCCGCCGCCTCGATGAGGTCCACGGTCCCGTCGAGGGTGGCGCGGGTCCGTCCGGCGACGACGACGCGTGCGCCCTCGGCGGCGAAGGCGAGCGCGATGGCCCGCCCGAGGCCGGTTCCGGCGCCGGTGACGAGGACGTTCTGGCCGGCGAAGCGACTGCGGGACATGAGTCGAGTCCTTATCTAGAACGATTGGTTCATTATGAAGACGTGTGAAGAGTCGGACGCGTGGGTCCGAGAACGGTCGAGGTTCAGTCCAGCAGGCCGAGTGCCTGCTCGGCCGCGTCGCGTACGCGCGCCGGGTCCGGCGACGCCTTCCCGGCGACGCGCATGCCCTGCATCAGGACGAGCAGCAGACGGGCGAGTGCCCGCGGATCGCGGCCGGCGGGCAGCTCGCCCTGGGCGCGGGCCCGCGTGAGCGAGGCGTGCAGCAGCATCTCGATGTGCTCCCAGCTGCGCTCCACGCGGCGGGCCGCCGCCGTGTCGTGCGGGGCCAGCTCGGCCGCCGTGTTGGTGACGAAACAGCCGGTCAGGCGCCGTTCCTCGGTCGTCGCCTCGGCGGCGAAGCGACGGACGAGGGCGCGGACGGCCGGCAGCGCGGGGCCGCCGGCCGACAGGTCCGCGAGGATGGCCGCGTCGGCGGACTCGGTGTACCGGTCCATCGCCTTCAGGTACAGCTCGTGCTTGTTGCCGAAGGTCGCGTAGATGCTGGCGCGGCCGATGCCGAGGTGGCCGACGAGGTCCGCCATCGACGTCGCCTCGTAGCCGCGCCGCCAGAACAGCTCTAGGGCCGACTGGAGCGCGGCGTCCGGATCGAATTCCTTGGTCCTGGCCACGAAAGGGAGACTAGGTGAAAGTGGAATGATCGGTCAAGAAATGCTGGGCGTGGTCTGCACGGCGTACGTGGTGACCGCGTACGCCTCGTCGTCGAGGCACGCGCCGCTCTCCAGGTCGAAGCGCTGCTTGAGCAGCGGCGACGCGACGAACGGACGGCCCTCGGCCGAACCGATCAGGCCGCGCGAGAGGACCGCGGCGCCCGTGAACGGGTCACGGTTGCCCACCGCGTACAGGCGGCCCGCGCGGTCCAGGAACACGGCGGCCTGCCGGCCGTCGGGGAGCAGCGCCGCGACCCCGCGGCCCGGGGTCAGCCGGGCCAGTTCGCACACCGTGAACCAGGCGTCCGCCAGGCGGAGTTGCACCATCACGGCGGTCTTCTCGGGAGCGACGGTCATGACGTCGACGATCCTTCCAGGGGGCGGGAGCCGATGGACAGCAGGGGCAGGTCGGGCTTGATCTGGTCGCGCTCCGGAACGAACCGCACCAGCGGGTCCGGCGCGTCGGGCGCGTTCACGAAGGACACGAAGCGCTCCAGGCGCTCCGGGTCGTCGAGGGTGTCGGCCCACTCGTCGCGGTAGTGCGCGACGTGGTCGGCCATGAGGGCCTCCAGTTCGTCGCAGAGGCCGAGGGAGTCGTGCACGACGACGTCCCGTACGTGGTCGAGGCCGCCCTCGATCCGCTCCAGCCAGCTCGCCGTCCGCTCGAGACGGTCGGCCGTGCGGATGTAGAACATCAGGAACCGGTCGATCAGCCGGATCAGTTCCGCGTCGGAGAGGTCCTGCGCGAGGAGGTCCGCGTGGCGCGGGGTCGCGCCGCCGTTGCCGCCCACGTACAGATTCCAGCCGTTGGCCGTGGCGATCACCCCGAAGTCCTTCGACTGGGCCTCCGCGCACTCGCGCCCGCAGCCCGACACGGCCGACTTCAGCTTGTGCGGCGCCCGCAGGCCTCGATAGCGCAGCTCCAGGTCGATCGCCATGCGCACGGAGTCCTGGACGCCGTAGCGGCACCACGTCTGTCCCACGCACGACTTCACCGTCCGCAGCGCCTTGCCGTACGCGTGGCCCGACTCGAAACCGGCGGCCACCAACTGTGCCCAGATCAACGGCAGTTGCTCGACCCGCGCGCCGAACAAGTCGATCCGCTGGCCCCCGGTGATCTTTGTGTAGAGGCCGAAGTCGCGCGCCACCTCACCGATCACGATCAGCTTCTCCGGGGTGACCTCGCCGCCCGGAATGCGGGGCACCACCGAATAGGAACCGTTCTTCTGGAGGTTGGCGAGGAAGTGGTCGTTCGTGTCCTGGAGCGCCGCCTGCTCGCCGTCGAGGACATGACCGTCGGCGCCGATCGTCGGGGCGAGCGAGGCGATGATCGAGCCGACCGCCGGTTTGCACACCTCGCAGCCCTCGCCGCCGCGCGCGCCGTCACGGCCGTGCGCGTCGAGCAGGTCCGCGTACGACGCGATCCGCTTGACCCGGACGATCTCGTACAGCTCGGCGCGGGTGTGCGGGAAGCAGCCGCACAGGCCCTTGTCGCCGCTCTGCGGGAGGAGCCGGCCGATGAGCTTCACGCAACTGCCGCAGCCCGTACCGGCCTTGGTGCACTTCTTCACCTCGGGCAGCGTGGCGTGCGCCTGGATCGCCTCCTTGGTGACGTTGTGGCAGGAGCAGATCACCGCGTCGCCGGGCAGTGCCTCCGGGCCCAGCGCCACCGGCGCCCCCGCCCCCGCGGGCAGCACGAGCTGCTCGGGCGCCACGGGCGGCACCGAACCGGTCAGCGCGCGCAGCGTCGCGTACGCCTCCGCGTCCCCGACCAGGATCCCGCCGAGCAGCTCCCCCTCCGGGCCCACGACGAGTTTCTTGTACGTGCCCGAGCGCGAGTCCGAGTAGACGACGTCGAGACAGCCGTCGGCCGCGCCGTGCGCGTCGCCGAACGACGCCACGTCCACGCCGAGCAGCTTCAGCTTCGTCGACAGGTCGGCACCGGTGAACTGCCCGTCCTCCGACGCGATCGCGGCGGCCACCGTCTGCGCCATCTCGTAGCCCGGCGCGACCAGGCCGTACACGCGGCCGTCCACGGCCTGCGCGCACTCGCCGATCGCGTACACCGCGGGGTCGCTGGTGCGGCACCGCTCGTCGACGGTGATGCCGCCGCGCGCGCCCACCGTGAGCCCCATGTCGCGGGCAAGCTGGTCACGCGGCCGTACGCCCGCCGAGAACACCACCAGGTCCGTCGCCAGCTCCGATCCGTCGGACAGCTTCATGGCGCGCACCGCGCCGTCCTCACCGTTCTCGCCGCCGGTCAGGATCTCCTGCGTGCCGACCCCGGTGTGGACGCTCAGGCCCATGTCCGTGATGGTGCGCAGGAGGGCCGCGCCGCCTCCCTCGTCGACCTGCACCGGCATCAGGCGCGGCGCGAACTCCACGACATGCGTGTCGAGGCCGAGGCCGCGCAGGGCGCCCGCCGCCTCCAGGCCGAGCAGCCCGCCGCCCACCACGGCCCCGGTCGTGGCGTGCTCCTTCGCGTACTCCTCGATCGCGAGGAGGTCCTCGATCGTGCGGTACACGAAGCAGCCCGTCGCGTCCTTGCCAGGCACGGGCGGCACGAACGGGTAGGAGCCGGTCGCGAGGACGAGCGTGTCGTACGTGACCCGAAGACCGGAGCGCGCCGTGACCGTCCGCATATCGCGGTCGATGTGCTCGGCGGGGTCCCCGAGGTGCAGCTCGATGCCGTTCCGGGCGATGAACTCCGCGTCCGTGAGCGAGAGTTCGTCCGGGGTGCGGCCCGAGAAGTACGAGGTGAGCCGGACCCGGTCGTAGGCGGGGCGCGGCTCCTCGCACAGCACGACGACGCGGTGCGTTTCCGTGAGCCCGCGCTCGGCCAGGGCCTCCAGGAAGCGCTGGCCGACCATGCCGTGGCCGACGAGGACGAGTGTGGGCATGGTGGGCATCTCAGAGGCCTCCGTCGTGAGTGAGCAGGTGGAGCAGGGGTGCGCCGTCGGCGGGCAGCGGGTCGTCGGCCTCCCAGGCGCGGGCGAGCGCCCCGACCGTGCCGAGCTCGCCGACCAGGACCCCGCCGACGAGCCGGTCACCGCGGACGACGACCTTGCGGTACGTGCCGCGGGTGGCGTCGGCGAGCTGCACGACGTCGTCACCGGGCAGCGCCTCGGGCTCCCCGAACGCCGCGAGGTCGAGCGGTCCCGCCTCGTGCGGCAGGGTCAGCCGGGTGAGGGTGCGGGTGCCCGTGTACGGGCGCCGCCGCCCGGAGAGCAGGTTCTCGGCGAGCGCGTCGGCCTGTTCGACGGCCGGGGTCGCGAGCCCGTAGACGCGGCCCGCGTGCTGGGCGCAGTCCCCGACCGCGCGCACGCGGGGGTCCGAGGTGCGCAGCTCGTCGTCGACGACGATCCCCTCGCGCACGTCGAGCCCGGCCGCCGCCGCGAGCCCCGTCCGGGGACGCACCCCGCACGCGAGGACCGTCAGATCCGTGCCGAGGACATAGCCGTCGGCGAGCTCGACGCGGCACACGGCCCCGTCGACGACGCCCACACCCCGCACCCGGCACTGCGTGTGCACCTCGACGCCGAGCGCGGTGAGGTGCTCGTGCACGAGGTGCGAGGACCGCGGGTCGAGCTGGCGCTCCATCAGGCGCTCGGACTGCTGCGTGAGCACCACCTGGGCGCCGCGCCGGGCGAGCGCACGGGCCGCGGACACCCCGAGGAGCCCGCCGCCGACGACGACCGCGCGCACCCCGGGAGCCACCGCCCGCGACAGGGCCAGGCAGTCGTCCATGGTGCGGAAGGCGTACACCCCGCCCGGCAGCTCCGCCGCGCCCGGCGCGAACAGTCCGCGCAGGGGCGGCAGGACCGGGTTCGATCCGGTGGCGAGCACGAGGGTGTCGTAAGGGACGCCGGAGCCGTCCTCGCAGCGCACCAGCCGCTCGTCGCGGTCGATGCGGACGGCGCGGGTCCGCAGGTGGGTTCCGGTGTGGCGGGGCAGCGCGATGACATCGGCGCCGTAGCTGCCCGCGAGGACCTCGGCGAGCAGCACCCTGTTGTACGGGGCGTGCGCCTCCTCGCCGATGAGTACGGCGGCAGCGCCGAGGCGCCGGGCGAGCCGGGTACCGGCGAGGCCGGTGCCGATCACCACCACGCGCCCGGGGTCCGTCACGAAGGTCATGCACGGCAGCCTGCGGGGCCGGTGTTACCCGGCCGCATCCCTCCCGTTTCCCACGGGGAACGCTGCGCTCAGCGAGCGCGAGGGGGGAGTGTGAGGGCTCAGCGGCTGCCCGTCAGATGGGCGAACACCACGACGTTGCCCCGGTAGCCGGTCTTCTTCGAGTAGCCGCCCCCGCACGTGATGACACGCAGCTCGGGCCGGTCCGCCGCGCCGTACACCTTCTCGTCGGGGAAGGCGCGGGCGTCGTAGACCTCGACGGCGTCGACGGTGAACACGGCGACGGAGCCGTCGCGGCGGTCGACCTCGATGGTGTGGCCCTTGGCCAGGGCGCCCAGGTCGTAGAAGACGGCGGGCCCCTCGGCGTTGTCTACGTGCCCGGCCACGATCGCCGTGCCGCGTACGCCGGGCGCGGTCCCGGCCTCGTACCAGCCGGCCAGGTTCTTCTCCTTCGGCGGCGGCACGTCCAGGCTGCCCTGCGGGGTCAGGCCGAGCCCCATCAGCGGTGCGTTCACGCGGATCGAGGGGATGCGGATGCGGTCGGGAGGCGAGGAGGAGAGGGGGGCCGCGCCGGGCGGCTCGCGGCCGGTGCCGGGGTGTGTGGGTGCGGCCTGCGCGGCGGACGGCTGCGGCGGTCCGTGCGCCTCGGTGCCCTGGCTCAGCAGCCAGGTGCCCAGACACAGGGCGAGAGTGGTGAGCGCGGCTATGAGCCCGTTGCCGACTGTGCGGCGGCGCGCCTGAGGCATCGGCTTCTCCAGATCGAAGTGGGTGTGGGGGTCGCCTTCCTCCCCCGGCCGCGCGAGGGGGGTGCACGGCCGGGGGAGGAGAGGACAGGCGGTACCAGGGGGCCGGAAGGGACAGCGGAGGCCGTCCGTCCGGCACCCGTCAGAACCCTTCGCCTCTCGCCCGGCGGTGCAGGAGCCAGGTACCGCCCGCGGCGGCGACGGCAAGCGCTGCCACTCCCGCCGCGGTCTTCCCGGGATCGGTGCCGAGTGCGCCGCCGACCCCCGTCTTCACATGGCCCTTGGGAGGGACCTGGCCCTGGGAGGTGGTGAGCGCGACCATCAGATCGCCCGTCACCTGCCCGCCGCCGGAGCACTTCGCGACGATCTCGTAGGTGCCGGGCTGCGCCGAAGGCGGCACCTGGAACCGCCCCACGGCGTCCTTCTCCTGCGTGCCCGGGGCGAGCGTGAAGACGCCCGCGCCGACCGCGCTCGCGTCCCCGGCGGCGCTGCGGGCCGCGCCGCACGCGGTGGTGTTGACGGTGACCGTGTCGCCCGCGGTGGCGTTCGCCGGGTACACCTCGAGGCCGCCCTTACCGGCGTACACGGGCGCGGCGGTCAGTGCCGCGGCGGCCGCGGCGAGCGCGGCAGCGGTCAGCAGACGGGGTGTGCGCATCGTGTCGTGCTCCTCCGAGGGGGCACGGCCCGCGGCACCTTCAAGTGCCGCTGCGTCGGTCACGCCCCTGCCCTACCGAGATAAAAGGCAATCGCCCCGGAACGCCTCCTGGTGAACCATCAGAAATCCGGTGAAAGGGCGTCACCTGACACCTCGACAGGTGCATTCCAGCAGGTCACCGACGTATCGGAGGAGAGTGCCCGAAAGGGGCGGCGGGCGCCTGTGAACGGGTGACCCGACCCGCGCGGCGCCCGCTTGACCTCAACAAAGCTTCAGGTATCAGGGTGGCGCCATGAACACCACAGCCGTACAGGCCGCAGCCCCCGTTTCCGTCCGCACCGAGGCCCCCGTCCGGGTCGCCCTGGTCATCGGCAGCAACCGCGAGGGCCGCTTCGGCCCCGTCGTCGCCGACTGGATCCTGTCCCTGCTCAAGGAGCGCCCCGACTTCGCCGTCGACGTGATCGACGTCGCCGCCACCGACCTGCCCACCGCCCTCTCCTACGACCCGTCCGCCGGGGTACGGGCCGAGCTGGCCAAGGTCACCCCGAAGCTGGCCTCGGCCGACGCCTTCATCGTCCTCACGCCCGAGTACAACCACTCCTACCCGGCGTCCCTCAAGAACGTCATCGACTGGCACCACGCCGAATGGCAGGCCAAGCCCGTCGGTTTCGTCTCGTACGGCGGCATCTCCGGCGGCCTGCGCGCGGTCGAGCACCTGCGCACCGTCTTCGCCGAGCTGCACGCCGTCACGGTCAGGGACACCGTCTCCCTCACCAACGCGGGCCGCCTCTTCGACGACTCCGGCGCCCACCGCGACCCCGAGGCCCCGGCCGCCGCGGTGAAGTCGATGCTCGACCAGCTGGCGTGGTGGGCGAAGGCGCTGCGGGACGCGAAGGGGGTGCGCCCGTACGGCAGTTGAGGCTGGGCAGCCGGAGGCCCCCGCAGTCGACGACTACGGGGGCCTCTCTCACTCATGCGCGATGTCAGCCCACGGACACGGCCGACCAGGTCGCGGCCACGGCCGCGTACTCCGCGCTGCCGGCCCCGTACAGGTCCTTCGCCGCGCTCAGCGTCGCCGTGCGGGCGCCCGCGTAGTTCGTCGAGGACGTCATGTATACGGTCAGGGCCCGGTACCAGATCTTGCCGAGCTTGTCCTTGCCGATGCCGCTCAGCGTCGAGCCGTTGCACGTCTTGCTGTTGTGCTGGACGCCGCCGATGACCTTCGGCCCGCTGCCCTCGGCGAGCAGGTACGCGAAGTGGTTGGCGACCCCGGACGAGTAGTGCACGTCGAGGTTGCCGACCGACGAGCTCCAGCAGTCGGCGGAGTTGCCGTCCTTGCTGGGCTGGTCCATGAAGCGCAGCGCCGCCTGGCCGAAGCCGGGCTTCACGATCTTCTCGCCGATGAGCCAGTCGCCCGGGTCGGAGGCGTTGTTCGCGTAGAACTCGACGAGCGTGCCGAAGATGTCGGAGGTGGCCTCGTTCAGGCCACCGGACTCGCCGGAGTACGTGAGCCCGGCCGTCTTCGACGTCACACCGTGCGACATCTCGTGTCCGGCGACGTCGAGAGCCACGAGCGGCCCGAACGTCGACCCGTCACCGTCGCCGTACGTCATGCAGAAGCAGGTGTCGTCCCAGAAGGCGTTGTTGTAGTTGCTGCCGTAGTGGACGCGGTTGTACGAGCCCTTGCCGTCGCCGCCGATGCCGTTACGGCCGTGGACGTTCTTGTAGTAGTCCCACGTCGTGTCGGTCCCGTACTGGGCGTCCACGGCGGCCGACGAGCGGTCGGCGTTCGCGCCGGTGCCCCAGTGGTTGTCGGCGTCGGTGAACACCACCGCGGGGGCCCGGCTCCAGCAGATGGTCAGGATGCAGCCGTCGGTCTTGTTCTGCGCGTCACCCGAGTAGGTGCCGCCCCGCGTCGCGTCCTTGAGCTGGTACGTCGACCCGGACTGGGTCGTCTCCAGCGGCACCGTGCCCGCGTAGAGGGACTTCCCGTCGCCGGTCGCGGTCTCGATGCTGTCCCAGGCGTCGATCTGCTTGCCGGTGGTGGCGTCGGTGAGGACCACGCGGGCGACGGGGTTGCCGAGCGAGTCCTTGCCCGCGGTGTCCGTGCGCCATGCCAGCTTCGGCGCGCCGTGCAGCGCGTCCACGACGAGCGCGGGCTTGGCGACGACCTTGCGCAGCAGCTCGCCCGGGTTGGCGGCGCGCAGGGCGGCGGCGGCGATGTCGGCGGCCTTCGGGGCGGGGAGATCCGGCGTCACGCTCGGCACGGCGAGGTCGCCGCGCACCGCGCGGTTCGCGGAGCGGTAGCCGCCGTCGCGGTTCAGATGGACGACGAAGTCACCGCCGAGAACGGGCAGTTGACGGTAGGTGCGGTTGTAGCGCACGTGCTGGGTACCGTCGGGGTCGACGACGACGTCCCGCACGGAGGCGCCCTGCGCGCCGGTGAGTCCGAGGTGGGCGGCCTCGGCGGTGAGCGCGGCCGTCGCGTGGCGGACGGCGTCGGCCCGGGTCGGTGGGGTGCGGTCGCCGGAGTCGGCGCCCGCGGTGGGGGCGAGGGCGGCGGCCAGCAGGGTGGCGGCCGCCGTGGCTATGCCGGCGGTGGTGAGTCGCGATGTGGTCCGGGCAGGTCTCATCGGGCTCCTAGTGACGGCGCGCGGGCGCGCTGAGGGGGGTCACACTGATGACGTCTCAGATTTAAAGGTCCATGACATGTCATGTCCATAGCGCCCCCGTGGTGGAGCTGTGAATAGGTGTTCACGTGCAGAATCTGCACGCACGGCCCGTGAAAGGAACGGACGCGAACGAGAGGGACATGAACGCGATGGACGGGAACGCACTGGCCCTGACGGTCCTCACCACGACCGACGACGAAGGCAAGGCCCACACCCTGGCGACGGGGGCGGTCGAGGCCCGCCTCGCGGCCTGCGCGCAGATCGCGGGCCCGGTCACGTCGGTCTACCGCTGGCAGGGCAACACGGAGACCGCCCAGGAGTGGCAGGTGCTCCTCAAGACCACGGCCGACGGCTACGAGGCTCTGGAGTCATGGCTGTTGGAGGCGCACGACTACGACACCCCGGAAATCATCGCGACGCCGGTGGTGCGGGGGAGTGCCGGGTACCTGGCGTGGATCGCGGGGGAGACGGGGGGCGCCTGAGTGCGGGTGCCGGAAACGCCGGAACGGCCCGAGCGCTTCAGCACCCGGGCCGTCACCGGCTGACGAACTCACCGGCCGATCAACTCAACTCAAACCCAACTAAACCCAGCTCAACTCAACCCGACTCACTTACGCAACAACAGAGTGATCCCCGCCACGACCACGCCGAGCACCACGGCGCTGACGCCGTAGCCGAGGCGGTGGGACCGAAGCCCCGGCAGAAAGCGGTCGAAGGCGATGCGCCCCGGGCCGGTCAGGGCGAGCGCCACCGCGCCGAGTGCGATCAGGAGCTCGTACTCGATGCCCTGCGGCGCGAAGAAGCCGCCGCCCCACTTCACGGCGATGGCGTTCACCAGCGTGCCGGCCACGGCTGCGGCGGCCAGCGGGGTGAGCAGGCCGAGCACGAGGCCGAGCCCGCCGAGGGTCTCGCTGAGCCCGGCGACCACGGCGAACGCCTTCGGTGACGGGTAGCCGGACGCGGCGAAGAACTGCCCGGTGCCGTCGATCCCGCCCCCGCCGAACCAGCCGAAGAGCTTCTGTGCGCCGTGCGCGGCCATGGTCAGGCCGAGGGCGAGGCGCAGTACGAGAAGGCCGAGGTCATAGGCGTGGGCGGGCGCGGCGGGGGTGGGTGAGCCGGGCGCGCGGAGCGGGCCGAGCTGGTTCGCGAGGGAGGTCACGTGGGGTTCTCCTGACTCGGAATCGATATGCTTGAACTTTCAAGCTACGACCCAAGCTAACCGTCCGCCCGCCATGTTTCAAACGTGGGCCACACCGCCCCGGCGGTCACCGGCCCCGGTGCCGGCCGCCTCGACCCGTACCGCGCACACCTTGAACTCCGGCATCCGGGACGTCGGATCGAGCGCGGGGTTGGTCAGGTTATTGGCGCGCCCGGCGCCCGGCCAGTGGAACGGCATGAATACCGTGTCGGGCCGGATGCCCGCGGTGATCCGGGCGGGTGCCTCGGCCCGCCCGCGCCGGGAGACGACGGCGACCGGCTCGCCCTCCGCCACCCCGATCAGTGCGGCGAGCCGCGGGTGCAGCTCCACGAAGGGGCCGGGCGCGGCAGCGTTCAGCTCGGCCACGCGCCGGGTCTGCGCACCCGACTGGTACTGCGACACGACGCGCCCGGTCGTCAGATGGACGGGGAACTCGGCGTCCGGCTCCTCGGCGGCGGCCCGGTGCGAGACGGCGACGAACCGGGCCCGCCCGTCCTCGGTGGCGAACCGTTCCAGAAAGAGCCGGGGCGTGCCCGGATGTTCCTCTTCGGGACAGGGCCAGAACACCCCGTCCTCCTCGACGAGCCGCCGATAGGAGATCCCTGCATAGTCGGCAGGCCCCCCTTCCGAAGCCAGCCGCAACTCCTCGAAAACCTCCTCCGGATCGGCCGGGAACCCCTTCTCCACCCCCAGCCGCCCCGCCAGCTCACGCAGCACCTCCAGATCGCTCCGTACCCCGTCCGGAGGCGAGAGCGCCCGACGCCGCAGCAGCACACGCCCCTCCAGACTGGTCACGGTCCCCGTCTCCTCGGCCCACTGGGTAACGGGGAGCACCACATCGGCAAGAGCGGCGGTCTCGGAAAGGACCACATCCGCCACCACCAGAAAGTCGAGCGACCGCAGCCTGCCCTCCACATGGGCGGCACGCGGAGCCGAAACCACCGGATTCGACCCCATGACCAGCAGAGCCCGTACGTCACGCCCCAGCGCGTCGAGCAGTTCGTACGCGGAACGGCCGGGCCCGGGAAGGGAGTCGGGGTCCACGCCCCACACGCCGGCCACATGCGCACGCGCCGCAGCGTCGGTCAGCTTCCGGTACCCGGGCAGCTGGTCGGCCTTCTGCCCGTGCTCGCGCCCGCCCTGCCCGTTGCCCTGCCCGGTCAGGCACCCGTACCCGGAAAGGGGCCGCCCGGCGCGCCCGGTCGCGAGGCACAGGTTGATCCAGGCGCCCACGGTGTCGGTGCCCTTGGACTGCTGCTCGGGCCCGCGGGCGGTGAGCACCATCGCGGCCTCGGGCTCGCAGAACATCCGCACGGCCTCGCGCAGTTGAGGCACGGCGACCCCGGTCACACGCTCCACGTACTCGGGCCAGTGCGCCATCACGGCGGCCCGCGCGTCCTCCCAGCCGCGTGTGCGCGTGCGCACGAACTCCTCGTCGACCCGCCCCTCGGTGACCACGAGATGGAGCATCCCGAGAGCCAGGGCGAGATCGGTCCCGGGCCGGGGCGCGAGATGGAGGTCGGCGAGCTCGGCGGTGCGCGTGCGGCGGGGGTCGATGACGACCAACGTGCCGCCGTTCTCCCGCAGTTCGTTCAGATAGCGGACCGCAGGGGGCATGGTCTCGGCCATGTTCGATCCCACCAGAACCACACATCCCGTACGCGGAATGTCCTCCAGGGGGAACGGCAGCCCCCGGTCGAGTCCGAACGCGGCGAGCTGTCCCGCCGCGGCGGAAGACATGCAGAACCGCCCGTTGTAGTCGATCTGCGAGGTCCCGAGCACGACCCGGGCGAACTTCCCGAGCCCGTACGCCTTCTCGTTGGTGAGCCCGCCCCCGCCGAAGACCCCGCACGCGTCCGGGCCATGAGCAGAACGCGTACGGGAGAGCCCCTCGGCGACACGATCAAGTGCCTCACCCCAAGAAGCGGCCTCGAGCGCGCCCCCTTTGCGGACAAGCGGCCCACTCAACCGCACCCCCGGCTCCAGCACGGCAGCGGCCGTACGCCCCTTCCCGCACAGGGCACCACGATTGACGGGAAACCCGGCACGCTCCGAGACCTCGACAGCACCAGAGGCGGTCGGGACGAGATTCATCCCGCACTGGAGGGAGCAGTAGGGGCAGTGGGTGGGCGTGACAGTGAGCATGTGGCCCACACTGCGCGCACGCTGTTACGTGACAGCCCACGCCCGATTACACGCAAGGCACGACGCCCTCTTAGCGGCACCGGCGGGACGGTGAGAACAACGGCGGATCAGCCGCGAAACCGTCGCGAGGGGACGTGGGGGTGTGTCCGCCCGGGGCACGGAGGTGCAGGCGCCGGTGAAGGGACACAGGGCGGAGGCGCCACGATGGCGAGGACGGACACACCCCCGCGGCCCCGCCCCACGTCACACCCGGCGCATCAGCGACGCCCGACCTCCAGAGCCCCCCGAGCCCCCCGACCACCCTCCA
Source organism: Streptomyces sp. NPDC045026 (assembly GCF_056432625.1). Taxonomy (NCBI): domain Bacteria; kingdom Bacillati; phylum Actinomycetota; class Actinomycetes; order Kitasatosporales; family Streptomycetaceae; genus Streptomyces; species Streptomyces sp. NPDC045026. Next base: position 36,341 of record NZ_JBWKIS010000002.1, read on the forward strand.
GAGCTTCCTGAACCCCAGGCTCCCGTTCCCCGAGAAACCGTGGATCGGGCCGGAACACGGAATCGACCAGAGCCTTCCCCGCCGCGAACACCTCACGGGCCCCGCCGTAGTACCAGGTCACGTCGTGCCGGTCGTCGACGCCGACGCCGTACGACGAGACGCCCGCCGCCTCGCACAGGGCGACCGCGCGCCGGATGTGGAACCCCTGGCTGATCAGCACGGCCCGGTCGACCCCGAAGATCTTCTTGGCCCGCACACACGAATCCCACGTGTCGAACCCGGCGTAGTCGCTGACAACGGCCTTGTCCGGCACCCCGTGCCGGGTCAGATAGGCGCGCATGGCGTCGGGCTCGTCGTAGTCCTCGCGGCTGTTGTCGCCAGTCACCAGAACGACCCGGATCCGCCCGTCAAGGTAGAGCCGGGCCGCGGCGTCGAGCCGGTGAGCGAGATACGGCGACGGCTCGCCCTCCCAGAGCCCGGCCCCGAACACCACGGCGACATCGGTGCGCGGCGCATCGCCGACCGCACGCAGCCGGTCCCCGGTGACGACGAACAGCCATGTAGCCGGCAACAGCGCCAGCACACACACGGCCACAGCGCCCTGCACGAACCGCCGCCACCCCCGCCGCGTACGCGGCAACCGGATCCGCACCACTGACCGCCCCTGCTAGAAAACGTCGTCGCACGACTGGACGCACGTTTCCGCCGACCGGTTCACGCGACAAGCTGGGACCCCACCACCGCCACACCCCACCCCACCCCACACACCACACCCCACCTCACATCCGCCCGAACACCTGGTGAGCCCCGGGGAAGCGACCCGTCACCGCCCCGCAACGACGCCGCAACCTCCCCCGGACAGGATCGGTTCATGACGGCGTCGAAACATCAGCGCGACGAGCCCACCGGCACGGCCCACCTCGACAGCACGGCGCAACTCATGACCAGGATCACCAGTCAGCTCGGCACCCAGCTGAGCCACGTCCGGCTCGACGGCAGCCGCCGCACACCCTCGCAGGTCCCGCCCACCCCGCCGGCCCTGGTGGTCGTGGCACACGGCAGCCGCGACCCGAGGGCGCTCGCCACGGCCCACGCACTGCTCGACAAGGTGCGCGAGGAACGCCCGGGGCTCCCCGTCCACCTCGGCCACATCGAGCTGAACGAACCGCTCCTGACCGACACGCTCGCGGCCCTCGCCCCCGGCCGCGCCGTCCTCGCCCCGCTGCTCCTGTCCCGCGGCTTCCACGTCAAGCAGGACATCCCGGCAGCCCTGGCCACGGCCCCGCACCTGAACGCCCGCGTCGCCCCGCCGCTCGGCCCCCACCCGCTCCTCGTGGAAACGCTGTACGCCCGCCTGGTAGAGGCCGGTTGGGACCCGCGGCCCGACGCCCGTACGCGCAGGACCAGCGGCGTGGTCCTCGCGGCGGCCGGCTCCCGCGACCCCGACTCGGCCGTCGACACGGCCCGCACCGCCGCGCTCCTCGCCGCCCGGCTCGGCGTCCCGGTCGTGCCCGCCTACGCCAGTGCCGCCTCGCCCACCGTCCCGGCCGCGCTGCGTGCGCTCGCCGTCAGAGGACGGCACCGCGCCGCCGTCGCCGCGTACTTCACGGCTCCGGGCCGCTTCGCCACCCAGTGCGCGCAGGCTGCCCCCTGGATAGCCGCGGCCCCGCTCGGCGCGCACACGGCGATGGCGCGCCTCCTGCTCCACCGCTACGACACGACGCTCGCGTCCCCGGCGCGACCCGCTCCCGTACAGCGGCAGCTCACGTCGGCCTGACCGTTTGTCACCGCGTGCCTTTACTGTCAGTCCATGGAAGGCACGCACGAGACACCCGCAGCGATTCCGGACCCGTCCATCCCGTCCATCCCCCCCACCCCATCCCACCCCATCGACCAGTCCGGCTACGACGCCGCGGCGGTGGAGCGCTGGGCACCCGAGCCCGACAAACGCCCCGGCCGCACCGCCTTCCAGCGCGACCGCGCCCGCGTCCTGCACTCCTCGGCCCTGCGCCGCCTCGCGGGCAAGACCCAGGTAGTCACGCCCGGCACCATGAACCGGGCCTGGGACGCCAGCCCTCGCACCCGTCTGACGCACTCCCTGGAATGCGCGCAGGTGGGCCGGGAGCTCGGCGCGGCGCTCGGCTGCGACCCGGACCTCGTCGAGACGGCCTGCCTGTCGCACGACATGGGCCACCCGCCCTTCGGGCACAACGGCGAACAGGCACTCAACGAGGTGGCGCAGGACTGCGGCGGCTTCGAGGGGAACGCGCAGTCGCTGCGCCTGCTCACCCGCATCGAACCCAAGCGCTTTGTCCCCAGCACCGGCAGCGTCGACAGCACCGGCACGGGCGAGCTGGTCAGCGTCGGCCTGAACCTCACGCGCGCCGCGCTCGACGCCGCGACGAAGTACCCGTGGCCCCGCGGCGGCCACCCCACCGACCCCGCCTCGCCCAAGTTCGGCGTGTACGAGGACGACCGCCCGGTCTTCGACTGGATCCGCAAGGAGTCACCCGAGCGACGCACCTGCTTCGAGGCGCAGGTCATGGACTGGGCGGACGACGTCGCGTATTCGGTGCACGACCTGGAGGACGGCCTGCACGCCGGCCATCTCGACCCGAACGTGCTGCACGCCGAGCCCGAGCGCCGTGACATCTACGCGGTCGCGATCGGCCGGTACGTTCCGGCGGACACGGACCCCGAAGAGCTCGCGGCGGCGCTCGACCGGCTCCTCGACCAGGAGTGGTGGCCGCACGGCTACGACGGCACGGCCGTCGCGCAGGCCCGCCTCAAGGATGCGACGAGCCAGCTCATCGGCCGCTTCTGCCTCGCGGCGGAGGGCGCCACGCGCGCCCGGTACGGCTCGGGCCGCCTCACGCGCTACGAGGCCGAGCTGGTGGTGCCGCGCGAGGCCCGCCACGAGTGCGCGGTCCTCAAGGCGGTGGCCGACCGGTACGTGATGCAGCGCCCGCAGCAGGAGCGGCTCCGCGCCGACCAGCGCATCGTCGTGGCGGAGCTCGCCGAAGCGCTCACCCGGCGCGCGCCGGACGGTCTCGACCCGCAGTTCCGCGCGCTGTTCGACACGGCGGGCGACGACCGGGCCCGCAAGCGAGTGATCGTCGACCAGATCTCCTCCCTCACCGACGCCTCGGCCCGCGAGCTGCACGCGCGGCTCACGGGGCCCCGTCCATGAGGGCGTCGCCCAGCGGGGTGCGGCGTTGCAGGACGGTGTTGCCGCGCCGCAGCGAATCGACGAGGCCCGCCTCCCGCAGGACCGTGGTGTGCCGGCTCGCCGTGGACGCGGTCAGTCGCAGCAGCCGGGCCAACTGTGTGGTCGTACGCGGATGTTCGAGGGCGTCGAGCACCAGCGCCCGGGTTGGCCCGATCAGCTGACCCACCGGCAGGGCCGCCGCACCGCCCGCCCCCTTGTCGCGTGCCCGCGCCAGCCATCCCGGCGCGGGTGCCGGCGGGTGCACGAGGACGGGGTCGAGCAGCGGATCGACCGGCGCCACGGGTCTTCCGCCTTGCGATGCACGCTCCCCCAGGCTCTCGGCTTCGCTCGAGCAGGGGACCCCCATGCCCCGCTCCCTGATCCGGCCTGATCCACGGAAGACCCAGACGCCCCGCCGGCCGTGGCCAACGCGGCCGGCGGGGTCCTCGGGGCGCGCACCGCGCTGCGCCGCGGAGCGGGGTTCGTGCGCGTCGCGCTCCTGCGCACGGTCGTCGTCCTGGTCGTGAAACTGGCCATTGACCACTGGGCGTGACGAAAAGATGCCCTGTTCGGGCCATGCCCCCTTCCCGCATCACGCTCCGTGCGGGACGCTCGCATATGGCGCCATGGCAAAGAGGAGGCATCACGTGGTCGACGCGGATCAGACGTTCGTCATTGTCGGAGGCGGGCTCGCCGGAGCGAAAGCGGCCGAGACGCTGCGCTCCGAGGGCTTCAACGGCAGAGTGATCCTCATCGGGGACGAGAGGGATCATCCGTACGAACGCCCACCCCTGTCCAAGGGCTATCTCCAGGGCAAGGAGGAACGGGACAGCGTCTTCGTCCACGAACCGGCCTGGTACGCACAGAACGACATCGAGCTGCACCTCGGCCAGACCGTCGTCGCGGTCGACCCGGCCGTGAAGAACGTCCGGCTCGGCGACGGCACGGTCGTCCACTACGACAAGCTGCTCCTGGTCACCGGCGCCGAGCCGCGCCGCATGGACATCCCGGGCACCGAGCTGGCCGGCGTGCACCACCTGCGCCGACTCGCCCACGCGGAGCGCCTCAAGGGCGTCCTCGCCTCCCTGGGCCGGGACAACGGCCACCTCGTGATCGCGGGCGCGGGCTGGATCGGCCTGGAGGTCGCCGCGGCGGCCCGCGAGTACGGCGCCGAGGTCACCGTCGTCGAGCCCGAGGCAACCCCGCTGCACGCGGTTCTAGGCCCCGAAATCGGCCAGATGTTCGCCGACCTGCACGCCGAACACGGCGTCCGCTTCCACTTCGGGACCCGTCTCACCGGCATCACGGGCCAGGACGGCATGGTCCTCGCCGCCCTCACCGACGACGGCGAGGAGCACCCGGCCCACGACGTGCTCGCCGCGATCGGCGCCGCCCCGCGCACCTCGCTGGCCGAGTCCGCCGGGATCGCACTCGCCGACCGGGCGCACGGCGGCGGCATCGCCGTCGACGCCTCGCTGCGCACCTCCGACCCGGACATCTACGCGGCCGGTGACGTGGCGGCCGTGCAGCACCCCCTCTTCGGGACCCGGCTGCGCGTCGAGCACTGGGCCAACGCGCTCAACGGCGGCCCGGCGGCCGCCCGCGCCATGCTGGGCCAGGAGGTGACGTACGACCGCGTGCCGTACTTCTTCTCCGACCAGTACGACCTCGGCCTCGAATACTCGGGCTGGGCGCCCCCCGGCTCGTACGACCAAGTGGTCATCCGTGGGGACGCGGGCAAGCGGCAGTTCATCGCGTTCTGGCTCAAGGACGGGCGGGTGCTCGCCGGGATGAACGTGAACGTGTGGGACGTCACGGAGACCATCCAGGCCCTCATCCGCTCCGGTGCCAGGCCCGGGACGGAACGCCTGTCGGATCCGTCCGTCGCGCTCACGGCGCTGCTGGAGGGGGAGGAGGGGTGACGTGAGTGTCGGCGGGTCACCGTAGAATTCTTGCGTGGCAGGCAGGATCAATGACGAGGACGTGAAGGCGGTCCGGGACGCGGTCCCGATCGACGCCGTGGTGTCCGAGTACCTGCAACTGCGCAACGCGGGCGGCGGGAACCTCAAGGGCCTGTGCCCCTTCCACGACGAGAAGTCGCCGTCCTTCCAGGTCAGCCCCAGCAAGGGCCTCTTCCACTGCTTCGGCTGCCAGGAGGGTGGCGACACCATCACGTTCGTGATGAAGGTCGACCACCTCTCCTTCTCCGAGGTCGTCGAGCGCCTCGCCGGCCAGGCGGGCATCACCCTGCGGTACGAGGAGGGCGGTTACAACCCCTCGCACCAGCGCGGTGAGCGCATCCGCCTGGTCGAGGCGCACAAGGTGGCCGCCCAGTTCTACGTGGACCAGCTGGAGAGCGCCGAGGCGGAGATCGGCCGCAAGTTCCTCGCCGAGCGTGGCTTCGACCAGGCCGCTGCCGCGCACTTCGGCGTCGGCTACAGCCCGGCCGGCTGGGACCACCTCACGCGCTTCCTGCGCGGCAAGGGCTTCACCGACAAGGAGCTCATCACCTCCGGGATCTCCCAGGAGGGCCGCCGCGGCCCCATCGACCGCTTCCGCGGCCGCCTCATGTGGCCGATCCGCGACATCGGCGGCGAGGTCGTCGGCTTCGGTGCCCGCCGCCTGCGCGACGACGACAACGGCCCGAAGTACCTGAACACGCCAGAGACGCCGATCTACAAGAAGTCCCAGGTCCTCTACGGCATCGACCTCGCGAAGAAGGAGATCGCCAAGTCGAGCCGCGCGGTCGTCGTCGAGGGGTACACGGACGTGATGGCCTGCCATCTCGCCGGTATCACCACCGCCATCGCGACCTGCGGCACCGCCTTCGGCGGCGACCACATCAAGATCCTGCGCCGCCTCCTCATGGACAACGGCAGCGCCCGCGTGATCTTCACCTTCGACGGCGACTCGGCGGGCCAGAAGGCCGCCCTGCGCGCCTTTGAGGACGACCAGAAGTTCGCCGCCGAGACGTACATCGCCGTCGCCCCCGACGGCATGGACCCCTGCGACCTGCGCCTGGCCAAGGGCGACGGGGCGGTCGCCGACCTCGTCGAACCCCGCACCCCGCTCTTCGAGTTCGCCCTGCGCCACATCGTCTCCCGGTACGACCTGGAGACCCCCGCCGGCCGCGCCGCCGCCCTGGACGAGGCCGCCCCGGTCGTCGCCCGCATCAAGAACAGCGGCGCGCAGCACGAGGTCGCCGTCCAGCTCGCCGGCATGCTCGGCATCCTCGACACCCAGTTCGTCGTCAAGCGCGTCTCGCAGCTCGCCCGCTGGGCCCGCGACCGCGGCGGCCGCGGCCCCGCCCCGGCCCGCCCGCAGCAGTCCTACGAGGCCGCGGCGGCGCGCGCGTCCGCCGCGGGCCCCGCCCTCACCCTGCGCAACCCCGTGTACGCCACCGAGCGCGAGCTGCTCAAACTCGCCCTGCAGCGGCCCGAGTTGGTCTCCCCGGCCTTCGACGCGTACGGCGTGGACGAGTTCACCGCCGCCCCGTACGCCGCGGTGCGCGAGGCGATCATCGAGGCGGGCGGCGCCGACCTCGGCACCCAGGACCCGCAGGCGTATCTCGTACGGGTCCGGGAGGTGGCCCCCGACGACGCGGTGCGCGCCATGGTCACCGAGCTCGCCGTCGAGGCCATCCTGCGCAGATCCGTCGACGAGGTGTACGCGGGCCAGCAGCTCGTCGCCGTGCGCCGCCGCGCCGTCGACCGGCGCATCCGTGACGTCCAGGGCTCCCTGACCCGCCTGGGCACGCACGGCGACCCGGCGCGCCTGTCCGCCGTCCAGGAGGAGCTGATGGTGCTCCAGCGCTACGACAGGGCACTGCAGGACCTCGGCGCGCAGGCGCTCTGACCGCCGCCGCCCCGACGGCCCGGGACGAGGACCCCCAGCCGGTTTCGTCCCGCCCCGCAGGGGCAGGCGTCGTGCACGGTAACCGCGCGGTCACGCACCGGACTCAAAAAGTCACCGCACGCCCCTCGTGGCGGCGTTGTGTCGTACAGCACACTGGGTCCGGTGCCTGAGTCCTCGGAGCGCGGCCGGAACCCCGACAACGGGTCCGACACTCCCGCGGTTCCGCCTATCGCGTACGGGACGGACAGCGGTGTGGCCGCCGTCGCCGATCCCGGTGTACCCCTGCCGCACGCCTCAGCAGCGATCACCTTGGAGGTCGCCCCCGTGCAGACCCAGACCCTCAGCCAGACCGATGCCGCGCGTCAGAGCGCCCAGGGCGCCCCCGCGCCGGACGCGGACGCGGAGGCACTCCCGGCCGTCCCCCAGCAGAGGGGGCCGGAGAACCACCCGGACTCCGACCCGCCCGACGATCCCGCCGGCACCCCGCAACCGGCCGATACGGTCGAGCGGCACGAGCCGGATTCGGAATCGGATCCGGAACCGCGGGAAGCCGGGTCCCGCCCGTCCGTCGCCCTCCTCCTCGACACCGTGGACGCCGAGACTCCCGAGCCCCCGCCCTCGCGCGGCCGCACCGACACCGGCGGGCCCTCGTCGGACCTGTTCCGCCAGTACCTGCGTGAGATCGGCCGGATCCCGCTGCTCACGGCCGCGGACGAGGTCGATCTGGCCCGCAAGGTCGAGGCCGGACTCTTCGCCGAGGAGAAACTGACGGGCACCACCGACCCGGACTCCCAGCTCGCCATCGACCTCGACAAACTCGTCGTGATGGGCCGGATGGCCAAGCGCCGCCTCATCGAGGCCAACCTCCGCCTGGTCGTCTCGGTCGCCAAGCGCTACGTGGGCCGTGGCCTGACCATGCTGGACCTCGTCCAGGAGGGCAATCTCGGCCTCATCAGGGCGGTCGAGAAGTTCGACTACGCCCGCGGCTACAAGTTCTCGACGTACGCGACCTGGTGGATCCGGCAGGCCATGTCACGGGCCCTCGCCGACCAGGCCCGCACGATCCGTGTCCCGGTGCACGTCGTCGAGCTGATCAACCGGGTCGTGCGCGTCCAGCGCCGCATGCTCCAGGAACGCGGCTACGAACCCACCCCCGAAGAGGTCGCCGCCCACCTCGAACTGCCGCCCGAGCGGGTCAGCGAGGTCCTGCGCCTGGCCCAGGAGCCGGTGTCGCTGCACGCGCCCGTCGGCGAGGAGGACGACGTCGCGCTCGGCGACCTCATCGAGGACGGCGACGCGGCGTCCCCCGTCGAATCGGCCGCGTTCCTCCTCCTGCGCGAACACCTGGAGGCGGTCCTCTCCACCCTCGGCGAACGCGAACGCAAGGTGGTCCAGCTCCGCTACGGCCTCGCGGACGGCCGCCCTCGCACGCTGGAGGAGATCGGCCGCATCTTCGGGGTGACTCGCGAACGCATCCGCCAGATCGAATCCAAAACCCTGAACAAACTCAGGGACCACGCGTTCGCGGACCAGCTCCGGGGCTATCTGGACTGATGGGGGCCGCCGCCCCCTTGAGGGGCGCGGGGAACTGTGCGCTCAGCCACGAACAACCCGCACGCACAGTCCCCGCGAACCCCGATGGTGCCTACTCCACCTCAGCCACAGCCTGCGCGAACTGAGCCTCGTACAACCGCTCATACACCCCACCCGCGGCGCGCAACGCATCGTGGGTGCCCTGCTCCACGATGTCCCCGTTCTCCATCACCAGGATGGTGTCGGCGTCGCGGATCGTGGACAGCCGGTGAGCGATGACGAAGCTGGTCCGTCCGTGCGCGAGCCGCGCCATCGCCTTCTGGATGAGCACCTCGGTACGGGTGTCGACCGAGCTCGTCGCCTCGTCGAGGACGAGTATCACCGGGTCCGACAGGAACGCGCGCGCGATGGTGATGAGCTGCTTCTCACCGGCGCTGACCCCCGACCCCTCGTCGTCGATCACGGTGTCGTAGCCCTCGGGCAGCGTCCGGATGAACCGGTCCGCGTGAGCGGCCCGCGCCGCCTCCTCTATCTGCTCCCGGGTCACGCCCTCCCGTCGCCCACCACCGCCGTTGCCCGAGGCGCTGCGCGCCGCCCCTCCTGATTCCGCGCCGTACGCGATGTTGTCCGCGATCGTGCCGCCGAACAGCCATGTGTCCTGGAGCACCATGCCGATCCCGGAACGGAGTTCGTTGCGCGACATCTTCGCCACGTCGACCCCGTCGAGGGTGATGCGCCCGCCGGTGACCTCGTAGAAGCGCAGCAGCAGATTGACCAGCGTCGTCTTGCCGGCGCCCGTCGGGCCGACGATGGCGACGGTGTGACCCGGTTCCACGGCGAGCGACAGGTCCTCGATGAGCGGCTTGTCCTGCTCGTAGCGGAACGACACGTTCTCGAACTCGACGAGCCCGCGCAGCAGATCCGGCTTCTCGCTCGGCACCGGGTCGGCCTCCTGCTCGTCCGCGTCGAGCAGTTCGAAGATCCGCTCGGCCGACGCGACGCCGGACTGCACCAGGTTCGCCATCGAGGCGACCTGTGTCAGCGGCATGGAGAACTGGCGCGAGTACTGGATGAACGCCTGCACGTCACCGATCGACAGCGAACCCGAGGCGACCCGCAGGCCACCCACCACGGCGACGAGCACATAGTTCAGGTTCGACACGAAGAACATCAGCGGCTGCATCATCCCGCTGTTGAACTGCGCCTTGAACCCGGCCTCGTACAGCGCGTCGTTCTGCTCGGCGAACGCCTGCGCCGACTCCTTCTGACGCCCGAACACCTTCACCAGGTTGTGGCCGGTGTACATCTCCTCGATGTGCGCGTTCAGCTTGCCGGTGGTCTTCCACTGCTGCACGAACTGCGGCTGCGAGCGCTTGCCGACCCGCGTCGCGATCAGGAACGACAACGGCACCGTCACCAGCGCCACCAGCGCGAGCAGCGGCGAGATCCAGAACATCATCACCAGCACGCCGATGATCGTGAGCAGCGAGTTGATGAGCTGCCCCATCGTCTGCTGGAGCGTCTGCCCGATGTTGTCGATGTCGTTCGTGGCGCGGCTGAGGACCTCACCGCGCTGCCGCTTGTCGAAGTACGACAACGGAAGGCGCGACAGCTTCGCCTGGATGTCCTCGCGCATCCGGAAGACGGTCTTGTTGAGCGCCCGGTTGGACAGCCGCGTCGTCACGGCCATCAGCAGCCCGGCCCCCAGGAACGTACAGAGGGCAAGACCGAGCACGGAGCCCACGGCCCCGAAGTCGATGCCCTGGCCGGGCGTGAAGTCGATCCCGGAGAGCATGTCGGCGACCCCGGAGTCACCCTTGGCCCGCATCCCCTCGATGACCTGCGCCTTGCTGCTCCCGTGCGGCATCTCACGCCCGATGATGCCCGCGAAGACCAGGTCGGTCGCCCGGCCCAGGATCTTCGGGCCCAGCACCGACAGGCCCACACTCAGGACGGCGCACGCGACCATCGCGTACATCGTCGTCTTCTCGGGCTTGAACTGCCTGATGAGCCGCTTGCCCGAGCCCTTGAAGTCCATCGAACGCTGGTCGGGGCCGCCCCCGGCCATCATCCGCCCGCCTGGCCCCGCCATCAGGCCGCCTCCGCTTCCGTCAGCTGGGAGAGAACGATCTCCCGGTACGTCTCATTGCCGGCCATCAGCTCGTGATGGGTGCCCGTGCCCACGACATGGCCCTCGTCGAGGACCACGATGCGGTCCGCGTCGCGGATGGTGGAGACCCGCTGGGCCACGATCACCACGGTCGCCTCGGAGGTCTCGTGACCCAGCGCGGCCCGCAGCGCGGCGTCCGTGGCGTAGTCGAGCGCGGAGAACGAGTCGTCGAAGAGATAGATCTCGGGCCGCTGCACCAGGGTCCGCGCGATCGCGAGCCGCTGGCGCTGACCGCCGGACACGTTCGTGCCGCCCTGCGAGATCGGGGAGTCGAGCCCGTTCTCCAGCTTCTTCACGAAGTCCTTGGCCTGCGCCACTTCCAGGGCGTGCCACAGCTCTTCGTCGGTCGCCTCCGGATTGCCGTACCGCAGATTCGTCGCGACCGTCCCCGCGAAGAGGTACGGCTTCTGCGGCACGAGCCCGACGGTCCTGGCGAGCAGCGCGGGCTCGATGGTGCGCACGTCGACGCCGTTCACCAGGATCTCGCCGTCGGTCGCGTCGAACAGGCGCGGCACCAGGCCGAGGAGGGTGGACTTGCCGCTGCCGGTCGAGCCGATGACGGCGGTCGTCTCGCCGGGGCGTGCGGTGACCTGGATGGCCTTGAGCACGGGCTCCTCGGCCCCCGGATAGCGGAAGCCCGCATCCCGGATCTCCAGGTGGCCGTGGTCGCGCAGCGCCCGCACCGGCGAGGTCGGCGGCACGACGCTGGACTCGGTGGCCAGGACCTCCTGGATGCGCTCGGCACAGACCTCGGCGCGCGGCACCATCATGAACATGAAGGTGGCCATCATGACGCTCATCACGATCTGCATCAGATAGGCGAGGAACGCGGTGAGCGCGCCGATCTGCATGCCGCCGCTGTCGATGCGGTGCGCGCCGAACCAGACGACGGCGATCGACGAGACGTTCACCACGGTCATGACGATCGGGAACATCAGCGCGAGGAGCTTGCCGGTGCCGAGGGAGACCGCGGTCAGATCGGCGTTGGCCTCGCGGAAGCGCTCCTTCTCGTAGTCGTCGCGCACGAAGGCGCGGATGACGCGGTTGCCGGTGATCTGCTCGCGCAGCACCCGGTTCACCGTGTCGAGCCGCACCTGCATGGTGCGGAACAGCGGGCGCAGGCGCCGCACGATCAGGCTGACGCTGATCCCGAGGACCGGGACCACGGCGAGCAGCACGCCCGACAGCGGCACGTCCTGCCCCAGCGCCATGACGATGCCGCCGACGCACATGATCGGCGCCGACACCATCAGCGTGAACGTCATGAGCGTGAGCATCTGGACCTGCTGCACGTCGTTCGTCGTGCGGGTGATCAGGGACGGCGCCCCGAACTGGCCCATCTCGCGCGCGGAGAAGGACTGCACGCGGTCGAACACGGAGGCCCGGACGTCCCGTCCGAGCGCGGACGCGGTGCGGGCGCCGTAGTACACGGCGCCGATGTTGCAGACCATCTGGACCACGGTGACCGCGACCATGATGGCGCCGAAAGTCAGGATGTAGCCCGTGTCCCCCTTCACGACACCGTTGTCAATGATGTCCGCGTTGAGGGTGGGCAGATAGAGCGCGGCGCAGGTCTGCAGGAACTGCAGCAGCACCAGCACGCCGATGGGTTTCTTGTACGGACTGAGGTAGGTCCGAAGGAGTCGTATGAGCACGCTCGGTCTCTCGAAGTCGGCCGTCATGAGGGGGTCAGTGGTGCACGACCCCCATCGTCCGACACTCCACCCGCGTTACCTCAAGCGATTTAGCCAAGAGCACACCAAGTAACCCACGTGGAACGGGGCGAAACGGTCACGCCCCCGTGGAATCGAACGCTCCGGGGTGCGTCTGCTCCCGTACGGCGGTGAACTGCTGCCGCACCGCCTGCCCGACGGGCAGTTCCTCACCCGGCTCCAGCACCTGCGCGGCCGCGCCCTGCCACTGCGGCAGCCGCCCGCTCAGCGCCCACGCCGCCTGCCGCGCCGCTCCGAGCGCCGCGTAGTCCGCGGGCTGCGGCACCACGACCTGCGTCCCGAACAGCATCGGCGCCGCGGCCTGCACCGCCGGCAGCTCGGCCGCCGCCCCGAGCAGGAAGATCCGCCGCACCTCGACCCCACGCGCCCGCAGTACGTCCATGGCGTCCGCGAGCCCGCACAGCATGCCCTCGAACGCGGCCCGCGCGAGATGCTCCGGCTTCATCGACTCCCGCCGCAGCCCGCTCAGAGTGCCGGCGGTGTGCGGCAGACTCGGCGTCTTCTCGCCCTCCAGATACGGCAGCATGACCAGGCCGTGCGACCCGGGGGTCGACTTCATCGCCAGGTCGGACAGCTCCTCGATCCCGGAGAGGCCGAGCATGTCGGCCGTGCCCCGCAGGGTCCGCACCGCATTGAGCGTATGGACGACGGGCAGGTGCATCCCGGTCGCGTCGGCGAGCGAGGTGATCGTCCCGGACGGATCGACGAGCGCCTCGTGGTGCACCGTCATGACCGACCCCGAGGCGCCGAGCGACACCACGGCGTCACCCTGCCGCACCCCGAGCCCGAACGCCGCGGCCATCGTCTCGCCCGTACCGGCCGAGATGATCAGCCCCTCCGGAGTGGTGCCCGCCGCGTCCCCGGGGCCGAGCACCTCCGGCAGCATCGCCTGGTGCCCGAGCGCCAGCTCGACCAGGTCAGGACGGTACGAGCCGCTCGCCGCCGACCAGTAGCCGGTGCCCGAGGCCCCGCCCCGGTCGGTGGTCCGCCGCGAGGGCCGGCCGAGGAGCTGCCACACCAGCCAGTCGTGGGCCTGGAGCACGAGCGCGACCCGCTGCGCGGCCTCCGGCTCGTGTTTTGCCAGCCACCGCAGCTTCGTCACGGGATGCGCGGCCTGCGGCACGAACCCGACGGCCTGCGCCCACGCCTCACGCCCGCCGAGGCGGTCGATGAGATCCGCGGCCGAGGCCTGCGTCCGCTTGTCGCCCCCGGGCATCGCGGGCCGCACGGTGTTGCCCTGCGCGTCCAGCGGCACCAGCGCGTTCTGCTGCGCGGAGACCCCGATGGCCTGTACGCCTTCGAGCAGGCCGCCGCCCGCGGCCTCGCCGAGTGAGAGGAGCCACGCCTGTGGATCGACATCGGCGGGACGGCTGCCGCCCTCGGCGGATTCGAGCGGGTGCGGGGCATAGCCCTGCTTGAGCACGGCACCGGAGTCCGCGTCACAGACCACGATCCGAGTGAAATCGGGCGAACTGTCCAGCCCGGCGACTATCCCCATGACTGAATTCTGCCGCACTCCGCGGCGGCCCCGTCCCGCGGGCCGGGGCCGGGCCGAAGACCCGCTCTCGCCAGGGCCGCGGCGCTCAGGTGTTGGTGGTGCCCCAGTCGTCCGCGTCGTCGCCGCCCTGGCCGCGCTCCCGCAGCGAGCGCACCCGGCCCGCCACCGAGTCGGGGACCCGGCTCTCGACCTTCTCGCTCACGGAGTGCAGTGCCTTGCCCGCGAACTGACGCGTCTGCTGGGCCGCCGACTCCGCCGTGTTCCGGACGGCAGGGTTCTGCGCGAACGAGCGGGCGGACTTCTTCAGCTGCTCGTACCGCTCGCGTCCGGCCCGGGTCCCGAGCACGTATCCCAGGGCCAGACCGGCGACGAATGTGAGCCGGTAGCGCATGGCTGCCACCCTTCCCTTGTGATCACCGGGGGAACCGATTGGCGGAGCACCCCCCTGCTTGCGCTAATGTATGTGTCGCAGCGAGCGCACGCCCCCTGGCAAGTCCCCAGGTAGATGCGTTCGGTGCAACGAGACATTCCCCTGTAGCTCAATTGGCAGAGCAGCCGACTGTTAATCGGCAGGTTACTGGTTCGAGTCCAGTCGGGGGAGCTCGATCTCCTGTAGCTCAATTGGCAGAGCAGCCGACTGTTAATCGGCAGGTTACTGGTTCGAGTCCAGTCGGGAGAGCTGACGGACAAGACCCCCGGGGAACCCCCGGGGGTCTTTTCGTGTCGTCTTCTCCACCAGGTGGAACCGTCCGCGGGCGCGCGAAGTCCTCTACGTCGAGCAAGGCCGACCATCCGGAGCAGGAGATCGTATGAGCGGCTATGCTGCGGCAGACGGCGCGTACATCTGTACGCGCCACGCCGTAACGGGGCGGTAGCTCAGCCGGTTAGAGCAGCGGACTCATAATCCGTCGGCCGTGGGTTCGAGTCCCACCCGCCCCACCCAAGCAGGTCGGTGAGGAAACGATACGACCTGCGGTTACGTAGCCTGATGGCCCGTCACCTAAACGGCGACGGGCCTTCTGTCACTCGTTTGCCAGGATCCAGTGGACGCGGGGACGATTCGGTGGGCGGAGACGCGCCCTTACGGGGCCTTCCGACGGGCGTTCGGACCCCCGACAGCCCGACGGGCGTTCGAGCCCCGCCAGGCGGTCCTGGAGGCCGCGGGCGGCAAGCCCGTCGGCAGCGCCAGCCGTCCATGCCCGGGGGCTCGGGGCGGGCGACTGTGACGCGTGTGAGCGAGAAGTCCGACTGCCGCCCCTGCGGGTAGCGGTCGTCCCCCGAAGTCCTCGACCCGGACCGGCGCGTCCTGGTCCGCCACGGCCTGAACCGGCTGCCCTTCCTCGACCGCCCCGCCGGGCAGGTGATCCGCCGCTGCGAACGCGGCAGGCCCGGCGATCTGGTCCACGTCGTCGTGAGGATCGGGGGTGGGCAGGTCGTGAATCGGCCCGGTCAACGTGGTGATGGGCGTGACCGCCGAGGTCGCTCTGGACGCCTGAGGCACCCAGGGCGACACGAGCGACGGCGCGCCACGCGGAATCCGCGACACGACATCAGAAGTTTGAGCAGCTGTCAGCGAGTCCTCGGGTGGAGCTTATGAGGCATCAACTTCCTTGCCTGAATGGGCAATTGGGAGTCCATGTGGATGCCGCGGCCGACGGGGCGTCTCCGGGGGCATACGCCCACACGGCCGATTTCTCGCATTTTCAGCATGTCCGATAAGCGATGTCTGGGTTGATTTATGTATCTTCCTTCACAGAGCGGCTGTCCGGCCGATCTCTCCGAGAAGGAAGAAACTGACATGAGCAAGCGCTCCATTGCTGTCACCGCCGCTATTGCAGGCGCTGCAGCCCTCGCCGCCACCGGCATCAACTACGCCGCTGCTGCTGGCACGGAGGCCGCCCCGGCTGCTCCGGCTGTTCGTCAGGCGGCGGCGCCCCTCGGTGGCGACTCCGGCCAGGGCAAGGAGAAGGAAGACGAGGGCTACGGCCACGGTGGCGGCGGCTACCGGCACGAGGGTCGTATCCACTTCAACGAGCGGTCGTACTCGTCCGAGTCGGATGGCTGCATCACCGTGGTCAGCGGTCTCGGTTCGAACAGCTTCAACGTCCGCAACGACAGCCGCAAGACTGTTGAGGTCTTCCGTGGCGCGACCTGCGACAATGGGTCTCCCATTGCCACGGTCGGACCGTGGAGCACCAGCAACAGCGTCTACCCCCACAAGGTCCGTGGTGGCGTCTTCGTCAAGAACGGTGTCGTGGGCAGCTTCCGCGTCGTCGAGGACCACCGCGGCGGCTACGGCGGCGGCAACGGCGGCGGCAAGGGTAGCTGGTAACAACTGCAGCAGGAATAGTTGAGGCCCCGGCCCGTCGGAATCGGGCCGGGGCAGTCAACGAAAGCTTATCCCAGTCGGGCACGACGCGCCCGAGATGGCTTAATGCTTGCACGGATCACCTCACATCCGTGCTGGCATGAAGGTGATTTCGGGCGCTCCCGTGGGCATGTCGCGCATCGTCGAAGGCGCGCCGATGTATGTCCAGTTCTTCGGGCTCGATCGAGGCCAGACGGAGGGCCTCGAACCGTTGCTTCCGAATCGGGATGCCTTACAGGGTCCGGCCGCCTGAAGGGCTTCGCACCGTTCCGCGTCGACTCGCTCGCCGGGAACGCGCAGATTCTTCAGGCGGCCGTAAGCGCGGGCGATCCTGCACGCCCGCGCTTACATTCCAACCTTCGGAAAGTCGGCTGTCGTCGGCCATATGGCGCACTCCGAATATGGACGGGGGTATACGAAACGGCGCCATGGCCGACCAGCCGAACACCGCAGCGGGCGGGATGGCCGACCGTGCACGGGCTGAGCGCACACCAGGCCACGGACCGCCTTGCTCCGTCGATCCGTGACACCGAATCCGCCCCTTTGGATTTGAGGGATGCATAAAAATGCCGCACAGCTCGCTCAGGAAGTCGAAGACTCCGGCCGCCGCAGCAGTTTCGCAACGACTTGAAGAGACCATCGACAGCTCCGAATACTGGGCGAGGAGGATGCCGCGCGAAGCCGTGCGCCTGGTACGCAAGGAGCGCCTCTACGGCGTCGCCGCCGGCGGTGTCAGTCTCCTCACCGGCCTGCTGGCCTGGCCTTTGGTCGCCGAGTCCTCGATGCTCACGGCGCAGGTTCTCATCTCCGGGCTGTCGGGCCTGGCCGCGCTGGTCGTTGCCGCCCCCTACGCGAGCGGCCTGAGTGATCGCGGCGAGGACTCCATCAAGCTGGGCAGTGTGTACGGGGAAATGCATCGCGAACTCGTGCGCGGCAGAGAGCAGATCGCCGAGGGATCCGAGACGAACACGTCTCAACTGCCCGGATTCTACGGACGGTTCGACCGCATCGAAGAATGCAGGGACTCCCTCGGAATTCGCCCGATTCCCTCAAGGGTGAGTGCATCCGGTGTTCCGCTGGCCGGCGGGGTCGGGCGGCGAGAGCAGTCCGTTCCGATCGGACCGAGAACGTATTCAAGGAGTTCGGCACCCGCGGAGCCGGTGGGCAGTGGTCGTACGGTGGTCGTGGATCAGGACTCGGTCGCCACGCTCATCTACCTCGTGGCGAATCAGTTGACGCCGCAGAATCACGCTTCAGCGGCGGAGTTCGCCCGTCGTCCGTCTTCGTTTCAGCCCGAGTTCTGCGAGCAGGGTTCGGCAGGGCGCTTCGAACAGCACTGGCAGCCCGCCTTGCCATTCGAGACCTCACGAATTCCGGATTCGGGAAGGCGTGACGAAAACCGCCTCTCGGCAACGGCTCAGTCGTTTCTCTCGAAGCTGTCCGGTCCGGCGCGGCGAATGTGACGATGCCGCCGCTCATGACGGTGTGTCCGGCCCCGTACGACGACGAGTCGTACGGGGCCGGACACACTCGCGCGTCGAGGGGACGAGTCAGCCGCAGTCAGCCGATCGGCTGAGCGGAGAGTGCCCTGCGCGCCCTTGCATCCGTCACGCACACGGGCTCGGCCCGGCCGGACGGAGTGGTGCGGCGGCCCGGCGATCCGCCAAGTGATGAGGCGGTCCCGGGCGCTGTATCCGATCGATGTGTCCGGTCACGCGAACAGCGCGGCGTTCCCACCGGAGCGCACGCGCGCGGGATCGGCCGGTCCGTAGCACCGTTCGCCGTATGGACTCCACGCCGATAGTCGTGCACCCGCCCACCCCCAGTGGGGGCCGCGGGTGGCAATCCAGGGGCACGTCGCCGGGATCGCCCGGAGTGATGCCGACCTCGTCGAGTTCCTCAGTCAGGCCGGCGTGACAGAGGCCCGCGGCACGCGACATCAAGGGACGCCCCCGCGCCCCGTCGGACCTGCCGCCCGGTTCAGCCGGCCAGCGGGCTGAGGGTGAGCGGCTGGATCTTTCCTTCCAGCATCGCTCCGAGACCGAGGACCGCGCACACGTCCGGGCGTTCGGCGATATGGACCGGTACGCCCGTGGCGTCACGCAGCATCTGGTCGAAGCCGGGCAGCAGCGCGCTGCCGCCGACCATCATGATGCCGCGGTCGGCGAGGTCGGCCACCAGGTCGGGCGGGCAGTCCCGCAGGACCTTGCCGATGCCGTCGAGGACGGCGGTCAGCGGGGTGTGGATCGCGTGGCGCACGGCCGCCGTGTCGACCACCACCGAGCGGGCCAGGCCCGTCGCCACGTCCCGGCCGTGGATCTCCGTCGACTCCGGGCCGTACGGGGTGAGGCCATTGCCGCTGAGGGCGATCTGCAGGGGACGTACGGACTGGGACGGGAGCATCAGTTCGTGGTGCTGGCGCAGGTGCTGGACCACCGCGTGGTCGATGGCGTCGCCGCCGACCGGGATGCGCTCGGCGGTCACGATCGAGCCCAGCGACAGGACGGCGATCTGCGTCGTGGCCGCGCCGCACACGATGATCATCGTGCCTTCGGGGCGCTCCACGGGCAGGTCGCAGCCGACGGCGGCGGCGATGAGGGTGTCGACGAGTTCGACGCGGCGCGCCCCGAGTCCGACCAGGGTCTCGACGGTGGCGCGCTGCGCGAGCGGGTCGGCGTCGTGCGGGGTGCAGGCGGCGGCGCGCAGTCGGGGCTTGCGGCGCAGCGCACGGCGCAGCTTCTCGCCGATGAGGTGGCGCAGCATGCGCTGGGCCATGTCGATGTCGATGACAGTGCCGCCGGAGACGGGGCGCATGACGCGGATGTAGTCGGGGGTGCGGCCCGTCATCTTCTCGGCGAGCTCACCGACCGCGATCAGGGCGCCGGTGCGGGTGTTGACGGCGGCGGCGCTCGGCTCGTCGACGACGAGGCCCGAGCCCTTCACGTACACCCGGGTCCGCGCGGCCCCCAGGTCGACGGCGAGATGGCAGCGGCGCAACTGCTCCAGACTGACGGTCATGGCAGATCCTCCCGAGAGCGCAGACCGTGACGGGTCGTCAAATAACGGCCCTCCTGAAATCCTGCGGCGGGGCGGCGCGGGGCGCGCGCTGGAATGAGCCGGGCGGGGTTCCGCCGGACGGGTGGTCTTGCCGGGCGTTGTTAGCATCCCGTGTGACCAGCACCCCGTCCTCGCCGGACCAGGCAGACGCCTCCGAGACCCCTGCCATATCCGCTCCCGCACCGGTGAAGGACCCCGCGCCGGGCGGTCGCCGCCGGATTCTCGCCGATCTCACCCCGCTGCGTATCTCCGTCGACTACCGGCGCCTGTGGGTCGGCAACACGGTGTCCTGGACCGGCCAGGCGATGACCGCGCTCGCGGTGTCCCTCCAGGTGTACGACATCACGCACTCCAGCTTCTCCGTGGGCCTGGTCGGCCTGTTCTCGCTGGTGCCGCTGGTCGTCTTCGGCCTCTACGGGGGTGCCATCGCGGACACGATGGACCGGCGCAAGCTCGGTCTGTACAGCGCGTCCGGTTCGTGCGCGCTGTCCGTGGCACTGGCCGTCGCGGCGCTCGCCGGCTACCACCGCGTGTGGCTGCTCTACGCGGTCGTGGCCCTCCAGGCGATGTGCGCGGCGCTCAACTCCCCGGCGCGCACGTCGATGATCCCGCGCCTGCTGCCGCCGGAACAGCTGCCCGCGGCGAACGCGCTCAACTCCATGACCACCACGGCCGGCACGCTCATCGGCCCCATGCTGGGCGGCGTCGTGGTCGGCCTGTGGGGCTACCAGACGGCGTATCTGATCGACGCGGTCACCTTCTCGGCGGCGCTGTACGCGATGTGGCGGCTGCCGGCGATGCTGCCGGACGCGCCTCAGGGGGAGCGGCGCAAGCGGGCCTCCGTCGTGGACGGCCTGCGGTTCCTGGCCGGGCGCCCCAACCTCCGGATGACCTTCTTCACGGACATGTGCGCGATGGTCCTCGCGTATCCGAGGGCGCTGTACCCGGCCGTCGCGCTGCTCTGGTACGGCGGGGACGCCCGCACGACCGGCCTGCTCGTCGCCGCTCCCGCGGTGGGCGCGCTGCTGGGCGGGGTGTTCTCGGGCTGGCTCGGCCGGGTGCACCGGCACGGCCTGGCGATCGTCCTCGCCGTGTGCGGGTGGGGCCTCGCGATCGCCGTTTTCGGCCTCACCCGAAATCTCTGGCTCGGCCTCTTCTTCCTCGCGCTCGCCGGCTGCGCGGACACGGTCTCGATGGTCTTCCGCGGCACGATGCTCCAGGTCGCGGCCCCCGACGAGATGCGGGGCCGCCTCCAGGGCGTCTTCATCGTGGTCGTCGCGGGCGGCCCCCGCCTCGGCGACTTCGTCGCGGGCTCGACCGCCGACCTCGCGTCCCCCACGGTGGCGATCACGGGCGGCGGCACGGCGTGCGTGGTGGCGGTCCTGCTCCTCGCCCTGAAGTGGCGCAAGTTCCTGAGCTACGACGGCAGGAGGCCTACGGCGTGAGGGCTGTGCGGGCGTCTCCGGTTCGTAACGAACTCCCTTGATGCGCCAGGGCACTTGGTAAAGGCTTGGTAAGTTGGCGCAGGTCGGGGGTGCGCTGTGACCGGTGCGCCCGGAACGAACGACGGCGCAACGGGGGATGCAGATGGCCTGGGACGAGTGGGAGCAGAGCAAGGGCGCCGCTACTCAGCGGCAGGCCGCTCGGATGCAGCTGAACGAGGCGGGCACCGCGGGCGGTGACGGGGACCTCGTGGTGCGGCAGGACGACCTCGGCGCCGTGGGGCACGAGGCGTTCGTCCTGCACGGCGAGCTGGCCAAGAGGGCCGATATCGCGGGTGTCGGGGCGGACAAGGACGGGGCCGGGGCCACGATGCGCGCGGCCGCCGCGCTGAAGAGTCACCACTTCACGCTGGGCTCCGAGCTGGAGACGACGGTGGAGATGTGGACCTCGCAGGTGAAGTCCGTTCTCCAGGCGTGCGGGCACATTTCGAACCACCTGGACTACAGCAAGAAGATGCACGCCAATGACGATGCTCTGATCGCCGCCGATGTCCGAGGCCGTACCGGGCCCCTGCCGGTGTCCGCGCTCAACGACTACTTCAAGTAGGGGGCGGTCTTCATGGGGCACCTCTCCTACTCGGATCTCATGGGCATGGACCTCGGGAAGCTCGGCACCGCGGCGTCCGATTGGACGACGATGGCCGGCGAACTGTCGAAGCTCATGACGGACGTCCGCGACGGCCTGGTCAAGAAGTCGGACACGGCCCACTGGCAGGGCGTCAATGCGACGGTGACCAAGGACTTCGTACACAAGACGGCCAAGGAGTTCACGGACCTTCACCTGGAGGCCCGGAGCATCGCCGGTGTGCTGACCGACGCGCACGCCGAGCTGACGCGCTACCAGCAGCAGGCCAGGACTCTCACCGAATCGGCAGGCAAGGGCGACCCCTCCCACAACCCGCCTGACCCCGCCTTCATCGTGGCCGACGGGCCGAACGGCACGGTCAAGGTCATGGAGGCGATGTGCACCCCCGAGGGCCCCAACCAGCGCACCCAGGACCGCCTTCAGTGGTACGCGGACACGCTGACCGGGATCGTCACGCACGCAGCCGAAGTCGACGCTGCGGCGCAGCGCGCGTTACGCAAGAGCCACGGAAACGACCAGTACAACGCGGGACACGCCACGTACACGTCACTGGACGAGGAGCAGCTGCCGCGCGCCACGGAGCTCGCCAAGCGCGGTGAGGACGCGAATCCGAAGGAGCGGGCAGAACTGCGGAGGCTGTGGGAGTCGCTGAGCCCCGAGGCGCGGGCGAAGCTCTGGCTGGCACACAAGGACGACCTGCTGGAAGCCGGGATCATGAGTCCCACCGCGCCGCAGGTCGCCGCGGACGGGGGCGCGGGTCGCCACGGGTCACAGTCGGCGGGCTTCGGCGACTGGGTCACCAAGCAGAAGATGGAACTGCTGGTGGAGGGCGCCGACTGGCAGGGCATGACCGACGCGTCGCGGCACATGGCGCACTACCTGGGGAACAGCGGCAGCGACATGAGGCTGCCGGTGGACAAGATGATGAAGGATGTGCCGGATTTCGAGAGGTATGTCGCCGCGATCGTGCGGTCGAAGCAGGGCGACTGGCGCAATCAGGCCCTGGAGGAGTTCAGGAAGAACGGGGGGAAGCCCGTGGCGATCCCCGTCGACGCGAAGGCGGACCAAGGCTTCTACTTCTCCGAGGACCGTGACTCCAACTGGTTCTACGCCGTGGGCGGCGCCAACTCGAACGTGACGGGTGTGGTGACCGCGGTACCCGACGCTGACGGCAACCCCAAGGTCTCCCTCGACTACCAGGCCAACGTCTGGGACCGGTACAACTGGGACCAGGGCAAGGGCGTCAACGTCGGCCCGCTGGACATCCCGGACGGTGACATGGCCAAACTGCACCGGGCGGGCCTTGCGCAGGAGTTCGACATGCGCGGCAGCAGCACTGTCAAGCACTACGACCTGGGAACATCGGCGCCCAACGGCGACCCGCTGCCAGGACCGGAATACGACCGCCCGGACGAGCGGGTGAACCCGACGCGCGAGCAGCAGCAGGACCGTACGAGTGACACGACGGAAAGGGCCGCCAAGCGTGGGTGACATCTACGGTTTCCCGGGGCCCGCGGGCGATCCCGGCGGTGGCGCGGCGGCTCAGCGGCGTCGGCGGCGGATCGTCGCCTGGGTGGTGGGTCTTGTGCTGGTCGTCCTCGGGGCTTTGGGGGGTGGGATCTACTACCTGCTCGGGCCCGGGGCCGACAAGATGCTGGCCGAGAGTGAGAGCGAGAAGCCGAAGTGGGCCGGGGGGATCACGCCCGGGTGGATGAGTGAGCAGGTGGGGCTCAAGGTTCCCGGGCAGGCCACGGATCGGCGGGCCGGGTACAAGATCACGTCTCGCTTCGATACCGGGCTTCTCGTCTTTACGTTGCCCAGGGCCGAGGCGGACGCCTATCTGGAACCGCTCCACCCGGAGGGTTCGGAGTGGATTCCGAACGGGAGTCTTCCTGGGTCCAAGGGCAGGCCGGGCGAGTTCGAGCACCTGGGGCTTCCGGAGCCGGAGTCGATCGTCAAGGGCATGCTCATCGGCGGCTTCTGCCCCGGCGACACCAAGGATCCCAACGGCGTCGGCCTCAAGCGTTGTGTCGATCTCTATGCGCACCGGTACTCCGGCGAGCGGACGCGGATCTACGTGCGGTCGTACTTCGAGCCGGGGATCAGTCCCTTGCCGGTGGCGCCGACCGGGGCCTGAGGGGCGTCAGCCGTGCAGGGCGTCGAGCAGTTCCGTCAGGTTGTGGATGACGTGGCGGGCGCCGGCGCCGGCGTCGGTCAGGCGGGTGGCTGTGCGGCGGTTCGGGGCGTAGCCGATGAAGGGGAGGCCTGTCGTCCGGGCGGCCGTCAGCTCCGCGGGGGACGAGCCGATGAGGACGCCGAGCGGGGTGGGGGAGCCCGGCTGGTGCAGGGCGCGGTGCAGGGCGTCCGGGTTCGGCATGAGGAGGCGGGGGTCGTCGGAGCGGCCGTGGACACCCGCGCGGACGGCGAGGGCACGGTTCTGGAGGTGGGCCGAGACGACGTGCGGTGACACGTCGCTGACCACGGACACCGGGCGGCCGGTGGAGTTGAGCGTGCGGATCAGGAGGTCCGCGTCGCGGGTGGGCCGTGCCGTGCGCAGGGCGCGGAGTTCGATGGCGTCGAGGCGTTCCCGCAGGGGCTGGGCGAGGCGCCGGTGGCGGGCGAAGGTGCGCAGGACGTCCAGGGGGTGCACGTCCACCTCCATGGGCGTGGCGACGGCGAGCAGGGGGTCGCCGGACAACGCCTCGTCCGGGTCGCGGAGTTCGGTGGCCAGCTCGGTGAGTTCCCTGGCCGCGTCCCGGGCCGCCCGTGTGCCGGCGTAGAGCTGGAGGAGCGGGCCGTCGAAGCCCAGGAGGAACGCCTCGGCGGTGGCGAGCGTGTCCGCGAGGGACGGGGCGCGGCGCGTCTGCATGCCGAGGGTCAGGTCGAGCGCCTGCACGTCCTCGGACTCCGCGACGTCGAGCGCCTCGGTGAAGCTCAGGGCGCGGGGGCCGGGCGGGGGCTCGGTGTCGAGCAGGTGCCAGCGGACCGCGTAGCCGGGAAGGGGTCGGCTCGCGAGGCGGCGTTCGAGTTCCGCCCGGTCCAGGGCGGTGGCCGGGCGCCGGAGCTCCGTGTCCAGGCGGTCGGTCAGTTCGTCCGTCAGGTCCAGGTCGGCGTGGAGCACGGCCTCCATGGGGTCCGTGACGCGGACGGAGACCCGCGCGCCGGGGCCCACGTCGACGAACAGGCTGCGCTGGGCGACGTCGACCTCGTAGTGCTCCCAGGTCAGTTCGGTCGCGTCGGGCGGGGTGAGGGTGAGGCTGCGGTCCGGGCGGCGGTACACGACGACGGAGTGTGCGTGGGCGGGGCGCGGTGGTTCGCCGTCCGGGGGCATCGACAGCGGGCCGCGTACGGGGTGCTGCGTGCTCTCCTCGACCACGGTCTGCGGAAGGTGCTGGAACCAGCGCCAGTACGTTGCGGCCGCCGTACCGGCGGCGGACGCGCTCTCGGGGAGCGTGGCGCGCAGCGCGGGGGAGACGGCGATCACGGCGTCCGCGTCGGCGGCGTCGAGGTCGGCGCGCAGGGTGTCGGCGTCCGGCCGGTCCGGCCCGGCGGTGGGCCAGAACGTCACGAGCAGACGCGGGCAGCCCGGCACCTCCCACAGGCGGGCCTGCAAGTGGTCCAGGGTCGCCATCAGCAGCTGGTGCGCGGCCAGTTCCGTCTTCACCAGGACCTCGTGGCCGTCCGGGCGCGGCAGCAGGCCGTGCTCGCGGGCGCCGAGACCCGCCTCGCCGATCAGGAGCGCCACGGTCCGGCCGAGCGCGGTGTGCGCGTCCGGATGTACGGGCTCCTCGGCGAACCGGAACGTGACCGACGCATGCGCGCGGGCCGCCGCCCCCGCGTCGCCCTGTGCCTCCAGCAGGTCGCGGTACAGCTCCACCAGGGCGGGACCCGTACGGCCGCCGAGCGCCACGTACTCCTCGAACGCCTCCAACGCCACGTCGATACGGCCCAGTTGGCGCAGGGCGATCATCTGGAGGCGGCGGAAGTCCTCGCGGGAGGGGTGGTCGTGGACGAGGACCGCGAGGTCGGCGGCGGCGCGCTCGAAGTGGCCGAGGTCCAGGTCGAGTTCGGCGCGGGTGCGCAGGAGTGTGAGGTGGAGCTGAGTGAGGCGCGTGCGGGCCGTCTGGGCGGCGGGGCCGGGGACTCCGTCGAGGGGGGTGCCGCGCCAGAGGGAGAGCGCGAGGTCGATGTTGGAGAGGGCGTGCTGGGGGTTGTTGTCCGTGCGTTCCGAATCCGTCGCCCTGACCAGGGCCTGGAACTCCACCACATCCACGTGGTGGGTGCTGGTGTGCAGCGCGTAGCCGTCCGGGAGGGTGGCGAGGATGCCGGGAAGGGCGTCGCGGATCCGGGCGGCGCACCGGCCGAGTTCGGCCTCGGGGCGGTCCGGGCGTTCGGCGGCGGACCAGATGCCCTCGATGAGTTCGGCGTGCGTGACCGGGCGGCCCGGCTTGAGGAGCAGCATGCAGAACATCGCACGGGCGGGGCCGTCGAGGGGGACGGAGCCCGGGGTGAGGGGGCCGAGGAGGCCGAAGTGCCCCTTCGGGACGGACGGGGCGGGCAGCCCCGCAGCGCGGCTGAGCGCGGCCGGGTCGCCCTGGGCGAGACCGGCTGCGGCGGCGCCGTACTCCGCGAGAGGTCCCTGTCCGTCTGCCGGGATCAGCATCCCCAGCATGCGCCCGAGTTGCCGTAGGTCTGCCACGCCCCCGGTCGTTCCGCCGGTTGCCCCCGGATCGAAGAGCGTGAGCTTGACGGTCCCGTCGGGCAGCAGGGCCGTGCGGGTCATGCCGATGCCGCCGTGTGTGATTCCCACGCTGTGGACCGCGCCGAGTCCTGCCGCGAGCTGGCGGGTGACCGACGCGGTGAGCGCCGGCGGCAGTCGGTAGCCGTTGGGGGCGGCCAGTGTGTTGAGCGCGACGCCGTCCAGCAGCTCCATCACCACGTACGGGACACCGTCATCGACCCCGTAGTCGTGCACCTCCACCACGTTCGGATGGTCTATGCGCGAGAGGATGCGCGCCGCCCGCAGGAACGGCTCCTCGTTGCGTGGCCCGTGCAGCTTGACCGCCACGGTGCGCCCCAGGTCCAGGTCGCGCGCCTCCCACACGGTCCCGTTCGGCAGCAGCCTGCGCACCAGCCGGTACCGGTCGCCCAGTGCCCGCTCGCGGCCGGACATGCGCCGGACGGTCTCCCGGCCGACCGTCGCGAACTCCTCCCCGTCCGCCCCCCGCGTCGCCGCCCGGAACTCCCCGGCCGCCACCCCGGCCCGCTCGTCGATCAACGCGCCCACCCGGCCCAGGAGTTCGGACGTACGCCCGCGGGCCGTGCGCGGCAGGGAGCGCAGCAGCAGGTCCCGTACGCCGTCCCGGAACACGTACGAGCCCGGGGGCCCCTCGGTCGTGGCCAGCATGCCGCTGAGGATCACCTCGGCCAGGTGCTGCGGGCGCGGTTCGGGTTCCAGTGCCGCGTGGACCAGGCGCATCACGGGCAGGTGCGGGACCCCGACCGCCAGGTGGCCCGCCAGGCGGAAGGCCTGCGGGGACGCCGTCGCGCGAAACCGCAGGACGAGGTCCTCGGGGCTGAGCGACGCGACGTCCTCGCGGGGCTCTTCCGTGACCGGTGACGGGGGCAGCCAGGCCGCCGCGCCCGGGACCTGGACGCCGCCCGCGGTCGCGGTCAGACGGGACCAGTTCGCCAGCCAGGCCGGGGCGGGTTCGAGGACCGGCAGGGGGACCGCGTCGGGATGCGGGGGCGGGCCGGCGTCGCCGCCGTCGTACGGGGCGAAGCCGAGTGAGGAGAGCGGGGCCGCGGCGTACGGCGCGGTGAGGCGGCCCGGTCGGGCCGGGAGTGCTGTGGTGTGCCAGAGGTGCTCGGGCAGCGGCTGGATCACGGCGAGGGGCATGCGCGAGGCGAGGGTGTGGAGCGTGCGGAGCCAGCGCCGGCCCGCCTCGCCCTGCCGCCACTGCGGGCCCGTGCAGTCGCTCAGCAGGAGAGCGACCGTGCGGCCGTCGTGCGGTACGGCCAGATGCTCGACCCGGCCGTCGGGCGTGACGCGGTGCGCGGTGACCGTGCGGAAGATGCCCGACTGGGCGAGCGCGGCGTGCAGTTCGCGGACCAGCGGCCGCCAGACGGGCATCGTGGGGCCGGTGTCGTGGAGCAGGATCAGCCGCAGCCACCGTTCGGGAGCGGGGCGCAGGACGGGCACCCAGGACGAAGGGTGCGCGCCCAGGCGGGCGATGCGGTCGGCGGTGGCCCGCTCGTCCAGGACCCGGCCGCCCGTGAGCGACGGGACGCTGCGCTTCAGGGGGCGCAGGGCCCGCTGGAGAGGGAGCGGGTGGCGCAGCATGGGCGGTGCCGGGGCGAGCAGGGAGGCAGGGGTGTCCGCGCCGAGGTCCTCCGCCCGGTCCATGTACAGGGGCACCCGGTCGGGATTTCGGGGTGGGGGAGGCTTGGGGGTGGGTGCCTTCGGGGGCGGGCCGGGTCTGGGGGGCTGGGCGTGTGGGGCCGGTGCTGCTCCTGGGGCGGGAGCCGGGGGAGCCGGGGGAGCGCTGGTGGGCGGGGCGCCGGCCTCCGGCTCGCGGTGACGGTCGGCGTCCTCCAGCCGCCCCGCCAGCCACAGCAGCTCCGCAAGTTCCACCGGAGTCGGTGCCGTGCCGCCCGACGCCGCCGTCAGAGCGGCCGCGAGGTCGGCGAGCTGGGCGAGTTCAGTGCGCATCGGGGTCGGCCGCCCGGCTCAGATACGGCATCAGGCGCTCCGCCAGCTCGTCCCGGGAGTTCTCGTCCAGGCCCGCCGCGCCCGTCAGGTAGATCGCGTTGAGGAGCTGGTCCGTGGCCAGTTCGCCGCTGCCCGCGCGGGCCAGGAAGCGGGCGATCAGGGGCCGGACGTGCTCGTCCGGCTCCCCGAGGTGGGCACGGACGATCTCAGCCAGGTGGGTCTCGTCGGGGCGGCGCAGGCGCAGCGTGACGCAGCGGCGCAGGAACGCCGGCGGGAACTCGCGCTCGCCGTTGCTGGTCAGGACGACGAACGGGAACGCGCGGCAGCGGACCAGGCCGCGCACGACCGGGACCCGCGCGTCCGTGCCGTGCGCCATCACCTGCGCGCGGCCGTCCGGCACGTGCCGCGCGGCGCGGGCCAGCTCCGGGATCTCGTACTGGCCCTCCTCCAGGATGTTGAGGAGGTCGTTGGGCAGGTCCAGGTCGCTCTTGTCGATCTCGTCGATGAGCAGCGTGCGGGGGCGGGTGCAGGGGAGGAGCGCCGTGCCGAGGGGGCCGAGGCGCAGATGGTCCTCGACCCCGGTGTCGCCGCCCGTCAGAGGCTGGTCGGCGCCCCGGGCCGCGTAGAGGCGTGACAGCGGGTCGTACTGGTAGAGGCCGTCGGCGAGTGTGCTGCGGCTCGTGATGTTCCAGCGCAGGACCGGGCCGAGGCGCAGCTCGTGGGCGACCGCGTAGGCGAGGGACGACTTGCCGGTGCCGGGCGGGCCCGTGACGAGGAGGGGGCGGCGCAAGTAGAGGGCGGCGTTGACGAGTTGGACGCTCTCGGGGGTGGCCCGGTAGGTGTGGGCGCGGTGCACGCGGTCCGGGGAGACCGCCGCCGTGTCGTCGCTTTCGGAGGGCGCGGGCAGTGCGGGCCCGCCGTCGAAGGCACGCCACGGCGGGGGAGCGGGGAGCTGGTCGATGCCGTCGTGCGGCTCGGTCGTACCGGTGTAGACGGGCCACAGGGGCATGATCCGGATCTCCGTAACGGGCGGCGTGGCGGTGGGTGGGTGGTGGGTCTTCGGGTGGCGGTCAGGCGACGGGTGAGCGCAGGTGGGCGGTCGTGGTGTGCGGGTCGGGGAAGCAGCGCGGGTCGTCCCACAGGAGCTGGACGTCCCTCGCCCAGTGTCCGTCCGGGTCGTCCGCCGCGTCGGCACTCTCGCGCAACGAGAGGATGTGGCGCGGCAGTTCGGCGGGCGTCACGCCGCAGACGTACGGTCCGATCGCGTCGAGGAACGCCGAGCCCGCGCAGCCCTCGCCCGCCCCCTGAAGAGCTTGCTCGCCGTCCACCGCGTGCTCGCCGGCGCACCCCGAGCGCGGCCACAGCAGGACCGGCACCGGCTTGGTCAGCGCGGTGTCGAAGTGGGGGCGGGAGTGTCCGGCCGCGGGCGGCGCCGCGAACCCCGCGACATCGGCCTCGCGCAGCCGCAGCCGCAGCTTTCTCGGTTCCTCGCCGCTGCCGCACTCGACGCGGTGCACCAGCGCGTTCGCACCCGCGTCGATCCCCTGCCAGCGGCGGGTGAGCCGGTGCCGCAGGCCGCCCCTGCGCCGCGCGTGGTCGGTGACGACGAGCGGGTACGAGCAGCCGAGCGGCGTGGGGTCGTCGGGGCCGCTCTCCCACTGGTCGACGGGCCAGTTCAGCCACTCGCGGGGCAGCGCGAACGCGATCAACTCGTCGGTGCCCGGCGCGAGATGGGCGAAGGCCTCGTCGATGCGCTCGCGGACGTACGGGCGCAGCTCGCCCTGCGCCACGGTGCGCGAGTCCACCGGGTGGCGGCGGCCCGCGCTGTACGCCGACACCTCGACCACCACCTGGTCGCCGCCCGCCCCGCTGCGGTCGATCTCGACGAGGATCGGCGACCAGTCGGGCGGGGCGTGGCGTGCGGCGGCACCGGTCCGCGGCGCGTCGAGGAGGGCGTCGAGCCGGTCCGCGAAGCGGGTCACCGACTCCGGGTCGTCGAGCTCGCACAGGACGTACCAGGCGGCGGCCCACAGGGAGTGGAAGCCCCCGGGCGGCACGGGCGGGCCGAACGGGCCCGCCGCGTCGAGGTAGAGGCGCTCGGGGGAGCAGTCGAGGCCCGCGCGCGCCGCCTTCTCGACGAGGACGCGCAGCCGGTCCCGGTCCGCGTCCTCGTGGGCCGGGGCGGGCAGCCGCCCGCCGAGCTCGGGCCAGTAGCGGGCCATGACGTCGGTGGGCAGCATCCGGCCGTTGCGCACACCGCGCCCGCCGGTGGCCGTGACCATGCCGACGACCTCGCCGGTGCCGGCGAGCGCGACCGCGGCGCCGCTGAAACCGGCCTCCAGCGGCTGGCCGTGCCCGTTCCACGCCTCCAGCTGGATCCACTCGCCGCCGATCAACTGGGCTGCGGTGGCGCGGTATTCGGCGAGCGTCCCCTCGTCGTAGCCGCGCGGGAAGCCGTACGCGACGAGCTTGCGCGGCGGCTCGCCGAACGCGGCGTCCGCCGGGGCGAAGGCGGCCGGGGCCACCGGCGCGTCCTCGTCGAGTTCGAGGACGGCGAGGTCGCCGGGGTCGGTGGGGCGGCCGCCCCAGCCGGCGTGCGACACGACCCGCGCCGGCACCGCGGCCGCGCCCGCCTGGTGCGGGAACGTGACCGTGACGGGCGCGGCGCCGCTGTCCGCGATCACATGGGCGCAGGTCACGACCTTGCGGCCGGTCACCAGGAAGCCCGCCCCGATCTGCCGCCCGCACTCGATCCTGGCGTGCCATCGCGCGCTGTTCACGCGCCGTCCGTGGCCGTACGGTCCGCCGCCGACCAGCTGAGCTTCACCACCAGATGGCCCTCGGCCGTGCCCTTGGCGATGACCGCGCCCGCCTCGGCGGACATCTTCACGCCGAACTCGATCTCCACGCCGTCCGGCTTGAGCGGGCCCTCGCGAAAGACCCGCAGCGCCGACTCGGCCGCCGAGCGCGCCCCGTCGAGCGCCGACTCGAACGTGCCGACCGCCTGCGCCGTGGGCAGGCCCCCGCGCGAGACGAGCCGCACCCCGGTCCCCGTCTCGTCGGACGCCTCGAAGACGACGGGCGCGCCGTCCTCGGTCTCGTACTCCACCAAACCGTCCATACCGCCCCCGTGAAACCGGTCGAAACGTAAGGCACATGCCTAACGCCATTGTGGACGAGGGGCGTTGAGGCTGTCAGCTCCACCCGGATGCCACGACCGGATCGCGTCCGGATCGGCTCCGGGTCGGTTCCTGGCGGGAAGGCGCCAGGGCAGCTTTCCGCCAGGTTCCGTCAATGTCGCCGTAACAGTGGGCACTTCACACTCTTCGCAGCGCTCGGGTCACACCCCCTGCCCGAGGCTTACGAAGAGAGGCAACGATGACCAGAGGACCAGCGAGACGGGGCGCGGCCCTGTTGTCGGCCGGGCTCGCGCTAGCGCTGCTTCCGGGCGGGCAGGCCGTCGCCGGTGACGCCACCACCCCGGCGGCCGACGCCACCACGCCCGCCGCCCGCGCCGCCCACACCGTGACCCTGGTGACCGGCGACAAGGTGACCGTCACCGACCTCGGCGGCGACAAGAAGGCCGTCACCGTCGACCGCGCGAAGGGCGCGACCGGCGCCGTCAGGACCCAGGTGAACGACGGGAAGATCACCGTCGTACCGGACGAGGCGCGCCCCTACCTCGCGGCCGGAACGCTGGACGCGCGGCTCTTCGACGTCAGCGAGCTGATACGTCAGGGCCTCTCCGACAGCAAGGCCGACGCGACCCCGCTCATCGTGTCGTACGCGGGCAAGAGTGCCCGGTCCGCCGCGCGCACCCCGAAGGGCGCCGACCGGACCCGCGCTCTCGCCAGCATCGGCGGCGCCGCCGTGGACGCCGGCAAGGGCCGCACGTTCTGGAACGCCGTGACCGCGCCCGAGGGCAAGGACTTCGCCGACGGCATCGGCAAGATCTGGCTCGACGGCCGCGTCAAGGCCGACATGGCCGAGAGCAACGAGCAGATCGGCACCCCGAAGGCCTGGGAGGCCGGACTCACCGGCAAGGGCGTCAAGGTCGCCGTCCTCGACACCGGTTACGACGCCACGCACCCCGACCTGGCGTCCCGCGTCACCGAGTCCAAGTCCTTCATCGAGGGCCAGGAGGTCGCTGACCGCAACGGCCACGGCACCCACGTGACCTCGACCGTGGGCGGCAGCGGCGCGGCCTCCGACGGCAAGGAGCAGGGCGTCGCCCCCGGCGCGACCCTCGCCGTCGGCAAGGTCCTCAGCAACGAGGGCTCCGGCAGCGAGTCGCAGATCATCGCCGGTATGGAGTGGGCCGCCAAGGACATCCACGCCAAGGTCGTCTCGATGAGCCTCGGTTCGTCCGAGGCGAGCGACGGCACCGACCCGATGGCCGCCGCCGTGAACTCGCTGTCCAAGGAGACCGGCGCCCTCTTCGTCATCGCGGCGGGCAACGCCGGCGCCCCCGGCTCCATCGGCTCACCCGGCGCCGCCGACTCCGCCCTCACCATCGGCGCCGTCGACTCCTCCGACGAGGCCGCCTACTTCACCAGCAAGGGCCCCCGCTTCGGGGACAACGGGCTCAAGCCCGACCTGTCCGCGCCCGGCGTCGACATCCTCGCCGCCCGCTCCTCGCTGGTCTCCGGCAGCGGCCCGTACACCACCATGAGCGGTACGTCGATGGCGACGCCGCACGTCGCCGGCGTCGCGGCCCTGCTCGCCGAGAAGCACCCCGACTGGACGGGCGCACAGCTCAAGGACGGGCTGATGTCGACGTCCAAGGAGCTCGCCGACTCCGCCTACGACCTGGGCTCGGGGCGCGTCAGCGTGCCCGACGCCGTGACCGCGGACATCACCGCGACGGGCAGCGCCGACCTCGGCTACTACAAGTGGCCGTACGACAGCAACAAGCCGGTCACGAAGACGGTCACCTACAGCAACTCCTCCGGCAGCGCCGTGGAGTTGACGCTGGCCGCGGAGGGCGCGTCCGACGGCGTCGTCTCGCTCGCCGACAGCAAGCTGACCGTGCCCGCCCACGGCACCGCCTCCACGACCGTGACCGGCGACGGAGCCAAGGCCGCCGTCGGGAACACCAGCGGGCGGATCGTCGCGTCCGTGGCCGGGAAGCCCGTCGCGCACACCGCGTTCGGCCTGGTCAAGGAGGAGGAGCGGTACACGCTCACCGTCCATGTGAAGGACCGGGACGGCGCCGCGACGGCCGCGTATCTCGGCGTGCAGCAGCTCGTGAAGAACACCGACCCGTTCCCCGCGTCCGTCGGTGACTCCGGCACGATCCAGCTGCGCCTGAAGCCGGGCAACTACTACGTGGACACGTTCCTCGACGTGCACGGCAGCCACGGCAAGGACTCCCTCGGGCTCGGCTACCTCGCCGACCCCGCGGTCAACCTCGACCGGGACCGCGAGATAACCCTCGACGGACGGCAGTTGAAGGAGGTCAGGGCCGACGTCGGCCGGACCGCCCAGACCCGCCAGCTCGTCATGGAGGCCGACCGCAAGGCGGGCGGCGCCGACTACATGACCGCGGTCCAGCTGCCCATCAAGTACGACAGCATCTTCGCGGCACCCACCCACAAGGTCACCGACGGGTCCTTCGAGTACCGCACGGTGTGGCGCCTCGGAAAGCCCACGCTCCAGGTGGACGGGCTCCGTGAGGCCGTCGTCCAGGGCGGTGGCACCTTGACCGAGGGCCGCAGCAAGCTCGCTGTCGTGGACGCGGGCGCCGGCGCACCCGCCGACTACGCCGGCAAGAACGTGCGCGGCAAGGCCGTCCTCGTGCGCCGCACCGACGCGCTCACCCCGGCCGAGCTCGCCCAGGCCGCGCAGGACGCGGGCGCCAAGTCGCTGTTCGTCACCGACGGCGCGGCGGGCCGGCTCAACGCCTGGTTCGGCACGGACGACGACACCGACCGGCCGCTGCAGATCGCCACGGTCGACGCCGCGGACGGCGCGAAGCTCGCCGCGGCCGCGAAGGCCGGCCGCAGCGTCACGACGACCGGCACCCGCAACACGCCCTGGGTGTACGACCTCACCGACGAGCACAAGGGAGCCGTCCCGGGCGGCGATCTGACCTACCGGCCCGGCAAGTCCGAACTGGCCGTCCTGGACGCCAAGTTCCACGCCGTGAAGCCCCAGGCGGGCGGCGAGTTCCGCTACTCCATCACCGACACCTTCCCCATCGGCCTCGGCTTCCTGGAGAAGATCGACTACCCGGCCGAGCGCACCGACTACGTCTCCACCGGCACCGGCCAGAAGTGGCACGAGTCCGTCCAGACGGGCCCGACCGACCTGGAGCAGCGCAGCGGCCTCATCACGTACAAGGGCGGCAAGCACTCCGAGCTCGACTGGTTCAAGCCGGTCTGGCACCCGTGGCTCGGCACCGGTCTCGGCTGGGGCCAGCAGCGCGCCGGCAACGACCTCCAGTTCAACGTGCCGGGCTGGGGCGACTCCGGTCCCGACCACACCGGCTTCGGTGACGTGTGGAGCGACAGCACCCAGACGCAGTTCTCCTCGGTGTACGTCGACGGGGTGCTGGCGGACAAGAAGCAGAGCTCCGGCGTGTACGTGTGGGACGCCGACCCGGCCGAGCACACGTACAAGGTCGTCACGGACACGACGCTCGACCCCGGGCGCTGGAAGCTGTCCACGAAGGGCCACTCGGAGTGGACGTTCAAGTCCGCCGAGACACCGTCCGACCGCTACACGTTCCTGCCGCTGCTCAACCTCGGCTTCGACGTCGACACCGACCTCGCGGGCAACGTGCGCGGCGGACACCGGGTCTCCGTCGGGATCAGCTCCGAGTACGTCAAGGGCGCCCCGGACACCGGGAAGATCGGCGGCGGCAGCCTGGAGGTCTCGTACGACGACGGGAAGACCTGGACGAAGGTCGCGCTCGACGGGCACGGCGCGTCCTGGAAGGGCACGCTGAAGGTGCCGGGCGACGCGGAGTACGTGTCGCTGCGCGCCTCGGCGAGCGACGACCGCGGCGGCAAGGTCACTCAGGAGATCATCCGGGCGGTGGGGGTCAAGTAGCCCTCCTTGTCAGGGTGTTCTGAGCGAAGGCCCGGTGCGGCAGCATGCCGCGCCGGGCCTTCGCGTATGCCCGCGGCGTCCATCCAGTGATACGCATCTGTCCGCCATGCGGGAACGCACTTGTGGGGCGCTGTGGCCGCGGACAGGATGCCTGCATGGCTCCGGTACTCGTCTCGCGCGTGCTCGTCTCGCGCCGCCACGTGGATCTTCTGCGTGTGTCGACGATGCTCTGTCGGGCTGCTTCCGGCACCGACGCCCTTTTCTGAAGCGCGCCGGGGAGGCGTCCCCTCGCCCGGCCCGCCCGCGTCCCGCGTCCCGTGAGCCGCCCCCGCGGCCCCCGCTTCCGTTCCCGCAGTAGTCCACGCCGTTCACTCCCGCGCGCGATTCCCGAGGTGTCGTCATGCCCGAGAACCACCCTCTGCTGCACTGGTACCTGCCCGCCCGGCGGCCGGCCGACATCGACTCGCTGGCCCCCACGGCCCTGGCCGCGGAGCGCGCCGGGTTCGACTCGCTCTCGACCCCGGCCGGCGGCCCCGACCCGTGGGCGCTCGCGGCCGGGCTCTGTCGTCGCACCGAGCGGATCGGCTTCCTCGTCGCGCTGCCCACCGGCGGCGCGGGCCCCACCGTCATCGCCCAACAGGCCGACGCCTTCCGCCGGTTCGCGGGCGGCCGCCTGAGGCTGGACGTCGGCGCGCACGGCGCCGGGCTGACCCATGACCAGCGCTACGGGCGCACCGACGAGGTGATGGCCGTCGTGCGTGACCTGCTCGACGGCAGGCGCATCGACTTCCAGGGGGAGCACGTGCAGGTCGAGGGCGCCCAGCTGAGCGATCCGGCCGTCGAGCATCCGGTGCCGCTCTACTTCGGGGGCGAGTCCCCGGCCGCCGACGGCATCGCGGCCCGGCGGGCCGATGTGCGGCTGATGCGTAGCGCGTCGCCGGATGTCGTCGCGGAGCGTGTCGCTCGCTCGCGGGACCGGAATCCGAGGCTGCGGTACGGGCTCCGCCTGCGTCTGGTGGGCCGCGCCGGGGCGTCCGAGGCGCGGGACGCGGCGGACCGGATCCTGGACGACGGCAGGAGCGGGCCGGCGGGCGACGGGGTCGTCGGCGCGTACGACGAGGTGGCGCGGCGGCTTTTCGCCTACCGGCAGCTCGGCATCGACGAGTTCGTCC
The DNA here is from genome assembly GCF_056432625.1 of Streptomyces sp. NPDC045026. Lineage (NCBI taxonomy): Bacteria > Bacillati > Actinomycetota > Actinomycetes > Kitasatosporales > Streptomycetaceae > Streptomyces > Streptomyces sp. NPDC045026. Next base: position 72,788 of record NZ_JBWKIS010000002.1, read on the forward strand.
TGTACGGCTGTCCGTCTCCCGGCGAGCCGGCCCGCGTCGCCGGCGAGATCCTTCCGCGGCTGCGTGCCCTCACGGACGCGGCCGCGGTCTGCGGAGCGTGACGTGCGAAGGCGCCGCCTCCCCCGTGGGACCGGGGGAGACGGCGCCGCCGTGTTGACTCCGCGTGACCTCCGCGGGCTGGTGTCAGACGAGCCAGCCGACGAAGTGGACGAGGCCGGCGAGGATGTCGGTGAGCAGGTTCATGGTGGCGCTTCTCCTAGCGGTGTTGCATGTGTGGGACCAACTCCCCGGCCACGTATGGGACATGGGCCGGGTTCGCAATTACGGTCTGCAGCCCGTTGCTTGCGCTCCGTAAGCATCGTTGGTCACCGACGCCTCATGCAATTCCTGGCGGCACGATCACCTGTTCCAGGGAACAACTGCTCCCCTGTTCGTATTTGCGACACCTCGCGATGCTCCGTCGTGCCGTGCGGAGTCACTCACGGCGCCGTCCCCGCGATGCCGCGCACCACACCCAGCTCCACCAGGTCCTGCGGCCTGAGATGGAGCTGATCTGCTGTCGCGTCCGTCTCGTCCGGGTCGCGCTTGAGGATCGCGGCGGCGAGTTCGGGTGCGATCACGGAGAAGTAGCTGTCCGGCGTCGCCCACGTGTTCTCCGGCGCGGCCAGGGCGAGCGCGCCGCCCGAGCCGCCCTCGCCCACGACCAGCGTGGTGACCGGGACCGGCGCCGCGGCGAGCGCCGTGAACAGGTCCGCGATGGCGGCGCCCGCCCCGGACCGCTCCGCCTGGGCGTCGTTGGCCGCGCCCGGCGTGTCCACCAGTGTCAGCACCGGCACGCCGAGCCGGCCGGCGAGCCGCACCAGGCGCGCCGCCGTCCGGTAACCGGCCGGGCGCGTCGCCGTGCCGAGCTGCGCGGCGTACGCGACCGTCCTGCCGTCCCGGGCGCTCTCCCCGAAACCGCACAGCACACCGTCGTCGGTACCGCCGCAGCGGTCACCGCTGACGGTGACCCGGGACGCGAAGTAGGCGTCCAAGTAGGCGTCGGCGCGCGGCCGTTCGGGCGCACGTGCGTGGCGTACCGCGTCGCGGCCCGTGGCGGGCAGGTCGCCGCGGCCGAGCGCGTACGGGACCGGGGCGGGGGCTTCGGACGGGCGGGTGAGCAGGCGCAGCCATCCGGCGAGGGTCACCGCCAGATCGTCCGGGCGCACCACCGCGTCGACCGCGCCGGCCGCGAACTGGCCACGCGCCGAGTACGCCGCAGGGTCCGCGTCCGCCGGCCTGACCCGCGAGCCCGCGAAGCCCACCTGTGCCGAGTCGAGCGCCAGGATCACGTCGGCGCCCGCGCCGAGCGTCGCCCAGCCGCCGCCGGTCGTCGGGTCGCGCAGGACCGCCACCTGCGCAAGGCCGGCTTCCCGCGTGAGCACCGACTGCCTTGCCACGCGCTGGAGTTGGGCCAGTGCCCGCATGCCCTCCTGCATCCGGCTGCCGCCCGTCGCGACCAGCGGCACGACGGGGAGCCGGTGCGCGCGGGCGAAGGTGTACGCCGCCTCTATCCGGTCGCCGGTGCGCTCGCCGAGTGAGCCGCCGAGGAAGCCGAACTCGAAGGAGACCAGTACGGCCCGGGTCCCGCCGACCGATGCCGTCCCGCACACCACGGACTCGGCCTCGCCGGTGCGGGCGGTGGCGCGAGCCCGCGCCGCGTCGTAGCCCTCCCAGGAGAGCGGCCCGTCGGGCGCGTACGTGCCGTCGGGGGCGGGCAGTTCGGTGAAGGTGCCGGGGTCGGTGACGGCGGCGAGCACCTCGCGGGCGGAGAGCCGCACGGTGTCACCCACGGGGGAGCGCCCGCTTCATGATCTTGCCCATGTCGTTGCGGGGCAGCGACTCCAGGTAGCGCACGACGCGCGGGCGCTTGTGCGGGGCGAGGCGGTCGGCGACATGGGAGGCCAGCTCGTCGGCGGCCGGGGGCTGTTCGGCGTCGGCCGGGACGATCCAGGCCACGATGCGCTCGCCGAGGTCGTCGTCGGGCTCGCCGGTGACGGCGGCCTCGCTCACCCCGGGGTGCTCCAGGAGCGCGTTCTCGATCTCGCCCGCGCCGATCTTGTAGCCGCCGCTCTTGATGAGGTCGGTGGCCTTGCGGCCCACGATGCGGACATAGCCGTCCGGGTCGCGGACCGCCATGTCGCCGGTGCGGAACCAGCCGCCCTCGGCGAACGCGCCGGCCGTCGCGTCGGGCCGGTTGAGGTACTCGGTGAAGAGGTTGGGGCCCCTGACCTGGATCTCGCCGACCGCCTCCGGGTCGCCGGCCGGGATCTCCGTGACGCCGTCGTCCTCCACGAGCCGCACCGAGACGCCCGGCAGCGGCACGCCGACCGTGCCCGCCCGCGCCTCGCCGTCCGCGCGCACGCTCGTGTTCATCAGGGTCTCCGTCATCCCGTACCGCTCGATGACGCGGCGGCCCGTCGCGGCGGCGATCCGCTCGTGGTCGTGCACGGGCAGCGCCGCGGAACCGGACACCAGGAGCCGCGCCCCCGACAGGGCCTTCACCAGCTCCGGCTCGGCGGGCAGAGCCTCGGCGATGCGGTGGTACATCGTCGGCACCCCGAACAGCATGGTCGCCCCGCTGCCGAGCTCGCGTGCCACCCCCTCCGTGCTGAACCGGCCCAGGTGGCGCACGGATCCGCCGCGGCGCAGCGGGCCGAGGATCCCCAGGATCAGGCCGTGCACGTGGAACAGCGGCAGGCCGTGCACCAGGACGTCGTCGCCGGTCCACTCCCAGGCGTCCTGGAGCGCGTCGAGGGTCGAGGTGACCGCGCGGCGCGGCAGGACAGCGCCCTTGGGCGGGCCCGTCGTGCCGGAGGTGTAGACGACGAACGCGGGCGCCGAAGCCTCCGGCTCGGGCCACTCGCGGGCCGCACCCGACGCCGCCACGTCGATGCCGATGAACGTCAAGTCACCGAGTGAGTCCGGGAGTTCGGTGCCCGGTGCGGCGAGCACGACGTCCGGGGCGCTGTCGGACACGATGTGCGCCAGTTCGCCGCCGCCGGACTTCGGGTTGAGCGGCACGGCGGGCACGCCCGCGAGCAGCGCCGCGACGACGCCGACGGCGGTCTCCAGGGTGGGCGTCGCCCACACGGCGGCCCGGCTCGCGCCGTCGAGGCGTGCGGCGAGTGCTCCGGCCGCCGAGGCCAGCTCCCCGTAGGTGAGGGAGCGGTCGCCGAAGCGCAGGGCGGGGCGGTCGGGGTCGTGGGCCAGGGCGGGGAAGAGCAAGGACACGGGTGGCGCTCCTAGCGGCTTGACGGTGACGACGTAGACGGCAGTGGCCAAGTGGCTGAACCAATGTGGGGGTGGCGTCACCCCTACGTCAAGGATGCGCCGGAAGATTGGTTCAGCCACTGGGCCATTTGTCGGGCTCGCTGTTACGCTGCGGAACCCCAGGGAGGAAGGCCCCATGACCGACGCACTGCGGCCGATGACGGCCAGGCCGCGCCTGTACGAGCAGGTCCTCGACCGGCTGCGCGCCTACGTCGCCGAGGGCGGCCTGCACGCCGGTGACCGCCTCCCGCCCGAGCGCGACCTGGCCGCCCGCCTCGGCGTGAGCCGCGCCTCCGTGAAGCAGGCCATCACCGTCCTGGAGGTCCAGGGCCTGGTGGAGGCCCGGCACGGCGGCGGCACGTACCTCATGCGCGACAGCCTCGACGCGGAGCCCGTCGAGCGCATGGTGGAGCGCAGACGCCGGCTGCCCGACGTCCTGGAGGCGCGCGAGGCCCTGGAGACGAAGCTCGCCGAGCTGGCCGCCGAACGCCGTACCGACGAGGACCTCGCCGCACTGCACACGGCGCTCGACCGCATGGCGGCCGACATCGAGCAGGGCGGCCACGGCGTCGAGGGCGACCGGCTCTTCCACGCGGCCGTCACCGCGGCCGCCCACAGCGCTCTCCTCGCCGAGTTCATGCGGTCCATCGCCGACCAGGTCACCGAGTCCCGCACCGAGTCCCTGCGCCAGCCGCGCCGCCCCGCGCGCTCCCTCGCCCAGCACCGGGCGATCCTCGAAGCGATCGAGACGGGCCACCCGGCGCAGGCCGCGGCGGCGATGCGCCGCCACGTGAGGACCGTGGCGAAGGTACGGCTCCTGGACTGGGACCCGGACGAGAGCGAGAGCGAGTAACCGGTCCCCGCAAGGGGGTTGTTGCCCTGTCGGCGTCAGCCGGTGAGTGTCCAGCGCTGGAGCAGTCCGTAGGTGAACTCCGCCTTGACCTCTCGGGGCGTCCCCTCCGTGTCCGGCGCCGTGAAGGCGAGACCCCAGCGCGTGGGCGCCGAGCCCTCCAGCGGGCGGGCCGGTGCGAACGCCTCGGACACCTCGTCCACGGTGCAGGACCAGGGGACGAGGTCGTCGAGGGTGCGGAGCGTGGGGGCGGGCGCGCCGGGGGCCCGGACCAGCCACTCGTTCCACACCGCGCCGTTCGGGCCGGCCAGCGCCTCGAAGAGCAGACCGGGCCAGAGCGGCACCCGCCATTGCAGGGCCTCGCAGGTCAGGTCCCCGATGTGCCGGGTGACCGTGTGCTCGGGGGCGCCGAGGAGCGAGCGGTACAGGGACCGTGTGGCGAGCGGTCCTCGCACATGTCGCCTGGCCTGGTAGCGGCGGTTCGCCTCCCGCATCTGCGCCACCGACGCGCCGAGCTCCCGGCGGGCGTCCTCCACCAGGTCCGGGTTGTGGTCCGCCATGCGGCGCAGCAGGACCAGCTGGAAGTCGGTGACCGTGAAGGGCTCGCCGGTGGGGGCGGGCGTGCGTCGCGCTGACATACGGTCCATGGTCGCGCACGGCGGCCGCGCCGTCAGGGCGACATCCGATCGAGCAGCCGCTCGTGCTCGTCCTCCGGGACCTGCTCGCCCGACGAGGGCAGGAGCTGGGGGATGCCGTCGACGATCGGGTAGCGGCGCCGCAGCCGGGGGTTGTAGAGGGCCTCGCCCGACAGGAGGGCGTCGTCCCCGGGCGGGAGGAGGTGCAGCGGGCCCTTGTCCAGCGGGCAGGCCAGGATCCTCAGCAGCGGGTCATCGGGCTTCACGGTCGGCCAACTCCTTGGCAGGTGAGGGTGGTTGGGGCGGCTGGTCGTCGTGCTTCGGCATGAGGAGGAGTACGGAGACGGCTAGGAGCGTGCCGGTCAGGCGCAGCGCGAGCGCCACCGGCTCGCGCGGCAGAGACTCGCCGAACGCGAGCGTGCCGAGCACGGCCGTGAACAGGCACGTCACCGTCGAGCACACCGGCACTATCAGTGAGGCACGGCACCGCTGGAGCGCCGCCTGCGACATGACGAGCCCGAACCCGCCCGTGCACAGCAGGAGATAAGGGTAGGGCGAGGTCAGCAGGTGCAGCGCGGCGGCGCCGAGCCGGTCCGTGGTCAGGTATCCGGCCACCCCCTTGATGGCCAGCGAACTCACGCCGTAGAGCAGGCCCACCGCGACCCCGTACTCGACGCCGGTCGTCGGGAGGCGGTGCCGGCGGCGCGTCCTGCGCTCGGCGAGGCCGTACAGGAGCAGCCCCGCCGCGAGCGTCGGCACGCACACCCCGAGGATCAGCGCGGCGGGAGCGCCCTTGCTGACCGTGTCGCTGCCTTGGCGCAGGGACAGTACGACCATGAGGAGCGCGGCGAGGATCGCCCCGATCGCGTACCGCTCCCGCCCTGTCGTCCGCTCGCCGAGGAGCGTCGAGGACAGGAGCAGCAGGAGGACGAGGCCGGAGACGAAGATGGCCTGCGCGGCGGCGATGGGAAGAGTTCTGTAGACGGCGAGCTGTGCGCCGAACCCGGCGGCCAGGGCCAGGGAGCCGCCCAGCCAGAGGGGGCTGCCGGCGACGAGGCGCACCAGGTGGGCCGGGCGGCGCACGCTGATCTGCGGCAGCGCGGCGAGCGCCCGCTTCTCCAGGACGAACCCGGTGCTGTAGAGGACGTTCGCGAGGAGCGCCGCGCCGACCCCCCACCACATCGCGGGCATCGCGCTCACGTCTTCCTGGCGTGCAGCAGGAGGATCGAGGAGAGGGACGGCGCCGCGCAGGCGAGCCGGTCCAGGGGGCGCAGCGGGCGCGGCACGCCGTGGAAGGGCGCGCCCGTGACCCGTACGACGTCGAAGCCCGCCGCCGTCACGAACGACCGCAGCGCGCGGGCCGTGTACAGCCGCAGATGGCCCACGACCTCGCTGCCCGGACGGCCGTGCACCGCGCGCAGGCTGACCTCGGAGAAGACGGGCTGCACACCGGCGAGCAGCAGCGCCCGGTTGTACCAGGCGGCGAGGTTCGGCGTGGACAGCATGAGATGGCCGCCCGTGCGCAGGATCCGGCGGATCTCGTCCAGCGCGGCATCGGGGTCGACGAGGTGCTCGATCACCTCGCTGAACAGGACGGCGTCGGCGGATCCCGCCGCGAACGGCAGCCCGCTCGCGGTGAGTTCACCCCGCACGACGTCCGGGATGCGGGTTCTGGCCCGCTTGAGGGCGTCCTGCGACCAGTCGACGCCGACGATGCGGTGGCCCGCGAGGAGCGGCGCCGCGGTGGCCGCGGCCTGCCCGTCGCCGCAGCCGATGTCGACGACCGTGGCGGGGAGGGGCGCGGGCCTGCCGAGGGCGGCGGCGAGCGCGCGGGCCTGGCGGTGGGAGCGCTGTACGCCGGAGGCGACCGGGGTCGCCGGGTCCTCGTAGAAATCCCGCAGACCCGGCGGGGCGGACGTGGTGGTCATGGCGTCGCCTCCTGCGTCGCGTGCAGGTAGTGCTCGAACAGGTCCCGCAGCCGGTCGCCGTCGCCCGGTCCGAGCAGCGTGCGCGACCAGCGCAGGGCGAGGTGCAGCCGGCCCGCCGTGGACGCGGTCGTCACGGTCAGGCCGCGCGGCATGCGCGCGGGGGCCGAGAACCAGACGGCGTGGGCGCGGCCCGCGTCGCCGAAGTCGAGCGGGTAGGGGACGCGGCCGATGTTGCTGAGCAGCGTGGTCGACGTCCAGGGAGCGGCGGCCCTGCGCAGCCCGCGCGTGACCGCGGCGCGCCAGGCGACCGGGGCGAGCGGAGCGGTGAGGAGGGCGGCGCCGTGGCCGAGCTGGGGCCGGTCGAGGGCCTTGAGCGCGCGGGTGCGGACCGAGGTGCGGTGCAGCAGGAGCGGGATGCCCGTAGGCGCCAATTCCTGTGGTTCGAAGGTGACTTCGACGAGCCGGGTGCCGTTGCCGATGGGCATGTCCGCGCCCCGGGGCCGGTCGTCCACCGGCATCGTGATGCGCAGGGGGCGCGGGCGCGCGCCGTGCTCCCTGTTCCAGTGGTTGATCATCAGGGCGGTGGCGGCCATGAGCTGGTCGTTGACGGTGTACGGAGCGTCGGCGGGCCTTTTCGGCACGGGCAGGTCCGCGACGAGGAGTCCGTTTCCGGGTGAGAGTTCGGGCGGGAGGGCGGGCGAAGGATCGGGGGTGCCGGGGGCGACGCGGGCGGGCGGGGTCCACGGCGAGGGCCCGCGCAGGGTGGGCCCCGGCGCCCCGGGCGGCGCCCTGTGTGGCGGAGGCGCGCCGGGGCCGTTGTCGTGGCCCCCGTAGATCTCGGCCGCCGTCGCGAGTACGCGCAGACAGGCCGGGCCGTCCAGAGCGGTGTGGTTGATGGTGAGGAAGAGGACCGCGGGACCCGCTTCCCGCTCCCGCACCACCTCCAGACGGATCGGTGGCGACGCGGTCAGCGGCGGGGCGTGCGTCAGCGCCCGCGTCCTCGCGTCCTTGAGCGCGTCCGGCCCCGGCGGCGGGAAGGCGACCACGTCCACATCGGGGCCACGGGTCAGCTCCCACTCGTAGCGCCGCCGGTACCAGGGGCCCGCCGCCTCCCGCATCAGGATGCGCGGATGGCGGCTCAGCGCCTCGGCGAACGCGGCCTTCAGGCGGGCGGGGTCCGGTGCGCCCGGCAGGTGGACCTCGATGTGGACGGTCTCCGGCTCCTCGTCCTGGAGACAGTGCCGGGAGACCTCGTCGACCACGGGAAACGGGACGCGCCGCGGCGCGGGCGGGGCCGGAACGCTCATGCTTCGCCTTCCTGCGACGGGCCGGCCGCGGTGTCCGGCGGTCTGCGGGTGGTCGCCAGTGCCGCGAACAGGGCGGCCAGTGCGAGGAGTTGGGCCACGGGGCCGAACGCGCCCGCGGACGAGCGGGACGGCTCACCGGCCCCCACCGCGGCGGCCACCCCGGCACCCGCCATCGCCAGGAAGGCGATGGGGACGAGGAGCGTGTGCCGCCGCCATGCCACGAGCGCGAGCGCCGGGACGAGCAGCGCGAGCGGGCCCGCGATCGCCAGGCCGACGAGTGTGAGCGCCACCGTGCCGAGGAGCAGTCCGGGCGGCGGGGCGGGCGGCGTCACGTCTGTAGTCGTGGCGCGCCGCCGGAACAGGGTGATCCCGGCCAGCGCGAGCACGCCCACGGCCCCGCCGAACAGCCCCGCCTCGTACGTCTGCGCGGGCTCGTAACTCAGCTTCACGGTGCCGCCCGCGCCCTGCGGGACGAGGAAGCCCTGTTGCCAGCCGTCCAGACGCAACGGCGTCAGTTCCTTGCCGTCGAGGGTCGCCGTCCAGCCGTCGTTCACGTTCTCGTACGTCGTCAGATAGGTGGCGGGGCCGGAGCCGACGGTCGCTTCCTTGCGGTTGCCCTGCCAGTCACGGATGCGCAGGTCGCGGCCGGCCGGTGGGGTGGTGGACGGTGCGTCGGTGCGGGTGAGGGTGGTGTCGGTGAGCCGCAGGGGGCTCTTGTCCTGTGGTGCCTCCAGGGTGTGGGTGCCGGCGGGGAGGTCGAGCTCGCGTGCGGCGCCGCACAGCGTCACGTCGATCGGGCGGCGTTCCACCAGGTCCCTGACCGTCCCCTTCGCGCGCGTCGCGTACCGCGTCCCGTCGACGGTGACCTCGGGGCCCTTGCCGCAGGGCAGCGCGAACGTGCGGGTGGGGGACGGCCGCGGGGTGCGGTACTGGTCGAGCGCCGGGAGGTACGCCTCCGTCAGCCCCACCGGCAGTTGCAGATCGGCGTCCGCCACGGGGTTGTGGACGGTGAGGGGCGCCGTCGCGGTGACGGTGATGTCCAGGCGGTCCGTGGTGATCGGGTCGAAGCGGGCCACGCCGTTCTCGTCGACGCCCGCCACCGCGGCCCCGTCCGGCGAACTGATCCCGATCTTCTCGGGCCGGGTGGACAGGCCGCCCGCGGCGGCGAGTACGACCTCTCCCACCGGCTGCTTGTCCGGCCAGCGCAGATGGATGGTGGGCCTCTCGCCCGCGATCCACGCCGTGGTCAGGTCGCCGTCTGTGAGGTTGCGTGCCGACAGGTCGCCGCCGAGTGCGGACGTGGAGTCCGCGGTGGCCGTGATGCGGCGGCGCTGGTCGGGCGCCACGTCGTAGAGGAGCTTGTCGAGCGCGTCGCCCGGCGCGGGCCGCGCGCTCGCCCTGAGGGTGTACGTGCCGCCTTCGGCGGTCGTGAACCGGCGACCGAGGTTAGGCTCCTCCGTCGTCGCGTGGAAGCTGAACTGCTGCGCGTCCGTGGAGTCCTGGGGCAGCCGAAGGAGCCGGGTCACCCGGACTCCGGGGATGTCGACGTCCGAGAAGCCCGCGCCCGCGAGACCCGTGTGCCTGGCCTGCGCGTCCAGGATCGTGATCCGCATCCAACTGCTTTTTCCCGCAGGCGCCTTGACGGTCTGACGCCTGCCGTTGGCCTGAAGGGCCGAGGTGGCCGAGCCGGTCTCCGTCTGTACGCGGATCCGGGTCGGCGCGGCCCGTACCCCCTCCTGCGGCAGGGGAGTCACCTGAAGTGTGCCGGGCACGGGTGTCTTCGCGGAGAACGCGATCCGCAGCCACTGGCCGTCGGGCGTGCCCGGGGTGCCCTCCGCCCACGCCGTGTCCGGGTCGCCGTCGAACGCGTTCACCGGGTCGTACTGCGGCAGGTGGAACAGCCAGTTCCCGCTCGACGACGCCGTGACCCGCGCGGCGCCGCGCAGCACGGCGGTCGTCTGATGGCGTACCCCCTCACTCGGCAGGATCTGGCGCGGCTTCGCTCCCGGGTCCTGCGTGCTGTCAGGGGAGTTCCGCTCGGTCGGCGTGTACGTGTAAGAGGTGTTGGAGTCAACAAGACCGAACCGGGTGTCCGCGCGGCGCAGGCCGTCACCGGCCGTGCGCAGCGCGGGCGTACCGATACCGGGGTGGTTGTCGCCGGTCAGGACGGTGGGCCGGCCGCGCATCGCCGGGTCCGCGGACAGCGGCAGGAGCGCCTCGGGGCCGCCGCTGACCTCCGCGGTGCCGGAGACCGGCAGCAGGGCGGCCTGGCCGGGGCGCCGCGCGGAGCCGGGCGCGTAGATCTCCACGGCGCGTTGGCGCGGATAGAGCCCTTCGACCTGGAGCGGGGTGCCCTCGGCGATGCGCCCGCCGGTCGTGACGGGCCCGAAACCGGTGACGCGCCGGTACCCGGACTCCTCCAGGGTGCGCTTGACGGTCGCAGTCGGTACGTAGCCCAGCTGGTCGGGATCGAGGTCGTTGCGTACGACGACATAGTGCAGGCCCGCCCGGCTCAAGTAGTCCTGGAGGCCGGGGACTTCACCGCCGGTGGTCAGGGCCTGCTCGACGGCGTCGAGGGCGCGGCGGTTGCCGGGTGTGCCGAACGAGACGTAGTCGCGCTGTGCCCAGCGCGAGTCGGCGAGGACGTCGAGGGGCTGGTCGATGGGGGAGCCCCAGGTGTAGATGCCGTGTGCGGTGGCGGGCACGACGAGGGCGCGGGAGTCGGACGAGTGCTTCTTCAGCCAATGGGCGGTCGTGTCCCAGTACGCGGGCAGGGACCGGAACGAACCGGGTTGCAGGATCGAGCCGTTGAGGTACGGCCAGGCGAGTCCCGGCAGGATCAGCAGCGCCGCCAGGAGGGGTGCGTACCGGCGGTGGCGCAGGGGGCGGGCGCCGCGCGGATCGGCCGCGACCGCCGTCACGTGCATCAGCCCGAAGGCCAGGGCGAGCCCGAGGCCGGTCTGGAACTTGTAGATGTTGCGGAACGGGACCAGGCCGCCGTTCAGCCAGGACTGCACCGTGGAGTGGAAGGGTGCGCCGAGCGCGCCGCCGTAGCCCGCGAGCGTGATCAGCGCGACCGTGAGGACCGTCAGGACGAGCCAGCGGCGTTCCGGCAGATCGCGGCGGGCGAGCCCCGCGAGCCCGCAGGCCGCCGCGAGCGCCGAGCCGACGACGGTCACGGCCGCCGTCGCGACCGTCCAGCCGGCCGGCAGCCAGGCCTCGCCGAAGTGCAGATACGCCACCCAGTTCCCGGCGCCGCGCAGGGATTCGGCGGCCGACATGGTGCCCGTCGTGGTCTGTGAAGTCTCCACGTACGGAAGGAAGTTCTCGCCGTAGAAGCCCAGGAGGAGCAGCGGCAGGATCCACCAGGCCGTCGCGAGGATCACCGACGGGGTCCACCACGCGATCAGCTTGCGGCGGCGCGGGCCCGGCGGGCGGGACAGGAGGTAGAGGCCCACCGGGAGGAGGGAGGCGAGGGTGGCCGCCGCGTTCACCCCGCCCATGAAGGGGATGAGGAGCGCCGAGCGCGTCGCCGCGACGCGCGCGCTCGTGCGGTCGTTCGTGAGCGGCAGCAGCACCCACGGCAGGAACGCGCCCGGCAGGGCGGCCGCGGACGTCGAGCCGACGACGATCGTGAACGCCGGCCACAGCGCGTACGCCACCGCGCCGAGCAGCCGGGTTCGCGGGCTGCCGATGTTCAGGCGTTCCGCGAGGCGCAGGGCGCCCCAGAACGCCACGGTCACGATGATCGACAGCCACAGCCGCTCGGCCAGCCACACCGGCAGGTGCGTCAGCCGCGCGAGCCCGTAGTAGGGCAGCATCGGGAACGAGTAGCCCACGTACTGGTCGAAGATCCCGCCGAAGCCAGCCCGGTCGTGCCACAGGTCGCCCAGGTCCGTGAGGAACTTCCACGGGTCGAGCGCGACGCCCAGCTTCGTGTCGAACGTCATGCGTCCGGGCGACACCGCCACGAACAGCACGAACAGCGTGGCCCAGAAGGCCAGCAGCCAGCGCCGCGAGCGCGGCCCCGGCCCGTGTCCTGGCCGGGCGGGGGCGGGGCGGGCCGCCGCCGGGGGCGGTGCCTGGACCGTGCTCGTCATGGAGAACACCGCCGGAGGATGAGGAGGAGGTTCCAGGTGGCGAACTCGCGCACCCCCGGCACCTTCGCGACGGTCGCCGCGAGGAACGGCCAGTAGCGGGAGCGCGCGGAGACGACGGTGATGTCGTCACGGGCCCTGACCTGGCGCAGCGTCGGGCCGATGTGATGCGCGAAGAGGTTCTCGCCGAGCGTGTGCTTGGGCGGCCTGCCCGTGCGCCGCTGGTAGCGGGCGCGGGCCCGGTCGGCGCCCAGGTAGTGCCAGGGCGCCCACTCGTGACCGCCCCATGGGGAGAGCCAGTTGGTGAACGAGAGATAGACGATCCCGCCGGGCCGCGTCACCCGGACCAGCTCGCTGAGAAATGTCTGCGGGTCATCGACGTGTTCCAGGACGTTCGAGGAGAACGTGACGTCGGCCGCGCCCTCCGCGAGCGGCAGCAGATAGCCGTCCGCGACGACCGCGGGAGCGGAGGGCCGCTCGCCCAACTCACTTGCGTCGGGCTCGAAGAGGAAGCCGTGCGCGCCGCGCCGCCGGAACTCCCGCGTGAAGTAGCCGGACCCGCCGCCCACATCGACGACGACTCTTCCGCGTAGGTCGCCGCAGACCGCCTCGACCTGGTCGGCGGCGTCGCGGGCCAGCAGCGAGTAGCAGGCCTCGGGGTCCTGCTGTTCGCGCAGGAACGCGCGGAACAGGGCGAGTGAGCGGCGCAGCGACGGGTCGGGCGGGGACGTCCATGTCGGGTGCGTCATGGCGCGGGGCTCCGCACCGCCTCGGCGGCCACGGCTCTGAACTGGCGCACCGTGTGCGCCCAGCGGAAGGTCGCGGCGCGTTCCTCGGCGGCCTTGCCCATCAGCCTCCGTCGCTGCCCGGACAGGGCCAGCGCGCACCAGGCCGCCGCGAACGACGACTCGCCGCGCGCGAGGAGACCCGTGACGCCGTCCTCCACAGAGTCGCGCAGGCCCGGCACGTCGAAGCCGATCGCCGGGGTCCCGCGCGCGGCCGCCTCCGTCACGACCAGTCCCCACCCCTCCACGGCGGAGGGGTGCAGCAGCAGCCACGCCTCGCACAGCAGCCGGTTCTTCTCGGCCTCCGAGACATGCCCTCTGAACTCGACACCCTCGCCCGCGAGTTGTTCCAGCCGCTCCCGCTCGGGCCCGTCGCCGATGATCAGGAGCCGGCCGCCGGTGACCGGCCGCACCCGCTCCCACAGCCGCAGCAGCAGATCGATCCGCTTGTACTCGACGAGCCGGCCCATGGCGAGGAAGAGCGGCTCGCGGGAGCGGTCCGCGCGCGGGCCCGGCTCCTCCACACCGTTGTGGACGACGCGGATGCGCTCCCGCTCGACGCCGATCGCCCGCAGCGCGGTCGCCGTCGACGGGGAGACCGCCACTATCAGGCCGCGGCGCTCGGCGCCGGACAGCGCCCAGTGCTCCAGCTTCCGCCCGAGCCGCGCGGCCGGCGCCAGCGGCCCGCCGAAGCGCATGCGCCACAGGTCGGTGTGGACGTGGTTGACCAGGCGCAGCGTCGGACCGCGGTGCCACAGCGGCGCCAGGTAGGGCATGCCGTTGCACACCTCCACGAGCAGGTCGCAGTCGCCGACCTGGCGGGCGAACGCGGAGCGTGCCCGCAGGTAGTGGCCGAGGTCGCCGCCCGCCGACACGACGCGGTAGTCGCGGAACGCGGCGGGCCCGCCGCACAGGAGCGTCACCTCGTGGCCCAGCAGGGTCAGCCCGTCGGCCAGTCGGTCGACGAGGAGTTCGGAGCCGCCCGCGGCCGGATTGCCGAGGTCGCGGCGGGCGAGGAAGGCGATCCGGCGCGGCGGTGGGGGAAGCGCCGGGTGGGGACGCGCCTCGCCCGGGTGGGGCGTGCGCAGGGGGGTGGGCACGTGCTGGGGCATGGGTGCTCCAACTCGTCTCGGGGTGCGGAACGGTGTGGGGGGACGTGCGCGGGGCTTTGTGCGCGTGGCCTTGTACGCGTGGCCTTGTGCACGGGGCCTTACGGGGCTGGCTCAGGCTGCGGAACGGGGTGCCGGGGAGGGCGGTCACGGAGGAGCTGTGCCGGGGCTGTGCGGGGGCCGTGCATGAACTGTGCGGGGGGTGGGGTGGGACAGTTTTCGCCGAGCTGTTCGATGCGGCTACTCACCGAGGTGACAAATTCTCAGCTTTCCGGAGCTGACGTCTCATCACATCGTGGAGGGTTCCAGCACTGTTGGGGACGAATCGGGATTCGACGGCTCCCTCCCGCCCGAACCGCCCCGTCCGCCCCTGCCCCGTACGACGAACACGGCACCCAGTGCCGCGAGCACCAGGCCGGACGCGCCCGCCGCGAGCGGGAGCGTCGTGCCGAGGAGGTGGAGCCGGCCGCTGTCGTCGTCGGCGAGAGCGACCTGCTGCCGCTGCGTGGCCGGGGTGAACGCGATGCGCCCGCTGTCCAGGAGCACCACCGCGTCCTTCGCCGATCCGGGTGCGCGCAGCGTCTTGCGCGGGCCGATCGCCGCGTAGACGATCCGGCCCGTCTTCTTGTCCACGACCAGCTCGATGCCGTGGTTCGCGTACCACTCCTCGGCCAGCACCTGATTCCGCTTCGGCTGTCCCACGATCGTCCCGGGGACCAGACGCGACCCGGTCCTCGTGGCGGGGACCGTGCCGGTGAAGCGGTAGCCCTCGTAGCCCTGGACCTTTTTCGTGCCCCGGTACGAGAGCGTGACCGTCGCGCCGAGCGTGCTGTCCCACCAGCGGTAGGCACGCTTCTGCACGTCGAAGGGGAACTTGAGGTAGGCCTCCCCCTCGAAGGACGGCTGCTCGCCGCAGCAGTGCACGGGCGCGTTGGTCCTGCGGTCGGTGACCCAGCGCTCCACGGTCCACTGGAGCGCGTCGTGCGGGTCCGCCGCGGGCAGCGTCGCGTCGGTGTCGACGGACGTGGACACGTCCCACACCGCCCGGCCGCTCTTCTCGGACGCGGCCACATCGCCGCGCACCTGGCGCGTGACGGTGATCCTCCTGCCCCGCACGGTCTTCACCGCGCCGGTGTCGAAGTAGCTTCCGTTTCCGGTGAAGACGGTCGTCGTGTCGACGTCGACCGGGGTGCGTTCGGCGCGCGGCTCGATGTACCACGCGAGCAGCGGGGCCAGGGCGAGCAGGAACGCGCCGAGACCCAGTGCGAGCAGGGAAAATGGTGAGGCTGTACGACGCATCCGGCACTCCTGGGGTGGGGGAGGGAGGTCTGGTGCGGGCGCAACGCGGCTTTGGGCCGGGAACCGTAGGCGCACCCTTGACGGAGTGTCAATGCATTGCAGAGACTGGGCACTTGCCGGAACGGGGCCCGGCAGGGACTGCGCACAGGGTGGGGATTCGACCTCCGAACGAGAGGCTGACCCTGCGATGAACAGACTGCTCGCCGCCGCCCTGACCGTCGCGGCAGGCGCCGTGCTCGCCCTCGGCGCCTCCCTCGGCGTCGTCGCCCTCCTGAACGCCACTCCGGACCAGCCGAACGTGCCGCTCGTGACGTACGAGACGCCGGACGGGGAGCGCTGAGCGGTGACCCCCGTTCCGTCCGGCGGCCCCGCCGCCCACAGCACCGTGCGGCCCGAGCGCTCGGCCTGGCGCGATGTGCCCCGACTCCAGGTGAAACGGTTCGCCGGGCTCGCCATGGCCGAGGCACCCGCCCTCGCGGAGGACATCCTGCGGGAGATCCGCCGCGAATACCCCCACTTACCCCTCGTGCTCGACGAGTCCGGCGAACCCATGGCACTCGTCGGCATCCGCAGGGCCATCGAGGGCTTCGTGCAGCTCCAGCTCGCCGACGCGGAGGACCGGCCGCGCTCCCATCCGGCCGTCTTCCAGGAGTTCGGCCGCGGCCAGAGCCTGCACGGCCGCAGCCTCGACTCCCTCCAGGCCATGTACCGGCTCGGCGTACGCCTGGCCTGGCGTCGCCTCGCCGAACTCGGCCAGCGGGCCCTCATCCCGCCGCCCGCCATGTACGAACTCGCCGAGTCGGGATTCGAGTACCTCGACGGCCTCGTCGACCAGTCCGTACGCGGCTACGCCGAGGCCGCCGCCCGGCAGGCGGGCGAACGCCTGCGCCTCCAGCGCAAACTCATCGACCTGCTGCTCACCGAACAGGCCGACCACGCCGACCGCACGGGACGGGGCGCCGCCGCCCCGCCCGACCCCGCGCGGGCCCTCGCCGAGCGGGCCGCCCGCATCGGCTGGCCCCTGCCCGGCCGGGTCTGTGTCGGAGTCCTCCTGCGCCCCGCGCGCGAGGCGGTCGCACCCGCCGTCGGACAGGGCGTGCTCCTCGACATGGAGACCGAGCAGCCCCGCATGGTCGTGCCCGACCCCGACGCGGCGGGCCGCCCCGAACTCCTGCGCCGCGCCATGACCGGCTGGTCGGGCGCGATCGGCCCGCCGGTGCCGCTGTCCGACGCGGCGAAGTCCCTGCGCTGGGCCGAGGCCGCGGTCCGGCTCGTGGAGCGCGGGCTGCTCCCGGCGGGAGAGGTGCTCCACTGCACCGAACACACCCAGGCCCTCGTGCTCCTCCAGCCCGAGGAGCTCATCGACGACCTGTCGCGCCGTGCGCTCGCGCCCCTCGGCCACTGCGGCCCCACGCACGCACGCCGCCTCGCCGACACCCTCCTCGCGTGGCTGGAGACACGCGGCGGCGCACCCGAAGTGGCCGCCCGCCTCGGCGTCCACCCGCAGACCGTCCGCTACCGGCTGCGCCAGATCCGCGAGCTGTGGGGCGACGAGATCGACGACCCGGACCGCCGCTTCGAGCTGGAACTGGTGCTGCGGGCACGGCGGTTGAGGGATCTGCACGGGGGGCCGTGACCGGCCTGCCCGCCACGCGTCCGGGGCGTACGAGCCCCGTCGCAAGGCCGCCGCCGGGATCCGCGGCGCCCCCGGGTCCATTGCCCGCCCCATGCCGCTGTGAGTAGCCTATGTTCGCGATACCGACCGGCTGTTGAAATTTCGAACATAGAGAGGGGGCCGGCCGTGGGGCGTCTCGTACCCGCCGTGACCCGGGCTCTCGACATACTCGAGCTGTTCCTGGACGGGGACGGCACCCTGTCCGCCCCGGACATCGTCCGCAAGCTCCAGCTGCCGCGCACCACCGTGCACGAACTGGTCACGACGCTGACCGCCCGCTCCTACCTGGTGCCCGTCCCGGGCGAGCCCGGCCGCTACCGTCTGGGCGTGCGCCCCTACCAGCTCGGCAGCCGGTACGCGGAGCAGCTCGACCTCGCCGCCGAAGGCCAGCAGGTGGCCCGCGAGGTCGCCGAGACCTGCGACGAGACCGTGCACGTGGCGATCCTCGAGGGCACCGACGTCATCTACATCGCGAAGGTCGACAGTACCCACGCCGTGCGGATGGTCTCCGCCGCGGGGCGCCGGCTGCCCGCGCACTGCACCTCCGTCGGCAAGATGCTCCTCGCCTCGCTGCCGCAGCCCGAGCTGGCGGCCCGCGTCCCCGACGACGCCGAGCTGATGGCGATGACGGAGAACAGCATCAACGACCCGGCCGTCCTGCGCGAGGCCCTCGCCGGTATCCGGGAGCGCGGTGTCGCCGTCGAGAGCCGCGAGTCCAATCCGGACGTCAGCTGCGTCGCCGCCCCCGTGCGCGACCGCTCCGGACGGGTCGTCGCGGCTCTCTCGGTGTCGGTGCCGATGATCCGCTGGAGCGAGTCGCGCGAGGACGAGCTGGCGCAGCTCGCCGTGAAGGGCGCCGCCGACCTGTCGGAGCGGCTCGGGTACCGGGGGGCCGGCCGATGAGGCCCGAGGTGGCCGTCCGCGCGGAGGCCACGCTCGGGGAGGGGCCCACCTGGGACGCGGCGGCCGGCCGGCTGATCTGGGTCGACATCCTCGGCAGCCGGGTCCACACGTACGAACCCGCGACCGGCCGCCGCACGGTCATGGCCACCGAGCAGCACGTGGGCGCTGCCAAACCGCGGGCCGGCGGCGCGGGACTCGTCGTCAACCTCCGTGACGGCATCGGCCTGTACGGGCCAGGCGGCAAGGACTTCCGCTGGCTGCACCGGGACCCCGTGCCGGGCCGGCGCGGCAACGACGCCGCCGTCGCCCCCGACGGCTCGCTCTGGGCGGGCAGCATGGCGTACGACGAGACGCCGGGCGGCGGCAACCTCCTGCGGATCGCGCCCGACGGGACCACCACCGAGATCCTTGGCGACGTCACGGTCAGCAACGGCACCGGCTGGAGCCCCGACGGCACGCTCATGTACTACGTCGACACCCCGACACGGCGTATCGATGTCTTTGACGTCGAGGACCAACGGGTCGTCGGGCGGCGGGAGTTCGCGGTCGTCGAGGAGGGTGCGGGTCACCCCGACGGGCTGACCGTCGACGCCGACGGCTGTGTGTGGGTCGCCCTCTGGGACGGCTCGGCGCTGCGCCGCTACACCCCGTCCGGCGCGCTCGACCGCGTCGTGGAGCTGCCGGTGAAGCGCCCCACTGCCTGCGCCTTCGGCGGCGCGGACCTCACCGACCTGTACGTCACGTCGGCGCGCGTCGGCCTCGACGCCCCGTCCCCGTACGCCGGTTCACTGCTCGTCCTGCGCGACATGGGCCGCGGTCTGGCGCAACCCGCGTTCGAGGGCTGAGCCCGGAGCGAGCGTTTCGAAGGTGCGGGACCCCCCACGCGGGTGGGGGTCCCGCACCTTTGTGTTGCGCAACCCATTGACGTCGCTGCGTCCCGAATCTACGGTCCCGTTCGAAGTTACGAGCATCATTCGATATATCGAACAGTAAGGGCAGGGAATGGGACGACCTGGCCTGAACCGCAGGCAACTCCTGGCCGGAATCGGCGGGTTGACGGTGGCGGGCAGCTTCGGATTCGCGGCGCTGGGCACGGGGGCCGACGCGCTCGCCTCCAGCGCGAGCACGCGCGTGCGCTACTGGAACCTCTTCAGCGGCGGCGACGGCTACAACATGATCGCGATGCTGGACGCGTTCCGTAAGGAGCACCCCGGCATCGACGTGAAGGACTCGACCCTCCAGTGGGGCAGCCCCTTCTACACCAAGCTCGCCATGGCCGCGGCGGGCAACCGCGCACCGGACCTCGGCGTGATGCACCTGGGCCGGGTCACCGGGTTCTCGCCCGGCCGTCTCCTGGACCCGTGGGACGTCGGCCTGCTCGCCAAGTACGGCGTGAAGGAAGCCGACTTCAACCCCGCGCTGTGGAAGCGCGCCGTCATCGGCGGCAAGCTCTACGCCCTCCCGCTCGACATCCACGTCCAGCTCTGCTTCTACCGCAAGGACGTCCTGAAGAAGACGGGCCTGATCGGCGACGACGGCAGGCTCGTCCCGGTCACGTCCACCGACGAGTGGTTCGACATGCTGAAGGAGGCCAAGAAGGCCACCAGGAAGGGGCTTCAGACCATCGGCCTGTGGGTCAACGACCAGAACTTCCAGTGGTGGTTCTTCGTCGCCTTCTACACCCAGCTCGGCGGCACCTGGTTCAACGCCGACAACACCGAGGTCACCTTCGACACCGACAAGGCCACCCAGGTCCTGGAGTTCCTGCGTCAGCACGTCGCCGACGGGTACGCCAACCCGGGCATGGGGTCCGTCGGCGCCGAGCAGTTCGTCAACGGCACCCCCTTCACCTGGGAGGGCAACTGGTCCGTGCCGGTCTTCTCCGGCGCGAAGCTGGAGTACGGCGCGACCCCGCTGCCGCCCGTCTTCGGCAAGCAGGCCACCCACGCCGAGTCGCACTCCTTCGTGCTGCCGCACCAGGCCGGCCGCGGTGGCGCCACCAACGAGGGCGCGCACCAACTCGCCGCGTACGTCGTCAAGCACGCCCGGCAGTGGGCGGCCGGCGGCCACATCCCCGCGTACACGCCGACCCTGTCCACGGCCGCGTACAAGAAGCTGAGCCCGCAGAACGAGTACGTCTCCGCGATGGACCACCAGGCGAACGAGCCGAAGGTGTGGTTCGCCGGGTCCACCGGCATCCTCGCCCAGCGCATCGGCCCGATCGTCGTCTCCTCGACTCTGGGCTCCGCCAGGCCTCAGGCCGTCGCCCGCCGCATGAAGGGCGTGCTCGCCCAGCTCCTCGCCATGAAGAACCCCATGGACGGCAAGACCGCAGCGCAAGGAGGTGCGGCCGCATGACGACCAGCGCCGAGACCGTCATCGCACCACCGCGCGCGCAGGCCGCCGCGGCGGGCGCCGCCACCGTCGGCAGGAAGCAGGGCTTCCAGCACGGCGGCTGGTTCGTCGCCCCGTTCCTCGCACTGTTCGCGCTCTTCGTGATCTGGCCGCTGCTGCGTGGCGTCTACCTCAGCCTCACGGACGCCAACATCTCCGGCGACAGCGCGGGCTTCATCGGCCTCGACAACTACCGCGAGGCCCTCCACGACCCGCTGATGTGGGACTCGCTCGGCCACAGCGCCTTCTTCACGCTGCTCGTCGTGCCCTGCATCACGGTCCTCGCCTTCCTGCTCG
Source organism: Streptomyces sp. NPDC045026 (assembly GCF_056432625.1). Taxonomy (NCBI): domain Bacteria; kingdom Bacillati; phylum Actinomycetota; class Actinomycetes; order Kitasatosporales; family Streptomycetaceae; genus Streptomyces; species Streptomyces sp. NPDC045026. The sequence continues at coordinate 93,379 of NZ_JBWKIS010000002.1, forward strand.
CGATGCTGGCCCACCACATAGAGCGCGGCACATGGCTGTGGCGGCTGTGCTTCTTCCTGCCGTTCCTGCTGCCCTCCACCGTCGCGGGCAACCTGTGGCAGTGGCTGTTCAACCCCGGTACGGGCATGGTCAACCACGTCTTCGGCATCGACACCCCCTGGCTGACCGACAAGTCGTACGCGATGCTCGCCGTCGTCATCACGACCCTGTGGTGGACGGTCGGCTTCAGCTTCCTGCTCTACCTCGCCGCGCTCCAGGGCATCCCCGCGCACCTCTACGAGGCCGCGAAGCTGGACGGCGCCAACGCCTGGCACCGCATGCTCCACATCACCCTGCCGATGCTGCGCAATATCACGGGCCTCGTCATCGCCCTCCAGATCCTCGCCTCACTCCAGGTCTTCGACCAGGCAGTCGTGATGCAGGACTTCGGGCCGGGTCCGGAGGAATCGACGCGCACCTTCGTGCAGTTCACCCTCGAACAGGGCTTCACCAGCTACCGCGTGGGCTACGCCTCCGCCATCTCCATCATCTTCTTCGTGATCATCGCGGCCGTCGCCCTCGCGCGGATGTGGCTGCTGCGCAACCGTGAGGAGGGCGCGCGATGACCACCGACGCCGCGCAGATACGCATCAAGTCCCGTACGCGCAAAGCCTGGACGCCCAGCCAGATCGTGCTCACCCTCCTCGGCGTCGCCGTCTCCGCCGTCTTCCTGGCGCCGCTCGCCTGGGCCCTGTTCACCTCGCTGAAGTCGGAGACCGAGGCCGTCGAGGTGCCGCCGCACTGGCTGCCGAAGGAGTGGACCGGCCAGGCGTGGAAGGCGCTCTTCGAGACCGGCAACATCACCGACTGGTTCGTCAACTCTCTTGTGGTGTCGGTCTGTGTGACCGCGATCGTGCTGACGGTGAGCGCCCTCGCCGGCTACGGATTCGCCCGCACCGAGTTCCGCGGCAAGAACGTCTTGATGGGCGTCGTCATGGCCGGGCTCATGGTCTCCCCGGCGGTCCTCGGCGTGCCCCTGTTCACCACCGTCCAGGAGATGGGGATGGTCGACACGTACTGGGGCATGATCCTGCCGCAGTGCGCGCCGGCCGCGATGGTCTACATCCTCTACAAGTTCTTCCAGGGCATCCCCAAGGAGCTGGAGGAGGCCGCGTTCATCGACGGCGCCGGACGCTGGCGGGTCTTCTTCACCATCGTCGTGCCGCTCGCCCGGCCCTCGCTCGCGGCGGTGGGCATCTTCACCTTCATCGCGTCGTGGAACAACTTCCTGTGGCCGTACATGGTCACCAACAACCCCGACCTGATGACCATGCCGAACGGCATCGCGACCGTCATGAACTCGTACGGCATCCAGTGGGCCCAGCTGATGGCCGGCGGCCTCATGGCGGGCCTGCCCCTGATCGTCGTCTTCGTCTTCTTCCAGCGCCAGATCGTCAGCGGCGTGGCCCACACGGGCCTGGCCGGCCAGTAAGGGAAGGAACCCATGCACACCGCACGCTTCACCCTCGACCCCGCCTTCACCGTCGGTGAGGTGGACCCGCGCCTGTTCGGGTCCTTCGTCGAGCACCTCGGCCGCTGCGTCTACACCGGGATCCACGAGCCCGGCCACCCGGCCGCCGACGAGGCGGGCCTGCGCACCGACGTCCTCGCACTCGTCCGCGAGCTCGGCGTCACCACGATCCGCTACCCCGGCGGCAACTTCGTCTCCGGCTACAAGTGGGAGGACTCGGTGGGCCCGGTGGACGAGCGGCCCCGCCGCCTCGACCTCGCCTGGCGCTCCACGGAGACGAACCGCTTCGGCCTGTCCGAGTACATCGCGTTCCTGAAGAAGATCGGCCCCCAGGCCGAACCCATGATGGCCGTGAACCTCGGCACCCGAGGCGTCGCCGAGGCCCTCGAACTCCAGGAGTACGCCAACCACCCCTCCGGCACCGCCCTGTCCGACCTGCGCGCCTCCCACGGCGACAAGGACCCTTTCGGGATCCGCCTGTGGTGCCTGGGCAACGAGATGGACGGGCCCTGGCAGACCGGCCACAAGACCGCACAGGAGTACGGCAGGCTGGCCGCCGAGACCGCGCGCGCCATGCGTCAGATCGACCCCGGGGTCCAGCTCGTCGCGTGCGGCTCGTCGGGGCAGGGCATGGAGACCTTCGCCGAGTGGGAGGCGACCGTCCTCGCGGAGACGTACGACCTCGTCGACCACATCTCGCTGCACGCCTATTACGAGGAGCACGACGGCGACCGCGACTCGTTCCTGGCGTCCGCCGTCGACATGGAGTCGTTCATCGAGAACGTAGTGGCGACCTGCGACCACATCGGTGCCCGCCTCAAGTCGAAGAAGCGGATCAACCTGTCCTTCGACGAGTGGAACGTCTGGTACATGTCCCGGACGAACGCCGAGGTCTCGGCCCTGGACTGGCCCGAGGCGCCCCGGCTCCTGGAGGACGTCTACTCCGTCACCGACGCCGTGGTCTTCGGCTCGCTGCTCATCGCGCTCCTGCGCCACGCGGACCGCGTCACCGTCGCCTGCCTCGCTCAGCTCGTCAACGTCATCGCGCCGATCATGACGGAGCCCGGCGGCCCGGCCTGGCGGCAGACGACGTTCTTCCCGTTCGCCGCCGCGTCGGCGTACGGGCGCGGCCAGGTCCTCGACGTCCGCGTGGACTCGCCCACTTACGACACGAAGCGGCACGGCACCGCCGATCTGCTGCACGCGACGGCGGTGCGCGCCGAGGACGGCACGGTCACGGTCTTCGCGGTCAACCGCAGCCAGGGCGAGTCCCTGCCCCTCGAAGTCGCCCTGAACGGGCTCGACCTGACGTCGGTCGTCGAGCACAGCGTCCTCGCCGACGCCGACCCGGAGGCCCGCAACACGCGAACGGAGCCGGAACGGGTCACCCCGCACCCGGTGACCGGCACGGCCCTGGCGGACGGCACCCTCACGGCCACCCTGGAGCCCCTGTCCTGGAACGTGATCCGACTGGCCTGACGCGCGCACGCGAAAGCGGGCCGACCCCCCGTGGACCGGCCCGCTTTCGCCTGCGCGTGAGGATGCGTCAGCGAGCGGCGCCCGGCGACTCCACCGGCTCCACCCGCACCCCTCCCGCGGCGCTCCGCATGAGCGTCAGCTTCACCTCGCCCGGCCCGGTCGGTGTGGTCCCGTCGGACAGGACGGCCAGGGCGAGTGTGTTGCGTCCCCTTGTGCGCAGCACCCCGTTCGGCAGGGCGAAGGTGTGCTGCGGCCCTACGTCGTTGATGTACTGGCCCATGTTCCAGCCGTTGAGGAAGATCTGGACGCGATAGGCGCGGCTCACGTCGTCGGTGAAGGTGAGGCCGACGGCGGCGTCGACGTCGTGGTCGATGCCGAGCCGGAAGCCGGTGCGGTACCAGGTGACTCCCTGCTGCTGTCCGTCCGCCGGTGACGGCAGCGTGGCCGGATGCCAGTCGTCGTCCCGGAAGTCCGGCAGGTGCCACCCGTGCCGCTCCCCGTACAGGCCGCCGTTGTTGAGCGGACCGCGCACGGGATCAGGCGCCTTCTCGCCCTGGATGCGCCAGGTCAGGGCCGGGGCCGCGCCCGTGAACGTCACCGCCGTCAGGCCGCGCGCCGCCTTGTGGGAGTCGCGCGCCCCGCCGTCCTCGTCGTGCTGCATCCGACGCACCAGCACGGACAGGGTGTGCCGGCCGGGGGTGCGCAGCGACGCGGGCACCGTGAGGGTGGCGGTGGCCGTCCAGGTGCCCTGCGTGCTCTGCGACTTGTCCGGGACGGGCATCCGGTGCGTGCCCAGCGGCTCCCCGTCCAGCCACGCCATCAGCAGCCCCTGCGTCCCAGTGGTGTACGCCAGGGACACCGACTCGGCGCCGCTCGCGTCGTCGAAGGCCGCGCGGTACCAGACGTCGCCGTAGTGGAACCCGTAGTCGTCCGCGAAGAGCACGGGCCGGCCGGCGGGCACGGGCGTCGTGCTGTGGGAGGACGTCCTGTCGGCGACCTGCCAGTCCGAGTCGTCGAAGGCGGGGTCCGCCTCCGGGTTCTCGCCGCGGCGGCGCCAGCCGGTGAGCGCGGGCAGTGCGACGTCGGGCACCCCGGCGAGGCGCGCCCTGGCCAGCAGGCTGCCACTGGGCGTCGGGCGCATGGCCACGGGCGCTTCGTTCCACGTCACCCGGCCGATCCCGCGCGGCGCCCACACCTCCAGGTCGGCCGCTTCGACGGTGTCGCCCTCGAGGTGGACGCTCGCGCCGTGCAGGGCGGCGGTGCGCAGCAGGGCGGGCCCGCGCACCAGGACAGGACCGGAGGGTGTGTCATGGCGCCACAGGCGAGCGGTGGCCTCGTCGTCGGCGAGCAACAGGAGCAACGGCGTCTCCGCACCGCCGCCCTCGACCAGCACACGCGTCAGCCCGCCGAGCGTGCCGCTCACGCGCAGCACACCGCTCCCGCTGTCGTACGCGGACGTGGCGACCCCGTCGAGGACCGTGACCTTCGGCTCGCCCGTGCACTCCAGGGCCGTCACCGTCGCCTCGCCCGCCCGGCCCGTGAGGACGGCGATGTCGTGGCGAGCGGCGCCGAGCTGGAGCATGGGCTGCGCGGTGGAGTACCGCAGCCGCCGCCGGCCGACGGCGATCCCGGTCGCGAGGAGCTTGGCGTCGCGCGCGCCGACCGTGACGTCCACGGTCGTGGAGCCCCCGTCGTGGGTGACGTCGAGGGTCGACGTCACCTCGGCTGTCGTGTCGTTGCGCAGGACGTAGACGTGCGCGCCCGACTCGGGGTTCACCAGGTGGTAGACCTTGATCCGGTCGTCCCCGGCGGCCGTGTCGGCGGCCCGGTCCAGCTGCGTCAAGTCCGGCACCGTGGCGAGGAGTTGACCGATCTGGTGCATCGGGACCAGCTTGGACGTGATGCCGCGAGCCTCGTCGAGGGCTGCCCCGTAGTCGTACGACGTGTAGACGACGGGCGCCGGCAGCCAGCCCCATGAGGTGCCGCCGAACGTCATGTAGACGTTGTGGACCTTGATCCCGTTGGCGAGGTTGGTGAGGTAGAACCTGCGCTCGTACGCGGCGTCGCGCGTCCTGCGCGCCTCCTCGTAGCCCTTGCCCGCGAACTCGCCGCCGCCCCACGGATCGAACCAGCCGCCGCCGAACTCGGCCAGGAATCCGGCGGTGTCCGGGCTCGCCGTGGAGCCGCCCTTCGCGCCGCCGGTACCGAAGTACCCCCAGTCCGGAGGGTTCCCGGAGGGCGAGGGGTAGCCGTCGAAGGCGTACATGTAGCGGCCGCTCTCGCCGCCGGTGGGGAAGGAGCCGGGGACCCAGTAGCCGTTGCGGCCCTTGTCGTTGTGGAAGAGGGGGACGTCGATGCCGTCGGCGCGCACCTTGGCGTGGAGGTGAGTCATGTAGTCGCGGCCCGCCGCGCTCGTGACGTTCGAGGCGTACTCGTTCTCCAACTGGTAGAGCACGACCGTGCCCTCGCCCTTGGTGTACAGGTGCCGGGCCGCGATCTCGTCCACGGCCGTCAGCCACTCGTCGACGTGCCCCAGATAGGTCGGGTCGGAGGTGCGGGCCGTCCCCGCGGTGGTGGTGAGCCAGCCGGGGAAGCCGCCCGCGTCGACCTCGGCGTTGATGTACGGGCCGGGGCGGAAGATGACGTACAGCCCGCACTCGGCGGCCGTGCGCAGGAACAGGTCGAGGTCCCGCACGCCGGTGAAGTCGTACGAACCGGGCGCGGGGGAGTGGTAGTTCCACGCCACGTAGATGCTCACGCTGTTGTAGCCGTGGGCGCGCAGCTTCTGCAGGACGTCCCGCCACAGGGACGGGCTCGGCAGCCGGAAGGGGTGGACCTCGCCCGACCACAGGGCCGTGCGGCGGCCGTCGATGATCATGGAGTACTTGTCGAAGGCGACGGTGTGCGCGGTGCCGTCGGCCACCGGTGGCGCGGGCCGTGCGTCCGGCACGGCCGCCTGGGCCGTGCCGGACGGGCCGGCGAGTGCCCCGCCGAGGGCGGCCGCCCCCGTGAGGGCGGTGAAGGAGCGTCTGCTGAGCTCCAAGGAGGGCCTCCTGGAAGATTTACGAACCGACCTTGCGCTTGTTCCACACGTCGAAGCCGACCGCCGCGAGCAGGACCAGGCCCTTGATGACCTGCTGCCAGTCGGTGCCGACGCCGACGAGGTTCATGCCGTTGTTCAGGACGCCGAGGACCGTGCCGCCGATGATCGCGCCGAGCACCGTGCCGACACCGCCGCTCATCGACGCGCCGCCGATGAACGAGGCGGCGATCGCCTCGAGTTCGAAGTTGACGCCCGCCTTCGGCGACGCGGCGTTGAAGCGGGCCGCGAAGACCAGGCCCGCGAGCGCCGCCAGCATCCCCATGTTGAGGAAGACCGCGAAGGTGACCTTCTTGTCCCGGACGCCGGAGAGCTTCGCCGCCGGCAGGTTGCCGCCGATCGCGTACACATGGCGGCCGATCACCGCGTTGCGCATCACATAGCCGAAGGCGACGAGGAGCACGGCCAGGACGATCAGCACCACGGGCGCGCCCTTGTAGCTGGCGAGCAGCAGGGTGAAGACGAGGACGGCGGCGACCAGCGCGGTGAGCTTCAGCGCGAACAGCTTCGCGGGCAGCACGTCGAGCGCGTACTCCTGCTGGCGCTTGCGGTCGCGCACCTCCTGCCACACGACGAGGGCGATGAGGCCCAGGCCGAGGAGCAGGGTGAGGTTGTGGTAGTTGGTGTGGGGGCCGACCTCGGGCAGGAAACCGTTGGCGACCTTCTGCAGCCCTTCGGGGAACGGGCCGAGCGTCTGCCCCTTGAGGAAGATCTCCGTCAGACCGCGGAAGAGCAGCATGCCCGCCAGGGTCACGATGAACGACGGTATGCCGAGGTAGGCGATGAAGAAGCCCTGCATGGCCCCGGCGAGGGCACCGACGGCGAGGACCGCGAGGGCGGCCACCGGCCACGACCAGTGGTGCGTGACCATGAGCACCGCGGCGAGCGCCCCCGTGAACGCGGTGATGGAGCCGACCGACAGGTCGATGTGGCCCGCGATGATGACGATCATCATGCCGATTGCCAGGATCAGGATGTAGCTGTTCTGCAGCACCAGGTTCGAGACGTTGCGCGGCAGCAGCAGGTCGCCGCCCGTCCAGACCTCGAAAAGGATCACGATCAGGCCGAGGGCGAAGAGCATCCCGTACTGCCGCATGTTGCGGCGCATGCCGTCGATGATCAGCCGGCCGAGGCCGGTCGCGTGCCCGGTGTCTCCGGATTCCTCCGGGGCCGCGGCGCCGGACGGCGACCCGGCCTTCAGGTTCGTGCTCATCGGTCCTACCTCTTGTCCTTGGTCATGTGCCGCATCAGCACTTCCTGGGTGGCCTCCGCTCGCGGGACCTCACCGGTGAGCCGTCCGGCCGACATCGTGTAGATCCGGTCGCACATGCCGAGCAGCTCGGGCAGTTCGGAGGAGATGAAGACAACGGCCTTGCCCTCGGCGGCCAGTTGGTCGATCACCGTGTAGATCTCGTACTTCGCGCCCACGTCGATGCCGCGGGTCGGCTCGTCGAGGATCAGCACATCGGGCCCCGCGAAGATCCACTTGCTGAGGACGACCTTCTGCTGGTTGCCGCCGGAGAGCCGGCCCACGGGTTCAAAGACGTTGGGGGCCTTGATGTTCATGGACTTCCGGAAGCCCTCGGAGACCTTCCGCTCCTCGTGCTCGTCGACGACCCCGCGCCGGGCGACCTTGCGCAGCGCGCTCAGCGAGATGTTGCGGTTGATGGAGTCGATGAGGTTGAGGCCGTAGTGCTTGCGGTCCTCGGTGACGTACGCGATGCCGTGCCCGACCGCCTCGGGGACGGTGCGGGTGCGGATCTCGGTGCCGTCCTTGAGGACACTGCCGCCCGCGTACTTCCCGTAGGCCCGCCCGAACACGCTCATCGCGAGTTCCGTGCGGCCCGCGCCCATCAGCCCCGCGATGCCGACGATCTCCCCGCGGCGCACGTTCAGGGACACCGAGTCGACGACCTTGCGCTGCTGGTCGATGGGGTGGAAGACGGTCCAGTCGCGGATCTCCAGGGCCGGCGCCGCGGTGGGGTCCTGCGGGTGCGGGGTGCGCTCCGGGAAGCGGTGGTCGAGGTCGCGGCCGACCATGGCGCGGATGATCCGCTCCTCGGTCGTCTCCGCGGCCTTCACGTCCAGCGTCTCGATGGAGTGCCCGTCGCGGATGACCGTCACCGAGTCAGCGACCCGGGCGATCTCGTTGAGCTTGTGCGAGATGATGATCGAGGTGATGCCCTGGCCCTTCAACTCCAGGATCAGATCCAGGAGTTTGCCGCTGTCCTCGTCATTGAGCGCGGCCGTCGGCTCGTCGAGGATGAGCAGCTTCACCTCCTTCGACAGGGCCTTGGCGATCTCGACCAGCTGCTGCTTCCCGACGCCGATGTCGGCGACGCGGGTCTGCGGGTGCTCGTCCAGACCGACCCGCCGCAGCAGGGCCGTGGCGTGCTTGAGGGTCTCGCCCCAGCTGATCACGCCCCGCGTGGCGTGCTCGTTGCCGAGGAAGATGTTCTCGGCGAGCGAGAGGTACGGCACCAGGGCGAGCTCCTGGTGGATGATCACGATGCCGCGCTTCTCGCTCGCCCCGATGTCCTTGAACCGGCACGGCTCGCCCTCGAAGAGGATCTCCCCCTCGTAACTGCCGTGCGGGTGAACGCCGCTGAGGACCTTCATCAGCGTCGACTTCCCGGCGCCGTTCTCCCCGCAGACGGCGTGGACCTCGCCCGCGCGGACGCTCAGGGAGACGTCCGCGAGCGCCTTGACGCCGGGGAAGGTCTTGACGATCGAGCGCATCTCCAGGACGGGTCCCGCCATGGTCGTGCCTTTCTGCTCCGTGTGAACCGGTGGTGTGTGGGCGGGCTACTTGAGGTCGCTCGCCTTGATGTAGCCGGTGTCGATGAGCTCCTTCTGGTAGTTGCTCTTGTCGACGCTCACCGGCTGGAGCAGATAGGACGGCACGACCTTCTTGCCGTTGTTGTACGAAGTGGTGTCGTTGACCTGCGGCTTCTTCCCCTTCAGCACCGCGTCGACCATGCTGGAGGCGACCTTGGCGAGCTCCCGGGTGTCCTTGTAGACGGTCTGGGTCTGCTGGCCCGCGACGATCGACTTCACCGAGGCGACCTCGGCGTCCTGCCCGGTGACGACGGGCAGCGGCTTGCTCGCGGAGCCGTAGTCGTCGGACTTGAGGGCGGACAGGATGCCGATCGAGATGCCGTCGTACGGGGAGAGGACGGCATCCACCTTGGCCGAGGAGTACGACGACGTGAGCAGGTCGTCCATGCGCTTCTGCGCGGTGCCGCCGTCCCAGCGCAGCGTCGTGACCTTGTTGAGCGCCGTCTGGCCGGACCTGACCACGAGCTGCTTCTTGTCGATGTAGGGCTGGAGCACCTTCATCGCGCCGTTGAAGAAGTACTTGGTGTTGTTGTCGTCGTTCGAGCCCGCGAACAGCTCGATGTTGAAGGGCCCCTTCTTGGAGCCGTCCTTCAGACCCAGCTTCTCGGTGATGTACGTGCCCTGGAGTCGGCCGACCTTCTCGTTGTCGAAGGAGGCGTAGTAGTCGACGTAGGGGGAGTTGAGCAGGAGGCGGTCGTAGGAGATGACGGGGATGTTCGCGTCATGGGCCTCCTTGAGCACGTTGGAGAGCGCGTCGCCGTTGATCGCCGCGATAACCAGCGCGTCCACGCCCTGCGTGATCATGCCCTCGAGCTGCTGGACCTGCTGGTCGACGTCGTCCTCGCCGTACTGGAGGGTCGTCTTGTAGCCGGCCTTGTGCAGCGTGGCGACCATGTTCTTGCCGTCGGCTATCCAGCGCTCGGACGACTTGGTCGGCATGGCGATGCCGACGGTCATCTCCTTCTTGTCCTTCGCTTCCTTGCTGCCGCCCTCACTGCTCTGCCCGCAGGCGGTCAGGGCGAGGGCGAGAGCGGCGGCTCCCGCCACGGCGGAAACGGCACTTCTGCGGTTGCGCATGGTCATCAGTCCTTGTCGGTCGCGTCGGGGGAGCGGAATCGTCAGCGGGAAACGCCGGCGGGGAATTCAGTGGGAGACGGTCAGCGGGAAACGGTCGAGAGCGCCCGGCAGCCGCGAGCCGAGCGGCGACATGCCGCCGTCCGCGCCGTGCCGGGCCAGCAGGTCGAGCGCGAGCCGGCCGCGGCGCACGCGCTCACGGGCGGTGTCGAGAGTGACGTCGCGCAGGTGGGCGCCGTACGGGTAGATGGCGGGGGCCTTCGCGAGCCCGAACTTCAGGTACAGCGGCGCCCCGCGGCGGATCAGCTCCGCGATCTCGTACATCCGCACATAGCCGCCGAGGTCGTCCGGCGCCTCGACGTACAGGTCCATGGGCGCGGCGGAGACCCGGCGGATCTCGGTGAGGTGGGCGAGGGTGAGGTCGCTCGGCACGTTGAGCGAGTCGGCGCCGAGCCGTTCGAAGACGGCGTACGAGGCCGGGTTGACCGGGCCGATGAGCGCGGAGACCTTGAGCGTGGTGTCACCGGGGATCACCCCCTGCTCGCGGGCCCGGTGCAGCGTCCACAGCACGCCCTCGTCGGCGACGAGCAGGCACTTCACGCCCAACTCCGTGGCCCGGACGGCGTCTTCCACGCATCCGGCGACGGCGTCGTGGCCGCGGGCGCGCAGGCCCGCGCCGTGCGAGTCGGTGCGCACGGAGGCGCCGGTGTCCCAGGTGCCGCGCGGCCCGGTGAACAGGCACAGTTCGATGTCCCGCTCGGCGGCCGACTCGACCATCTCGGTGATCTCGGCGTCGGTGAGCATCCACACGCCGCTGCCCTGGCTGATCCGGTGGACCGGCACGTCGAGGCGCGAGGCCTCCTTGAGTACGACGGCCAGCGCCTCGGGCCCCTCGACGGAGGGGATCTCGGTGCGCCAGGTGCCGCCGTCGGGGAAGGCGTGCGGGGAGGTGTCGGCTTCGGCGGTGGAGGGGGCGGACAGGCCCAGGGCCGCGAGGGCGGGTTCGCCGGGGCGGCGGGGAGAGGGGGAGTCGGTCACGGGCAGTCCTTCACGTTCGGTGTTGTTCGGTATTTCGAACCAAGTTCGGATCGGTGGGAGTGGGTACGCCCGGAACGTGCCGGGAGGCAGGAGCCAGGGCTTACGGGAGGCTCTGGGGGAGCAGCAGCACCTTGCCCACCTCGGGGTCCCCGGATCCCACCAGCTCGATGCCGTACGGGAACTGATCCAGTGGCAGCTCGTGCGTCACCAGCGGCGACGGATCAAGCAGCCCCGCGCCGAAGACCCGCACGGCATGCGCCCACGCGGCGGGCGGCGCCCCGAACACGGTCCGCACGTCCAGCTGCCGCACGACGAGGCCGGTCGGATCGAGCCCCGCCGCGCCGGACGCCGGGAGCCCGGTGAGGACGAGCCGGCCCCCGCGCCGCAGCAGCGAGGCCGCGGTGCGGGCCGAGTCCACGGACCCGGCGGTCTCGATCACCACGTCGAAGCCGCCGGGCAGCTCCTGGTCGGGCGTACGGAAGTCCGTCGCGCCGAACTGCCCGGCGAGGGCGGCCCGTTCGGGCCGGGTGTCGACGGTGAGGAGCTCTGCGGGGGAGCCCGCCGCGAGGAACTGCACGGCGAGCATGCCGAGGGTGCCCGCGCCGACGACGGCGACCCGTTCGCCCGGCCGCGCGTCCGCCTTGAGCGCGGCCGCGGCGACGCAGGCCGCGGGTTCGAGCAGCGCGGCCGCCGTCAGGTCGGCGTCGTCCGGCAGGACGTGCAGGAGCCGGGCGGGCAGGGTGAGCGTGGCGGCCATGGCGCCGGGCCGTGTGAACCCGGTCTCCTCGTATCCCGCCGCGCACAGCGTCGTCTCGCCGGCATGGCAGCGGTCGCAGACCTGGCAGTTGCGGAAGCCCTCGCCGACGATCTTCCTGCCGACGAGCGACTCGGGCGCACCCGGCCCGACGGCCTCGACCGTGCCGGACCACTCGTGCCCCGGAGTGAGCGGGTACCGCACGTATCCCTCGGGCCGGTTGCCCTGGTACACCTCGCGGTCGCTGCCGCAGATGCCCACGGCGTGGACGCGGACCAGCGCCTCACCCGCCCCCGGCGGCGTCGGCTCGTGCGGGACGATCCGGAACGCGCCCGGTGCCTCGACGACGACCGCGACGCTCATCACGTCCCCTGCGGGCGGCGCTGCTCCCAGCCCTCCGCCCACAGGTCGAACCGCGCCTGCTGCTGCGGGAATTCGGCCGCCGCGTCCACGTCCAGCTCCACCCCGAGTCCCGGCGCGTGCGACAGCTCGAAGCACCCGGTCTCCGGGTCGACCTGCGGCGCACCCTTCACGACCTTCTTGATGGCCGCGTCCGCGAAGTCGTTGAAGTGCTCCAGAACCTTGAAGTTCGGTGTGGAGAACCCGACTTGGAGCGAGGCCGCGGTCAGCACGGGACCGCCCACGTTGTGCGGGGCGACCAGCACGTAGTGGGACTCCGCCGTCGCCGCCAGCTTCCGCGTCTCCCAGATGCCGCCGATGTGGCCGACGTCCGGCTGGATGATGTCCGCGGCCTGGCTCTCGAACAGCTCGCGGAACTCGGTCCGGTCATGGATCCGCTCACCCGTGGCGACCGGGATGTCCACCTTCGCTGCCACCTTCTCCAGCGCCTTGAGGTTCTCCGGCGGCACCGGCTCCTCCAGCCACGCGGGCCTGAAGGGGGCGAGGTCGCGCGCGAGCCGGATCGCGGTGGAGGGCGAGAAGCGGCCGTGCATCTCCAGCATCAGCTCGGCGTCCGGCCCGATCGCGTCGCGTACCGCCTCGATCAACGACACGGCGTACAGGCTCTGTTCGTGGTCCAGCTCGTAGTGCCCCGTCCCGAACGGGTCGATCTTCAGCGCCTTGTACCCGCGCTCCATCACGGCCCGCGCCGCCTTGTGGTACGCCTCCGGGGTGCGCTCGGTGGTGTACCAGCCGTTCGCGTACGCCTTGACCCGGTCCGTCACCTTGCCGCCGAGCAGCTGCCACACCGGCACCCCGAGCGCCTTGCCCTTGATGTCCCAGCAGGCCATCTCGACGACCGCGATGCCGGACATCACGATCTCTCCGGCCCGCCCGTAGTCGCCGTACTTCATGCGCCGTACGAGGTCCTCGGTCGCGAAGGGGTCCGAGCCGACGATGTGGTTGGCCTGAGCCTCCTTCAGGTAGCCGACGAGCGCGTCGGTGTGGCCCAGCATCCGGGTCTCGCCGACCCCGGTGATCCCCTCGTCGGTGTGCACCTGGACGTAGGTCAGGTTGCGCCAAGGCGTCCCGACCACGTGTGTGCTGATTCCCGTGATGCGCACGGCAGTTGCCCCCTGCGACGTTCGATATTTCGTCATGCGTTCGAAATCTTGGCGTGACAGTAAGGAGGTGCGTGTGGAGTGTCAATGGTTCGCGCAGTGGACGGCCCGGTACGCCGTGCGCAGAAGCCGTATGGCGGGTCAATTCTTCGGAACACGCGGCCCTGCACAGAACATTCACAGCCCCGGCTTTTTCCGTTACCTGTGCGGCGCCTAGCCTCCATGCGTCATGGATTACTGCCACGCGTGCCGAAGGCACCTCAACGGCGCCCTCGCCTGCCCTGGGTGCGGCACGCCCGCCGAAGCGTGCCGCGCGCACGCGGAGGCGCTCGCGGCACAGGAGTCGGCCGAGAGCGCCGGCACCCCTTCCGTCGACGAACCCACGCACACCCGCCGCTCCCGCAGGGAACGCCGTGAACGCGGTGCCCGCAGGGCCCACCGGCGCCGGCGCAACAAGATCGTGATCGCCGCCGCGGGGCTCGCGCTCGCCGCGGGCGGCCTCAGCTTCGCGGAGCTCGGCACCGAGTCGTCGGCGGACGGCGACGCGCAGGGCGCGTCCACGTCCGCCGAGGAGGCCGCCGACCATGAGGCCGAGGCCGCCGCTTCCTCGGCGGCCGGGTCCCCGACCGGGTCCGCCGCGGCGGACCCGCAGGCGTCGAGCGCCGCCTCGGCGTCCCCCTCCGCGTCCGCGTCGGAGTCCGAGGACGCGAAGAACGACAAGGACAAGGACAAGGAGACGGGGGAGGCGAAGGGCGAGGCGGCGGGCGGCGACCCCTCCGCGCCGGCCGCCACTTCGACCCCGCGCACGCCGACCGGCCCCGGTACGCCCGCTCCCGGCCCCACCACGACACCGCCCCCGCCGCAGCCCGCCCCGACGGAGACGTGCGACCGCTTCCTGTGGTGGTGCACCTAAGGGTTTGCGCCCTGTTGGGCTTACGGGGGCGTGCGCTTACGGGGCGTGCGCTTACGGGGCGTGCGCCTTCGGGATGTGCGCCTTCGGGATGTGCGCTTACGGGCACGCGCGCCTTCGGGGTGTGTGTCCAAGGGCTGCGCGCTGTGCGGCCGGCGTCAGGCCGTGGCGTCGGTGTCCATCATCTTGGCGAGAAGTCTGCGCAGGGATTCCCGCTCGTCGCCGGTCAGCGCGGCGATGGCGCCGCGCGCGAAGCCCAGGTTCCCCTGCACGCCGCGCGCCATCCGCACGCCCTCTTCCGTCGGCGCGGCCAGCTTCACGCGCCGGTCGGCCGGGTCGGGGCGGCGCTCGACGAGGCCGCGTGTCTCCAGGCGGTCGATGAGCCCGGTGATGTTCGACGGCTCGCAGTTCACCTGCTGGGCTATGCGCCGCATGGGCATCGGCTCGCGGGAGAGCAGGTCGAGGACCCGCGCCTGCGCCGTGGTGAGCCCCTGGCCCGAGGCGGCCTGCTCGTACTCCTTGTAGTGCCGCGAGACCAGGGTGCCGATCAGCTCGACCAGGTCGGCTGTCACGGGATCGGCTGTACCGAGATCGGCTGTACCGAGGTCGGTTGTCACGGGGTCCGGGGCGGAGCTGCTTGCGGCCATGTACTCCAGAGTACCCATTTACTTGACACTATGAAATATCGAGGAGCATGGTTGTTTCAGTAAGTGAAGCAATCAGGAGGCCCCCGTCATGTCTGTCGACACCCCCCAGATCCCCGCCACGAGCCGCGAGTGGCAGCTGACCAGCCGCCCGGTCGGCTGGCCCAAGCCCGAGGACTTCCAGCTCAGCGAGGTGGAGATCGCCCAGCCCGGCCCCGGCCAGGTGCTCGTCAAGAACCTGTACGTGTCCGTGGACCCGTACATGCGCGGCCGCATGAGCGCCGCCAAGTCGTACGTCGCCCCGTACGAGCTCGGCACGGCGATGCAGGGCGGCGCGGTCGGCGTGGTCGTCGCCTCGAACGACGAGGGTGTGGCCGTCGGTGACCATGTGCTGCACTTCAACGGCTGGCGCGAGTACGCCACCTTCGACGCCAAGCAGGCCGTGAAGGTCGACCCTCAGGCCGCGCCCCTGTCGACGTACCTCGGTGTCCTCGGCATGACGGGCCTGACGGCGTACGCGGGTCTCCTGCGCACCCTGTCCTTCAAGGAGGGCGACACGGTCTTCGTCTCCGGCGCGGCCGGTGCCGTCGGCAGCCAGGTCGGCCAGATCGCCAAGCTCCTCGGCGCGGGCCGCGTCGTCGGCTCGGCGGGCTCGGCCGAGAAGGTCAAGCTCCTCGTCGAGGAGTACGGCTTCGACGCCGCCTTCAACTACAAGGACGGCTCCGTCTTCGAGCAGCTCAAGAAGGCGGCCCCCGACGGTATCGACGTCTACTTCGACAATGTCGGCGGCGACCACCTCGAAGCGGCGATCGGCCAGCTCAACCGCGACGGACGCATCGCGATCTGCGGCGCGATCTCGGTCTACAACAACACCGAGGCCGCCCCGGGGCCGCGCAACCTGGCGCGCCTGATCCAGACCCGCGGCCGCATCGAGGGCTTCCTGGTCGGCGACCACTACGACCTGCAGCCGCAGTTCGTGCAGCAGGTCGGCGCCTGGATCCGCTCCGGCGAGCTCAAGTACCGCGAGACCGTCGTCGAGGGCATCGAGAACAACCTGGAGGCGTTCCTCGGGGTTCTGCGCGGCGACAACATCGGAAAGATGATCGTCAAGCTGGGGGAGTGACCCCGGTCACCCTCGTTCCTTCCGGGATTCGGTAATCTCTTTCCGCCTACCGGATCAAGCGAGATCGAATGAGGGAGTACGGGATGCCCATCCAGCAGTCGGACGTCGTCTACACCGCCGTAGCCACCGCGGAGAACGGCCGTGACGGCCGCGTCTCCACGGACGACGGCAAGCTCGACGTCGTCGTGAACCCGCCCAAGGAGCAGGGCGGCAGCGGCGCCGGCACCAACCCGGAGCAGCTGTTCGCCGCCGGCTACAGCGCCTGCTTCCAGGGCGCGCTCGCCGTGGTCGCCCGCCAGGAGAACGCCGACATCTCCGGCTCGACCGTCA
Organism: Streptomyces sp. NPDC045026; assembly: GCF_056432625.1. Classification (NCBI taxonomy): domain Bacteria; kingdom Bacillati; phylum Actinomycetota; class Actinomycetes; order Kitasatosporales; family Streptomycetaceae; genus Streptomyces; species Streptomyces sp. NPDC045026. The sequence continues at coordinate 109,699 of NZ_JBWKIS010000002.1, forward strand.
CCGCGCACGTGGGCATCGGCAAGAACGACGAGGGCTTCGGCCTCATCGTCGAGATCTCCGCCAAGATCCCGAACGTGGACGAGGCCACCGCCAAGTCCCTGGTCGAGAAGGCCCACCAGGTGTGCCCGTACTCCAAGGCCACCCGCGGCAACATCACGGTCACGCTCTCCGTCTGACGGGTGCGACCCGGTCCCGGCCCGTACCCCGCACAAGGGGTGCGGGCCGGTCCCATAGGGTGGTGCCCATGCGTGATCTCGGTGCGGGCTTCGGCTACTTGATGAAGGGCCAGCGCTGGGTCTCCCAGCACGGCAAGCAGTTCGGCATGGGTCTCCTGCCCGGCCTGATCACCCTGGTCCTGTACGCGGCCGCACTGGTCTGCCTGGCCCTGTGGGGCGACGACTTCGTCACCTGGGCGACCCCCTTCGCCGACGACTGGACGTCGCCGTGGGCCGGCCTGTTCCGCGGCTTCCTCACGGCCGTGCTCTTCGCCCTCGTCCTGCTGCTCGCCGTCCTCACCTTCACCGCCGTCACTCTCCTGATCGGCCAGCCCTTCTACGAGTCCCTGTCGGAGAAGGTCGACCTCGCCGAAGGCGGCCACGCCCCCGAGTCGGGCCTCCCGCTCTGGCGCGAGCTGTGGATCTCCGCCCGCGACAGCCTGCGGGTGCTGGTCCGCGCCGCGCTCTGGGGCATCCTGCTCTTCGGCCTCGGGTTCATCCCGTTCGTCGGCCAGACCGTCGTCCCGGTGATCGGCTTCTTCGTCACCGGCTTCTTCCTCACCGAGGAACTCGCCGCGGTCGCGCTCCAGCGCCGCAGCGTCGAATTCCGCGAGCGCCTCGCCCTGTTGCGCTCCCGCAAGGGCCTCGCCTGGGGCTTCGGCACGCCACTCGCCCTCGCGTTCCTGGTGCCGGTCGTCGCGGTGTTCCTGATGCCGGGAGCGGTGGCGGGCGCGACCCTGATGGCCCGGGACCTGCTCGGCGAGACGACCCCGGAACCGGCACCGGAGCCCGGGGAGCCGGCCACGTACTGACGCCGGGGACCCCGGACGCGGGCTAGCGTCGGACCATGGAAAAGATCGCCTTCCTCGGCCTCGGTCACATGGGCGCGCCCATGGCCCGCCATCTCCTCGACGCCGGACACCCGCTGACCGTCTGGAACCGCACCCCGGCGAAAGCCGCCCCGCTCGTCGAACGGGGCGCCGTACTCGCCGACAGCCCCGCCGACGCCGTGCGCGACGCGGACGTGGTGATCACGATGCTCGCCACCCCGGACGCCGTGTCCGAGGTCGCCGACGCCATCGTGCCCGAGCTGCGTCCCGGCACGTACTGGGCGGAGATGTCGACCATCGGGCCCGACGCCGTACGCCGGCTGGCGGCGCGCCTCGGTGACGGGGTGACCCTCGTCGACGCCCCGGTCATGGGCAGCACCGACAAGGCGGAGGCAGGCGAGCTCGGCATCCTCGCGGGCGGCGACGCGGACCGGATCGAAGGCGTACTCGCGCACCTCGGGACGGTCACCCGCACCGGCGCGCCCGGCTCCGGCGCCGCCCTCAAACTCGTCGTCAACACCGCGGTCATCGGCAGCGTCGGCCTGGTCGCCGAGGCCATGGCGCTCGCGGACGCGCTGGGCCTGCCCGAGGACGTCGCGAAGGGCGCCCTCGCCGCGGGACCCCTCGGCGGAGCCGTCGCCCGCGCCTTCGCGCAGGGGGTGCACTTCGGTTCGGACCTCGCCGTCAAGGACATCGCCCTGGCCACCGGAACCACCGAACTCCCCGCGATGGAAGCCGTGTTGGGCCACTTCAAGGAGGTCGCGGCGGACCCGGCCCTCGCCCACGAGGACATCGCGCGGGCCGTCACCCGTATCCGCGAGCGGTAGGCCGGGCCATACTGCGCCCATGAAGACGGCGAATCTGGGTGTGCTCTTCCTGATCGAACTGGCCGCCCTCGGGGCCGTCGGCCGCTGGGGGTTCACCCGCGACGTGTCGGCGCCGCTCGCCTGGCTGCTCGGCCTCGGTGCCATCGCGGTGATGATCACGCTGTGGGCGCTGTTCGGGTCCCAGAAGGCGTCGTACAAGACACGGGGCGCCGGCCGGGTCGCCTTCGAGCTGGTGTGGTTCGGGGCGGGCGTGGCCGCGCTCCTGCTGAGCGGGGCGGTCGGCTGGGCCATCGCTTTCGCCCTGGTGTGTGTGGTGAGCAAGACGCTCGCGGTTGCCTGGAACCAGTAGCCGCCGCGCACAAGCGAGTTGAGTTCAGCCGGGGCCCGGGTCCCCCGCGTCCCCCTCGACGAGCGCCAGGAAGTCGCGGAACGCGCCCGGCATGTCCACCGACTCGGGGTCCAGCAGCCACTGATACTGCAGCCCGTCCATCACCGCCACGAGCAGCGGCGCCGCCCGCTCGGGCGTGAGGCCGCCCGGCAGCCGCTCCCCGTACTCGGTGCGCAGCACCGCGGCCATGTTCTCCCGCACGTTCCCGTACCGCTGGGTGAAGTAGGGGCGCGCCGGGTGGTCCTCCGTGACGCTCTCGCCGAGCAGCGCGGAGAACGTCTGCACGATGCCGGGCCGCATCGCGTTGTACTCGACCAGAGAGGCGAGCAGGTCGAGCCGCCATCGGCCGTCCGGCACCGCGTCCCACTGGTCGCGCTCCTCCAGGACCGCGACGAGCAGCGCCTCCTTGGTGCGGAAGTAGTGCAGCAGCCCCTGCTGCGTGAGCCCGACGCGCTCGGCCACCGCCCCCAGCGTCGCGCCGCGGTACCCGCGCTCGGCGATCACCTCCAGGGCGGCACGGAGGATCTCCGCGCGCCGTTCCTCGCTCCTGGCGGTTCTCGTACCCATGCCGTCACCGTACGACATCGTTTATAACGGCGACATAACGAAATCTACCGGCTTACAGGTAGCGGGTGCAGGATGGCGGGCAAGGGCCGGACTTCAATGAGGAGGCGCCGTCGTGGCGGACACCCAGCAGGACCAGGCGCGCGAGGCGGTCGTCGAGGCCGCGCTCGGCAAGCTCGACCTCGACACCAAGACGGGCCTCCTCGGCGGGCAGGACATGTGGTCGCTGCCCGCCGTCCCCGGCATCGGCCTCGCCTCCCTCGTGATGTCGGACGGCCCCGTAGGTGTCCGCGGCATCCGCTGGACCGCCGACGACCCCTCGATCGCCCTGCCGTCACCGACCGCGCTCGCCGCCACCTGGGACCCTGAACTCGCACGCAGGGCCGGGCAGTTGCTCGCCCAGGAGGCCCGCCGCAAGGGCGTCCACGTGCTGCTCGCCCCGACCGTCAACCTGCACCGCTCGCCCGTCGGGGGCCGGCACTTCGAGGCCTACAGCGAGGACCCGTACCTGACCGGCGCGATCGGCACCGGCTATGTACGCGGCGTGCAGTCCGGCGGCGTCGGCACCACCGTCAAGCACTTCGTCGCCAACGACGCCGAGACCGAACGCTTCACCGTCGACAACATCGTCTCCGCCCGCGCCCTGCGCGAGCTCTACCTCGCCCCCTTCGAGGCCATCGTCGAGAACGCCCACCCCTGGGGCATCATGACCGCCTACAACACGGTCAACGGCACGACGATGACCGAACACCGCTACCTCGTGAACGAGGTGCTGCGCGGCGAATGGGGCTTCGACGGCTTCAACGTCTCCGACTGGATGGCCGCCCGCTCCACCACCGGTGACATCGAGGGCGGCCTCGACGTCGCGATGCCCGGCCCGCGCACCGTCTACGGCCCGGCGCTCGCCGCCGCCGTCCGCGCCGGCGAGGTCGAGGAGTCCACCGTCGACGAGGCCGTGCGCAACGTGCTGCGCCTCGCCGCCCGCGTCGGCATCCTCGAAGGCGCCGAGCCCGTGGTCACCGAGGCCCCGGCAGAGATCGACGGCGAGGCGCTCGCCCGCGAGATCGCCCGCCGCGCCTTCGTCCTCGTCAGCAACTCCGGTGCGCTTCCGCTGCGTTCGGGCAGCGTCGCCCTCATCGGCTCCGCCGCCCGTGATGCCCGCGTCCTCGGCGGCGGCTCGGCCACCGTCTTCCCCGCCCACGTCGTCTCCCCCCTCGACGGACTGACCGCCGCGCTCCCCGAGGGCGCGCTCACCTACGCCGTCGGTGCCGACCCGAACGAGGAACTCGCCGCCGCGGGCGCCGGGTTCGAGCTGCGCGCCCGCTGCCTGGACGCCGCAGGCGACCTCATCGGCACCGCTTCCGTGCCCGGTGGCCGCATCCAGTGGATCGGCGCCGACCTGCCCGACGGCGTCACCCACGACACCCTGCACACCGTCGAGATCACCGGCACCTTCACCCCGCGCGCGTCCGGACCGCACACCTTCGGCACCCAGGGCATCGGCGGCTTCACCCTCGCCGTCGCCGGACGGACCGTCTTCGACGGGGAGCAGCCGCTCGCCTCCGCCGCCGACCCGTTCGCGGCGTTCTTCGGCAGCCCCGTCGGCCGCGGCGACGTCGACCTCGTCGCCGGCGAGCCCGTCGACGTATCCCTGCGCTACGCCGTCTTCAAGCCCGCGGGCGCCCCGCTCCAGGCCGTCGCGTTCTCACTCGTCCACCGCGAGCCGCAGCGCGACCCCGACGAGCTGATCGCCGAAGCCGTCGAGGCCGCGCGGGCCGCCGACACCGCGGTCGTCGTGGTGGCCACCACCGAACGTGTCGAGTCCGAGGGATTCGACCGCAAGGACCTGCGCCTGCCGGGCCGTCAGGACGACCTCGTCCGCGCCGTTGCCGCCGCCAACCCGAACACCGTCGTGGTCGTGAACTCCGGCTCCCCGGTGGAACTCCCGTGGCGCGAGGACGTCGCGGCCGTGCTCCTGAGCTGGTTCCCCGGCCAGGAGGGCGGCGACGCACTCGCCGACGTCCTCACCGGAGCCGAGGAGCCCGGCGGCCGGCTGCCCACCACCTGGGGTGCGTTCGAGGACGCACCCGTCACCGAGGTCGCCCCCACCGACGGCCGACTCGCCTACACCGAGGGCGTGTTCATCGGCTACCGCGCCTGGGAGAGGTCGGGCGCCACCCCGTCGTACGCCTTCGGCCACGGCCTCGGCTACACCGAGTGGAGGTACGAGTCGATCGAGGTGCGGGACGAGGGCGCGACGGCCGTGGTCCGGGTTCGCAACACCGGGGAGCGCACGGGCCGTGAGGTCGTCCAGGTGTATCTGGCGCCCGAACAGGCCGACCCCGCCCGCCCGGCCCGCTGGCTGGCCGGCTTCGCGGGCGTCGAGGCGGCGCCCGGCGAGAGCGCCGAGGTCGCCCTCGCGCTGCCGCGGCGCGCCTTCGAGATCTGGGACGAGAACGCCGGCGCCTGGGCGCACCGGCCGGGCGCGTACGAGGTCGAGGCGGGTCGCTCGGTCGCGGACCGCCGCGTGAGCACGAGGGTCGTGCTCTGACCGGATTCGCCGGGGGCCGTTGCAGGGGGCGCGGGTTCCGGGCCCGGCGGTTCAGGCGCGGGTGCCGAACCCGTACACCGTCTCCGACCTGAACACCTCACCCGGCCTCAGCTCCGTCGACGGGAACTGGGGCCGGTTGGGGGAGTCCGGGAAGTGCTGGGTCTCCAGGGCGATCCCGGAGCCGGGCGCGAACGGCAGCGTCTCGTCGAAGTGGTCGCCCGTGTACAGCTGGAGCCCCGGCTCGGTCGTCGCGACGGCCAGCGTCCGCCCCGACGCCGGGTCGTGCAGCTCGGCGACCCCCACCGGCGCCTCGGTGACCCCCTTGTCGAGCACGTAGTTGCGGTCGTGGCCGGGCCCAGGCTTGCGCGGCTCCCGGAAGTCGAAGGCCGTCCCGGCCACTTCGGTGAACTCCCCGGTCGGGATCAGATCCCCGTCCGCCGCGGTGAACCGCGAGGCCGCGATCCGCACCTCGTGCCCACCGGCCGCGTCACCGGAGCCCGCGCCGCCCAGATTCCAGTACGCGTGGTTCGTCAGGTTCACCACGGTCGGCGCGTCGGTCACCGCCTCGTACGCGATCCGCAGCGCCCCGCCCTCGTCGAGCGTGTACGTCGCCGAGACCTCCAGGCGCCCCGGGAAGCCCTCCTCTCCGTGCGGGCTCACCCGGTGCAGTCGCACACCGTGCTCCAGCGGGTCCGCTTCCCACACGCGCTTGTCGAAGCCGCGCTCGCCACCGTGCAGCGCGTTCGTCCCGTTGTTCTGCGCCAGGTGGTAGATCCGGCCGTCGAGCGGGAACCGGCCGCCCGCGATCCGGTTCGCGTACCGGCCGACCAGCGCGCCGAGGAAGGGGCCGGGATGAGCGAGGTACCCGTCCAGAGTGGGAAACCCGAGCGCCACGTCCGCCGTGACACCGGCCCGGTCGGGAACCTCCGCCGACTGCACGATCCCGCCGTACGTCAGGACGCGCACCCGTACCCCGCCGCGTTCGAGGGTCCAGCGGTGGACGGGCGTGCCGTCGGCAAGCGTGCCGAAGAGTTCGCTGCGCATGATCGAGACCCTACGCCCGGGAACCCGGAACCCCCGGCTCAGCTGATCGGCTTCTTGGCCGTCACCCGGCGGTACGCCATCGCCGCGAGCCGCGACTGGCCGTCCTTGCTGGGGTGGAACCAGTCCCAGTGGCTCAGCTGTTTGCCGTCGAACCGGTAGTCGAAGACCGCCCCGCCGTCGTAACGGCACCGCCGGTCCTTCGCGCACACGTCCGCGAGCACCTCGTTGTACGCCATCACCCGGTCCTGTACCGAGGCGCGCCGCCGCGCGGCCTCCGCGGTGAGGTCGTCCGGGTCGGCGAGCATCGACGAGCAGATGCCGAGCTTCCACACCTGCTTGCCCAGCGGGTTCGTCCGGCCCGCGGACCACAGGCGCTTGAGGTCCGGCACGCTCGACACGTACACCTGCGCCTTGGGCACCTCGCGCCGCAGCGTGCGCAGCGCGTCCTCGAAGTCGGCGCGGAACGTGTCCACCGGCGTCATCGAGGCGGGCGTCGGCCGGCACGCGTCGTTGGCCCCCGCCATCACCGTCACCAGGCCCGGTGACGCCGCGGCCGCCTGCTCCATCTGCGCGGGAAGGTCAGCCATCCGGGCGCCGGTGCGCGCGTAGTTCCAACTGTGCGTGGCCGCCCGGTCCTTCCCCAGGAGCCGGACCGCGAGGCTGCGCACCTGGGTGTCGGAACCGGTCGCCCACGACACCTCGGGGCAGTCCGTGAGCACCGAGCAGGCGTCGAAGCCCCGCGTGATGGAGTCGCCCACGGCGGCAACGGAACGCGGGCTCGTGTCCCACGTGGGGGTGGGCTTCGGGGACGGGTTCGTGCCGGCCGTACTGCCCTTCGGGCCGGGGGAGTTGTCGCCGATCGCGTCGCACGCGGCGAGACCCGCGGCACCGAGCAGAACCGCCGTCACACCGGCGACAGCGGCCCGGACGGCAGCTGACCGGTGGCTTCGGATCCGCATCCCGTTGTCCTCTCTCACCGCTCTTGGCCGCTGCCGGCGCCTCTGCTGTCGAACGTGACGCCGTGCACACCGCCGCGGTTGAGTCCCCGCGGGTGAAACGTCGGTGTTTGAGGGCGCCGGGACCGACGGTACGTCACACTCCTTGCGCCGCCACACGGTAGCCTCGCCCCGTGGCGGCCCGGCCACTGCTGTCACGGCAGCGACAAGGCGGTCGGCCGACCCAGTGAAACCCCGCAGTGCAGCTTCCGCTAAATTGCATCACGTCACATCTGTCCCCTTTTTCCTGATTCCCCTGCTTCAACTAGTCTTTGGGGAAAACTGCTCGGCACGGGCGCGAGGCCGCCGGGGAAGGCGAACCTCGTCCCACACTGGAGGTCCCGGTGACGACACGTGGAGTTCTGTACGTGCACTCCGCACCGCGCGCGCTGTGCCCGCACGTCGAATGGGCAGTCGCGGGCGTGCTCGGCGCGCGCATCAACCTCGACTGGATCCGGCAGCCGGCGGCGCCGGGAACCTGGAGATCCGAGTTCTCCTGGCGCGGTGAGGCGGGCACCGCCTCCAAGCTGGCGTCCGCGCTGCGCGGCTGGCAGCTCCTGCGCTTCGAGGTGACGGCGGAACCCTGCGCGACGGCCGAGGGCGAGCGCTACAGCGCCACCCCCGAACTGGGCATCTTCCACGCCGTCACCGGCATCCACGGCGACATCCTCATCCCCGAGGACCGGCTGCGCGCCGCGCTCGCCCGCTCCAAGGGCGGCGAGACGGACCTGGAGGCCGAACTCGCCAAGCTCCTCGGCAAGCCCTGGGACGACGAACTGGAACCCTTCCGCTACGCGGGCGAGGGCGCCCCGGTGCGGTGGCTGCACCAGGTGGTGTGAGGTGTTCTCCAGGTGTTCTGAGGGGTAGTTGGTCCGCCAGTGGTCCGCAGTTGCCGAAGGGGCCCCCACCGTGATGGTGGGGGCCCCTTCGGCTACGTACGTGTACGCCGGGCTCAGACCGAGCGGAACGCCAGCACGACGTTGTGTCCGCCGAAGCCGAACGAGTCGTTCAGCGCGGCGATGCGGCCCTCGACGGGCAGCTTGCGGGCCTCGCCGCGGACGATGTCGGCGGCGGCCTCCGCCTCCGGGTCGAGGTTCTCGACGTTGATCGTCGGCGGAGCCACCCGGTGGTACAGGGCGAGCACCGAAGCGACCGACTCGATACCGCCGGCGCCGCCGAGGAGGTGGCCCGTCATCGACTTGGTGGCGGAGACCGCCATGTGGTCGGTGTCGTCGCCGAAGACCTTGCGCAGCGCCTTGAGCTCCGCCACGTCACCGGCCGGCGTCGAGGTCGCGTGCGCGTTCACGTGCACGATCTCGGCCGGGTCCAGGTCGGTGTTGTCGAGCAGGTTCTGCAGGGCCTGCGAGATGCCGCGGCCGCCCGGCTCCGGCTGGACGATGTCGTGGCTGTCGGCGGAGATGCCCTGACCGACCGCCTCCGCGTAGACGCGGGCACCGCGCTTGGCGGCGTGCTCGGCGGACTCGAGGATCAGGACACCGGCGCCCTCACCGAGGACGAAGCCGTCCCGGCCGACGTCGTAGGGACGCGAGGCGCCCTGCGGGTCGTCGTTGTTCTTGGACATCGCCATCATGTTGCCGAAGGCGGCGATGGGCAGCGGGTGGATGGCCGCCTCGGTGCCACCGGCGACCACGACGTCCGCACGGCCCGTGCGGATCATCTCGATCGCGTAGCCGATGGCCTCGGCGCCGGACGCGCAGGCGGAGACCGGGGTGTGCACACCCGCGCGGGCGTTCACTGCCAGGCCCACGTTGGCCGAGGGGCCGTTCGGCATGAGCATGGGGACGGTGTGCGGGGAGACGCGGCGTACGCCCTTCTCCTTCAGCACGTCGTACTGGTCGAGGAGCGTCGTCACGCCGCCGATGCCGGAGGCGATGACCGCGCCGAGCCGCTCGGGGTCGACGGCGGGGTCCTCACCGGCCTTGTCGGTATAACCGGCGTCGGCCCAGGCCTCCTTGGCCGCGATCAGCGCGAACTGCGCCGAGCGGTCCAGGCGGCGGGCCTGCGGGCGCGGGATGATCTCGCCCGGTTCCACGGCGATCTGCGCCGCGATGCGGACCGCCTGGTCGGCGGCCCACTCCTGTTCGAGGGGACGGACACCGGAACGGCCGGCGACCAGACCCTCCCAGGTGGACGTCGCGTCGCCACCCAGCGGTGTGGTTGCGCCGATACCGGTGACGACCACGGTGCGATTGGTCGGGCTCACAGGAATTCTTTCTCCAACGGATGCGAGGGATTCAGCGGCGCCACCGCCGGGTGGCGGAGCGGCAGCACTAGGCGAGCTGTTGATCAGGCCTGGTGCTTGACGATGTAGTCGGTGGCGTCACCGACGGTCTTGAGGTTCTTGACGTCGTCGTCCGGGATCTTGACGTCGAAGCGCTCTTCGGCGGCGACGACGACCTCGACCATGGACAGCGAGTCGACGTCCAGGTCGTCGGTGAAGGACTTGTCCAGCTGGACGTCCTCGACCGGGATGCCGGCGATCTCGTTCACGATCTCCGCGAGACCGGCGACGATCTCTTCCTGAGTGGCGGCCATGTTGGCGCTCCTTCTTATGTATCCAGAGGGTGTGGCGGCGGTTGCGCCCGGAGTGATCCGGACGGTCTGCCTAGGGGAGGGTAACGACCGTGGCGGCGTAGACGAGACCCGCCCCGAAGCCGATGACGAGGGCGGTGTCGCCGCTCTTCGCCTTCCCGGTCGCCAGAAGCCGCTCCATCGCGAGCGGAATCGAGGCGGCCGAGGTGTTGCCGGTGGTCTCGATGTCACGGGCGACCGTGACATGCTCCGGCAGTTTCAGAGTCTTCACCATCGAGTCGATGATCCGCATGTTTGCCTGGTGCGGAATGAAGACGTCCAGGTCGTCCGCGCTGATCCCGGCCGCGTCCAGCGCCTGCTGGGCAACCTTCGCCATCTCGAACACGGCCCAGCGGAACACCGCCTGGCCCTCCTGCGTGATCGCAGGGAACTTGATGTCGCCCTTGCTGTCGAGCGGCAGCTTCGACACATCACCGACGCGGAATTCGTCCCACGGCACGGTCTGCTTGATCGTCTCGGACTTGTCGCCCTCGGAACCCCAGACGGTGGGGCCGATGTGCGGCTCCTGCGAGGGGCCCACGACGACGGCGCCGGCACCGTCACCGAACAGGAAGGCCGTCGCGCGGTCCTCCAGGTCGGTCAGGTCGCTCAGCCGCTCCACGCCGATCACCAGCACGTACTCGGCGCTGCCCTCGACGACCATGCCCTTGGCGAGGGTCAGGCCGTAGCCGAAGCCCGCACACCCGGCGGAGATGTCGAACGCGGCAGCCTTGTCGGTGCCGAGCTTGTCCGCGATCTCGGTCGCGATGGCCGGGGTCTGCTTGAAGTGCGACACGGTCGACACGACCACGGCGCCGATCTGCTCCGCGCTGATCCCGGCGTCCGCGATGGCCTTGCCGGAAGCCTCGATCGACATCGCGGCCACGGTCTCCGAGTCGGAGGCCCAGTGGCGCGTCGCGATGCCCGAACGGGAGCGGATCCACTCGTCGGACGAGTCGATCTTCTCGAGGATCACCTCGTTCGGCACGACCCGCGTCGGCCGGTAACCACCGACGCCCATGATGCGCGCGTACGGGGCGCCCTGACTGGGCTTGATCTTCGACATGCTCTCGGGGCTCCTTGTCAGGCCGTCTGCGTGTCCGCCGCGGCGGAGGTGTGCTCGGCGATCAGGGCGCGGGCTGCGTCGAGGTCGTCGGGGGTCTTGAGGGCGAGGGTCTTCACGCCGGGCAGGGCGCGCTTGGCGAGACCGGTGAGGGTGCCGCCCGGGCACACCTCGACGAGCGCGGTCACGCCGAGCTCCTTGAAGGTCTCCATGCACAGGTCCCAGCGCACCGGGTTGGCCACCTGGCCGACCAGACGCGAGACGACCTCGGCACCCGTGGCGACCGTCCGGCCGTCCTTGTTCGAGACGTACGCGACCGTCGGGTCGGCCGGCGTCAGGGCCCTGGCGGCCTCTTCCAGCTTCGCCACCGCGGGAGCCATGTGGCGGGTGTGGAACGCGCCCGCCACCGTCAGCGGTACGACCCGGCGTACGCCCTCGGGCTTGTCGGCCTCGAGCGCGGCGAGCTCCTCAAGGGTGCCCGCGGCCACGATCTGGCCCGCGCCGTTCACGTTCGCCGGGGTCAGACCCAGCTTCTCCAGGTGCGGGACGGTGACCTCCGGGTCGCCGCCGAGCAGGGCGGACATTCCGGTCTTGGTCACGGCGGCCGCCTCGGCCATGGCCAGACCGCGCTTGCGCACGAGCTGGAGGGCCGCGGTGTCGTCGAGAACCCCGGCGAAGGCCGCCGCGGTGATCTCGCCGACGCTGTGGCCCGCGACGGCGTCAGGAGCGATGTCGCCAAGTGCCGCGGCCGACAGGATTCCGGCCGCGACAAGCAGAGGCTGAGCGACGGCCGTGTCACGGATCGCGTCCGCGTCGGCCTGCGTGCCGTAGTGGGCAAGGTCGAGCCCGATGGCGTCCGACCACGCGGCGACGCGGTCTGCGGCGCCGGGGAGGTCGAGCCAGGGAGTCAGGAAGCCGGGCGTCTGAGCGCCTTGGCCGGGAGCGACGAGTACGAGCACTCTCACACTCTCTCTTGTGGACGGCCACGGCCGCCCGTGGGGACAGGGACGAAGAACCGAAGGGGGAATTGTAGACCCCCGACAAAAGGCTACGACTGAGGATCTGCGGCGGCCAGGCGCCCCAGGATCAGCGCGATCCGCAGCGTGAACGCCGACCTGACATCGGAGGGTGACCAGCCGGTGACGTCCGTCACACGTCGGAGCCGGTAGCGGACGGTGTTCGGGTGGACGAAGAGCATCCGGGCCGCCCCTTCGAGGCTGCTCGCCTGTTCCAGATAGACGCTGAGCGTCTCCAGAAGAGCCGACCCGGCCTCCTCGAGTGGTCTGTAGATCTCCTCCACCAACTGCTCGCGTGCGGCAGGGTCGCTCGCGATCGCCCGCTCCGGAAGGAGATCGTCCGCCAGAACGGGCCGCGGAGCGTCCTGCCACGCCCCGCACGCCTTGAGCCCGGCGGCCGCAGCCTGCGCCGACTTGGTCGCGGCGAGCAGGTCGGGCACTACGGGGCCGGCCACCACGGGACCTGCCGCGTACGGGCCGATCAGCGACTTCGCGACCTGGAGGGGATTGTTGTTGCCGCCCGCGATGACGACGAGGCGGTCCCCCAGCACCCCGGTCAGGACCTGGAGCTTGGCGTGCCGGGCGGCCCGCCGGATCGCCTCGACCGTCAGCTCGCTGTCCCCGTCCGGAGCGGTGCCGAGCACCACGCACACGTGTTCCGGCGAATTCCACCCGAGCGCCGCGGCCCTGCTGATGGCGCCCTCGTCCGCCTCGCCCGAGAGGACCGCGTTGACCACCAGGGACTCGAGGCGGGCGTCCCACGCGCCGCGCGCCTCCGCCGCCTGTGCGTAGACCTGGGCGGTCGCGAAGGCGATCTCCCGCGCGTACACCAGCAGCGCCTCACGCAGGATCGACTCGTCGCCGGGGGCCGCGACCTCGTCGATCGCGGACTCCATGACCTCGATGGTCGTGCGGACCATCTCCACGGTCTGGCGCAGCGTGATGGCCCGCGTCAGCTCGCGGGGCGCGGTGCCGAAGACGTCGGTCGAGATCGCCTGAGGGGCGTCCGGGTGCCGGAACCACTCGGTGAAGGCCGCGATACCGGCCTGCGCGACCAGCCCGATCCAGGAGCGGTTCTCCGGTGGCATCGCCCGGTACCACGGCAGCGTCTCGTCCATGCGCGTGATGGCCTGCGCGGCGAGGCTCCCGGACGACTTCTCCAGGCGCTTCAGGGTCGCGGAGTGCGGGTGGGGGTTCGCACGGCGGTCGCGATGGTCCGGGGCTTCGTTCGCTGAGGGTTCGGGCACGGGGACAAGACTGCCTTATCGGAACGGCTCGGCGGAGTGGAGGGTGCAAGGTGGCCGCGCGGACGTCCCCGTCCGGGGGTCTACCGTGTACGGCGTGATGGATGTACGTCGCTCCGGCGACCGGTACCCCGGCGGCGAGCCGGACGCCGGAATCGAGTCGTTCCACGCCTTCTCCTTCGGGCCCCACTACGACCCCGACAACCTGCGCTTCGGATCGATCCTGGCCTGCAACGAGGAGCGTCTCGCGCCGGGCGCGGGCTTCGACGAGCATCCGCACAGCCACACCGAGATCGTCACCTGGGTCGTCTCGGGCCGGCTCACCCACCGCGATTCGACGGGGCACGAGTCCGTGGTCGCACCGGGCGATGTGCAGCGCCTCAGCGCGGGCGGCGGAGTGCGCCATGTCGAGCGCAACGACGGTCCCGACCCGCTTGTCTTCGTCCAGATGTGGCTCGCCCCTCTGGAGCCGGGCGGCGACCCTGTCTACGAGGTCGTCCACGGCATCGCCGACTCCACCCCCTACGACGTGCCGGAGGCCGGCTCCCTCCTGCACGTGCGCCGCCTCGCACCGGGGGAGCGCGCCGCCGTCCCGGACGCGGCCCAGGTGTACGTCCATGTAGTGCGCGGTGAAGTGGTGCTCGGCGGCGAGGCGTTGGGCCCGGGCGACTCGGCCAGGATCGCCGGGGAATTTGGCCTCGAAGCCCTGGCGTCAGGACCGGCGGAACTGCTGCTGTGGGAGATGGCCGCTCGCTGAGGTCTCCACCGCGGAACGGCCGCGCGCCCTCACCCCGAGCTCGCACACCCTGCCCCGCGCACCCGGCCCCTCGCGTCCGCCCCGCTCACACCGGACTCACACCTCGGCGAGCACCGCGTCCGTGAACGGAGGCCACACCTCGGCCGCCCACGGCCCGAACGCCCGATCGGTCAGCGCCACACAGGCGACACCTGCGTTGGGGTCGACCCACAGGAACGTGCCCGACTGCCCGAAGTGCCCGAACGTCCCCGGCGACGACGAACTGCCCGTCCAGTGCGGGGACTTGGAGTCTCTGATCTCGAACCCGAGCCCCCAGTCGTTCGGGTTCTGGTGCCCGTACCCGGGCAGTACGCCCTTGAGGCCCGGATACTGAACGGTCATCGCCTCGGAGACGGTCCGCGGATCGAGCAGCCGGGGAGCCTGTACCTCGGCGGCGAACCGGGCCAGGTCGTCCACCGTCGACACCCCGTCCTTGGCGGGCGAGCCCTCCAACGTGGTCGAGCTCATCCCCAGGGGCTCGAGAACCGCCTGGTGCAGGTACTCGGCGAACGGGATCTCCGTCGCCTTCGCGATGTGGTCCCCGAGCACCTCGAACCCCGCATTCGAGTACAGCCGCCGCGTGCCGGGCGCCGACGTCGCCCGGTGCTCGTCGAAGGCGAGCCCGGAAGTGTGCGCGAGGAGGTGGCGCACCGTGGAGCCCTCGGGGCCGGCCGGGTCGTCGAGCTCGATCGCGCCCTCTTCGTAGGCGACGAGGGCCGCGTAGGCGGCCAGCGGCTTGGTGACCGAGGCCAGCGGGAAACGGTGGGCCGTCGGACCATGCGCCCCGAGGACCGTGCCGTCCGAGCGGACGACGGCTGCGGCGGCGGTCGGTACCGGCCAGTTCTCGATCATCGCAAGGTTCTGCATGGCCACGAGCCTAACGGGCCCCGCTTGGACACCCTCCTGTGCCCACCTGTGCCCATGGGCTCGGCCGAACCGTCGTGCATGCCGAGTCGCATCGATGACGCCGTCCGGAATTCCTCCCCGATGCGCTTGCTTGGAGTGCACTCCAACGTTCTAGCGTGGGGGCATGACGGTGATGGAGACCACCCCCGCACCCAGCAAGGCCGACGTCTGCGGATCGGCCCCCACCGCTCACCCGCGCCCGGACGGCAAGGACCACTACACGATCAGCGAGGTCGTGGCTTTCACCGGACTGACCGCCCACACGCTGCGCTGGTACGAGCGGATCGGGCTCATGCCCCACATCGACCGCTCGCACACGGGCCAGCGCCGCTACAGCAACCGGGATCTCGACTGGCTCACCTTCGTCGGCAAGCTGCGGCTGACCGGTATGCCGGTGGCACACATGGTGCGCTACGCCGAACTCGTGCGCGTCGGTGAGGACACCTTCGAGGAGCGCCGCGACCTTCTCGAATCGACGCGCAGGGACGTGCTGTCCCGGATCGCCGAACTCCAGGACACGTTGGCCGTACTCGACATCAAGATCGACTTCTATGCGGGCGCCCGGCGGGCGTCGGAGAGGGCCTGAACCGCATGAGCAGCACGGAGCAGACGCAGCACACGGGGGAGCCGCGGCGGATTTCCACTGTGGAGTTGGGAAACAACGGGCCCTTGGTGGGCGTGCAGGGCCTCGGCTGCATGGGCATGAGCTGGGCCTACGGTCCGACGGATGCCGACGAGGCCCGGGCCACCCTGGAGCGGGGCCTGGAACTCGGCGTCACCTTGTACGACACCGCCGACGCCTACGCCGCCGGCGAGAACGAGAAGTTCCTCGCTCCCTTCCTCAAGGCGCATCGCGACGAGGTGGTGCTGGCCACCAAGTTCGCCCTGGGCGTGGACCCGAGCGACCCCACGAAGCGCATCATCAACAACGATCCCGCGTACATCCGCGCCTGCATCGACGCCAGCCTCCAGCGTCTCGGCGTCGACACCATCGACCTCTACTACATGCACCGCCGCGACGTGAACGTGCCGATCGAGGAGACCGTCGGCGTGATGGCCGAACTCGTCGCCGCCGGCAAGGTCAAGCACCTCGGCCTCAGCGAGGTCACCGGCGCCGAACTGCGCGCCGCCCAGGCCGTCCACCCGATCGCCGCCCTCCAGTCCGAGTGGTCGCTGTTCAGCCGCGACATCGAGAGGGAGGTCGTGCCGACCGCCGCCGAACTGGGCGTGGCCCTTGTGCCGTACTCGCCGCTCGGACGTGGCTTCCTCACCGGCTCCTTCGTCCGCGCCGACAAGGAACTCGGCGCGGACGACTTCCGCCGCCAGCAGCCCCGCTTCACCGGCGACAACGCCGCCGCCAACGCGGCTCTGCTCGAGCCGGTACGCCAGATCGCGAAGGCACATGGCGCCTCCCTCGGCCAGATCGCCCTGGCCTGGCTCCAGCAGCAGTCGCGGACCTTCGGGCTCTCCGTCGTCCCGATCCCCGGCACCCGCAAGCGCAGCCGCATCGAGGAGAACGCCACGGCCACCCGCATCACCCTCACCGACGCCGAACTCGGCCTGATCGCCCCCATCGCCTCCCAGGTCGCGGGCGACCGCTACGCCGACATGACCTTCACCTCGGCGGGGCGCGAGTAGCACCCCCGTTGCCACCTGCCCGGTCCGTCGCCGTGGGCATCTCCTGCCCCGGCGGCGGCCGGCCGGCACCTCACGCGAGCCCCAGCGCGAACACCGCGAACCCCGCTGCCAGCAGCCCGGCCAACGCCCGCCGCACATGCGTCGCCCGCTTCCACGGAGCCTCGAAGCCCCGCGTGTACCTGCCGATCAGCACGAGCAACCCCGCGAAGACAGGAAGCCACGCGATCCTCGCCGCTATCCAGCCCAGCGAGTCCGGACTCGTCGTCAGCCCCGGTATCGCACCGGCGAAGGAACCCGGTATCGCCGCTGTCAGGAGCGCCGTCTGGTGCCAGCACAGGATCGTCATCGCCGAGAGGTTGATGACGACGACCGGCGCCCACAACGCGGGCCGGCGCAGCAGCCTGCCGATCCGGTCCCGCAGGAGCATCGCCGCACCACTCTGCGCGGCCGCAAGCGCGAGCACCAGCAAGGACGGCGGATGGGAGTTCGTCCGCGCCTCGCCCGGCACGCCCACCATCGACTCCGGATAGTGGAACGCGAGAAGCAGCGTCGCGAACAGGGCCATGCCGCCGATCAGCAGAACCCGCGCACCACGCCTGCCGATCTTCTTCTCGCCCCAGCAGACACCCAGTTGGTAGGCGAACATCCAGCCGGGGAGCAGATTGAGCAGGCTCAGCCAGGACGGCATGGCGTCCGCGTACGGCCCGTAGCGCAGGAAGTCGATCACGGCTACGGACCCGAGGAGCGGTGCCGCGGCCCATGCCCCCAGCTTCCGGGCGGCGCGTACGCAGTACGGAGTGAGCGCGGTGATCACCGTGTAGACACCCACGAACCACAGCGGCTGTATCACCAGCGTCGATCCCGTGTGCAGGGTCTTCTCCGGCACCCCGAGCACGTACAACGCGGGGATCAGCGCGGCGCATACCGCCGTCACCCCGAGGACCGGGCGGCCCAGGCGGGCGAGCCGGCCGCGCAGCCAGACGCTCGTCGACCCGCCCCCCGCCTGCGCCCGCCGGTAGGACAGAACGGATGCGTAGCCCCCCACCAGGAAGAAGACGCCGAGCATCTGCAGCACCCAGCTGATCGGGGCGAGGAACCCGAAGGAGGACAGCGGGCTCGCGTTGTGCAGCGCGCCCTGGCCGTCGAGGGAGAAGCCGCCTAGGAGCCAGTGGCCCATGGGCACGGCGATCAGCGCGAGCGCGCGCAGTCCGTCTACCGCCCGGTCCCGGTGGGCCGGTGTCTTCGCGTCGATGGCGGACGCGGTCCTGCGCAAAGTCGCCATACTCATGACGTCGCTCCGGTGGCGATGCGGGTGAAGGCGCGCAGCGAGTCCGTGCCGGGCGCGAAGTAGCCGGTGTGGCCCTTGGCGTGGCGGGCCGAGATGCGGCGGGCACCGAAGGAGGGATCGGTGGGGTCGGTGCCATGGCCCAGGCCGAACAGCTCGACGTTCGGCACGCGGCCGATCCAGTCGCTGTCGTCGCGCGCGGCCCAGACCCGGGCCTTGGTGTGCAGATCGGCCGCCTTGTCCGCGCGCAGTCCCGGGGAGCCGAGCACCACGAGGTCGGCCGCGGGCAGCCGGGCGGCGGAGAGCCCGCACACCACCGATCCGTAGCTGTGGCAGAAGATGGCGGGACGCGGCGCGCCCGACGCTGTCAGGCCCTGGACGAAGCGGGTCAGCCTCGGCGCGCCCGCCTCGGCGAGCCGGCCGGTGGCGGCATCGGGACCCAGGCCGACAGGCGTCGTGTATCCCACCCAGGCCACGACCGCCGTGCGGCCGCCCGACGCCTCGTACAAGGAGCGGGCCATCCCCGCAGGGGTCCCATAGGGATCCTTGGCCCGGTCGAACGACGCCAGGTCGATGTCCGAGCCGGGCACGACGACGGACACATGCGCGGCGCCCGCCAAGTCCCCGTACGCCTCGGCCACCTGGCCGCGACCTCGTGGATCGAAAGCCAGTATCTGCCGCCCGGGCTCGAGGAGTTCGGTGTATCGGGTGACGAGGAAGCGGGCTTGGGCGTGGTCCTGTGCCGTGAGCGACGGGTTCTCCGCGCGTGCCCGGACTCGGTCCCGTTCGGCTTTCAGAGCACGGGTGTTGGCCTCGTAGCGAAGGTGCGTCGGAGCGCCGTCCAGATTGCCGACAACCGTCGGATGCCGCGCGACCAACTCCTGTCGCTCGGCGTCGTCCAATCCGCGGAAGAAGGCTGCCACCTGGGCCGGCCTCGCGGTCGCCGGATCGGGCAGCCCGACACCGAGCGCGTGGTCCGCACGCCAGGAAGCCGCGCCGGGAGGCGGTCCCGTGAGAGGGCTCTGCTCGCTGCCGACGGCCCAGCCCGTCGTGCCGGCCACGACAGTTGTCGTGAGCGCGGCGGTGACCAGTGCCCTACGGCCGCGTTGCTTCCATGAGTGCAGGCGCATCGCCCGTCTCCCCTCGGTCCGGTGGCGTGACGAGGGGAAGGTAGGGAGAAGACGGCTGGCTCCACGTCACACCGGGGAGCCAACTCTCAAGTGATACCCGGGTATTCGAAGGTGCTACTCAGGTAGGGGGTGTGCTGGGGCAACCCCCGCTGACCTGTGCACGGCGAGTGATACCGGAGCCTGGGCCTATTGGTCGCCGGGCGTGACGAGGCCGGTCTCGTAAGCGAAAATCACGGCCTGCGCCCGATCCCGCAGCCCCAACTTCGCCAGCACACGGCCGATATGGGTCTTCACGGTCTGCTCCGCGAGCACCAGCTTCTCCGCGATCTCCTGGTTGGACAGGCCCCGGGCGATGAGTTCGAGGACCTCGGTCTCGCGTGGCGTCAGACAGTTCAGCTCCGGCGAGCGGTCCCTGCGACCGGACGGGCGCTGCCTTGCGATGTCCTCGATGAGCCGGCGCGTGACCGTCGGGGCGAGCAGGGCCTCTCCGGCTGCCACCACACGTACCGCAGCGATGAGGTCGGCGGGCGGGGCGTCCTTGAGGAGAAACCCCGAAGCGCCCGCGCGCAGCGCCTCGTACACATAGTCGTCCACGTCGAACGTGGTGAGCATCAGGACCTTGGGGCGGTGAATCACGCCCGGCGGAGGGTCGAGGAGCGTGCGGGTCGCGGCGATCCCGTCCATCTCGGGCATCCGCACGTCCATGAGGACGACATCGGGATGTGTGGTCCGGCTGACCTCGACGCCTTGCTTGCCGTCCGGAGCCTCGCCCACGACGTCGATGTCGCTCTGCGCGGCCAACAGCGCGGCGAACCCCGCTCGCACCATGGCCTGGTCGTCGACGATGATCACGCGGATGGTCATGCGGTGCCGAATTCCTTTACGACGAGGGGGAGTCGGGATCGGCCAGCGGGAGTCGGGCCGCGACGCGGAAGCCTCCCCCAGGCAGCGGGCCCACGTCGAGTGTGCCGCCGACCAACCGTACGCGCTCGTGCATCCCGACGAGACCGTGTCCCGTGCCGGTCGTCTCCACGGGGGAAGCGTGCTCGCCCGCCGGGCCGTTGACCACGATCACCAGCAGGGCGTCCTCGTCCTTGGAGACGGAGATCTGCGTGCGGGCACCGGGAGCGTGCCGCACGACATTGGCCAGGGCCTCCTGCACGATGCGGTACGCGGAGAGGTCCACCGCGGGCGGCACATCGGTCAGCTCCCCGACCAGCGTCAGCTCGGGCATCGACAGCTCTGCCGGGACACCGCCTCGTACCGTGGCTTCCACCAGCTGCTGAAGCCGGCCGAGACCCGGCTGGGGCGCACGCTCACCGCCCGGCGCGTCCTCGCTGCGCAGCACTGCGAGGAGCCGCCGCATCTCACCGAGCGACTCCCTGGCGCCCGCCGCTATCGAGCCGAACTCCTCGCACGCCTCGGGGGTCAGGCCCTGGAGCCGGTACGGAGCGGAGTCCGCCTGCACCGTGATCACCGACATGTGGTGAGCCACGACGTCGTGCAACTCCCGCGCGATACGCGCCCGTTCCTCGAGGAGGGCGCGCTGCGACCGCTCGGCCTCGTTGATCGTCTCCTGCTCGACGAGTCTGCGCTGTGCTTCTCCGCGCTCGCGCAGCAGCGTCCCGAACAGCAGCACCCCACCGCTCAGCACGATCATCAGCACGCTCGTGGCCTGACTGTCCGTGGGGCGGAACATGTCGAGGACGAGTCCGGACACCACCGTGACCAGCCAGATCGCCAGGACCGTGCGTCTGCGCTCCCGCAGAGAGAGGACGAAGCACAGGGCCAGATATCCCACGATGACCATGGGGGTCCAGGGCGCGGCGTGATGGGAGGCCGAACCCTGGATGACGATCGCCCCGACGATGTCCGCGACGATCACGATGACCCACGCGAGCAGGGGCCGGCTGACGGCGAGCAGCAGGGGCGCGGCCTGTGCGACCCCAAGGGCGCCGGCGAGACCACCGGGGACCCCGTAGTCGTTCGACAGGACCTGGCTGGTCACCGGGATCAGTGTCGCGACGAAGCCCAGCGCGATCACATAGGGCGCCAGCCGCACCCAACGCCTCGACGAGTGGCCGAGCAGGGGCTCGGCCGGTCCCGCGGGAGCGGCGAGCGAGGCCCCGGCCGTCCGTAGCGCGCTGAGGACGATGGCGAACACGCGGCGCAGAGCCCCCGGCGGTGCGGCCTTGCCGTCCGGCGGGCGGGGCTCCTGGTCAGGTGCTGTCGATGTGGTGCTCATGGCCCGCTCAGCGTAGGCAACAACCACCCGCGATGCCGTCATACCGAGGAGCTCACCGCACCCCGTACTCAGGTATGACATGAGGCCGGCCGACGGACGCCGAACCTCGACGAGGACACCCGCGCCCGCACGCCCACCGACGCGTTCATTCGCGTCCGAAGCCGAAGCCGAAGCCGGAGCCCGAGCCCGAGCTGCAGCCCCTACAACTCCGCGAGCAACTCGGCCTTCTTCATCGAGAACTCGGCATCCGTGACAAGGCCCGCCTGATGCAGTTCGCCCAGGTGACGGATGCGGTCGGCGATGTCCGCGGGGTCACGCCGGGCAGGCGAGGCGCTGGATGCGGGCACGGCCGAGCCCCCGGCCCGTACGGCCGCGAGGATGGAGGCGGCGAAGGGCAGCGACTCATGTACGGGCCCGTACCCGAGACCGAAGATCACGGCGGCCGGGTCCTGGTCGGCCTGGGCGGGCTGCTCGGACGTGTCGCGGCGCAGCAGCCGCAGATGGCCCTCGAAGACCTCGGGCGAGCGCCATTCGACGCCGCTCAGATCCGAGACGGGAAAGCTCTTGTCGCCGGCCTTCCACTTCGCGGACGACGCCCCGGTCCAGAACCATCGGAAAGCCACCGACTTACCGTCGAATGAGGCCTTGCCGTCGTATGCCTTGAAGTGCAGCGGTGCCTCGGGCGCCGCCACCAGATAGCGGCCTGCTGGTGCGCCGTCGTCCAGGGCCAGCACGCCGCGCAGCTCGTCCGCGTAATACTCGGCGAGCGTCTCGCGCTCGGCGGGCAGGACGAGCCGGTAGGGGTCGCATCCCTCCTTGAGCTGTCCCGCGGCCGCGTCCATCAGCGGATCGGCGCCCGGTCTCGGCACAGCGCGCAGAACGACGGTCCCGCGCTTACCGGGAGAGAGTGTCACCGCCGCGATCGCCTCATAGGGGATGCGGCGCTCACCGAGTGCATGGAGCAGCTTCGGCGTGCGGATTCCCCGTTCGAAGCGGATGAGCACGGAGTCGGACCCGAACTCCCAGGCGGCATGAAATCCGGCCAGTACGTCACCCATGCGGCTCATCGTATGCGGCACGCGCGCCTCCGTCCCCTGTTGCGTCGTGCCCCTGTTTCACCGATTTCTACGCGCGTCAGGCCGACGCTGTGCCGGAAGATCCGTCACGACAGGTGTCATGCCCGCTCGCACACCGCAGGGTGCGGTACGAACCGATGCCGATGTCCGCGAAGTTGCTGAGGCTCTCCGTACCCGGCTCGAAATAGCCGGTGTGCCCGTGCGCGCCCGCTGCCGACAGGACCCGGGCGCCGAATCCCCGGGAGACGGGGTCGGCGCCGTGACCGATCCCGCCGACCTCCAGGTATGGCACGTCCTGGATCCAGTCGTCGCTGTCCCGCATCGCCCACACGCGCGCGTGGGTACCCAGTTTCGAAGCCTTCCCGGCGCGCATTCCGGGGCTGCCGGCCACCGCAATGTCGCTCACCCGCGAGGGCAGTTTGCGCGCGGCGACACCGCACACCACGGAGCCGTAACTGTGGCAGTACAGGGCCACCGGAGTGCGGCCCGGCAGTGCGCGCACCATGGCGTTGAGCCGGGTCGCACCCTCCTCCGCACGCATCGCGGTGGCCGCGTCGACGCCGAGGCCCGCGGGCGTCGTGTAGTCGGCCCAGGCGATCACGGCGGTCCGTGTGCTGGGTCCTGCGGCGCGCTCCGCCCGGTACAGGGAGCGAGCCATGCCGACGGGCGCCGAATACTTGCGGACGGTCCGCTGGAAGGTCAGGAGGTTGGTGTCGACGCCGGGGACCACGACCGAGACGCGCTCGGCCTTGTCGAGGTCCCCGAAGACCTCGGCGACGCGGCCGGTGCCCAGGGGATCGAAGGCGAGGATCTTGCGGTGGGGTCGCATCAGCGACGCGTACCGGTTCATGCGCTGGCCGGCGTCGTGCTGTCCCGCGGCGGAGAGCCGGTTGTCGTGCGTGCTCTTCCGCGCCACTTTGCGTGCCTGGTCGAGGGCGATGCGGTTGGCGCGGTAGCGCAGTTCCACCGGTGCGCCGTTCATATTGCCGACGGCGAGCGGGTAGCGGGTGGCGAGCCGCGTGCGTTGCTGACTGGTGAGTGAGGCGAAGAACTGCGCGAGGCGGGCGGGAGAGCCGTCCGGGTCCGGCAGTGCGCGCCCGTTGAGGTGGGCGTGCTCCCACGCCGTGGTGGCGGCGTTGAGTGGCGAGGTGACGCCCTTGTGGCGCACGGCGGTCCAGCCGGTGGTCGCCAGCATGACGAACACGACGGCCAGTGCGAGCAGTGCGCGCCAGACGCTGAGTTGCGGGGATGAGTCGAAGGAAGTCACTGCGGGACACCCTAGGAGAACCGCGGACCAACCCGCGAAATCGGTGAGGCAGATCACGTTTCCAGCGGGGTAATTAGGGCAAACCGGGCCTACCTTAGGTGGTGGCGTCACACTCCGTAGGTGCCGATTGCACCCCACGCGCGCGGGAGTGCACGGTCGGTCACTCTGTGTGCCACTTCCCCGCCAACACCGGCCCCAGCTGGTCGAGATAGGACTCGGTGACCTCGCGGATCGACTCGACGCTGCTGTCCTCGCCGGCGCCCCACAGCCGGCCGGCCATGCGCATCACGCCGCTGAACGCGGCCACTGTCACGCGAGGGCGCGGATCCGTCTCCACGTCGAGACCCTCGCGCTCGGCGATCACGCGCGCGATCTCCTCCTCCAGCTCCGTGGAACGCCGCAGGTGGACGGCGATCAGGGAGGGGGTGGATTCGATCATCTGGTAGGTGCGCATGTGGAGTTCGACCGGGACGACCTCCTCGATGGACTCACCGAGGGTGTCCCAGGCGTCGAGCACCGCACCCCGCAGGGCCTCGAACGGGCTGTCGGTCGCGGGGCGTTCGCGCAGGACAGCGATGAAGCGGGACTCCACCATGTCCTGGACCGCGAACGCGGTCTCCTCCTTGCTGGTGAAGTACCGGAAGAAGGTGCGCTGTGAGACGTCGACGGCCTCCGCGATCTCGTCAACCGTCGTGCGGTCGTACCCCTTTGTGGTGAAAAGTTCCAGAGCGGAGCGCAGCAGTGCGTCGCGGGTGCGCTGCTTCTTGCGTTCCCGCAGCCCTGAACGCGCTTCGTGCGTCTTCACTCACGCCCCTCTTTTCGCCTGTTTGCGCAGCTCAGCTTACCTGTGAGCGACATGACAGTTACCGACTTGTGAATTGGTTTGTCAACTGTCAGTCGCTGTCATTAGCCTCGAACGCATGACTAGTCAGACCACCGTCGACAAGGCGGACAAGGCTCCGGAGCCCGTGTCCGTTCCGGCCCCGGCCAAGGGGCTTCGCGGCCACCCCTGGCTGACGCTGTTCTCCGTCGCGATCGGCGTGATGATGGTCGCCCTCGACGGCACCATCGTGGCCATCGCCAACCCGGCCATCCAGAAGGACCTCGGCGCGAGCTTCGCCGATGTCCAATGGATCACCAACGGCTACTTTCTCGCCCTCGCGGTCACGCTGATCACCGCGGGCAAGCTCGGCGACCGGTTCGGTCACCGCCAGACCTTCCTCATCGGCGTGGTCGGGTTCGCCGCGGCCTCGGGCGCCATCGGCCTGTCGGACAGCATCGCCCTGGTGGTCACCTTCCGGGTGTTCCAGGGCCTGTTCGGCGCGCTCCTCATGCCGGCCGCGCTCGGCCTCCTGCGGGCCACCTTCCCTGCCGAGAAGCTGAACATGGCGATCGGCATCTGGGGCATGGTGATCGGCGCCTCCACCGCCGGCGGCCCGATCCTCGGTGGGCTCCTCGTCCAGCACGTCAGCTGGCAGTCGGTCTTCTTCATCAACGTCCCCGTCGGCATCATCGCCCTCGTTCTCGGGCTGCTGATCCTCAGGGACCACCGCGCCGAGAACGCGCCGCGGTCCTTCGACATCCTCGGCATCGCACTGCTCTCCGGCGCGATGTTCTGCCTGGTCTGGGCGCTTATCAAGGCTCCGACGTGGGGCTGGGGCGACGGCCTGACCTGGACGTTCCTGGCGGTCTCCGTGCTGTGCTTCGCGCTCTTCGCGATCTGGGAGACCCGCGTCAAGGAACCGCTGATCCCGCTGGCCCTGTTCCGCTCGGTGCCGCTGTCGGCCGGTGTGGTCCTGATGGTGCTCATGGCCATCGCCTTCATGGGCGGCCTCTTCTTCGTCACCTTCTACCTGCAGAACGTGCACGGCATGAGCCCCGTCGACAGCGGCCTGCATCTGCTGCCGCTGACCGGAATGATGATCGTGGGCTCGCCGCTGGCGGGCGCGATGATCACGAAGGTGGGTCCGCGCATCCCGCTCGCGGGCGGCATGCTGCTCACCGCCGTCGCCATGTACGGCATGTCCACGCTGGAGTCGGGTACGGGCAGCGGCGCCATGTCGCTGTGGTTCGCCCTCCTCGGCCTGGGTCTCGCTCCCGTCATGGTGGGCGCCACCGAGGTCATCGTGGGCAACGCCCCGATGGAGCTCTCCGGCGTCGCAGGCGGTCTCCAGCAGGCCGCCATGCAGATCGGTGGAAGCCTCGGCACCGCTGTGCTCGGCGCCGTGATGGCCTCGAAGGTGGACAACGACCTCGCGGGCAACTGGACCGACGCCAAGCTTCCGCCGCTCACGCCTGCCCAGCTGGACCAGGCGTCCGAGGCGGTCCAGGTCGGCGTGGGCCCGGTCCCGAAGGGAACTCCGGCCGGGCTCGCCGAGAAGATCACCTCAGTCGCGCACGACACCTTCATCTCCGGCATGAGCCTGGCCTGCCTGGTTGCCGCGGGCGTCGCAGTTGTGGCGATCTTCGTCGCGCTGCTGACCAAGCGCGGCACGAACGCGGAGGCGGGCGCGGGGGCCGCACACATCTAGCGCCCCTCGGGAAACGCCCCGATCAGGAAACGCTCCGATCGAGGAAGTGGCCCTTCGGGGGAAACCCCTAGGCCACCCCCGAACCACCCCCGCACCCACCCCGAAATGCCCTCAGGGAAATCCTGGGGGCATTTCGCTTATCCGAGTGATCTGATCCGTCAGCTCTTCCGGTCTGTTCGCCCACCGGTCCAGAGTGCAGACAAGTGACCGGCACGACACGGGGGTTGATCGATATGGGTACGAGGATGCGCGCGGCGATGGGTACGAAGCTGCCGATGACGGCCGCGGCGGCTCTGGCGGCCGTCCTGCTGACACCGGTTCACGCGGGGGCCACCGCCCCGCCGACGCCGGGCGACTGTGCGGCGGGGGAGCTGTGCCTGTGGGAGAAGCCGGCGTACAAGGGGCACCGGCAGGTGTACGAGCTGTCCGGGACCGACATCGAGAGCTGCGTCGCGCTGCCGGAGGGGGGGCAGCGCGCAGGCTCTCGCCAATCGCACCGGACGGCCGGTCACGGCCTACCAGTCCGCGGAGTGCGCCGAGACGGGGGAGTTCCAGACCTATCCCGGTAGCGGCACATGGGCGCCCCAATCTCCTTACCGGGTACGGGCGTTCAAGGTCTGGGAGCGCTGAGATGAAAGAAAGGGAGGTGCGGTGCGGCCCCCTTGGCTGCACCGCACCTCGAACCTCTACGACAGTCGGGATCCGGCCCCTACGCGTCGCCGCCCGCCGGGCCGGGGTCGGCCGCCGCGACGTCGAGGAGCTTGTAGCGGTCGATGGCCTGCTTCAGGACCGAGCGGTCGACCCTGCCCTCCCGGGCCAGTTCCGTGAGCACACCCACCACGATCGACTGGGCGTCGATGTGGAAGAAACGACGGGCCGCGCCACGTGTGTCCGCGAAGCCGAAGCCGTCCGCGCCGAGCGACTGGTAAGTGCCCGGCACCCAGCGGGAGATCTGGTCGGGTACGGACCGCATCCAGTCGGAGACCGCGACGAACGGACCCTCCGAGCCGGACAGCTTCTGCGTGACATAGGGGACACGCTGCTCCTCGTCGGGGTGCAGCAGATTGTGCCGCTCCACCTCGACGGCCTCGCGACGCAGTTCGTTCCAGGAGGTCGCCGACCAGACGTCCGCCTTGACGTTCCACTCCGCGGCGAGGATCTGCTGTGCCTCCAGAGCCCACGGCACAGCGACACCCGAGGCGAGGATCTGAGCAGGGATGGCGCCCGAAGTGCCCGGACTGAAGCGGTGGATGCCCTTGAGGATGCCCTCCACGTCGACATCGCCGGGCTCGGCCGGATGCTGCAGCGGCTCGTTGTAGACGGTGAGGTAGTAGAAGATGTCCTCGCCGTGCGGGTGCTCGGCGGTGGCGCCGTACATCCGTCGCAGGCCGTCCTGCACGATGTGCGCGATCTCGAACCCGAAGGCCGGGTCGTAGGCGACACAGGCCGGGTTGGTCGAGGCGAGCAGCTGCGAGTGTCCGTCGGCGTGCTGCAGTCCCTCACCGGTCAGGGTCGTCCGGCCGGCGGTCGCGCCCAGGACGAAACCGCGCGCCAGCTGGTCGGCCATCTGCCAGAACTGGTCGCCGGTGCGCTGGAAGCCGAACATCGAGTAGAAGACGTAGACCGGGATCAGCGGCTCGCCGTGCGTCGCGTACGCCGATCCCGCGGCGATCAGCGAGGCCGTGCAGCCCGCCTCGGAGATGCCGTCATGCAGCATCTGGCCCGTCGGAGACTCCTTGTACGCGAGCAGCAGGTCGCGGTCCACGGACTCGTACTGCTGGCCGAGAGGGTTGTAGATCTTCGCGCTCGGGAAGAACGAGTCCATGCCGAACGTGCGGTACTCGTCCGGCGCGATCAGCACGAAGCGCCGGCCGATTTCCTTGTCCCGCATGAGGTCCTTGAGCAGTCGGACGAAAGCCATGGTGGTGGCGATCGACTGCTGGCCGGATCCCTTCTTCACGCTCGCGTACGTCTTGTCGTCGGGGAGCGCCAGCGGCTTGGACCGCACGACGCGGGTCGGCACATAGCCGCCGAGCGCGTGCCGGCGGTCGTGCATGTACTGGATCTCTTCGGAGTTGCGGCCCGGGTGGTAGTACGGCGGAGCGCCGTCCTCGAGCTGCTTGTCGGTGATCGGCAGGTGAAGACGGTCGCGGAAGCCCTTGAGGTCGTCGACGGTCAGCTTCTTCATCTGATGGGTCGCGTTGCGGCCCTCGAAGTTGGGGCCGAGGGTCCAGCCCTTGACCGTCTGCGCCAGGATGACCGTCGGCTGGCCCTTGTGCGCCTTGGCCGCCTGGAAGGCCGCGAAGATCTTCTTGTGGTCGTGCCCGCCGCGCCCCAGGTGCAGGATCTGGTCGTCGGTCATGTTCTGGACCATCGCGCGCAGCCGGTGGTCGCCGCCGAAGAAGTGGTCGCGGATGTACGAGCCGGGCTCGGTGGCATACGTCTGGAACTGGCCGTCGGGCGTGGTGTTCAGCTTGTTCACCAGGACGCCGTCGCGGTCCTGCGCGAGCAGCGGGTCCCAACTGCGGTCCCAGACCAGCTTGATGACGTTCCAGCCGGCGCCGCGGAACTGAGACTCCAGCTCCTGGATGATCTTGCCGTTGCCGCGCACCGGGCCGTCGAGGCGCTGCAGGTTGCAGTTCACCACGAAGGTCAGGTTGTCCAGGCCCTCACGGGCCGCGATCGACAGCTGGCCGAGCGACTCGGGCTCGTCCATCTCGCCGTCGCCGAGGAACGCCCAGACGTGCGACGCGGAGGTGTCAGCGATCTCGCGGGCCTGCATGTAGCGGTTCATCCGCGCCTGGAAGATCGCACCCAGCGGACCGAGGCCCATGGAGACGGTGGGGAACTCCCAGAAGTCCGGCATCAGTCGGGGGTGCGGGTACGACGACAGGCCGTAGGGAGCCTTCGACTTCTCCTGGCGGAAGGAGTCGAGCTGACCCTCGGTGAGCCGGTCCAGGAGATACGCGCGGGCGTAGATGCCCGGCGACGCATGGCCCTGGAAGAAGATCTGGTCGCCGCCCTTGCCGTCGTCCTTGCCGCGGAAGAAGTGGTTGAAGCCCACGTCGTAGAGCGAGGCGGAGGAGGCGAAGGTGGCGATGTGACCGCCCACCCCGATGCCGGGCCGCTGGGCGCGGGAGACCATCACCGCGGCGTTCCAGCGGGTCGCGTTCAGGACCTTGCGCTCGATTTCCTCGTTGCCGGGGAAGAAGGGCTCGTCCTTGGTCGCGATCGTGTTGATGTAGTCCGTGCTGCGCATCTCAGGCACGGCCACACGCTTCTCGCGGGCGCGCTCGATCAGCCGGAGCATCAGGTAGCGGGCCCGCTCGCGCCCGCGCTCGTCGACGGCGGCGTCGAGGGAGTCGAGCCATTCCCGGGTCTCTTCGGGATCGAAGTCCGGGACCTGGCTGGGAAGGCCGCCAATGATGATCGGATTGCGATCGGATCCGGAAACCACGCTGTTCCTTCACTGTCGGTCGAGATGTGCAATTGGGGTGCAATGGGGGTGCAATGGGGCTGCGCCGCTCCCCATCGTGTACCTCGGGGGCACAATCGTCATCTCTACCGCGGGGTAATGGGAGTGATTCCCCGGGGTTCCCCGGACGGGTGCGGCCAAATCGCAACGATACGCTCATGCGGTTCACCGGATTCGTGAGGCCGTTCGGCTGAGGTGGACGACGGCCATCCACAGGGTGGGCAAATCCGGCAGATCGGTGTGGCGTACATCACCGGCCTGCGGGGATCCTTGGCAGAAGATGAGGTGACACCGCCCAGAACGTCACCGTTTCGGCGGTCTCGGGGGCCGGGTACTTGCGCGATCCGCCCCGCCCGTGTGGACTACGGCCAACGCTTCGCGCACGCGCGAAGCCGCAGACAACTTCGTAAACATGATCAGGAGGCAATCCGTGAGCGCGACCGCGGACCACGCGGAGTCGAACCTTGCCGTAAGGCTTGGTTTCCAACCCGACCAGGTGGTCCAGGAGATCGGCTACGACGACGACGTCGATCAGGAGCTCCGCGAGGCTATCGAACAGGCCATCGGCTCCGAGCTCGTCGACGAGGACTACGACGACGTGGCTGACGCCGTGGTGCTCTGGTTCCGTGAGGACGACGGGGACCTTACTGACGCTCTGGTGGATGCCATCGCGTACATGGAAGAAGGCGGTGCCATCCTTCTCCTGACGCCGAAGACCGGGCGTGACGGTTACGTCGAGCCGAGCGAGATCGGCGAGGCCGCCACCACCGCCGGGCTCTCGCAGACCAAGAGCATCAATGCGGGCAAGGACTGGAACGGCAGTCGGCTCATCACCCCGAAGGGGGCCGCCAAGAAGCGGTAACCCTCCGGCGGAACCGGGATCCCTTTGTGAGGCCTTCGCGGGCGCGTTGAAGCGCGACCGCGGGGGCCTCACGTGCATGCGCGGGCGGGGGTGGGCGGTCACCTGTGGGACACCGGCTCCGTGGTGCCAATTAGGCTGAGTCACCCGAACGGCTCCACGGAAGGAAAGCTTGACCATGACGATCGAGGTCGGCACGAAGGCTCCGGATTTCGAGCTCAAGACGCAGCACGGCGAGACCGTGCGGCTCTCGGACTTCCGGGGTGAGAAGAACGTGGTGCTGCTCTTCTACCCGTTCGCCTTCACCGGCGTGTGCACCGGCGAGCTGTGCGCCCTGCGCGACGAACTGCCGAAGTTCGTCAATGACGACGTGCAGCTGCTCGCCGTGTCGAACGACTCGCCGTTCAGCCTGCGCGTCTTCGCCGAGCAGGAGGGCCTCGAGTACCCGCTCCTGTCGGACTTCTGGCCGCACGGCGAGGCCTCGCGCGCGTACGGCGTCTTCGACGAGGAGAAGGGCTGCGCGGTGCGCGGCACCTTCATCATCGACAAGGAGGGCGTGGTCCGCTGGACCGTTGTCAACGGCCTGCCGGACGCCCGCGACCTCAACGAATACGTCAAGGCGATCGACACCCTCTGACCCTTCAGGGGTCACAGGGGGGCGCTGCGCGCATCTCTCGGGGATGTCCCGGGGATGACACCCTGGGATTCTTCGGGTGCGGAGCCTGTGGCTGCCGGGAACCGGTCACTAGGATCCAGACGTTGATCCGATACCAATGCACGATGGGGCTCCCCGCCCCCGACACCAATGGGAGGACTCGTGGGAGTCAGCCTCAGCAAGGGCGGCAACGTATCGCTGACCAAGGAGGCTCCTGGCCTGACCGCGGTCATCATCGGTCTCGGGTGGGACGTTCGTACCACCACGGGTACGGACTTCGACCTCGATGCCAGCGCCATCCTGACGAACACGGAGGGCAAGGTCAGCAGTGACGCCAACTTCGTCTTCTTCAACAACCTGAAGAGCCCGGACGGCTCGGTCGAGCACACCGGCGACAACACCACGGGCGAAGGTGAGGGTGACGACGAGCAGCTCAAGGTCAACCTCGCCGGCGTCCCGGCCGATGTCGACAAGATCGTGTTCCCGGTCTCCATCTACGACGCCGAGAACCGCCAGCAGTCGTTCGGCCAGGTGCGCAACGCGTTCATCCGCGTCGTGAACCAGGCGGGCGGGGCGGAAATCGCCCGGTACGACCTCTCCGAGGACGCCTCGACGGAGACCGCCATGGTCTTCGGCGAGCTGTACAGGAACGGCGCGGAGTGGAAGTTCCGCGCCATCGGCCAGGGTTACGCCTCGGGCCTGCGCGGCATCGCGCAGGACTTCGGCGTCAACGTCTGAGCCGAGCACGACCGCATGACCGTCCGGCGCCGCACGCGAGTGCGGCGCCGGACGCGCTCGACAACTCAAGCGACATCACACCGGGGAGGACCACGATCATGGGTGTCACGCTCGCCAAGGGGGGCAATGTCTCCCTCTCCAAGGCCGCACCGAACCTCACACAGGTGCTGATCGGACTCGGCTGGGACGCGCGTTCCACCACCGGAGCCGACTTCGACCTCGACGCCAGCGCGCTGCTGTGCAAGGACGGCCGGGTGCTCGGCGACGAGTGGTTCATCTTCTACAACCAGCTCACGAGCCCGGACGGCTCCGTCGAGCACACCGGTGACAACCTCACCGGTGAGGGCGAGGGGGACGACGAGTCGATCCTGATCGACCTGTCCAAGGTGCCGGCATTCTGCGACAAGATCGTCTTTCCGGTCTCGATCCATGACGCGGACAACCGAGGGCAGACGTTCGGCCAGGTCAGCAACGCGTTCATTCGCGTGGTCAATCAGGCGGACGGTCAGGAACTCGCCCGATACGACCTGAGCGAGGACGCGTCCACGGAGACCGCGATGATCTTCGGTGAGGTGTACCGGTACGGCGGCGAATGGAAGTTCCGCGCTGTGGGGCAGGGGTACGCGTCGGGCCTTCGGGGCATCGCTCTAGACTTCGGGGTCAATGTTTCGTAAAGCCGTGCGCGGAGCGGGGGAGCCCCGTCCTACCGGCGCGGGGGAGACCCGTACTCACCTGATGGGGTAGCCAGTGGTTTTGAAAACCTTCGGCTGGTCGTTCGCAATTACTGCGCTCGGCCTGGTCGCGGCGGTGTTCTACGACGGATGGACAGCATTCGGGGTCGTCGCGATCCTTGCCGTCCTCGAGATCTCGCTGTCCTTCGACAACGCGGTGATCAACGCCGGAATCCTGAAGAAGATGAATGCCTTCTGGCAGAAGATCTTCCTCACGGTCGGTGTGCTGATCGCCGTCTTCGGTATGCGACTGGTCTTCCCCGTCGTGATCGTCGCGGTCAGCGCCAAGCTCGGCCCCATCGAGGCGGTCAAGCTCGCGCTCAACGACAAGGACAAGTACCAGCAGTTGGTGACCGACGCGCACCCGTCGATCGCCGCCTTCGGTGGCATGTTCCTGTTGATGATCTTCCTCGACTTCGTCTTCGAGGAGCGGGACGTCCAGTGGCTGCGCTGGATCGAGCGTCCGCTCGCCAAGCTCGGCAAGGTCGACATGCTGTCGGTCTGCATCGCGATGATCGTGCTCCTGATCTCCTCGTTCACCGTGGCCACGCACGCCCACCAGCACGGTGGCGTCCATGTGGACAAGGCTGAGACGGTACTCATCTCCGGCATCGCCGGTCTGATCACGTACCTCATCGTGGGCGGTCTCTCCGGGTTCTTCGAAAACCGCCTGGAAGAGGAAGAGGAGCGCGAGCACGAGGCCGAGGAAGAGGCCAGGAAGAGCGGCAAGGCCGCGCCGGCCATAGTGATGGCGGGCAAGGCCGCGTTCTTCATGTTCCTCTACCTCGAGGTCCTGGACGCTTCCTTCTCCTTCGACGGAGTCATCGGCGCCTTCGCCATCACCAACGACATCGTGCTGATGGCGCTCGGCCTCGGTATCGGTGCCATGTACGTCCGCTCGCTCACGGTCTACCTGGTCCGACAGGGAACCCTGGACGACTACGTGTTCCTGGAGCACGGCGCGCACTACGCGATCGGTGCCCTCGCCGTGATCCTCATGATCACGATCCAGTACGAGATCAACGAGGTCATCACGGGCCTGATCGGCGTCGTCCTGATCGCCTGGTCGTTCTGGTCGTCGGTGCGCCGCAACAAGCGAATCGCGGCCGCCGAGGGAAACGCGACAGCCTCGGGCGAGAAGGCTGAGGTTTCGTCCGGGCTCTGATCCTGGAACGCTGTGAGCGGGGCGGTCTGCGAGGAGAACTCCTCACCGGCCGCCCCGTCGGCGTAACTGGACCATGAAACATGGGCACTTGGGGGCGAAATGTCCTTCTGGGACGGACTGTGGCGGGGGCGTGCGGCGGAGTTCGAGTCGGGCAGCGCCGCATCGAATTCCATCGAACTCACCAAGCGGCACCCGGTTGTCTCGCTCACCAAGCAGGGGGCGGCCACCGGAAATCTGCGCATCAACCTGTCCTGGCGGATGCGGACCTCGGACATCGGCGGCCCCGAGCGGGAGAGCCTGCTGCGGCACCCGTTCAAGCTGTTCAAGCCCGATGTGGTGCAGGCCCATACGCAGAGCATGGTCAATGTGGACCTCGACCTCGGCTGTCTGTATGAGCTGACCGACGGGGAGAAGGGCGTGGTCCAGCCGCTCGGCAACTTCTTCGGTGCGCTCAACGCGCCGCCGTACGTGAAGCTCAGCGGGGACGACCGCTTCGGCTCGGCGTCGGGGGAGACGATCTACGTCAATCTCGACCACCGCGAGTCCATCAAGCGACTGCTTGTCTTCGTCTACATCTACGACCAGACGCCGGCGTTCGACCGTACGCACGCCCACGTCACGCTCTACCCGAGCAACGGCCCGCGGGTCGAGATCAGTCTCGACGAGCGCGCCCCGCAGGCCCGCTCCTGCGCCGTCGTCACGATCGAGAACGTCAAGGGTGAGCTGATCGTGCGCCGCGAGGTGAAGTTCGTGTACGGGTTCCAGGCCGAGCTGGACCGGCTGTACGGGTGGGGCCTTCAGTGGGGCCGGGGATACAAGACCAAGGTCGGGGAGCGCTAGGTCTTGTCGTCGCAATCCCGTGCGCCCGGTGGCGCCTGGGCTGGTGGCGCCTGGGCCGGCGACTCGGACCCGGTGGCGCCTGGGGGCCGGTGACGCCTTGGCCCGGCGCCGGACGGTCCCTGTTCCGTCGCCCGGCCCCGAGTCGCCCGATCCGGCCCCGAGTCGCCCGGGGCCGGTCGCGGTCTCAGCGTGAGATGAACTGCGGGCCCTGCGGCGGCAGCGCGAAGTTCGGGTCGGGCAGCGGCTGCACCGGCTGCGGATAGCCGTACGCGGGCTGCGTCGTCGGCACCGGCATGGCGAGCGGCGCGGGCTGCGTGGGCGCCGCGGGCGGATACCCGTACGACGGCTGGGAGGCGGGCTGGGGGAGCGACGCGGCGATGGGCTGCTGCGCGGGCGCCTGCGGATACCCGTAGCCCGAACCCGAACCCGAACCCGAACCCGAACCCGAACCCGAACCCGAACCCCAAGCCGGCCCCGAGCCCGAGCCCGACCCCGTGAACGAGGAGGTGGCGGGGGCCGGTGGCGGGAAGGGCGGCTCGGCGGCCGGCATCGGGCCCGGAGGGGACGATGCCGGAAGATCCGCCGCCGGCTCCGACTCGTCCACGGAGATGCCGAAGTCCGTGGCCAGACCGACCAGGCCGTTCGAGTAGCCCTCGCCCAGGGCCCGGAACTTCCAGCCCTCGCCGCGCCGGTACAGCTCGCCGCAGATCAGTGCCGTCTCGGCGCCCGTCTCCGGCTTCACGTCGAAGTGGGCGAGGGGCTCACCCTCCGCGGCAGCGGCGTCGTACAGCAGGATCCGCAGGGCGGGTACGCGGTCGAAGGGGACGTCGTCCGCCGAGGCCACGAGGAGGATGCGGCCGACCTCGGGGCCGAGGCCCGCCAGGTCCGACTGGATCGTGTCGGTGAGTCCGTCGGCGACGCGCTTCTTGCCGAGCCGCCAGACCTTGCCCGAGGGGTGCCTGGGCTGGTTGTAGAAGACGAAGTCCTCGTCGGACCGTACGCGACCGTCGGGGCCGAGGAGCAGCGCCGAGGCGTCGACGTCGGGCACGCCCTGGCCGGTGGCCCAGCGCAGCACGGCGCGGACCGCCGTGGCTTCGAGCGGGACGTTCGACCCCTTCAGCATCGCGTGCGTCATGCGGTCATCCTGCCTTCCCTGTCCTGGCCAGGACAACGCGGGGGCCCGAGACGGTGAGACCGAGCGACATACTCGACATGGGTGGGTTACCTGAATTTCATGCCCGATGGGAACCCTTGACATGGATCCCTACGTACTATTACCGGCCACTTAAATTCGGGCCCGAGCGGCACGACGGGGGAGTCTCATGCGTCATTTCGGGCATATCGCCCCTGAGGTGCGGCAGCGCCTGTTCCACCGGGAGCCTGGTGACTTCACCGCGGACTCGCCGCCCCGCATGCTCGCGGCGGCCCTCGGGGCCACGCTCTACAGCCCGGCCACGCGACCGCGCCTCGCCGACGACGTCCTCAAGCAGGCGGGCCGGGGCGTCGTCTCGATGGTGCTGTGCCTGGAGGACTCGATCGACGATGCCGAGGTGGTGGACGCCGAGGAGAACCTGGTCAGGCAGTTCGCCGACCTCGCGGCCAGGCCGGACGCGCGGCCTCCGCTGCTGTTCGTCCGTGTCCGCGCCGCCGGGCAGATCACCGACCTCGTGGACCGCCTCGGCCCCGCCGTGCGCCTGCTGTCCGGATTCGTGCTGCCGAAATTCACCGAGGAGCGGGGTGTGGCGTTCCTGGAGGCGCTCTCCGCCGCCGAGGTCACCGCCGGACGGCGCCTCTTCGCGATGCCCGTCCTGGAGTCGCCCGAGCTCCTGCATCTGGAGACGCGGGGCGACACCCTCGCCGGGATCGCCCGCGTCGTCGACAAGTACCGCGACCGCGTCCTGGCGCTGCGCCTCGGCGTGACCGACTTCTGCTCCGCGTACGGGCTGCGCAGGCCGCCGGACATGACCGCGTACGACGTCCAGATCGTGGCCTCCGTGATCGGCGACGTGGTCAATCTGCTGGGCCGCGCCGACGGCACGGGTTTCACCGTGACCGGCCCGGTGTGGGAATACTTCCGCCATCAGGAGCGGATGTTCAAGCCGCAGCTGCGCCGCAGCCCCTTCCTGGAGGGCCGGGCCGTCGAGTTGCGCCAGGCCCTCATCGAGCACGACATGGACGGGCTGCTGCGCGAGATCGAGCTGGACCGGGCCAACGGCCTGCTCGGCAAGACCTGCATTCACCCCTCGCACGTGATGCCCGTGCACGCGCTGTCCGTGGTCAGTCACGAGGAGTACGGCGACGCCCAGGACATCCTGCGGCCCGAGCGGGGCGGTGGCGGCGTCCTCAGATCCGCGTACACGAACAAGATGAATGAAGTGAAGCCGCACCGGGCCTGGGCCGAGCGGACCCTCCAGCGGGCGGAGGCCTTCGGTGTCGCCCGTGAGGACGTCGGCTTCGTGGACCTGCTCAACGCCGGCCTGCCCGCGTGACGAGCGCGCGAGTCATGATGAAAGCAATGAAAAGGGGCGAAGTGGTCTGGTCGGGGACATGGGTAGCGGAGCGGCTC
Source organism: Streptomyces sp. NPDC045026 (assembly GCF_056432625.1). Taxonomy (NCBI): domain Bacteria; kingdom Bacillati; phylum Actinomycetota; class Actinomycetes; order Kitasatosporales; family Streptomycetaceae; genus Streptomyces; species Streptomyces sp. NPDC045026. The sequence goes on from NZ_JBWKIS010000002.1 coordinate 146,931, forward strand.
GGTGTCGAGCTCGTCGGTGACGAGGAGATATCCGGGCTGCTGGGCCTTGCCCTGCGCCGCAATCCCAAGCGGGCCCATCTGCTCGTGTCGAACGTCCTCGGCAAGCATGTGCCGCAGTCGCCGGCCGTGGTCTGGCGCGCCGGGTACGAGCTCGGTCTGCGGGTGCGCGAGCTGCTCGGCGACGACGCGGCGCGGCAGGCGGTCGTGCTCGGGTACGCCGAGACGGCGACCGGCCTCGGGCACTCTGTGGCCGATGGCCTGGGCCTCGCGCCGTATCTGCACTCGACGCGGCGCCCTGTCGACGGGGTGGCGCGCGCGGGCGGCTTCGAGGAGTCCCACTCGCATGCCACCTCGCATCTGCTGCTGCCCGAGGACCCCCGGCTCCTCGCGGGCGACGGGGCGCTCGTCCTCGTCGACGACGAGTTCTCCACGGGGAACACGGTTCTCAACACGATCCGCGCCCTGCACGAGCGCTACCCGCGCGGGCACTACGTCATCGTCGCCCTCGTCGACATGCGCTCGCCCGAGGACCGGGGCCGCCTGGCCGACTTCGCCCGGGAGATCGGCGCCCGCGTCGACCTGATCGCGTCGGCGTCCGGCACCGTCAAGCTCCCCGACGACGTCCTCGCCAAGGGTCAGGCCCTGGTCGCCCGCCACGAGTCCCTCGCCGAGGCCCCGACGGCGCGCACAGAGCCGCGCAGCGAGCCGGGCAGCGGGCCGCGCACAGAGCCACTCAGTGAGCCGGGCACGGAGCCGGGCAGCGAGCCGCGCTGCGTGACCGGCGTGACCCGCGTGGACCTCGGCTGGCCCGCGTCCGTGCCCGACGGAGGCCGGCACGGCTTCACGCCGGAGCACCGCGCGGCGCTCGACGCGGCGCTCCCCGCTATGGCCGCCCGCCTGAGCACGCCTCTAGGGGACGCTCGCCGCGTGCTCGTCCTCGGCTTCGAGGAGCTGATGTACGCGCCGCTCGCCCTGGCCCGCGAGGTCGAGAAGGGCACGCAGGCACAGGTGCGCTACTCCACCACGACCCGTTCGCCGGTCCTCGCTGTCGACGACCCCGGCTACGCGATCCGCACCCGCCTCGTCTTCCCCGCCCACGACGACCCGGCCGACGGGCCGGGCGAGCGCTACGCGTACAACGTCGCGGGCGGTGAGTTCGACGCGATCGTCGCGGTCGTCGACTCCACCGCGGACACGCCCGAACTACACGCCCCCGACGGCCTGTTGGCGCGCCTCGCCGAGCACGCCCCGCACGTCCTGCTCGCCGTCGTACCCTCGTACGTCCCTGACAGGGCTGTCCCCGCGAAGCCCGAAAGGCAGCCCCTGGTGCCCCCCACGCTCCCCGAGCCCCTCCGGGGCCCCGCCTTCTCCTCGTACGCGCCCGACGAGGTCGGCTGGCTGCTCCAGGACCTCTCGGACGTCGATCTCGAGGCGCCCACCGAGGAGCGCGAGGAGGCGATCCAGGGCGGTGGCGCGCACTACGCCGAGTCGCTGCCCGTCGAGTACCAGCCGAGCGCCGAGTACCAGGCGCTGTTCCAGTCCGCTCTGGAGGTGTCGGCCGCACGGATCGCGCAGGCCGTCGGCGTCGTGACCGAGACCGTGCTCGCGGAACGGTCCCCCCGCCCGGTGCTCGTCTCGCTCGCCCGCGCCGGGACGCCCGTCGGTGTGCTGATGCGCCGCTGGGCGCAGGCGCGGCACGGCCTCGACCTGCCGCACTACGCCGTGTCGATCGTCCGCGGCCGCGGCATCGACGCGAACGCGCTGCGCTGGCTCGCCGCCCACCACGACCCGGCCGACGTCGTCTTCGTCGACGGCTGGACCGGCAAGGGCGCGATCACCCGCGAACTGGCCGAAGCGCTCAAGGCCCATCAGCAGAATGAAGGTGGCCCCGGGTTCGACCCGGAGATCGCGGTACTCGCCGACCCCGGTTCCTGTGTGCGCACGTACGGCACCCGCGAGGACTTCCTCATCCCGTCCGCGTGCCTCAACTCGACGGTCTCCGGCCTGATATCGCGTACGGTGCTGCGCGCCGACCTCGTCGGGCCGAACGACTTCCACGGCGGCAAGTTCTACCGCGAGCTCGCGGGCGCGGACGTGTCCACGCACTTTCTCGACACCGTCGAGGCCCGCTTCGACGAGGTCGCCGACGCCGTGGACGCCCAGGTCAAGGAGATGCTCTCCGCCGACCGCGCGCCCACCTGGGAGGGCTGGGCGGCCGTCGAGCGGATCAGTGAGGAGTACGGCATCCACGACGTGAACCTGGTGAAGCCCGGCGTCGGCGAGACGACCCGCGTGCTGCTGCGCCGCGTCCCGTGGAAGATACTCGCCCGCGCGGGCGCCGGAGCCGACCTCGACCACGTACGCCTGCTCGCCGAGCAGCGCGGGGTTCCGGTCGAGGAGGTCGCCGAACTCCCTTACACCTGCGTCGGGTTGATCCACCCGAAGTACACGCGGGGCGCCACCGGCGCGGACGGCAAGGCGGTGGCCGCGAAGTGAGTGCCACGCCCGTCGCCCTGGTCGCCAGCGACCTCGACCGCACCCTGATCTACTCCGCCGCCGCCCTCGGCCTGACGATGCCCGACGCCCAGGCACCGCGCCTGCTGTGCGTCGAGGTCTACGAGGGCAAGCCCCTCTCCTACGTCACCGAGGACGCGGCCGCGCTGCTCGGTGAACTCGGCCGCAGCGCCCTCTTCGTCCCGACGACGACCCGCACCCGCGAGCAGTACGGGCGCATCCATCTCCCGGGGCCCGCCCCGAAGTTCGCGATCTGCGCCAACGGCGGGCACCTGCTGGTGGACGGGGTGTCCGACCCCGACTGGCGGGCGGCGGTCGACGCGCGGCTCGCCGCGCAGTGCGCGCCGCTCGACGAGGTGCGGGCGCATCTGGTGCGGACGGCCGACCCGGCGTGGCTCCTGAAGGAGCGCGTCGCCGAGGACCTCTTCGCGTATCTCGTGGTCGAGCGGTCCCTGCTCCCGGAGGGCTGGGTCAAGGAACTCGCCGTCTGGGCGGAGCGCCGCGGCTGGACGGTCTCCCTCCAGGGCCGCAAGATCTACGCCGTGCCGAAGCCGCTCACCAAGAGTGCGGCCATGCGTGAGGTGGCCCGCCGCTCCGGCGCCGCCCGCACGCTCGCGGCCGGCGACTCCCTGCTCGACGCCGACCTGCTGCTCGCGGCCGACCAGGCCTGGCGTCCCGGCCACGGCGAGCTGGCGGACGCGGGCTGGACGGCGCCGCACGTCACGGACCTGGAGGACCGGGGCGTCGCGGCGGGCGAGACGATCCTGCGGGAGCTGATCGAGGAGGTCCGGAACCCGCGGTCGTAACCGCAGGCTCAGTCGCCGGAGGTCACCCGCAGCAACCCCCGCCGCAGCATCCGCCGCCTCCGCCCCCGCCGCCCGCGGGGCGGGCCGGGGCGGAGGCCGATGCCGTGCCGCCCACGGCGACGGTCGACAGCAGCTTCACCGTGTCGTCGTGGCCTGCGGGGCAGTCCGCGGGGGCCGAGGACTCGGCCATGGGGCGGCTCAGTTCGAACGTGTCGCCGCAGGTCCGGCAGCGGTACTCGTAGCGTGGCATGGGCACAGGTTAGCTGGCCGTGCCGGGCGTGCGTCAGCGTACGACCGTCCCCTGGCCCGCCCCGAGCAGCCCGAGTTCCGCCCGCGTGGGCGCCCCCTCCCAGTCGCCCGGCTGCGCGACCGCGAAGGCGCCCGTCGTCACCGCCCGGTCGAGGCGTCCGGCGGTGTCCTCGCCGTCGAGGAGCGCGGAGAGGTAGCCGGCGACGAAGGCGTCACCGGCCCCGACCGCGTCCACCGCGCGCACCGGCCGTGCCGGGACCCGCAGCTCACCGTCGGCCGAGTGGGCGGTCGCCCCGTCCGCGCCGAGCTTGACGACGACCTCGCTCACCCCGAGATCGAGGAGAGCCTTGACCGGGTCCGGCCCGGGGGGCGCACACAGCGGCAGCTCGTCGTCGGAGGCGATGAGGACGTCGACGTACGGGATCCAGTCGCGCAGTTCGGCAGTGGCTGCCTCGGAACTCCACAGCTGGGAGCGGTAGTTGGCGTCCAGGCTGACGGGAACTCCGCTTTCGCGGGCGAGCCGCAGGGCGCGCCGGCACGCGTCGCGCGCGGAGGTGCTGAGCGCGGGCGTGATCCCCGTCAGATGCAGGACGCGGGGCGGCGGACCGGCCGAGAAGGCCCGCTCCACTCGGTCGGTGTCGAGCCGCGAACCGGCTGAGCCCGCACGGTAGTACTGCACCCGTGTCACGTCCGGCAGTCGCGGCTCGAAGAGGATCAGGCCCGTGGGGGCGCCGGCGTCACGGGTGACGCAGGACGTGTCGACGCCCTCGGCGCGCAGCGTGCGCAGGACCAGTTCGCCCGACTCGTCGGCGCCGACAGCGCCCGCCCAGCGGACGCTGTGGCCGAGCCGGGTGAGGCCGATGGCGACGTTCGACTCGGCGCCCGCGACGGACAGGTCCATCGAGCCGCCCAGCTTGAACGGCCCGTGGCCGCGCAGAGCGACCATCGTCTCGCCGAAGGTGAGCACGTCGATGGGGGAGGTGGGGGAGGTGGGGGAAGAGGCGGGCCGGAGGGGCGAGCCGACCGTCGACGCCGTCATCCGCACACCGCCTTGAACTCGGCCGCCCGCTTGCGCAGTTGACCCAGGTCGCCGCCGTCCGCCGCGTCGCCGATGAGCGGCGAGCCGACCCCGACCGCGATGGCACCGCCCTCCAGGTACGCCGTCGCCGCCGCCGCGTCGACCCCGCCCACCGGCACGAAGGGCGTCCGGGGGAACGGCCCCCGCAGCGCCTTCAGATACGACGGGCCGCCCATCGCAGACGCGGGGAAGATCTTCAGGGCCGTCACCCCGGAGGCCTCGGCCGCGATGACGTCGGTCGGCGTGAGTACCCCGGCGAGCACGGGCAGGCCCTGTCGAAGGGACTCGTCGACCCCGGCGCCGAGCCCGGGGGTCACGATGAGGTTCGCCCCTGCCTCGGCCGCCTCGCGGGCGTCACCGGCGGTCAGGACCGTGCCCGCGCCCAGCCAGACGTCGTCGCCGAGTTCGGCCCGCGCCCTGCGGATCACCGTGAGGGCGTCACGGCCGCTGAGGGACACCTCCACCAGCGGGATTCCGGCCTCGGCCAGAGCCATGACCGTTCGGAACGACGCGTCGGCGTCGCTCCCCCGGACGATCGCCACGAGGCGCTCGGCGCGCAGTGCTGTAGTGAAGTCCATGGTGCTCTCCCTCGGTTCCTTTCATGGGGGGCGTGTGACGGGGCGGGCGGCAGAGCTCCCGCAGGGTCCGTCACCACTCGGCGAACGAGCCGTCCTCGTACCGCCACACGGGGTTGCGCCAGGCGTGGCCCTTGGCGTCGGCCGCGCGTACGGCCGCCTCGTCGATGTCGACCCCGAGGCCGGGCCGTTCCGTGCGCAGCAGCGATCCCGCGACGAAGCGGAACGGCTCGCGGTCGGTGACGTAGTCGAGGAGTTCGGCATCCTTGTTGTAGTGGATGCCGATCGACTGCTCCTGAATGAGGAAGTTCGGTGTGGTGAAGGCGACTTGGAGGCTCGCGGCGAGGGCCACGGGACCGAGCGGGCAGTGCGGCGCGATGTGGGCGCCGTAGATCTCGGCGAGCGCGGCGATGCGGCGCAGCTCGGAGATGCCGCCCGCGTGCGAGATGTCGGGCTGCACCACGGCGACGCCGGCCTCGAGCGGGGCGAGGAACTCCCGCCGGGTGAAGAGCCGTTCGCCGAGCGCGATCGGGATGTTGGACGCGTTCACCAGGTCGGGGACGGCCTGCATGTGGTCGGAGAGGACGGGCTCCTCGACGAACAGGGGTGCGTACTCGGCGAGCAGGGGGAGCAGCCGGCGGGCGTTCGCGGGGGAGACCCGGCCGTGGAAGTCGAGCGCGAAGTCCCTTTCGTCGCCCAGGACTTCGCGGGCTGTCTCTGCGCGCAGCAGGCACGCGCGGACCTCCTCGCGGGTGGCGAGTGGTGTCATGCGCCCGCTGCCGTTCATCTTCACCGCCGTGAACCCGGCCTCGACCTGGGCGCTCACCGCGTCCCTGACCTCGCTCGGCTCGTCACCTCCCACCCAGGCGTACGCGCGGATCCGCTCACGCACCGGCCCGCCGAGCAGCTGGTGCACGGGCTGGCCGTACGTCTTGCCCTTGATGTCCCACAGCGCCTGGTCGAGCCCGGCGACGGCGGAGGACAGGACCGGGCCGCCGCGGTAGAAGCCGCCCTTGGTCATGACCTGCCAGTGGTCCTCGATGCGCAGCGGGTCCTGGCCGTCGAGGTACTCGGCGAGCACCTCGACGGCGGCCCGCACGGGCTCCGCACGCCCCTCGACGACGGGCTCGCCCCAGCCGACGACCCCTTCGTCGGTCTCCACGCGGACGAACATCCAGCGGGGCGGAGCGAGGAAGGTCTCGATGCGGGCGATCTTCACTTACGGGTTCCTCTCGGGCGTTACGGAGGGGGAGGAGGGCGAGGGGGAGGGGACTGGTGTCGCGGTGTCGCGGTGTCGCAATGTCAGGGGCCAGGGGCCAGGGGCCAGGGGCCAGGTGTCAGGGATGGCCGCGCCGGGACAGTTCGATCACTTCCAGCATCGCCGCGTACGCGCCGTCCTGGTCCTGCGCGCGGACGCGGCCGGCGACCAGGGCGTGGGCGGGCAGCGGGTGTTCGTGCCGTCCGGCGTGCACGAGCCGGTCCCGTACGACCAGGGCCGGGATGATGACGCGCCGCATCTGCGCGAAGAAGGGGTTGCCCGAGGCGGTGAGGAGAGCCGTGTGGAAGGAGGCGTCCGCGCGCACGGCGAGGACGGGGTCGCTCTCGGTCATGACGGGGCCGGTCATGACGGGTGTCTGCTCGGCGGCGGCCATCGCGCTGAGTGCCGCGTCGAGGGCGGCGAGATCCGCGTCCGTGCGGTGCAGCGCGGCGAGCGCGGCCGCGGCGGGCTCTACGGCTCGGCGCAGCTCAAGGAGATCGGTGAAGAAGGCGCCGGGCGCGCCGGAGTCGATCGTCCAGCGCAGGACGTCACTGTCGAGGAGGTTCCAGTCCTCGCGCGGACGCACGAACGTACCCCGCTTCTGCCGGGCGTCCAGCAGACCTTTCGTGGTCAGCACCTTGATCGCCTCGCGCACCACGGTCTGGCTGACGTCCAGCTCGGCCATCAGCCCCGGCAGATCGAGGAGATCCCCCTCCGCGTACGTCCCGTCGAAGATCCGCCGGGCGAGCGCCTCCACGACGACCCGGTGGACGCCGCGCCCGGTGTACGAGACCCCCGGCGTGCCGTCCGGGCCCGTGCTGTCCCGGCTCGGGCTGCCCCTGTCCTTGCGCGTCATGGGGGCAGCCTCGCACGTGGGCCAGTTATTTATCAATTATTCTCGGCGGTCCGGGCCCATCAGTGATTTTGGTGGTGCCGGTGGTCCCGGGGGCCTTGGTGACCTCGGGGGTGGCGTGGGGCTGCCGGGCGGTGCGTGCGCGGTCCTCGCGGGCGGCGGTTTCCGGGTGCCGCGCGCGCCAGTACGGGTTGTCGTGCGGCAGCGTTCCGCTGACGCGCCCGTACATCCCGAAGGCCATGAGCATCACGCCGACCACGAAGCTGAACAGCACGTTCTGGATCTGGAACGCGAGGAAGTTGTAGTCGGTCTGGAGCAGGGCGAGGTTCACGAAGCCGCTGAGGATGAACAGGATGCCGACGGTCATGTTGATCGTCGAGGCGACGTTCCGTCCGATGACCATGCCGGCGAACAACAGTGCGCCGATCAGGATCGACAGGACGCTGAGGGCACCGTTGGTGTTCAGGCCGGCGACCCTGTCGCCGCCGGTGTCGAAGAATCCGATCTGGTCGATGAGGCCCAGGATGCCGAAGGCGACCAGCACGAGTCCCATCAGGCCCGCGCCTATCCGGTAGACCTTGCTGAGTCCGTGGTCGACGGGCAGATGATCGTCGAGAACGACACGCGGATGCCGGAGCCGGGGGGCTGGGCGGATTTCGGGTACATGCGTGGCCATATTCGCCTCCCTTGCACGTACGTACCTCAAGGATCCGCCCGTAGTCCCGAGGTCGCCAACAGGGGCGGCCCGGACCGCGGCCCGAACCTCGGCTCGCGGAGTCCGGCGCGGCAGCTCAGGAGGGGGCGCCGCGGTCTTCCCTGATCTGCGCGACGACGCGAGTGACCGTCTGCCGGACGGCCTCCGTCTCCGTGAGGAAGTGCCAGTAATCGGGGTGGCGCCCCTCGAGAGCGGCGACGGCGCGGTCCAGGCGGGCCACGGAGTCGTCGAGGGGGCGCGCGTGCCGGGGCTCGGGTGTGCTGCGCCCCGACATGGCGAGCCGCTGCGCGTCCCGGATGGCGAATCGCGTCCGGTCGATCTCCTGCTGCGGGTCCTTCGCCACGGCGTTCAGCCGGTGCAGCCGGTCGGAGGCGGTGGACACGTCCTCGTCCGTCGTGTTCAGCAGGGCCCGGACCGTCGACAGGAGCGACGTCGCGTCCGGCCAGCGCTGCTCGTCCCGCGCCGTACGCGCCTCGGCCAGCTTCAGCTCCGCCTGCCGTACGTTCTCCGCGGCGCGCTCCGGCACGTGCTGGAGGTCCTGCCAGCAGGCGGCCGTGAACCGTCTGCGCAGCTCGCTCAGGACGGGCTCGACCTGCCCGGCCCGCGTGGTCAGGGCCTGCGCGCGGGTCCGCAGCGAGACGAGGCGGCGGTCGATCTCGGCGGCGCGCGCGGGCAGCCGCTGGGCCTCGGCCCGCACGGCCTCGGCATCCCGGGCGACCCGCTCGGCGCGCTCCAGGGTCTCGGGCACGCCGTGCTGCCCCGCGCCCTGGTTGAGCCGGGTGAGCTCGGGGCCGAGGGCGGCGAGGCGGGCGGCGAGATCGTCGGCCTTGAGCCCGGCGCCGCGCACGGCGTCCAGGGAATTGCTTGCCGCGAGGAGCGCCTGTCGGGCCCGCTCGACGGCGGGGGCCAGCCGCGCCAGCTGCGTCTCGGCCTTCCCGAGCAGCGGCCCGAGGCCCTGCGAGAACCGGTCGAGGTCCAGCTTCACCTTGCTCAGCTCGTCCTTGGCCCGGCTGAGCTCGGCGCGCGCCCGCGAGGCGACCGAGGCCTCCAGGCCGTCCCGGTCGAGGTCGTGCGCGTCCACGGCGGTGATGTACTGCAGGCTGGCCTCGTCGATCCGCCGGCCGAGGGCCTCGAAGTCGGAGACGGTACGGCGCGCGGCGGGCGAGTCGTCGACGGCCGTGATGGTCTCGATGGAGATCCGCAGATCACGCTGGGCGGTGTCGAGTTCGTAGAACGCGGCCGCGGCGGCGTCCTTCGCGGCCTGCGCCTCCGCCCGCTGGCCCTCCCCGCGCCCGAACCATCGCCGGGTGCCGCCCCCGGCGAACGCGGCCGGCGCCGCAGCGACGGCTAGGGTGACGAGAGGCAGTGGAAGCAGGACGAACCCGAGCAGATCGCGAAGCGCGGCGCGCGGTCGCATCGACGACGCATACGGCCGCATCGGTGGTGTCGCCGTCACTACCCTCTCCCGTGCTGCCCTCGCCCGTGCACTCATCCGCCCTGCCCGCTGTCATTCTCCCACCGGTTAATGACGAACACACGGGCCGGATAGTTCGCTCTGGGCTCCGGGACTTTGCCGGACGATACGGGTTTGCGGGGTACCGCCACGGGCAAGGTAGGCTGTCGAATCATCCCGGGCGCGTAGCTCAGTGGTAGAGCGCTGCCCTTACAAGGCAGATGTCGGCGGTTCGAAACCGTCCGCGCCCACCGGGTTTGAGCAGCAACGGAGCCCCGTACCTTGATCGGTACGGGGCTCCGTTGTGATCGTTTAGGAGTTTTTTAGGAGATCAACTCCGGGAAGGCCTCAACTTGCGGCCTCCAGGGCCACGCGCCGCCCGCGGTTCCAGCGGGCCTCGAGCTGGTCCAGCCGGTGCTTCCGCATCTCAGGCGTGACGTGCTCGTATGTCCCTTCAATATCCTTCGGGACCCAGCCCATCGTCAAGAACCTCAGAGCCCGGTCCACGCCGTCGTCCTTCATCCACGTGTCGTGCGTATGCCGCGCCCCGCGCATCGTGAAGTCCGGCAGGACCGCGGCCCACGCGCTCTGCGGCTTGTGCCCCTTGGCGCCGGCGTATGCGTCACGGCCGTTCGCCGCCGGCCTCAGGACGCGCCCGAAGTTCCCGCGCCTCCAGAACTGTCCGCCCGGCGTCGAGAACGGATGCTCGTGCGGCCACGCCTCGATGTGCTCCTCGATGAGCCGGGCCAGGAACGGCGGGACGTCCACCTCGCGGGCGCTGTACTTGTTCTTCGGCGGCCCGAGGTACAACTCCACCACCGCCTTGGGGACCTTGCGGCGGTTCGCCTTCCAGCCCTTGGCCCGGCACATCTCCAGGCGGGCGTCCTCCGCGGCGTGCCACGCGGCGAGCCGCTCCTCGTCGAGCTCGAACTCGTCCTCGTGGAGCGACCCGACCTTCGGATCGATCCGGAGGACGTGGCGAACGAAGGGCTTCCCGTTGATTCGGTCCTCACGCTTCAGCAGGCAGTTGTCCCGGTGTAGCCCCGTCAGTTCGCCCCAGCGCAGACCCAGGTAGCAGTCGGTCAGGACCATTAGCCCGTGCACGCTGCCGAGTCGGTCGTACAGGCGGTACGCCTCATCGGGCTGCGCCCATACCTCTTCCTCATCCTCGTCATGGTGATCAGCGCCGACGATGATCCGCCGCCCGTACAGCTTGTTCGCCGTGATGTACCCGGCATCCTCCGCCCCGCTGAGGATCGTGCTCAGCAGGCTGCGGGCCTGACTGACTGTCGACGGATGGTGCTGCCCCTGCGGCTTCGCAGCGCGCGTCGCCCAGCCCTTCACCGTGAAAACATTGTTCACCTCGACCAGCGACGAGTGCTCGAACGCCGGCAGGAGGATCTGGTCGAGCAGATGCCGTCGCCGGGTCACAGTGCCAGGCCGCGGCTTGTTCGCCTTCTTCCAGATCTCGACCCAGTCACCGAACCGCGTCTGCGCCTTGACTGGGTCGATCCAGGCGCCGGCACGGATCGCCGCCTCCTGCTGATCGCCCCAATCCTCGGCGAGCTTCTTCGTCGGGAATCCGGGTTCTGTGCCCTTACTGCCGTCCGGCTTCTTGTAGCAGGCCCGCCACGTGAACTGCTTGGTCGCCTTCCCGTTGCGGACCTTGTAGACCTTCTCTGCGTAGGCCATCGCGCCCCCTGTCTCGCCGTGTTCAGACTGCGTCGTGCAGGCTCTGCGCTGCGTCAGGGACGCGGTGCCAGTGGGGAGAACGCTCCGTCAGCAGCCGGGAGATGACCTCGGCGCCGTGCTCACTGATGAGTTCCATGTCGACGGTGTACGTGATCGATGATGCGCTGTCGTCGAGGTGGAGCGCGAACGGTTCAGGGATGTCTGGCTCGCGCACTATCCGTACCGGGATGATGCCGCCGCGCGGCATGTCCGGGGCGCGGGGCGCCCACCTGCGCGCCTGATCCGTCATCACCTTCGCGAAGTACGCAGCGCCTTCCACGGAGATGTCCTGCGCGTGGAAGACGAAGATGCAGCCTTCGCCTTCGATGTCGACGATGTGAGGCTCGAAGTACGCCCCAATGACGACGCGGTCCACCTGCATGTTCAACATGCCAACCCCACTCCGAGCGGTGCCCCCCCTCGGTGGTGTCCCGACATGTAAGCACGCTATGGGACACGGCGTGCCGATTGGCCCAAAAGGATCTCTAGTTGTCGGGTGAGGATTCTGGGTCGGATGTGATGCCCTGAAGGTGTCGGCGACTCTTTCGCCAACGCCTCCACGCATCCTCCAACTGCTCGTCAGTCATGTCGGATTCGCCCTTGAGGACGACGATGATGCGAGCGTCCGAGTCTTCCGGGCCCAGGTGCACGACCGTGCTGTCGATGGTCTGCCCCGAGCGGAGCTCCAGCGCGATGGCCGGCGGCAGGTCCGACGGAGGCTCGGGCGCGGTGGGCGGGGGCGGCGGGGCGACCTTCTCGGGGTCACCGCCGGCCAGTACCTGATCGATGGAGTCGTCTGTCCAGTCGAGGAGGCGCGCGTAGGCGCGCATCGTCCCGGTGACTTTGAGAAAAGGCTTGCCGCTGGCGTGGCCGCGCTCGATCGCCTGGATGGGCGTGCGCGAAACGTTGATCCGGTCCGCTACGTCAGTCTGCGTGAGGTTCTCTGCGCGCCGCGCTTCCGCGAAGGCGTGCCCAAGCCGTGCCCAATCTGGGGTCATGTTTCCCCATCATGCCTCACTTTCATGCAACGCCGTAGCCGGGATCCAGCCTTTTGACCTGCGCGTTAGCTCCGAAACGGAGCGTTTGGGTTGCATGGGGCGCTTGCGGCGTACTGGTAGGTAGGGGGCGCGCGCCGCCATCAAGGCTAGAAAAAAGAGCCTTGATGTTGCACTGCCGCTTGCCTGGCGTGCCATTAACGGCTAGCTTTCTGAGCGTGAGACCGCACTCCAGCGCTATCCGCTACAGACGGGAGGCTCTGAAAATGAGCCTTGCAGCTCTTTCTGCCCGCACCGGCATAGACAAAGGCCACCTCTCCCGCGTGGAGAACGGCAAGGCCGGCCTGGGCGCGCGCAACATTGACCGGCTCGCGGATGCCCTGGGTGCCACCCCCAAAGACATCACCCACGAGGAGAAGCCGCGATGACCGCCCCCAGGGCCACGCGTAAGCGCGAGCCGAAGATCCGCGAAGACCTTCCCGCTCCGCAGACCGCCGAAGGTCTGCTCTTCCACTACACGCCGTATGAGGCCGCTCGCTGGGCTCCGTTCTCCGGCCGCAGCATCGCCGACATGATCGCCCGCCGCGAGATCGACTACGTCTTCAACGGCCGCGACAACTACCTCACCGGATCGCAGATCGTCGCGCTCGTCGAGCGCTACACGGTCAAGCCGTTCGCCGCCCCCAAGGCGACGGCCCAGCACTCCACCGCCGCCTAGAGCGGCAAACGGCCCCAACCGCCGGGGGCCTAAGCCCGGCAGCAGGGGCCTCGATCCACCCCGTGAACCGTGAAGAAACAGGAGTGAACCGTGAGTTCATCATCCCAGAACCAGACTGAGTACGGCGTTCGCCTGGCGAACGGCGACATCCACTGGCCCACGACGATCCGTTCGGACGCGGCCGTGATCGCCAGCACCTACCCGGACATGACGCTCGTCCAGCGCACCGGCGCCGACAGCGAGTGGACGGAGGCCGCGCACCAGTCCCCGTGCCGCTGGCCGGCGTCTCCCGACTGCATCTGCGGCGGTGCGGCATGAAGCGCTTCCCCCGGATGCTCCCGGCCCCGTCGGCTGTACAGGTCTTCACGTTCCGGCAGACCCCGGAGTCGATCCTCACCGACGTCTTCCGTCTGGATGACGCGGAGCGTGCCCTGTCCCGCTTCCGCGCCCCGTTCGACGTCGAGGACCAGGGCGACCGCGAGGAGATCCTCGCGATCCACGCCGAGGCCACCAAGCAGCTCGCGAAGCTTCCGGCCCGCGTCGGCTCCAACCTGAGGAGCCTGTCATGAACGCCCGCCTGTCGCCGCAGCGCGAAGCCGAGATCGCCGCCCGCGCCGAAGCCGCAACGCCCGGACCGTGGAGGCTGTGCGAGGGCTACGGCAAGGACTACTACGCGTGGACCGGTGGCGGCCACCTCCGCGGCATCGGGACGCTGGACTTCGGTGAGGGCGACGACGCCGAAGCCGACGAGGCGTTCGTCCGCCACGCCCGCGAGGACGTCGACCTGCTCCTCGCCGAGCTGGCCGCGGTCCGCGCCGAACGCGACGAGCTGAAGCGCCCCGGCATCGAGAAGCAGCGGGCCGAAATCCTCGGCACCTACACCGAGCTGATCTCGCAAGCCGAGCAGGACCGAGACCACGAGGGCGCGGCCCAGTTGTCGCAGCTTCGCGACGACGCCGAGGCCCTGTGGCGCCGCGAGGACGAGGGGGCGACGTCATGACGACGACTCCCCGCCGGATCGACGCGGTGGACGTGCCGCTCGCAGAAGTCGAGGCCGCCACGAAGTGGAAGGTCGACCTCTCCGCCGCCCGCCTGCAGTGGCTCCTCGGCCACCCGCAGCCGGCCGCCGCAGGTGAGCTCGCCGAGTACCGGCACCTCCTCCACGACGTCGACCCCGACTCCACCATCCCCGCCCTCAACGACCAGACGCCCGGAGGCGCCTCGTGACTGCCGATGAGTTCAACGCCCTGTACCCGGTTGGCACTCCGGTCACGGCTTACCCCTCCGTCCGCCCCGAGCACTCCGTGGCTGTCGGCTACGGAAAGGCCGCCGAGGAGGGCCGCGCCTTCAAGGGCGAGAAGGACCCCTGCACGCGCCTCGTCACGGTCACCCGCACGCCGGCCTGGAATCTCGGCCACGGCGCCCCCGTCGTGTCCGTCGAGGGCTACGCGGGCGGCATCTGCCTCACCCACATCGACATCCGCCCCGGAGGCGCCTCGTGACCACGTTCGCTGACCTGTCGCGCCCGCTCGCGCTGCTGCGCCTCCTGGCCGCCGACCACCCCGATCTGCCGGCCGTCGACGTGCACATCTCCAGGCACTCCCCAGAGCGGCTGAACCTCGAGGTCCACGGAGACCTGTCGACCTTCGAGGCATGGCGCGAGGCCCTCGCCATCGACCCGGCAACGATCCGCCGCAACCTGCAGTCCGGCGACACGACGATGGTCCTCTCCGGCTTCGGCTCCATTGCCGACTGCGGTGTCCAACTCGTGGGCTACAGCAGCAACCTCGCGCTCCTCACGGCGGTGGCGGCATGAGCGACTACCCCGAGATCGCCGCCCGGTTCGCCCACCACGGGATGACGGTGCTGCACGAGGACGGCCTGTACCGGCACCTGCGTTTCGAGGGCAGCGCGGAGTCTTCGTTCGGCCGCTACCCGAGCTACCCGTTCGAGCTGATCACGTGGCCGTACAACCTCGTCGTCAAGGCGGGCTGGACGTTCCACTTCGACATCGACGCGACCCCGGACATGTTCGACCTGTTCCGGCGCACCGCGTTCAGCGGCGAGATCAACCCCGGCTACTGGCAGGAGAAGGTCCGCGCCGGACGCGACGAGGTCGAGGGGTTCGATGACGAGCTGTTCGAGCGGCAGGTCAAGCAGTACGTCGTCGACGCCATCCGTGAGGGCGACGCCCCGCGCGGTATCGGCGCCGAGGTCACCCGCGACATCTTCGAGTGGGGCGACATCAGCCACGAGGCGGGCGCCCGGCAGGCGCTGGAGGACTTCCGGTACCAGGACTGGACGTTCGGCGAGACGTGGGAGTGGAACTTCCGCGACTACACGCCCGGCTTCCTGCACTCCTGCTTCGCGATCCGCCACGGCATCGACCTGTACGACGCCGCCCGCGTAAAGGCGGTGGCGGCATGACCGCGATAGCCACCGAGCCGACCATCGACCTCGTCGGCCTTCCGTCCACTCCGGTCACCGCCGAGCCGGTGATCCTGCCCGGACTCCTGAGCGGCCTCGGCGTAACCCAGCGGCCCGCGATCCCTGCGTGGATCACGGACCCGGACGTCATCGCGTCGATCGTCTCCGGACTGTACGAGCTGCCCGACTTCCTCAGCGAGGGTGGCGCGTGATGGCGGCCCTCGGCCAGACGACGGCCCTCGAGAACGAGCTCGCAGGACTCCGCGCGGCGCATGTCCTCGTGGTCGGCGAGCGGGACGGGCTCCGGCGCAGAGTCTCCAAGCTCCTCGCCACCATCCGCGCCGCACGGCTCGCCCTCGATGGCTGCGACGACTGCCCCGGCCGGCCCGACTGCCGCTGCGCCGACGGCCACACCGACACCACCGACTGCACCTGCCCGCCCCAAGGAGGGGACTCGTGACCGCCGCCCTGCCGCACGACCCGTACATCACCGCTGTCATCGAGGCGCTCACCGCGGCCGACCTGGAACCCGACAGCTACTGGACCTCCGACGCCGAGACCGACCCCTACGCCACTGGCGACGATGCGGGCTGCACCACGATGCTCAGCGCCGTCATCACCTGGCTCGGCGACGACGAGACCGACACATCCGGCCTGGTCCTGCTGTGGGACCACCCCGCCGGAGCGTGGCAGGCCATGCCCGTCAACGGCCACGGGGTCGGCGAGCGCGAGGCGTACTACGTCCCGACGTTGCCGCAGTGTGCCGACCCGCTCGCCGTCGCCAACGTCGCCCGCCAAATCCGCACCTCGAACCCCTGGAAGCCGACCGGCCTCCCCGCCGAGCCCTGCGACGACTGGGACCAGGCCGACAGCCTTCGCGCCGCCATCGCCACGTGGGAGGCGTCGTGAGCATCACCGCCCGCATACCGGCCCTCCGCGGCACCGGCAACCGTCGCGCCGTCGACAAGGTCGCCGAACTCCGCGACGAGAACCGCCGGTTGCTGACCATCACGCACCGAGCCGGGGACCACGTCGCACTGCAGGAGCGGGACCTCACCGAGACCCGCGCCATGCAGGCCGAAGCCGAGGAAGTCGTCGTCCAGCTCCAGGCCGACAACGCCGAGCTGACCGACGAGGTGCAGGCCTTGCGCGCCGAACTCGCGAACCGGGACGCGGTCACCGTCCCGCCCATGGAACGCGACACCAGCAACGGCGCCGACCAGGCCACCGCACCCATCGACGTCCGGTCCCTGCGCGAGGCAGCAGACGCCGGACTGCTCGGCCCCCTCATCCGCATCTCCGCCAAGGGCGCCTCCGCCGACCCGGGCCTCCCGCCCGCCGCCTGACTCGCCGGGCCGGCGGATGTCCCACGGCCCCCGGCCCGGCGCCCACAACCCCCACAGACGCCGTGTGACGCGCTTCCCCCAAGTGCTCCGCGGCACCAGGGCCGCCGCCCTGACACCCCCCTGGCGGGGCGGCGGCCCCCCTTCACCACACCCGAAAGCGAGAACCATGAGCACCGAAAGCCCCACCATCCCGGCGGGAACCGCCCGCCACGTCCTCTGGCACTACGGCGTCGAGGGCGGATACCAGCCCGGCAGCTTCACCCAGCGCCTCATGCAGGCCGTTGACGCAGCCGACGTCGTGAACACGGATCGTCTCCGGACCGCCTACCCGGAGCTGGTCGCCGCCATGTTCCTCGCCGGTAGCAGCGTGGACGGCATCGCCAACCTCCTGCGCATCGCCACGGGCGAGGGGCCGCTCGGCTGCAAGTGCGGCGACAGCGCTGGGCCGTTCGACCTGGCCGGCCGTTGTGAGACCTGCATGGAGGCGGCCGCATGACCGCCGCCGTCGAGGTGCCGGAGGAGGTCCAGCCCGGCGTATACGACATCGACGAGAAGCTGTACCACTCCGACCCGGTCCCCGGCGGCAGCCTCTCCTCCAGCGGCGCCCGCAAGCTCGCCACCGAATGCCCCGCCAAGTTCCGCTACTGGCTGGACAATCCGCAGCCGGCGAAGAAGGCATTCGATCTGGGCACCGCCGCGCACAAGCTCGTGCTCGACGACGGCCCCGAGCTCGTCCTCGTCGACGCCGACCGCTGGAACACCAACGCCGTCAAGGCCGAGGTCGCCGCCATACGCGCCGAGGGCGGCGTCCCGCTCAAGCGCCACGAGCTGGACCAAGTCCACGCCATGGCCGGCGCCCTCCGTGCCAACCCGGACGCCGCGCACCTCCTGGAGCCCGGATCCGGCGTCGCCGAACAGTCCCTCTTCTGGCAGGACCGCGGCATCTGGCGCCGCTCCCGCCTCGACTATCTGCGCCACGACGGACAGATCGTCGACTACAAGACCACCAAGTCCGCCAACCCCGACGACCTGCCGCGCATGTTCCACGACTGGGGTTACCACCAGCAACAGGAGTTCTACATCGACGGCGGCATCGCCCTCGACGTGGCCGACCCCGACAAGCCGTTCCAGTTCGTGATCCAGGAGAAGGACCCGCCGCATCTGGTCGTCGTCACCACCTGCGACCCGACCGCCCGCGGCATCGGCCGGCACCTCAATGAGCGGGCCCTCAACACCTACGCCATCTGCCGCGAGAGCGGCGAGTGGCCCGGCTACCTCGAAGCCCCCTACACCTCGCTCCCCGCCTGGGTCGAGCGCGAATACGCCTAGGAGAACCACTCATGTCCCAGCTTCCGCCGCCCGTTCGCACGGGGCGACAGGCCGCCGAACAGAACGGCTCGGCCGACCAGTTCGCGTTCCGCCCCGCCAGCAAGGCCGGACGAAAGGCCCGCATCTCCATCCAGGGCCTGTCTGGCTCCGGCAAGACCTGGACCGGCCTCGGCATCTGTCACGGCCTTTCTGAGGGCCGCAAGTTCGCCGTCATCGACACAGAGAAGGGAGCAGCCAGCCTCTACGCCGGGATCGGCGGCATCCAGTTCGACAGCCTCTCCATGGACCGCTACGACCCCCGAGACCTCGGCCGCGCCCTCGACGCTGCCGCGCAGGCGGGCTACCCGACGGTCTTCGTCGACTCCCTGTCCCACTTCTGGAAGGGAGCCGACGGCACCCTCGACCAGGTCGAGCGAGCCAAGTCGAAGTACGGCGGTAACAAGTTCGCCGGCTGGAAGGACGGCACCCCCCTTCAGAACGACATGGTCGCCGCGATCCTCGCCTACCCCGGCCACGTCGTCGCCTCGATGCGCTCCTACACCGAGTGGGTCCTGGAGAACGGCAAGCCGAAGCAGGTCGGCACCCGCCCCGAACAGCGCAAGGGCATCGAGTACGAATTCGATCTGGCCCTGGCCATGGACATCGACAACCGACTCGAAGTCCTCAAGTCCCGCTGCCCCGGCCTCAACCGCAAGATCTTCGACCGGCCCAACGGCGCGGCCGTCATCGCCGCCCCGCTCCTCGCCTGGTTGAGCTCCGACCCCGAGACCGAGCCCGCCGGCCCGCCGTCAGACGAGCCCATCGGCCAGTAACCGCTGTTGAGGGCTGCCGCGGCCCGAACCTGCGGCAGCCCTCGGAACTAGGAGAACACATCATGACCAAGCGCCTCACGGTCGCCGAGCGGCTCGTTTCCATGGAGAAGGACGCGCTCCTCGACGACATCGCCCGCCACTCCGAGTGGGACCGGTTCCTCGTCGAGCAGGCCGTCCTTCACTTCGGGACCGCCGTCACCGAGTTCAGCTGCAACGACTTCCGGGATGTTCTCCCCGACCTCGGCCCCGGCCTCCTCGGCGCTGCCATCAACAGCCTCCGCACGGCCGGAGTCATCGAGCACACCGACCGCATGGTCCCGTCCACACAGGCCAACACCCACGCCCACCGCATAGCCGTCTGGACTCTGACCGACAAGGGCCGCGCGATAGCGGCCCAGCGTCGGGCCGCCCGCAGCCAGGGGAGGGCAGCCGCATGACGGACGTGATCGCCGCCTACGGCGCCGCCTGGCTGGCCGCCCTCGCCGCACTGGGCCTCTACGGCGGCTTCGCCTGGGTCGTCGTTCAGCTCGGCCGGCTTGCCGCCGACCACGCCGTCCGCCGCTACCGCATCCGACGGGAACTCCGGCGCCTGGAGCAGTACGCCAACCACCCCGGTGCACGCCGATTGATCGCCGCCATCAACGAAGCCCGAGAGGAGGACCAGCAGTCATGACGACCGCGACAAAGACGCCGCCGAAGCACGGCGAGCGCCGTTGCTACCTCGCCGGCTGCCGCCTCCCCGAGTGCCGCCGCGCGAACTACCACTACATGTGCCGCTACCGGCTCGACCGCGCACGCAACCAGAACCGACGCGTCGACTCCGCCCCTGTAATCGAGCACGTCCGCAGCCTCGTCGACAGCGGATGGTCACGAAGCCAGATCGCCACCGCGGCGACCTGCTCCGAGCGCTCAGTGATCTCCCTTTACCACGGCTACTACGCCACCATTCGCGCTGACCTTGCAGCCCGAATCCTCGCCGCGCAGCCCCGCATCGACATCGTCAAGGGCAAGTCCTACGTCGACGCGACCGGCACTATCCGCCGCGTCCGCGCCCTGATCGCCATCGGTCACCCCGTGGCCCGCATCGCCGCCGCGATCGGTGTCCACAGGACCCCCCTCGGCAAGCTCATCACCCACGGAGCGGAGCGGGTCACCGCCCAGCTCGCACGAGACGTCGCCGCCCTCTACAAGCGCGGGGCAGGCCAGCCGGGCAACAACGTGCGAGCCCGCAACCGAGCCGTAGCCGAAGGCTGGGCCCCGCCCGCTGTCTGGGACGACGACACCATCGACGACCCGAACGCCTCGCCCGACTGGACCGGCGAATGCGGCACCGACCGCGGCTACTGGATGCACCGCAATCAGAAGCTGCCCATGTGCCAGCGCTGCAAGGACGCCCACACGGCTTGGCTCGCTGAGCACGCCGACATCGACGGCAAGAAGCGCAACCAGCTCCAGTTCGCCGCCCGCGCCGCAGCCTCCACCCGCGAAGCCGATCTCGCCCACGACGCCCGCGAACTCATGCGGGTCTCCGGCCTCGACTACGAGCAGGCCGCCCAGCGGCTCGGCGTCACACGGCAGCACCTCCAGCAGGCCCTCGTCCGCCACCCCTCCGCCGAGAAAGCAGCCGCCTGATGTATCGCAACGACAACGACGCGCTCACGGTCATGGACTGGTTCTGCGGTGCGGGCGGCTCCAGCCAGGGCGCGCACTCCGTACCCGGCGTCCGGGTCACCAGGGCTGCGAACCACTGGGCCAAGGCGATCGACTCGCACGAGGCGAACTTCCCGGAGGCGAGCCACTACCGCGGCGACATCCGCACCGCCCCGGTCTGGGAGTGGCCCGTCACCGACATCTTCTGGGCCTCCCCGGAGTGCACGAACTGGTCGGTGGCCAAGGGGAAGCGCCGCGACTTCGACAACGCCATGCAGGGCAGCCTCCTCGACCTCCTCATCGAGGCCCAAGAGGAGGAGCCGGCCGACCTGGAGGAGGAGTCCCGTGCCCTGATGGAAGAGGTGCCGCTGTACCTGCGCGGCGTTCAGGAGCGCGGCGGCCTGGTCAAGGCCGGTGTCGTCGAGAACGTGACCGACGTCCGGGCCTGGGACCAGTGGGACCGGTGGATCGGCGAGCTCCACAAGATGGGCTACCGCACCCGGATCATCGCCCTGAACTCCATGCACGCCAACCCCCGGTCCGTGCACGCCGCGCCCCAGTCCCGCGACCGCCTGTACGTCGGCTACTGGCACGAGTCCCTCGGCCGCACCCCCGACTGGGACAAGTGGCTGCGCCCCCGCGCCTGGTGCTCTGGCTGCGACAAGCACGTCCAGGCCATGCAGGTCTTCAAGACCCCCGGCCGGGACATGGGCCGCTACCGCACCCAGTACGTCTACCGGTGCCCGAGCACCTCGTGCCGGAACCAGATCGTCGAGCCCGACGCGCTGCCCGCTGCCGCCGCGATCGACTGGTCCATCCCCGGGCAGCGCATCGGCGACCGCACCAAGCCCCTCGCCGACAAGACGATCGCCCGGATCGAAGCCGGGCTCAAGAAGTTCTCCCGCCCCGTCCCGATGATGGTCCCGGCCGGCGGCACGTGGCGAGATTCGGCGGTCAGCGTCGGCGAACCGATGGCGACGCGCACCACACGAGAGAACGACGGACTGATGGTCCCGCCGCTCCTCGTCCCCGTCGAAGGCCGCGACGGCAAGGAAGCCCGCAGCGCCCACGACCCGCTGCGCACCATGACCACCCGCAACGAAACCGGCCTCGCCTGGCTGCCGTTCATCGCCGAGCTCCGCGGCGGTGGCTCGATCGCCCGCTCCGTCACCGACGCCCTGGCCACGGTCACGGCCTCCGGTAACCACCACGGTCTCGTCACGCCCGACATCGGGGCCATGGTCATGCGCAACAACGGCAGCAAGGGAGCCGGCGGAGAGCACTGCACCAGCGCGACCGAGCCGATGCGGACCCTGACCACGACGGGCCACCAGTCGCTCGTCACCTGGCAGGACATGCTCGTCCCCTACTACAGCAACGGGACCGCAAGGACGGTCAGGGAGCCGATCGGTGCGCTCTCCACCCGCGACCGGTACGCCCTCGTGCGCGGCGACGTCGACATCAACGACGTGCGGTTCCGGATGCTCGAGCCCCACGAGATCGGCCGGGCCATGAGCTTCGCCGACGACTACATCGTCCTCGGCTCCAAGCGCGACAAGGTCCGCCAGTACGGCAACGCCGTCACGCCCAACGCGGCCGAAGTCATCCTCTGCGCCCTCGTCGAAGCCGTCACCGGCGAGGCCATCGAGCGGCACGCCGAGCCCGAGCTCGTAGCCGCGGCTTAGTCCGCACCGCACACCGCCTTATCCGTACCGCAAGGAAGAAGACCGCCGTGACCTTGGACGCCATGCACTGGGTGTGGAACCACTCCCAGTCAAAGGGGAACGCAAGGATCGCCATGCTCTACGTGGCGGACCAGGTGCGCACCCCCAGGTGCGTGGTGCGGCTGAGCTATGCCGACTTCATGGGGGCGCTCAACGTCCCGCGATCGACGGTCAAGGCCGCGATCAAGGCGGCCCTGCAGTCGGGGGAGCTTGAGCTGAGGGAGCTCGGCAAGGGCACGCGCCCGTCGCAGTACCGGCTGCCGAAGGCCGCTGGATACGTCCGTCCGGCGAACTCTAGTGGGCCGGATTTCGGCCCGCTAGAGGACGAGCCGACCACTCCTAGTGGGCCGGATTCTGACCCACTAGGCCCTAACCATGATCGCGCTAGTGGGCCGGATTCTGACCCAGAGAGGGCCGGATTTCGGCCCTCTAGTGGGCCGGATTTCGGCCCACACTCCCCATCCCATTCACCCAGCAGGCAAGAGGGGGAGCCGGAAGGGCAGCAGCAGGACGACTACGGCATCCCCGACGTCGTCCGCCCCCTCGTCGACGGAATGACCGCAAGCGGCGTCGTCGTGCGGTGGCCCTTCACCGGCAACCAGTGGTTCCCGCTCATCTCACTGATCAGCAAGTGCGGCACCCCGGCGCTCATCGCCTACGCCCGTCGTACCGCAGACCGCACGCCGGTCGATTCCGCGAAGTACTTCATGCGCGGCTGGGCTGAGCTTCCGCCCAAGCCGGCGGAAGGCACCCGCGTCCACGCATCCCGACCGCATCTCCGTGCCGTCGGCCAAAGCCCCGAAGACAGGGGGATCTTCTAAATGACCACCGACATCGAGATGACCACCGACATCGAGCCCGACTTCGCGGACATCCCGCTGGAGCGCGTCCCGCCGCAGGACTTCGAAGCTGAGCAGTGCGCCCTCGGTGCCTGCCTGCTCTCCAAGACTGCTCTCAACGAAGTCCGCGACGCCGTCGAGGTCGCCGCCTTCTACCAGCAGCGCCACCAGGTGATCTTCGCCGCCATCCTGCACATGGACTCGCGGAGCCTGCCCGTCGACCAGATCACCCTCGGCAAGTACCTCGCTGACACCGGCGACCTCATGCGGGTCGGCGGCACCCAGTACCTGTACGAACTCGTCCGCGCCGTACCCACTGCCGCCAACGGCGAGTACTACGCCGAGATCGTCCAGGACCGAGGACTGCGCCGCTCTCTCATCGAGCTCGGCACCCGCACCGTCCAGGCCGGGTACAGCACCACCGGCGAGACGACCGACCTCATCGAGCGCACCGTCGCTGAATCCCGCGACCTCCGCGACCGCGGCATGGCCTCCGAAGACCTGCCCACCGAGGACATCCTCGACTTCATCCAGCACGACGACGTCTACGACTGGGTCGTCCCCGGCCTCCTCGAACGGCAGGACCGGCTGATCCTTACGGCGAGTGAAGGCGGCGGCAAGTCGACTCTGCTCCGGCAGATCTCCATCACCCTCGCCGCTGGCATCCACCCGTTCGACACGTGGAAGACGATCGATCCCGTCAAGGTGCTCACCCTCGACTGCGAGAACGGCGAAGCCGCGTCCCGCCGCAAGTTCCGCCCGCTCATCGCCGCTGCTGAAAGCCTCGATCAGCCCGTGCGCCGCGGCCAGTTCCACATCGAGTGCCGCCCCGCCGGCCTCGACCTGACGCGCCCGTCGGACCGGGCCTGGGTGATGCGCCGCGTCGAGAAGATCAAGCCTGACGTGCTGATCATCGGCCCCGTCTACCGGCTCCACGCCGGCAACCCCAACGACGAAGAGCTCGCCCGCAAGGTGAGCGTCGTCATCGACGAAGCCCGCGCCACCGCAGGCTGCACCGTCCTCATGGAAGCCCACGCCCCCCACGGCGGCAACATCGGCCCCCGCTCCCTGCGCCCCCTCGGCAGCAGCCTGTGGATGCGCTGGCCCGAGTTCGGATTCGGCCTGCGCCCCGTCGAGGACGAGAAGTCCGCACAGAACGTCGAAGGCGCCCGCGGCCGACGAGTCGTCCCCTGGCGCGGAAGCCGCGACGAACGCGCCTGGCCCACCTTCATCAAGCAGGGCGAGAAGTGGCCCTGGCAGTCCTACAAGCCCATCGACGCCGACCAGTTCAGCGGCTACTCCGAGACAGGAGCCATCTGGTGACCGACCACAACCCGCTCTACGGCGACGCCTGCGGGGCGTGCCCCACCTACGACGTCCTCCCGGAGTCCGCGCTCCGCGACGGCGCCGAGGGGATCATCGCCGGCTACCGCTGCCCCAACTGCGGCCACGTCTGGACGTGCGGCTGGCAGATCGTCCCCGGCCGCGCCATACCGCCCGAGCCCATCGCCGACTCGCCGATCTTCAACCGGCAGGTCACCGCCCAAGTCCACGAGCTGGCCGCCATCGCCCGCGCCCGCAAGCACCTCAGTCGAGGAGACACCGCATGACCATCACGACCGAGATCGCCCACGTCCACGGCTACACCGGACCGCTCGCCTGCCAGGACTGCGGCACGGCAGAGAACCTCCACTTCGTGAGCTGGGCCAACCCGGCCACCGGCGAGAGCGGCGACTTCCTCGAGTGCTGCGCTTGCGGCATCAAGGCCGGTGACCCGGCCGAAGTGCACGACGACTGCGAGCCGGACGAGCCCGAGGGCGACGAGCTGGACGATCCCGACTTCGGGCCTGTCGTCCGCGTCTTCCGCAAGCCGACCGGCTGGATCATGACCGGCTCGGAACCGGAGGAGTGCACCACCAACTTCCACCGCCAGCAGGACGGCCGCCCCGCCTGCACGAACGTCGCGGTGTGGAAGGTCGTCGAACTGCACGACTTCGGGGCCAGCATCGGCTTCTACTGCGACGCCGACCTGCCGGATGAGCACAAGCCGGCGCGCGAGGCCGCCTGATGCCAGCGACAGTCGCCTCCGGCATGGAGCGGGCCGAGAGCGGGGCTCAGCGCCCGTCTCCCGGCCTGGCAGCCCGCGAAGGCCCCGCGTCAGCTACGGCGCCGAGAACGCCAGCGAGGCGCACAGCAGAGCCGCCCGCATCCGAACCGCAGATCGAAGGCCAGACCCAACTACCGCTGACCGAGCACCAACCCACCCTCTGGTCCCTGTGACCGCCAAGGAGAACCCCATGTCATACCGCCCCGACATGAACGCGATCGAGCTTGACGAGGCTGACGGCCACCCGCGCCAGGCCGACACTCCCGACCCGTGCACCTGTGACGACGAGAACACGCTCGTGTCCGTCGACATGGGCTACCAGGACGGCGGCGTCGTCGACATGTGCAACAGCTGCTACGCCGAGCTGCAGCGCTGCGAGGGCCAGCGATGAGCCCGACTCGTATCCAGCGCCGCCGCACCCGCGGCTGGCGCAAGCCCGACAACTGCGTGATCGTCAGCCGGCCCAGCCGCTTCGGAAACCCGTTCACGATCAAGGACGCCATCGAAGCCGAGATGGGCGACCCCCGTAGCGCCTGCGCCGCGAACTACGGCGAGTGGCTGCGCGTCGGCACCGCAGGCGGCTGGTTCGAGCAGACGTACCGCATTGGCCGCCAGGTCTTCGACCGCCGCCGCGTCCTCGCCGAACTCCACACGCTGCGCGGCAAAGACCTCGCCTGCACCTGCCCGCTCCCGGAGCCCGGCCAGCCCGACCACTGCCATGCGGCCGTCCTGCTGCGGCTGGCAAATGGCCCCACCCCGTGATCCCCAACTCGACCCGAAGGAGCAGCACATGAACACAACACCCGAGATCATCGGCGCCCCGGAGATGGAAGCCACGCACTACGGCATCCCCGTCGCCCATGTCGGCGAGGACGGCGACCTGATCGCCCTTGGCCACCCCGGCATCCGCCGTGCCTTCGCCGCCTTCAACCGGCACGGCCGCGTGTTCGTCGGCCTGGAGAACCTTGTCGACGACCGGAACGCCACCGGCGGCGACTGGCGTCAGGCGGTCTCCGAGCACTGGGCGATCTTCCGGAAGTACGACCCGGCCAATGAGTACGAAGACCCGGACTGCGAGTGGTTCTTCGACCTCAGCAGCGAAAGCGAGCCCGGCGCCCAGCCCGTGACGCTCCTCGACCTCAGCCTGCTGTGACCACGCAAGCGCAGCGCCCGGGTGATAGCCGGGCGCTGCACCCCACACGATCCCACGAGACCCCGGAGACGACCATGACCACCGACCCGACCGCGGCTGGGTGCACAGACCCATGCATCGCCTGCATGACCGTCGAGTCCCACGACCCCGCCCAGCCGCCCGCTCCGAACCCGGCCGCGACCGCCGTGCCGTCTGTGTCCGCCGACACGATCGGACTCTGCGGATACTGCGGAGACCCCCGCGAGTCCCACCACCACGGGTACGTCAGCACCGCCGCCGCCATCGCCGCAGCGCCCCACCGCATCACAGGCGCCGATGAAGAGGTTGGCCGCCTCTGGGACCGAGTGCTTGAACTTGAAGCCGAGAAGGCGCAACTGCGCGACCTGCTGACCACGGAGAACAAGCGCGCCAACGAAGCGATCGACCGCGAGGAGACCGCCGAGCAGGCCGCGTTGGAGGCGCACATCGACCGGGCCGCCGTATTGCGCGAGGTCGCCAACGACTGGACCGCGCACTGCCCGGACCATACGGACGCCGACGAAGCGTTCATGGACTGCCCGTGCGACTGGGCCGCCGAACTCCACCGCAAGGCGGACGAGTTGGAGGCGCAGCAGGCGGGGGAGCAGCCCGCCGACGCCTTCGCGGCAGCCAGTTGCCCTTACGGCAAGGGCCCGGGTGACGGCTCCGGCTGCATCAAGCCCGCCGGTCACGACGGGGACCACGTCGTCACCGCCGGCGTGCCGGTGGATCCGTGCAGCCGAGCGGAACTCCACCAGCCGCACATGCCGCACTCGTGGTGGCCGCAGCCCGGAATGGCCTACGTCCACTGCCCCGGGAACAGCTTCGACACCGCCAACTGACCGCCCTGGGGCGGTGGTTCCGGCCGCCGCCCCACCCACCGCACAGGAGCAGTACGTGAAGCCTCCCAAGCCGGCCGCGAACCTGCCGAAGAAGCCGGCACGCCGCCGCTACATCAGCGCGAACGTCGAGGTCATGCTCCGCGACCTGTTCCCCGGCCTGGTCCCCGCCACGGTCATCGAGGAAGCCGTCCGCCAGCACGCCATCCGCGAAGGCCGCCTCAAGAAGCCCAGGAGGCAGGCGTGAGAGGCCCGGCCCGCATGCCACTGACTCCGCGGCAGTCGACCGTCCTGACCGCCGCAGCCGACGGTGCACCGCTCGCCGTCGTCGCGGCCCGCGTCGGCACAACCCGTCAGCAGGTCGCCGCCCGCCTGTCCGAGGCATACCAGCGGCTCGACGTCACCCACCTGCCCCGCAACCAGCGCCGAGCAGCAGCCGTTCGTACCGCCCGCACTCGCGGGCTCATCCCCAATCCGACCAAGGAGACCGTCCGATGATCCGTGTCCGTCACGCCCTGCCTGCCGTCCTGCTGCTGGCCGCCCTCACCGCCTGCGGGACCGCCGCCCCGGCCGCAACCCCGACGAAGACCGTCACCGCCGAGCCCGCCATCGAAGGCGACACGGCCCCGCCGCCCGCCTCCGCCGACGACGACATGACGCAGGCCGTCGTCGACCTCACCTGGGACCAGACCAGCGAGACCGACAAGACCGCCATGTGCGACGGCATCGACCTCTTCGGCACCGAATGGGCCGCCGGCCAACTCCGCGACGGCGCAGGCGACGACAGCCTCGACTGGGACCGCGCCGCCGTGATCATCGAAGGGAAGTGCGCGCAGCGATGATCCGTCCCGAACTGGCCCAGCTCGAGCAGCTGCGTGCCGAAGCGGACGCGTGGCGGCGCAAGGCCATCCGCCGCGCACTCGGCACCAGCCAACTCCGCGGCGCCATCGAAGGCTGCCGCGACCTCATCGGCGAGGACATCACCCGCAGCGACGCGTGGGGCGACGGCTACCGCGAAGCCATCAACGCCCTGCGGGAAGTCCTCCAGGCCTTCGGTCAGCTCGAGCCCGCCTACGACGGCCCGTCGATAGCCGAATGCGCTGCAGCCGACCGCCGTTGGCCGCTGGAGAAGGAGGGCGAGTGACCTCAGCCTGAGCCGGGCGGCGCCGCCTCGCCGTGGCTGTCATCCGGCTCCCCGCCCGGAGGGTGAAGCGCCCCCTCAACGGCCTTCTGGCGGGGCGACTTTCGACTCGCCATCCCGGCGGCAGCACGGGCCAACTGTGCCTGCAGTTGGTCGAACGCCGCCGGGCCCGATAGCTCCCGCAACCTGCGACTTCTGCTCATGCATGTTCAACGCGCCAACGCGCAGCCCGTAACTGCAATACCGCCGAATGGAGCACCCGCCAATGTCCCTCGACGACGTCACCGCCCCCGCCTGCACGATCTGCCGGAGTGGCCTCTATGCCGACGAGCTGGGACACCAGGCCTGCCGGCCCTGCACCGAACGCATCGACCGCGACCTCCGCGCGCTCGCCGGGGATGACGGCCTGTACGCCCGCCTCAGCGGCCGGCTCATGCCTGGCAGCGGCAACGGGGGCCCGGCGGTCTCCGGAAGCCGCACAGCCCCGCTCCCGCTGCGTCTCGAACCGCTGTCGCTCATGGCCCGCGGGGGAGTCGTCACCGTCCTGCAGACGTGGATCGTCGATTGGCACGAGCTCCTCGACTATCGGCACCCCCGTTGGGAAGGCGGCCTGCAGCAGCAGTGCGACCAGGCCGTTGGCCGGCTGCGGACTCTGCTCCCGTGGGCAGCCGAACGGCACGCCGCCTTCGACGAGTTCGCCCGCGAGATAGGCCAGCTGCGGCGTCAGTGCGAAGCGCAAGTCACCGGCGAACGCCCGCCCCGCCGCCTGTACGTCGTCTGCCCGTGCCAGCAGCGGCTCGGCTTCACCCTCGACACGCTCGGCCTCCGCTGCCCCAACTGCCAGCAGCAGCACGGACACAGCGACCTCCTCGACCTGCCGTTGGCCGACAGGAGCGCGGCCTAGTCGCGCGACGGGACCCGGGCGGCGAGCTCTCGGGCCAACCGGGTCGCAGTGTCGCCGTACCAGTTGCTCTCCGTCCCGTAGTACCTCAGCACTTCGATCGCGTCCTGCGCCTCCTCCAACGTCAACAGCGGCAGCAATGGGGCAGGGGGCTCGGGCGCAACGAAGTCTGCGGGCTGGTCGCGGAACACGGCGTCAGTGATCTCATCCATGCCCACGCAACGGCGCCACAGCAGGCCGGTTACGGGCACAAAGAAGCCCCCGCCCAATCGGGCGGGGGCTCCTTGCTGTGCTCAGCGGCCGTACTGCCAGGTGTTGCCGGTGCCTCGATACTCGGAGACGGGGATCGGCTCGACGCCTTCCCGCATGCGGGTCCGGTACAACTGGCCGTGCAGGTGGTCGACTTCGTGGGCTACGAGGCGGGCCAGGCCGCGCTCGAAGATGGTGATCCGCTGCGTGCCGTCGATGTCCTGGTGCTCGACGCTGATCGCGAGCGGGCGAGGGACCTTGCCGCGCACGTCGAAGAACGACAGACAGCCCTCGTACTGCTCGTCGGACTCCGGAGACTCCTCCACGATGCGCGGGTTGAACAGCGTGATGGATTCGCCGTCCGGGGCGCGGACGATCGCCGCGGCCCGGTCGATGCCGATCTGCGGCGCCGCCATCCCCATGCCCTTGCCGAAGACGTGAACGCCAGACGCGCGCTCACAAGCGGAGATGAGCTCGGCGACGACTCTGCGAGCATCCTCAGCCTCGGCAGGCAGGTCGAAAGTGCGGGCCGTCTTGGCCAGGATCGGGTCGCCTTCCTGGACGACGCCTACGGCGCGCATCCGCTCACTTGCTGTCGCCTCGGTCATCATTTCCTGCCTGGTCTCCTCGGTGTCGGGGCTAGCTCGGAACTTCCATTCGAGGCGGTAGCGGGCGTGCAGCGGTGGGTCTTCGGTGGACCACGAGAACACGCGTCGGTCGGCCTCTTCGGTACGGCGTATCGCGGTGCGCAGCGGCATAGCCTCTGCGGTCATGCTGGTCTCGGTGCCCCACACGACCGGGTCGAGTTCGGTCGGGAAGGCCAGGCGGACGCTCATGCGGTGCGTGGGCAGGCGTACCGCGCGCTGGAACCAGGAGCCCCACTTGTTGTCACCGACGGTGTAGCTGTACTCCAGCCATACCGATTCGCCCGGGTAGAGCGGGAACCGTCCGAAGAGTAGCCAAAGCTCCTTGAACGCGTCCCGGTCATGCTTGACCTTCCACGTCAGCGGCTCGCCGTCGATCGACGCGCTCAGGCCGATCTCTTCCCAGGTGAGCGGGTTCTCTCGGTAGTGCTGGTTCGAGCGCTCCGGGTCGCCGGGGTAGCGGTCGACGGAGATCCGAACCAGGTAGCGGGTGACCGGGTCGGGGGAGTCGTTGTAGAGCCGGCGGCGTTGCGTCGCCCGGTAGACGTGCCCGTCGTAGTGGAGCGTCGTGTCCTCGTGCTCCACGATCAGGCTCGTCGCGTGCGTGTCCTCGGCGTTCCCTCCCGGGTGAGGGGCGACCGGGCTGCCATGTCGAGCGATCTCCCGGTAGGTCCGACGCAGGGCACCGCCGGCCTGGAGGGCGTCGTCGGCCTTCTCGGCGAACTCCTCTGACGCTGGCAGCTGGCCGCCCTCGACCTTCGACACGTAGGACGGTACGTAGCCGACCTCGCGGGCGAGCCTCGACTGGCTCATCCCTCGCACGTCGCGCCAGTGCTTCAGCTCGGCAATGAACGCCTCGGCTGCCGCCTGCATCGCTCCCCCTGTGCCTATGAGTGAGTTGTGAGTGATCGACTCTCAGGCTGACCTCACACCCTCCCCAGGCGATTTCCTAGTCACGAGGGGAGGTGGGAGATGTCTCAGCCGCTGGAAGCTCGCTACTCGTCACGCTTGGCGCTACGCACCGTGCTCTCCCTGAGGGGCGGCACGCCGGCAGCGTTCGCGATCCGACGGATGTGGTTGCGGTCGTAGGGCGTGTGGTCGGAGACCTCGCCTGGTCGCGCTTCGCGGTTCAGCAGGATCTCGACGACGGCGGAATGCAGCGCGTCGCGTGCCTCGTCGAAGGGCTTCTTGGCTGCCTCATAGGCCGCGCTCAGTTCGTCCAGCCGCTTCAGTGCCGCGTCTCTGCGCGCCGTCGCCTCATCCGTCATAGCCAGATGTTCCCACAGCCCCCCGTTGCAACTACTGGGGGCAACCAACACGAGATTCGGCCAGTTCCTCCTGAGCGCTTGCGTTTGCTTCATCATGTTGCAACTATAGAGCGCATCAAGCCGCTACGCCAGGGCATGAAAAAGCCCCGCCGGTGCTGTGAACACCGAACGGGGCACTGGTTCGGATCGCTGAGAGGACCCAGAACCATGACGACCACCGTACAGCCCGCCATCAAGGCGGACAGCCCCATCACCCCCCGCCTCGTGGCGGCCCTGATCGGCCGGCCGAGCCGGACGCAGACCGTGTTTATCGAGTGCCCCGACTCGTGGTGCACCGAGGCGCACGCGTCGGAGCCGGAGATCGCGGTCGAGGACATCACGCACTACGGCGACATGTTCGGCGTTCAGGTGCCGACGATGCTCGACGAGGGCACCGCCATCTACTCGTGGTTCGCGCGGCTCAACGCCGTCCCGGCCCACCACGACGAGCGGATGCGTACCGCTCACGTCCTCATCGGGGACGAGTCCGCGGACGAGGCGCACCTGACGCCGGCCATGGCGGACGAACTCGCGGGTGACCTGATCGCGTTCGCCGCCCAGATCCGGGCCGCCGCCCACACGGCGCGTACCGCGAACGCTTCGGCGGTGGCGGCATGAGCACCGCAACCCTTCCCTTCGACGTCGTCCGCGCCGTGACCCGCTTCGAGGTTGCGAAGTCCCGCTACGCGGAGCTGTCCGCGGTGAACGCGATCGACCTGTCGGGCGCGCAGTACATCGCCCTCGGTGACGCGCAGGCCACGATGGCCGCCTCCCGCCGCTTCCTGGAGCGTGCCGGCCTGCTGCACCTGATCGAGGTGACGGCGTGACGGCGAAGCACTCGCACAAGCCGAACTTCGGCCGCCACGTCGACGACTGTCTCCGCTGCCAGGAGCTGAAGGAAGGCGCCGAGCCGGTTCGCTGGGCTCCGTCCCGTCGCGAGCAGGACGAGCGGCGGGCGGCCGAGATCCGCGCCCACGACTGCAAGGTCTCCGGCTGCTCGATCGTCTGCACGTTCGGGGACTGGTGATCGTCGTGACCGCCGAAGAGAGCGCAGAACTCAGCCGCAAGGTCGCCGAGGCGAACAAGCGCAGCGAGCAGCGCCCCCGCTAGCCCACAGCTGCCGCGCTGGCGGGGATGACGTTCCCCCACGGCCTCCGCCAGCGCGGCGCACCACCACGCAGTACCCCAATTCCCGCTTGATCCACGTGAAGGGCACCCCCATGTCTCCGTACCTGTTCTCCGGCGATCTCGGCGTCACCGAGCTGGGCCGCAAGGCGCGCGCCACCACGACTGTCGCCGAGGCGATGGTCCTGAGCATCACCGACCTGTTCGGCGAGTACGTCAAGGCCCGCGAGGACGGCGACGTGACCCGCATGTTGCAGATCCGTCTGTTCGCCGACCCGGACCTGCTCGCCGAGTTCGACGGCTTCGACTACCCGGCCGCCGCCTAACCCGAGAGGACCGCTGACCGTGATGGACACCGCCCAGCCCACCCACACCTGGCACGACGGCATCACCATCAACGGCCAGACCTACTACACCCGCCACCCAGTCCCCGGATCGTTCGCTAAGAGCTCCGAGCTCCTCGGCGACCTGACGGCCACCCAGCGCCAGCAACTGACGGCCATCCACGAGACCGCCCACGCCATCGCATGCCTCGCCGCTGGCGCTCACGTCCACTACACGAGGCTGGCGCCGGCCACGGAGCCTGTACCCGCCTCCCTGAGTGCACCCGTCACTGTCAACGGCCGCGTCTCCGCCTGCAACTTCTCCGATGGCCAGGGATACGCCGTGTTCCACGGAGCTGGCGAACGAGCCGAGAACCGTTGGCTCCTCGCAAACAACCTCTGGACGCCCACCCGTGCCGCGGGCGTGGAACTCGGCGCCTACACCGACCGCCGGAACGTCCTCTCCACCAACCCGCACATCGGCTTCGGCAAGGACCACAACGACTACCGCGTCGTCCACGACCTCGCCGACCAGATCGTCGACCAGCACTGGGCCGCCATAACAGGCGTCGCTGACGTTCTTGCCGCCCGACTGCACTTGACCGGCGATGAGATCGCCGAACTCACACAACTCCCCAACGGCACCCATTCCAACAGCTGCACCGGCATCCCTGCCGCCTGACTCCGCACCACCCCAACCCGAGAGGACAGCTCATGCGAAGCAAGCGAGTGAGGGACGAGCAGCACCACGACGCCCACCTCATGGGCAAAAAGGTCCAGCACGACGGCGAGACGTACACGGTGGTCGGTCTGCAAAGCCGCTGGGCCACCGTGTCCCGCCCCGACGGCTTCCAGCGCAACGTCGCCATCAGCGACATCGAAGACCAGTAGCCCCAACCCCAACAGAGAGGAGCCCGTCATGGGCCGCTTCACCGACATGATCCGCGGCACTCGCGAGCAGCGGGAGCACAACGCCCGCTTCAACAGCGGCGACACCGACCCGGACAGCGACGAGTTCGTGGCGTCGAACGACCAGGCCGACGCCGCCGAGAAGGCCGCGAAGAAGCCCCGCCGAGGCTGACCCCAACGCCGGGGAGGCACCCGCTTCCCCCGGCACCCCAAGACCCTTGAGAGGAGGAGTCATGAGGAAGCCCCTGCAGTCCCTGCGCCGCCTGGACGTGTTCTCGGTGGTGGAGAAGCTTCTGACGCTGGCCGCTCTGGCGCTTGTCGCCATCACGGTCGGCGGGCAGCTGGGCCACATCCTGAACCTGCACGGTCCGCTGGGCACCGCGGTCGGTTGGTCGATCGCGATCATGTACGACGCGCTGTGGATCGGGTCGCTGCGGATGTCGGAGGTCGCGATCCAGCAGCGGTCCCGGGTCGGGATGGCCGTGATGTTGGGCCTGTCCGCGTTGGCGGTCGGCGTATCGACCGGGACGCTCCTGATCCTGGGGCACGCCAAGGTCTTCGCCTTCGTGCCCGTCGCTGCAGCCCTTTTCATGGGCCTGCGCCTGTTCGCCGCGAACGTCCTGGCAGATGGAGAGACGGCGTCGCGGATCGCCGATCAGTCGGCAGCCGACCGCAACGCCCGAGCCCTGGCTGCGGCCGATGCCCGGCATCTGCGGGTCGAGGCCCGCACTGAAGTCGTCGCCGAGACCGCCGGCCACCTCGCAGCCATGGAGCGGCAGATCGCTCAGGCGCAGGTGTTGACGACCGCACAGAAGAAGATCAATAAGGCGCGAGCTAAGGCCGAGGACAAGCTCCAGAGTTCAGAGTCGAGCGACGGAGAGAAGGCCCGCGCCTTCGCCCAACGGGACCTCGTAGGCGCTGTCTCCCGGCCTGCGGTCACGGCCGGCGGAGACAGCGGCGCCGACCTGGACGGTCACACGGTGGTCACACAGGCCAAGCCGGAAATCGCACCCGTGACCACACCCCCCGTGACCCGGCCTGAAACCGCGGCTCCGGAGACCGGGGAGACGCCCGTCGGGCAGGCCCCGGTCGAGAACCAGATGAGCCTGCAAGAGCTCGCAGACGCAGAGGGCATTCCGCTGCCCGAGCCGGGCGCCAAGCTCACCAACGAGCAGCTGTCTGTGGTGATCCGCTGGCTGCGCTACGGCATGGAGCCGCCCCGCTCCTACCGGCAGGCGCAGAAGGACTTCCGTGACGCCGGCTTCGTCGCTCGCGAGGAGCGCATCCGCCACGCCTGGACCGAGATCGAAGAGCTTGAGACCGGCACCCCCATCCGCTAGCCGGCGATCGCCGCAGGGTCCAGCACCCAGGAGTTCTGGACCTTGCCGCGACTGCCGGAAGCAGTCGGCTTAGCAAAACCGCAGGTCAACCGGTGAGTGACCCGGTGAGCGGAACGCTCGCAGACCCGGCAAGCAGACCCGGAACGAACCGACCAGACCAACGAAGAGAGGAGATCAGCCGTGCGCGGAGCCACGTACTGGCCCAAGGAGATCAAGCAGAAGGACCGCGTCTCCCCGAAGACGGGGGCGATCCGACGGCTGGACCGCCTGCGCAGCGTGCTGCGCGACCTGGACCCGGAGGTGGCCAACCGCGCATGGCGCGAGGTCGGTGATGCCCTCCAGGCCATCACCGACCGCTACTCGACGTGAACATTCACCCGCTCATTCACCTGGGTGACAAGTGAACTCCCCGTCTGCTACGCGCGCACGTGCGCGCACGACGCCGACGTTCACCCGCCCCGATCACAGCAAGTAAGGGGAACACGATGGAACTTCTGCTCATCGCGGCGTGCGCGTGGCTCGCGTACACGGGCGGCGCGCAGAGCGAGCAGGCGAAGCTGGGGCTGTCCCCGGCGCAGCGCGACCAGATGCGAGAGCGGACACGTCACGAGAAGGCCGTCCAGAAGATCGCCGACAAGCACGGCGAAGCGACCGTTCCTGCAGTCGGGAACTCGTCGCCCTGGAAGGACGCGCCGAACGCCAAGTCCGCAGATGGCGCCCCGGCCACGTTCAGTTCGGGCTACCGCAGTCACCGCCCCAGCCGGCCCCCGCTCGGCCACCGCGCCGGCACCTGGGCAGGCAGGAGCGTGACCTGGGCGCACGACACCGGGCGGAACGCGATCCGGTCGTATCGCA
Source organism: Streptomyces sp. NPDC045026 (assembly GCF_056432625.1). Lineage (NCBI taxonomy): Bacteria > Bacillati > Actinomycetota > Actinomycetes > Kitasatosporales > Streptomycetaceae > Streptomyces > Streptomyces sp. NPDC045026. Next base: position 182,914 of record NZ_JBWKIS010000002.1, read on the forward strand.
ACCGACGCAAGGCCGCAGGTCACGACGACCCGGCACCGGTGCTCGTGCCGCTGCCGCCTACCGTCCCGCCGATGGTGCCGCCGATACCGGCCGAGCCGCCCGTCGTCGCCGACGACGGCGACAAGGCGGAGGAGCCGGCTGCCGACCCAGTCGAGGCGGCCAAGACAGGCGAGCCCGAAGCACCGAAGGACCCCGCCACCGACATCACAAAGCCGGAGCCTGCAGCCGCGGAGGACGAACCCGCCACGGACGGACCGCCGGAAACAGCACCGCAACCCACACCGCAACCCGCCGACACCCCACAAGGAGTTGGGCGCATGGCAGCAGAAGTTTCCTACGAGTCAGTCCTGGACGAGAGCGACGAGCTCTCCATCATGTGCGAGGACGATGTGCGCACCTACGACAGGATCCGCGAACGGGCCGAACGGGAAGTCGGACGCGGCGACGCACTCATGGCCTCGATGCAGGACACCGGCTTCGGCCAGAAGACCATCGCCTGGGTCGCCCGCTGCACCGAGATCTACGGCGTCATCCGCAGCGGCGTCACCGAACTCCAGCAGAACACCCTGGCCCAGCGCGAAGCCGTCGTGAAAGCCAAGACGCTCCTGGAGGTCGGACAGGGCGTGTACGCCGGCATTGCCGCAGACATGGAGTCCGTCGCCGACCGGCAGGCCTACATCTCCGACGCCGTCGACGCGGAAGACACCAACGCCCACAGCGAGGTCTACGAGACCAAGGAGGTGGCCTGACCATGAGTGTCGCCGCGAAGGTCAACTCGATCGTCACCGTCGCCGCAGTCCTCGCCAGGGCTGCCGCCTACACCGTGCGCGCTCATCGCACCAAGAGCGCCACCGAACGCATGAAGGCCAGGTACGAAGACCGGGCCGCCTCCGCCCGGTATCTGTCCGAAGCCATGACCGTCCTCAACGTGGACGAGCCGACGACCACCGCATACATGGAGGTGTCGCGGCTCGGCACTGCAGCGGCAGGCAACGTCGGCGCGATCGTCTCCGCTGCGGACGACCTGATCGTGGCCGCCCAGGGCCTGGAAGCGGAGACGCAGTCCCAGCACGGGCGCATGCGGGACGCCAACCGCACCAATCCGGTGCAGATGAGCGAACCCGCCTTCATCCAGCGCCGCTGACACCCCGAAGGGCGGGGCCAGCACGCCCCGCCCTTCCACCACCCGAGACTCGGAGAAGACCGATGGCAACCATGACCGTACCCACCGCGCAGACCAACGAGAAAGGCGCCGAACCGACCACCTCCAGTGCGCGGGCCAGCCGCCTGCTCACCCCCGGCGTCCTCGTCGGCGCCGGTGCAGGTGCGGTATCAACCCTGCTCACCGGTGACCCGCTGCTGTACGCCACCGTAGGAGCCACCGGTATCGCCGCAGGCTGGACCGCCCTCGGCATGAACCCGGGCCCGTGGCGGTGGCTGCCCGGCGAGGGCGCGCCGTGGCAGTGGCTGAACAGCGCCAGCAACAGCTCCTACCGGCGCCGGCTGCGTCGCATGCGACACCGGCTTGCCGCCGACCCCGGCAGGCTTCCTGCCGTCGGCTCTGGCGGTGAGCGCCTGTTCGTGATCGGCGGCAGTGACGGTTGGCGGCTGCATCCCGACCGTGACGCCCTGGTGCGCGCCGCGACCGGTGACTCCCATCAGGCCCGCTGCGCCCTGCTTCGCACCGCCTGGGAGCACGCACTTCCTTCCTGGGGCAGCGCCTGGTGGCGCAAGCACTCGCTGGCCGAGATGGCGCTGCGTGCCGGTCCGCTCGCCGCCGTACCGGCCAGCGGCTTCGCTGAACTGCCCTGGTGGGGGCGCCTGCTCGTCATGAGCGCCGCCACCGGCTGGGGTGCCCGCTTCATCGGCCGCCCTGACTGCGGAGGCGACGCTGCGGAGACGCCGAAGGGCGCCGCTTGGTACCTGGCGCAGTGGGCCGAATGGATCGCCCACGAGCGCGGCCAGCTGCCCGGCTCCAAACTGACCAACGCCCACCTCGACGACAACCAGTTCACTGCGATCATCGTCTCCAGTACCGGCCGGTCCGCACTCAACGTCGACCAGGACTCGGTCTCCATCGCCTTCCGGGTGCCGCCGCGCGCCGTGAACATCCACCGGCCCGACGACATGCCCGCCGACCGCGCCACCCTCAAGGTCAAGCTCCGCGCCACCACCAGCGAACTCGACATGGACGACCTGGTCGCCGTGTGGGCCGAGTACAACCCCTACGCAGGCAGCCAGCTGATAGCCCCCGAAGCCACCGAGTTCGGCCGCAGCTTCCAGATCCTCATGCCCCGCAAAGGCTCATCCGTCGCCGACGTCCAGCCGCGGGCTATCGCCCAAGCCCTCGACCTCGAAGGCGAAGACGCCGTCGCCCGCCTCCACCTGCGCGTCGTCGACGCCCGCCGCATCGAGGTCAACGAGATGACCAACAACCCGCTCCAGGGTGGCGTTGACCTTGACCTCGACGCCCTCCTCATGGACGAGCAGGGCTACATCACCGTCGGCAAGGACATCTACGGCGGCGCTGCCAAGTGGCGGCTCCTCAAGTTCGACCCGAGCCGCCGCGGTCTGTCCGGCAGGCCGTCCGCATCCGCCGTGCACTCCTTCGGCTCCGGCACCACCGGCGCCGGCAAGACCTCCCTCGAAGAAGACCTGCAAGTCGCCCAGCGCAAGAACGGGTTCATCTCCTGGCTCGCCGACGGCAAAGGAGGCGCCGGGTACGCGCCCTGGCAAACCGAGCTGGACTGGCTCCTTAAGTCGCCCTATGGGGCCATGCTCATGGGGCAGGCCGCCAACGCGGTGAGCGAGTACCGGTACGCGGAGCAGATGAAGCTGCAGTGGCTCGACGCCGACGGGTTCACCGAGAACGGGCGCAGCTTCTTCGTGCCCGACGATCCCTTCAAGCCCATGTCGGCGGTCTGGGACGAGTTCAACGAGATGATCCTCAAGGATCCCCAGGCTGACCACGTCAAGCCACTCCTGCGGTCCGTGTCCAGCGTCGGCCGTCTGTCCCGAGCAGCGGGCATCGGTGCCCGCATCTGGGTGCAGATCCCCAACCTGGACTCGATCGGCTCCGATGCCAGCGCGAACGCGATCAGGGACATGCTTCAGTCCGGGAACATCGCCCTGTTCCGCACCGCGCGCTCCGACATCGACATCATGTCGCTCGGCTCCCGCACCCCCGAGTTCCGCCTCGCTCCGCTGCCCGAGCGGTTCCCCGACGGATCCGAGACCGGCGGCATGTTCTACATCGCCGACGGCAAAGCCCAGTACACCCAGTCGCGGGCCATGTTCCACAGCAACCCGGCCCGCGTCGCCCGTCAGTTTCCTCTGGAGTCGATCAGCTGGCAGGAAGCCGACGCAGCCTGCAAGGCGGGGCCGGCCGGGCTCGCCTACCTGCGCCGCGAGGAGTACCGGCACCTCGACGCTGGCGAGGAAGAGCAGTTCCTTCGCGAGCTGGTCGCCAAGGTGCAGGAGAAGAACAAGAAGAACAAGACCGTCATTGTCACCACGCCCGCACAGTCCGCAGACGCCGGCGCGGACGTCGATGACGACGACCTCGACGACATCGTGCCGCCCAGTCGCTCAGAGCTCGTCTGGCGCGCCGTGGACGGCGGCGCACGTCGCAACAAGCAGATCGCTGAGGCCACCGATCTCACTCGGCAGAACGTCGCCAACGCGACCGCGCGCCTGGAGCGCCTCGGAAAGCTCGAAAAGAAGCGGCAGGACTGGCACACCGCACAGCCCCTCGACAACGAACCCATCAGCGCCTAACCCCACCTGGAGAAAACATGAACCTGACCGTGACCGGCCTCGCCCTCATCGCCGCCATCGGCATCGCCATCTGGATGAAGAAGGACAGCAGCTTCCGCCCGCGCGAAGTCCTCGTCGTCTCCCTCTTCTGGGTCCTCGTGATGATGACCCCGATCGGCGCCGGCGTCGTCGACAAGGTCCAGACGATGATCGGCAACGGGGCTGGGGCAGCGACACAGACCGTCAACGACGTCTCCGCCAAGTAGCCCGCAGCGGCGGCCCGCCCAACCGCGGGCCGCTGCCACCAAACCCACCACGCCACCCCTGGCCCGGAAGGAGCCCCAGCCATGCCCGCACAGCCTGAGCCCACCGACCGGGCCGAAGTCCACAAGCTCGCCGGCGCCGTCGAGGAAGCGCTCGCCCAAGCGATGCAGACCCGCTACCTCAACCCCGACCTGCCGTCATGGGAGGACGGCCCCCGCATCGGGACGACACCGCCCGCGGACCAGCCCGGAACCCGACGGCCCCCCATGAGCCAGCGCGCCGTCGACCTCAACACCACGATCCTCTCCAGCAGCGTCCTCGCCGCCACCCTCGGTGGAGCCGGCACCGCCGTCATCTGGGCCACAGGGCACGCCAACCCCACCGTCATCGGCTGGGTCTGCGGCTGCGTCATCGCCGTCCCCGCCGCCCTCGCCATCCCCGTCCTCGCCCTCAAAGGCCTCATGAAGAGCGCCAAGGAAGTCGTCCAGGCCGCCCCGCCCGAGATCCACAACCACTTCGGGGCGCCCGTCTACCAGGACCAGCGCAACATCGACAGCCGCACCAGCGGCGTGTGGGCCAAGACCAACAACCAGCAGTGAAGGAGACCCGTGAACGGCGTCTACAACAACCGCCGCAACGGCCACAAGGCCACCACCGACGGCATCACCTGGACGTGCAGCTGCGGCAAGCAAGGACTTCAGAGGGACGACCAGCACGCCATGCTCGCCGCCGGATTCCACGTCCGCCACCCCGACAAGCCCATCCCTGCCTCGTACTGAGAAGGAACCCCATGCCGAAGAAGATCACCGAACGTGTAGCCATGGCCCGCCACGCCGCATCCGAACTCGCCACCCGGGGAGCGTGGAAGAACGACCGACCCACCGCCACCGTGGGCGTCGTGAAGACCAAGGCGAACGCCATGTACGGCCGCTACCTCACCACCGAGATCACCGACGAAGAAGCAGCCGAGGGCCTCCGACTGGCACTCGCTCAGCAGGGGATCACACCCACAGCCGCCTGAGCCCGCAACAACGGCGCGCCCCCGCAGGTCTAGTGCGGGGGCGCTGCTGTGACCGTACAGGGCCGTGCTCGGTCTCTAGCGAGAGGATGACCCCATGACCGACGACATCGTGCAGTGGCTCGGCGAGCAGCTCGACGAGGACGGACGGATCGCGCGGGCCTGCTCCGGAGACGGTAAGTGGGATGAGCGCGACATCGTCATTTACGGCCCAGACCTCGGCGTGGAAATCCTCGCTCACATGGCCTGGCATGATCCGGCGCGGGTGCTGCGCGAGATCGACGCCAAGCGGCAAATCGTGAAGCTGCACGGGCGCGCGGTGCTCCGGTCCGGAGGTGGGGCACAGCACTTCGCCACGGCGACCGTGTGCCGCTCCTGCGAACCGAACCACCAGTTCCCCGAGCATTCGTGGCCCTGCCCCACGCTGCGCCTGCTCGCCCTGCCCTACGCGGACCGGCCCGGCTACCGCGAGGAATGGCGGCCGTAGAGCATGCACCGCGAACCCTCAACCGTAACTTGACAGTTCACCTGCACCGAAGCGATGATCTGCTCATATAGACATCGTGCGCTCAAAGGGCCATCCGAACCCGGTGGCCCTTCGTCATATCCGCAGGAGGTGAGCATGCCTCCCGCACTCGCCACCGCCGCCGACGCCGCCTACTACACGGGCCGTCCCGTTGGCACGATCTGGCGCTGGGCATCCGAAGGACGCATCAGCCGGCACGGCAAGGGCAAGAGCGCCCGCTACGACCTGCGCGAGCTGCCTCGCAAGACCGTCGACGAATGGACCGGCGAGGTCGCCCTCGGCGACCCGCCGGCGCTCCCCGAAGGCGCACGCGCCGCATAGCTCGGGGTCAACGTCCCCCGCGGACCCCGATGTCCCGCCGTCTGCCCTGGCGGGCGGCGGGACCCCAACCCTTCGAGGAATCATGCGCCGAACGCTCACTGTCGCCGCGCTCACCGTGACCTTCGTCCTCGGCCTTGCAGGCTGCGCGGACGACGGCTGCAGCCCCGGGCCGACGAGCTCTCCGACAACGAAGCCGCCCACGTCGAAGCCGCCCACCAGCGCGCCCCCGACGAGCCGGCCGCCGACATCCGAACCGCCCAGCAGCGGGCCCGGCACTCCGCCCATCGAGGGCACCGACAACTGACCTCCCGAGGAGCAAGCCATGCCCCGCGTTGCAATCCCCGTCACCCAGATCTCCCGCGCGGGTGTAGCTGCCCCGACCGAGGTCAATGGCGACGCCACGAACAACCACTCCGTCGCGAACAACGGTCGCGTCGTGCTTCTCGTCCGGAACTCGGGCACCACTGTGGCGCGCACGGTCACTCTCAGGATCCCCGGGCTGACAGATGGACAGGCCGTCACGCCCAAGACCGTGAGCATCCCCCAGTCGACCAGCCGCTACATCGGCCCGTTCCCCACGGACGCATACGGATCCCCGATGCAGGTCGACGTGGACAACGCAGAGCTCAAGCTGCTCGCCTTCGGGATCTGATGGCAGCCACAGGCCGGTGCGTCATCCGCTGCCCCGAGTGCAAGGAACCGATGCGGCTCAGCGTGCAATTCACGCACACACGCGCGGGTGATGGCCTCCATGCCCGAGCCCGAGCAGACATGAGCCTGGTCTATGGGCACCTGGCCAAGGCGCACGCAACAGCAGGGCTCGACCGCGCCTAGTCCTGGAAGGATCCGTCACGCCTGCGCTGATGGCGCTTCATGAGGTGTTTGCACTGAGGGCAGTTCCTCATGAACACAGGCTTGACCAGCCAGGCGAGCGTGAACAAGTAGGCCGCCTTCAGGCCCATGCGGCCGATGAAGCTCTTCGTGCACGTCTTGCAGTCACGGCACCCGCTTGCCATTGCAGACCCCTTCATCCTGGAACCCCCCTGGTTCCTGGGCAAAGCACGCTAGTGGAGGGCAGGTGATGCTGGTGCCCAGACGGGCAATGTCCATCTGCTCCACGCCAGGCTGCCCCGAGTACACAGCCAGTGGCAGGTGCACAGACTGCAAGGCCAAGGCCGAACGCAGGCGGGGTACGAGCACACAGCGCGGCTACGGAACCCAGCACCGCAGACGCTTCCGTACCGCAGTCCTGGAGCGCGACCCTCTCTGTGTGCTGTGTAAGGAGAGGCCGAGCCAGCACGCAGACCACCATCCCCGTAGCAGGCGAGAGCTCGAGGCAGCAGGCCTTGATGCCAACGACTCGCAGTACGGGCGAGGGTTGTGCGGTCCGTGCCACAGCGTAGAGACCGCGGCGCATCAGCCAGGAGGCTGGAATGCCGGCCATCCGTGAACACGCGCAGTGATCACGGGACCTTGATCACCCCCGGGTTGTCGAGGCATCCAAGATCGACGTGGGGGGTGACCCCCTCAGGATGATCACGGAAAGACCGCCGGGGAGGGCTCCCGCAGGTCGGTCAAGATCAGAACTCCCTAGTTGATCATCAACGGGGCTCAGCCGGCCACGCAACGTGACGGCGTATCTGGCCGCGCAACGCGGCAGTTGGAGTGATCGATATGCCGAAGGGTGGAGCACGCGCACGATCCGGTCCCGCGCCCGATCCGAACGCGCTGCGGCGCGAAAGGGACGCCGGCGAATGGACGATCCTGCCCGCCGAGGGCCGCCAGGGCGCAACGCCCGAATGGCCGCTGACGGAGCAGAGCGTCCGGGAAGCCGAACTGTGGGCTGACCTGTGGCGGAAGCCGCAGGCCTTGATGTGGGAACGGTTCGGCCAGGAGGTCGAGGTGGCGCTGTATGTGCGCCGGCTGACCGAGGCCGAGCTCATGGACTCCCGGGTGAACCTGTCGACGCTCGTGCGTCAGATGGGCGATTCGCTTGGGCTGACGACGCCGGGGATGCGCGCGAACCGGTGGAGGGTCACGGCCGAGGAAGCCGCCCCGGTGGCGACTGGCGGCCGGAGGCCGACCGCCCGATCGTCGTCGCGTTCGCGGCTGAAGGTCGTCCCGGGCGATGGAGACTGAGTTCGTCGTCGACTTCCCCACACTGTGGGTGGCCTGCGACTGGATTGAGCAGCACTGCGTGGTCCCGGACGGCTTCCGTAAGGGCGAGCCGTTCGAGATGTACGACTGGCAGCTGTGGTGCACGGCGAACTTCTACCGGATCAAGCCTCGCGCGAAGGTCGGTCAGTTGGCCCCCGCGTTCCACTACCGGCGGTCGCAGTGCGTGGCGCCGCAGAAGACTGGCAAGGGTCCGTGGACAGCGAGCGTGTGCGCGAACGAGGGTGTCGGGCCCGCGGTCTTCGACGGCTGGGCCAAGGGCGGCGAGGTCTACGACTGCCGTAATCACGGCTGTGGCTGTGGCTGGATGTACGAGTATCAGCCCGGCGAGCCCATGGGCATCCCGTGGCCGACGCCGCTGGTGCAGATCACGGCGTTCTCCGAGGAGCAGACGGACAACGTCTACCGCCCGCTCCAGTCGATGATCCGCAACGGGCCGCTCGGTGAACTCATGCGGGTCGGCGAGCAGTTCATACGCTTGCCGAACGACGGCCGGATCGACGTCGTCACCTCGAGCGCTCAGTCTCGCCTCGGTAACCCGGTCACATTCGTGATGCAGGACGAGACGCAGCTGTGGACCGTGGCGAACAAGATGGACCGAGTCGCCACGACGCAGCGCCGCGGCGCGGCCGGCATGGGCGGCCGGACCATGGAGACGACCAACGCGTGGAATCCGGCTGAGGATTCGGTGGCGCAGCGCACTGCCGAGGCCAAGGTCAAGGACATCTTCCGGTTCCATCGGACGCCGCCAGCGTCGCTCTCGTACAAGAACAAGCAGGAGCGTCGGAAGATCCACCGGCACGTCTATCAGGGCTCCACGCACGTTGACCTCGATGCGATCGAGGCCGAGGCCGCGGAGCTGTTGGAGAAGGATCCTGAGCAGGCGGAGAGGTTCTTCGGGAACCGCATCGTGTACGGCTCCGGGTCGTGGATGAACGGGGACGCCTGGGACAAGCTCGCAGGTCCGCGGGAGGTGCCGGACGGCACGCCGGTTGTGGTCGGCTTCGATGGCTCGGACGTCGATGACTGGACGGCGCTGCGCCTGGAGACCCTGGACGGCTACCAGTTCACCCCGACGTTCGGACCGGATGAGCTGCCGACGATCTGGAATCCGGCTGACTACGGCGGCCAGGTGCCGCGCCTGGAGGTCGCTGCGGCGATCGATGAGGTGTTCGCGCGGTTCGACGTGATCCGCTTCTATGCCGACCCGCCGTACTGGGAGTCGGAGATCGACGCGGCGGCGGAAAAGTACGGGGAGAAGCGCGTTGTGCGCTGGTACACGTACCGCACGGTTCAGATGCACGCGGCGGCCGAGCGGCTGCTCACCGACGTCAACAAGGCCGACAGCGCGTTCCGCCATGACGGTTGCCCGATCACCGCAGTCCATGTCCGCAACGCCCGCAAGGCCGCTCGCACGGGCGGCCGGTACGTGCTGGCGAAGGCGAGTCCGGCGCAGAAGATCGACGCTGCGATCCCGAGCATCCTCGCCCACGAGGCCGCCGGTGACGCGGTGGCTGCGGGTCAGGCCCGTCCGAAGAAGAAGTCGAAGATGCTGATCATGCGATGAGGGTGGGTGAGTTGTGGAACGCACCGAACTGCAGTGGCTCACTCACCTGGTCAAGTGCCACGACAAGGACCTCGGCGAGCTGAAGAGACTGAACTCGTACTACGAGGGCAGGCAGCCGCTGTCGTACATGGCGCCGGAGCTTGAGCGAGAGCTTCAGGAGACGGTGCGGCAGGTCGTCGTTAACTGGCCCCGGCTGGTGGTCGACTCGGTCGAGGAGCGCCTGGACGTCGAGGGCTTCCGCTTCCCTGGCGAGCCGGGCGCGGATGACGAGTTGTGGCGGATCTGGCAGGCCAACGACATGGACGAGCAGTCCCAGCAGGGGCATCTCGATTCGCTGGTTATGGGCCGGGCCTACGTGGTGGTCGGCACACGGGAGGGCGACGACGCGACGCCGCTGATCACCGTCGAGTCGCCGCTCGACATGTTCGCGGAGTTCGATCCGCAGACGCGTGAGGTGCGCGCGGCGGTGAAGCGCTGGTGCGAGGACGGTGAGACCGGCACGGCCGACTACGCCGCCCTGTACCTGCCGGATGCGACGTCGTGGTGGGTGAAGGAGAAGGGTGATTGGGTCCCGGATCCGGAGCATGAGCGTGACGATCACGAGATCGGTGAGGTCATGGTCGAGGTGCTGGCGAACCGGCCGCGCCTGAAGTGCCCCAACGGCACGAGCGACTTGGCGGACGTGATTCCGATCTCGGACGCGGCCTGCAAGATCGCGACGGACATGATGGTTTCTGCCGAGTACCACGCCACGCCCCGCCGGGTGGCCTTCGGGTTCGGCGAAGAAGACTTCGTCGACGCCAACGGCCGTAAGGTCAGTGCGTTCTCGCGGATCATCGGCCGGATGTGGGCGACGGAGAAGAACCGCAAGGAAGACGGCGCCGACGTCATCCAGTTCAGCGAGGCTAGCCTCAGCAACTTCCACGAGACGATCAAGCTGTTGGCTTCGCTTGTGGCCTCCCTCGCCGGGATGCCGCCGCACTTCCTGGGGTACGCCACCGACAACCCCGCCAGCGCCGACGGAATCCGCAGCGCGGAGACGCGCCTGGTGAAGCGGGCAGAGCGCAAGCAGCGCAGGGCGGGCGGGACTTGGGAGCGGGTGAACCGCAAGGTCTTGCGCCTGCGGGACGGCATCTGGAACGACGATGCTCGCTCGCTGGAAACGATCTGGCGCGACGCATCGACGCCGACTGTCGCGCAGAAGGCGGACGCCGCAGTGAAGCTGCACACGACGAAGATCGTGCCGCTGCGGCAGACTCGCGAGGACATGGGCTACACCCAGGCGCAGATCGAGCGCATGGAAGAGCAGGACGAGCAGGCCGCACAGGACGCGATGCAGCGCTTTGCTTCTGGTGATGTGGCGTCGATTTTCGGTCCGAAGCCTCCTGTGGAGGACGCGCCGGACGAGGAAGCTGAGGAGCCGGCCGGTGCCGTCGCCGAGTGAGCTCGGTCAGGTGCGCTACCGGCAGGTGTCGGCAACGATCCGGACGGTCGTCGAGCAGATCCAGCAGCTGTGGAAGGGCCTGTCAGCGTCCTCGATCGAGCACGATCTCACGGGGCCGGCCGGGGCCGCGATGCTCGCCGCGGTCACCGAGGGGCAATTCACCGTTGCGGACGCCGCTCAGGCTTACATCGCCGCGCAGATGGTCGCTCAGAGCGGATCCGCGCTGGCCGAAGCGACGCTTATTGCGGAAGCGTTCGCGGGGATCGCCCCGGACGGCGGCCCGCTGGAGACGCTGCTATTCCTGCCGGCGATCGGTGTGCGCCGCCGCCTGGCGGCCGGTTACCCGCCGGATGAGGCCATGCTGGGCGGGCTGGCGGACATGGCCCGCTACGCATCGACTGCTGTGGCGGATACGGCCCGCTCGTCCGACCAGGTCGGCATGGCCGCGAACCGCAACTGCGTGGCCTACGTGCGGGTCGTTCAACTGCCCGCATGCTCGCGCTGCATCGTCCTGTCGGGGCAGATGTACCGATACTCCGAGGGCTTCCTGCGGCATCCGAACTGCGACTGTCAGACGTTGCCGCTGCGACAGCACGAGTGGCCGGGCGTGCCGACGCCGAAGCAGCTGTTTGCGAGCTTGTCGCCTGCCGAACGGCGCCGCGTGTTCACCGTCGATGGGGCCCGCGCGATCGGCGAGGGCGCCGACGTCATGCAGGTGGTCAACGCCCGGCGCGGCATGGACAACGCAGGCTCACCCACGACGAGCGAGGGCATCACGCGCCGCGGACTGTACGGGCGCCGGGTCCGGCGCGCCGGCGGCGAGTTCGCGCGCTCCCCGGGCCAGCGCTACTCGCAGGCGACCACGCCCCGCCTTACCCCGCAGGCCATCTTCCAGCAGACGGCTGACCGCGACGGGCAGCTCCGGCTGCTGCGCCGCTACGGCTACATCGTGTAGCCGATTCCGACCTGACCTGGCGCAAGGCCTGGTCACTGATCCCGCAACGGGAGCACATCACCATGAGTACGACTCGTAACCGCTGGCTGCCTGCTGCCCAGAGCGGCTGGTTCCAGCTTGACCGGCACGACGACCCCGAACCGGACGCCCCGGAGCCTGCTCCGGATCCTGCGGACGATCCGGCGGATCCCGGGCCTGAGCCGGACCCGGACGGCGCCGACAAGCTCGGCGACCCCGGGAAGAAGGCGCTGGAGGCCATGAAGGCGCAGCGCGCCGAGGCCAAGAAGACTGCCGCCGCCGAGAAGAAGCGGGCCGACGACCTGGCACGGCAAGTCGCCGAGTTCCAGGACCGTGATAAGTCCGAGCTGGAGAAGGCCACCACCAAGGCGGAGAAGCTCGCCGAGCAGGTGGCCAAGGCCACCAACCGGGCCGTGCTTGCCGAGGTCAAGGCAGCGGCAGCCGCGTTCGCCGACCCGGAGGACGCAGCCGCGTTCCTCGACCTGACTGCCTACACCAGCGACGACGGCGAGATCGACACCGAGTCAATCTCGGCAGACCTCGACGCTCTGCTGGAACGCAAGCCGCACCTGCGGCGCCCTGCCGCAGAGCAGCCGAAGAAACCGGCACCGAAGCCCGACCCCGGGCAAGGTGCACGGCCCGCCACCCCGCCCACCGATTTCCGCACCGCAACCCGGGACGAGCTCGAAGCAGAACTCGCCCAGACGGTTCCGGGATTCCGTCTTCGCGCGTGATCCAGATCCGAGCCCGCCTGGCCGGGGGCCGCACCTCGATCGAGGTGCACGGTCACGAGGAACACGCCGAGGACGGCCGGGTCTGCGCCGCGGTGTCGGCCATCACCCAAACCGCGCTGCTGGGCCTTGAACAGGTCGCGCAGCAGTACCCGGACCTCGTGTCCGTCGAGATCACACAGGAGTAGACATGACCACACTGACTGCGGCCCGGCCGTGGTTCGACCTCGGCCGCCACGATGTGCGGTCGACTGTCCCCGTCGCGATCCGCGCCATGATGCAGAACGGCGTCCTGGACCGCGTGTTCCAGGAGGCGCTGCGCCCGGAGTTCATCTTCCCGGCCATCGCCGACTCGGAGCCGTGGCAGGGCGGCCTCGGCGACACCAAGACCATGACCCGCAAGGGCCTGCTCACTCCGTCGACGACACCCATCACCGGCTCGGACACCTCGGCCGCGACCTACGGCATCGAGCAGTGGTCCGTCACGATGGACCAGTACGGTCTCGCCGTCGACACGAACATGCTCACCTCGACCATGGCTCTCGCCAGCAAGTTCCTCGCGGACGTGCAGACCCTCGGCATCAACGCCGGGCAGTCTCTGAACCAGATCGCCCGGAACAAGCTGTACGCGGCCTACTCCGGCGGCCGGACGTGGGTCACCACGGCCGGGTCCTCGGACACCTCGATGATCGTCAGTTCGGTCGCGGGGTTCACGCAGGTGCTGGTCAACGGTGTCCCGACCGCCGTGTCCGCGTCGACGCCGCTGAACGTCACGATCGAGGGCGTCGCCAACACGGTGACCGGCGTCAACGTCGGCACGAACACCCTGACCCTGGGCACCGCCCGCGTCGACGTCGCCGGCGACTACGTGGTGGCGTCGAACGCGCCGACCACGATCCGGGCGACCGCCGCGGACACGGCCTACGACCTGACCACGTCGAACACCGCGACGTTCGCGATGTTCCGCTCCGCGGTCACCCGCCTTCGGAAGATGAACGTCCCCACGGTCGGTGGCTACTACGTGGCCCACATCGACCCGGACACCGAGGCCCAGCTGTTCTCCGACTCGGACTTCAAGCAGGCGCTGCAGGGACGGATCGACAGCCCCGTCTACACGGACCTGTCCATCGGCCGGTTCGGCGGGATCGACTGGGTCCGCAACATCGAGGCCCCGACCATCCAGGCCGGTACGACGGGCACGGTCACCGTGCACCGTCCGATCGTCCTTGGCGCCGGCGCGCTGGTAGCCGCTCCCTTCGAGGGGATCGGCGACCTGCTGCGCGGAACCGGCGTGGAGGACGTCCCGGACGTCTCGATGATCGAGGCGGCGCCCGGCGTGCAGGTCGCGCGGATCGTGCGCCCGCCGCAGGACCGCCTGCAGCAGACCCTGTCCACGTCGTGGTCGTGGGTGGGCGACTACGGAGTCCCGTCCGACGCTCTCGCGAACGGCGACGCGGCCCTGTTCAAGCGCGCCGTGGTCCTCGAGCACGCCTGATCCTGCCTTGCCGGGGAGGGGCTTGCTTCTCCCCGGCGGCTTGAAGGAGACAACATGCGTGTGAAGGTGCTCGAGGCGAGCAGTCCGTACTACAACTACGGGCTCGTTCCCCTCACCAAGGATCAGGAAGTATCCGGCGGGCTGGCCCTGTTCCTGCTGGAGACCGGTTCGAACGTGGAAGCCGTCGACGAGGCGGCAGCCGACTGGCTGGCCGCACAGGCGGACGCCGAACAGCCCCAGGAGCCCGCGAGCGCTGATGGCGACCTGGACATCGACGCCAACGCCGCCGACGTCCTCGCCTGGGTCGGTGAAGACCCGGAGCGTGCCGCGGAGGCACTGGCCGCCGAGCAGGCCAAGGATAAGCCGCGGTCGACGCTCGTCAGGCAGCTGGAGAAGCTCGCCGACGCCGGCAGCGAGTGAGGGGAGGCCGCCATGGCACTGCCCCTGCTCGCTACGGCGGCCGACCTCCAGGCGACAGGCGTCACCGGGACGCCTGAGGCCGTCGAGATGGCGCTCCGGCGGGCGTCTGCCCGGGTGCGGCGCTACACCGGCCAGCAGTTCACGCTCGTCGAGAGCGACACAGTGGAGTTGCGAGGCGGGGAACGGGTGCTGGTCATGCCACAGCGCCCACTCATCGTCGACGCCCAGAGGCCGCTGACGGTCGTCGAGGTGGCGGATTTCGCCGGCATCGAACTCGAGGCCGTGGAGAACCGGGACTTCTCCCGGATCGGCAGCGAGCTGACCCGCGGCTATCCGTGGCAGGCACCGACGAGACTGATGGGCTGGCCCTGGAACCGCGTGCAAGGCGTGTGGGCCGACAAGGTCCGCGTCACCTACAGCCACGGCTACAGCGAAATCCCGGACGACGTCCTCGACGTGGTCCTGGACCTGGCCACGATGAACCTGACGAACCCGAACGGGCTGCGCTCGGAGACGGTCGGCGGCGAGTCGCTGACCTACGCGGCGGAGACCATCGGGAACGCCAAGCTGACCCGGCAGCACAAGGAAGATCTCAGGCCGTACAGGCGCACCGCGTTCTCGGTGATCCCGTCATGAGCCTCCTGTATACGCAGTCCGTCACCATCGTGCGCCCCGGCGCGGTCGAGGACGAGTACGGCAACGAGCGTCCCGACTGGGGCGTGGCAGCCGTCCGCACACCGGTGTCGGGGGTCAACGTCCAGCCCTCCGGAGGCTCGATGGAAGACACCGACGACAAGCAGCTCACGGTCACCGGCTGGCGCCTGTACACCCCGCGCCGTATGGATTTGGACTTGCGGGAGACCGACCGGGTCGAGTTCGAGGGCATGACCTTGCAGGTGACCGGCAAAGTCGCCCGCTGGCCGGCGCCCGGCGGCGGCGTCCATCACATCGAGGCGGACCTGAAGGAGGTCGATTGACATGCCCTCCGGCTCTTTCCGCTTCATCCCCAACCCGCGCATGTACCGGGAACTTGCACGCTCACCCGGCATGCGGAACGCGGTCAAGGGGCCTGCCGACCGCGGCGCCGACGTGGCCCGTGCGCTCGCCCCGAAGTACACGGGCCCGACCTACAGCCCGGCAGTCCAACGCCACGGCGAGTACGCGGCGAGCCTCTACTCCGCGGCCAGCATGGGCCCCAGCGGCTGGCGTGCCGAGTTCGGGGCTACCGCCGCCTGGTGGGGTCAGGTCGAGTTCGGCTCGGGCCGTCCCGCAACCAGCCGCAACCGCCCGCAGACCGGCCGGTCACCGAAAACCCGCACGCTCGGGCGTGCCCTGGACACATTGAGGAGCGCCTGATGCCCCGCATCGAACTCGCCCACTGGCACGGCACCCATCAGCCCGGCGACGTGATCGACGTCGACGACGTACAGCTGCGGGAGATGCAGCGCGACGGACGCGTCGCCCGGGTCGTCACCCCCGCCGCGGCTCCGGAGCCGACGCCGGCCGCCGAGCCTGAGGCGCCGGAGCCGGGCCGCAAGCGGCGATGACAGTCCCGGCGGCAATGCCGGACATCGAACTGGTCGCCGTCACCTATCTCAGATCCCTGCTGCCGCAAGACGTGTTCGTGGGCACCGAGTGGCCGGCCACGATCGCCGAGCGACTTCCGGTCGTGGCGGTCTCCCTTGGCGGCGGCGGCTCGCGGCAGCGGTCCATCACCGCCGACAGGGTCCTCGACATCGACATCCTGGCGGCCACCAAGTCCCAGGCCCGACAGCTGGTCGCGGACGTCTCCGCCCATCTGCTGGCCGCGGCCGGTACTGCCCAGCCGGGCGCCCGCATCTACGGCGTCGACGAGACGAGCGTGGTGTGGCTGCCGTTCGAGGCGGCACCCGAGACTGATCCGATTCCGCGGTACGTGCTCGTGATGAGCATGGTCATCCGCCCCGCATAGAGCTTCACCAACCCGCGCCCCCATACCCATTCACCCGTCGGCATTCTGGCCGCACGGGTCCTCGCTATGCCTGGAGGCATCCCGTGGCGAACGACGCCGACAACGTGCGGGTCGGACTTACCGGCTCCATCTTCATGGCCCCCAAGGGGTCGACGGCCCCCGTGGATCTCGACACTCCGTGGGATGCGGCCTGGCTCGACCTGGGCTTCATGTCAGACGACGGTGTGTCTCTCGAGTATTCGACGGACACAGAGGACATCGGCGCCTGGCAGTCTCTTTCGCCGGTGCGCCGCATTCTGACCAGCGTCGACATGACGCTCGGCTTCACCGCGATCGAGCTCAAGTCGCGCACGATCACCGCCTACTTCCCGGGCTCCACGATCTCCCTAGTGTCTGGCGCAGTGCAGCGCCTGGACATCCCGGCCGCCCCTGGCCCGCAGGAGTTCGCGTTCGGCCTCGAGTGGATCGACGGCACGATCAAGAACCGGCTCGTCATCCCGCGCGGCGAGATCACCGACCGCGGCGGCATCACCCTGGCCCGCTCCGAGGCGGTCGCCCTGGAGATGACCGTGTCCGCCTACGCCTCGTCCGCGCCCGAGATCGCGACGTGGCTGTCCAACGACCCGGCCTGGGCCGGGGCGTAACCCGACTCCCGGTAGGCGTGCCACGCGGGTCGCGCCTACCGGGTTCAACCCGCTACCACCTGCGAGGAGAACAGCATGACTGCCACCAAGAAGGCCGCTGCGGGACGTGAAGTCGTCTCCCTCGACGCGCTCGCCAAGCAGCGCCGCGACGCCCTGCCCGACCCGACGACATACGACCTGTGGGGCGTTGAGTTCACGCTGCCGCCCATCAAGGCCCTGTCCTTCGAACTCCAGGAGCGGGTCGGCGACTTGAACGACTCGGCCGGCGTCCTGAAGGAGATCCTCGGCGAGGCGAAGATCAAGGAGATGTACGCGGCCGGCTACCAGTTCGGCGACATCGAGCTGATCGCCGAGGAGTGGCAGAAGCGCAGCGGGATCGAGCCGGGGGAATCGCCGGCCTCCACCGATTCCTGACGGAGCACGGGGAGGCCGTCGAGTGGGACATGGCCCGGTACTGGCCGGGCCGGTCCCTGCTGGAGCTGTACCGCGGCGAGATGTCATGGCGTGAGCTGCGCGTCTTCCTGCGCTACCTGCCCACGGACAGCGCCACAGCGCGCTCGGTGCGCGGGTCCACAGCGACCGAGGATCAGTGGACCCTCGACCGGCATCTGCTGGCGCAGGTCGTCGAGGCGACGCGCGAGAACACGTTCGCCATGGTCAAGCTGCACGGCGACCCGAAGAAGACGCGGCAGCTGAAGGCCCCGGACCCGATCGAGCGGCCCGGCGTCGAGGCACGCAAGCAGAAGAGCAATGTCATTCGCTTCGGGGGCCGTCACGGTTCCGGGGCAGCCCAGCTGGCGGGGGTCTTCGGAGGCCGCGCCGCAACCCAGTGACGGGGGTGTGCGGTGGCTGCTTCCGGTGTGCTCGTCGGACGCGGATATGTCTCCATCAGGCCGGAGTTCGAGGGCGACTGGTCCCGCACCGTCAACACCCGTGCGAGCAGCGCGGGCAGGAGCGGGGCCGGTGCTTTCTCCAAGGCATTCGGTGCTGGGATCAAAGGCGTCGGAGCGCTGGCCGGCGTTGCCATCGGCGCGAACCTGGCGAGCGCGGCAGCTGGTGCAGCCATGCTCGCTCCAGCGCTGGCGACGGCCGGGGCGGCAGCCGGGGCCCTCAAGATCGGCATGTCCGGTGTAGGCGCCGCGTTCAAGGCGGCGTTCGCCGACTCGACCGGGCAGGCATCGTCGGCCGCCTCGGCGACGCGCGCCGTGGAGTCCGCTCAGCGCGGGCTCGCGAACGCGCAGCGCGCCCTTGCGGACGCGCGCGTGCAGGCGGCCGAGCGGGTACGCGAGGCGAACCGCGCCGTCGAGGACGCGGAGCGCTCCCTCGCCCGCACGGTGGAGGAGTCCGCGCAGCGCCAGCAGGACGCGCAGCGGCAGGTCAAGGAAGCCGAGCGGGACCTGGCCGACGCTCAGCGTGAGGCGACCAAGGTCCAGAGCAGCCTCAATGAGGCGCGGCAGCAGGCCGCACGCGATCTCGAGGACCTGAACAACAAGCTGTCGCAGTCGCGTCTGGACGAGCGCGAGGCGACCCGCAAGCTCGCGGACGCCGAGGCCGCACTGAAGGCCGCCGAGGAGAAGCCCGGCAACGCCCTCAAAGACATCGAGGCTCTGCGCCTTGCCCGCGACCAGGCGGCGCTGGACCTGAAGGAACAGCAGGGCGAGACGAAGCGCCTGTCCCAGGACTCCGACGCGGCCAACAAGGCAGGCGTAGAGGGCAGCAAGAAGGTCAAGGACGCGCAGGACCGGATCGCCGACTCGCAGCGCAACGTCGCTGACAAGTCGCGCGCCCTGGCCCGCGCGCAGGAGGACGCGCGGCGCGCGGGCGTGGATGGTGCCCGTGCTGTCGCGGACGCTCAGCGTGCCCTCGCGGAGGCGCAGGCCGGCGTCGCCAAGGCGCACGCGGATGGCGCGCGGCAGATCGAGGACGCCCAGCGTGGCGTCGCGGACGCCGCGGCGGCCGTTGCCGATGCGCAGGCCGCTGCCGCTGCGCAGACTTCGGCGGCCGATGCCGCTATGGCGAAGCTCGCACCGAACGCGCAGGCGTTCGTGCGGGCGGTCAAAGGGCTGGCCCCGGCCTGGGACGCGATGCGCCTGTCGGTCCAGAACGAACTGTTCAAGGGCCTGGATGACACCGTCACCACCCTCGGCCGCGCCACGATCCCCGTGCTGCAGCGGCAGCTCACCGCCACCGCGGGCGTGTGGAACAGCCTGGCCAAGAACGCGGCCGGCGCTGTCACCGAGATGGCCAAGAGCGGCATGCTCGACAAGATCCTGGCCGGGGCGACGAAGAACCTGAAGGTCTTCGAGAAGACCCCCGGGCAGATCGTCACTGCGTTCGGGCAGCTGTCTGTCGCCGCCCAGCCTGCGTTCAACAGTCTGCTCACCCAGTTCGCCGGGGCGATCAAGCACTTCACCGACGGCATTGCCAAGAGCTTCAAGAGCGGCGGCCTCGAGGAGGGCATCAACGCTGCCTTCAAGATCCTGGAGTCGTTCGGCACGCTCCTCGGCAATGTGCTCGGTGTTGTCGGCCAGATCTTCAAAGCCGCGTCCGATGCGGGCGGTTCGATCGTCGGCACACTCGGTGCGGTCTTCGGCGAGCTGAAGAAGATCCTTGCTACGGACGAGATGCAGGCCTCGATGAGGTCTCTCTTCACGTCCGTGGCGCAGATCGTCACGTCGATCGTCCCGGTCATCGGGTCGATCGTGCAGGCCGTCGTGCCGCTGATGGCCGCGATTGCCGGGCCGATCGCCAACCTCGCGCAGGTGCTGGGCCCGGTGCTGTCGAAGCTTGCGTCGGCGCTCGGTGCTGCCCTCCTGCCGATCATCCAGGCGCTTTCGCCTGTGATCACGCAGGTCGGCTTGGCGCTGATCCAGATCGTCGAAGCGGTGACACCGCTGCTCAAGCCGATCGCCGACCTGATCTCGGGCGTCATTACCGCGCTGGCCCCTGCTCTTCAGCCGGTGATCGCCCTGATCACCATGCTGACCGATGCGCTGGTCGGCCCCCTGTCACAGGTCGTCAAGGCACTGACCCCCGTGTTCATCCAGCTCGGCGGCGTCATCTCCCAGATCTTCGCCGCGATACAACCCTTCCTGGCGCCGCTCGTCGACATGATCGGCCAGGTCGCCGGTCTCGTCGCCGGGATCCTGGCGCAGGCCTTCAAGCAGCTCATGTCGGCACTGGGTCCGCTGATCCCCATCGGGATCCAGCTGATCCAGGACGTTTTCAGCGCCCTGACACCGGTACTGCCGGTGCTCGTCGACGCATTCAGTGAGATCGCGAAGGCGGCGCTCTCGTTGATCGGCCCGATCGGCGGCATCGTCGCGGAGCTCGGCAAGCAGCTGGCCCCCGTCATCGCCGACCTGGCGCCCGTCATCGCGCAGATCGCCATGCTCTTCGCGGGCGCTCTCGCCGACGCGATCCCGCCTCTGGCCGCCGCCGTCGTGACGCTGGTCGGCGCGCTCAATCCGCTGTGGCCGTTGATCGGCCAGCTGATCGGCCAGGTCGTCAAGCTCGCCGCCGGCCTCCTCGTGCAGCTGCTCCCCACGTTCATCCAGCTGGCCCTCGCGATCGTCCCCCTGATTCCGTCCCTGGTGAAGATCGCGGCGATCGTCCTGGAGCTGGCAGTCAAGGTGTTGTCCTGGCTGCTGCCGCCGCTGATTCAGCTGGCCGGGTTCCTCATCGGCGTGTTCGCCGGGGCGCTGAAGGTCGCGATCGGCTGGATCACCAGCATCGTCAAGTGGATCTCGACGCTGGTGGGTTGGGTCGCCGACAAGCTCGGCCCGGCCATGACGTGGCTGAAGGACAAGGTCATCAAGCCGGTGTGGTCCGGGATCAAGACCGCGATCAGCGGCGCCTGGACCGGGATCAAGGCGGTTTTCGGGTGGATCAAGTCCGGAGTCACTGCTGTAGGCGACGTATTCCGCTGGCTGTACAACAAGGCGATCAAGCCCGCGTGGAACGGGATCAAGTCCGCGATCAGCTTCGTGTACGAGAAGGGCATCAAGCCGATCTTCAGTGCGCTGAAGAGCGCGGTGAAGGCTGTCTCCGACTCCTTCGACACGGCACGCAAGGCGATCAAGACGGCGTGGGACAAGTTGAAGGGGATCGCCAAGGGTCCCGTCAACTTCATCATCGACATCGTCTACAACAAGGGGATCCGCGGAGTCTGGAACAAGATTGCTGGTGCCTTCGGTGCGCCGAAGCTCGACAAGTTCCAGTTCGCGCAGGGTGGCGTCCTGCCCGGCTACACGCCGGGCCGCGACCCGCACAAGTTCTACAGCCCCACCGGTGGCGCTCTGGAGATGTCCGGCGGCGAGGCCATCATGCGCCCGGAGTTCACCCGCGGCGTGGGCCCCGGCTTCGTCTCGTACTTCAACCACCTCGCCAAGTCAGGCGGTGCGGGGAGGGTCCGCGAAGCGCTCGCTCCGGTGCTCGGCGGAAACGATCAGCGCTCGCCCACCGACCGGAGCCTGCGCTACAAGGACGGCGGGATCTTCGGCTGGATCGGTAGCGCCGCCTCCTCGGTGGCCGGCGCCGGGTCGGCCGCCTGGAACGGCATCAAGAAGGGTGCTTCGTGGTTGGCGGACACGCTAGAGGCGTCCGCACGCGCGGGCGTGAAGAACGTCGTCGACCCGCTGCTCAGGTCGTTCCCCGGCATGGACACCGGGATCGGCAAGATGCTGCGCCACATCCCCACGAAGATCATCGACGCGCTGTTCGGCTACAGCAAGGACGCCGACAAGAAGGGCGGCGGCGGAGTCGGCGGCCCGAAGATTCAGAAGGCTCTCAAGTGGGCCAAGACCCAGAACGGCAAGAAGTACCAGTGGGCCGGCAACGGCAACCCGTCGTGGGACTGCTCCGGTTTCATGTCGGCGATCGAGTCCGTCATCCGAGGCCAGAAGCCCCACCGTCGGTGGGCGACCGGCGCGTTCTCCGGGAAGACCGCGCCGCCCGGCTGGGTCCTGCACGGCAACTCCCCGTTCAAGATCGGCATCACGAACAAGGGAGTCGGGCACACCGCCGGCACGATCGCCAAGACCAACGTGGAGTCGCGCGGCGGGGATGGCGTCGTCGTTGGCAAGCGGGCCCGCAGCTACAAGGACAGCTTGTTTACGTCCTGGTACGGGTTCGAGCCCGGCAAGTACGACTCGGGCGGCTGGCTCCAGCCCGGCCTCACCGCGGCCGTCAACAACACCGGCCGGCCGGAAGCAATCCTGACCGCCCACCAGTGGGACGCGGTATCCAGCCGCGCCGCAGACGGCGGCGGGCCCTCCTACGCGTACACGATCAACGCCCGTACCGCCGACTTCACCGTTGCCGACCTGCAGAGGGTGCAGCGCGTGCAAGAGGCCAGGGCCAGGGTGGGGAGGCCGCGCTAAATGCCCATCATCACCGCCCCTGCACCGCCGGATACGGGTGAACCGCCCGGCGGTGGAGGGACACCGGTCCCGCTCCCGGAAATCGGCCGGGCAACCGCCACCTACACGGACCCCACAGGCACCGTGTGGCCGCTCACCGACATCGACAGCGACATCTTCACCCTCGCCGAGGGAGTCTCAGGACTGGGCGCCACGGCGTATGAGCTGACGCAGGACCCGCACCCGCGCGGGGGCGCACGACTGCGTCACGCGCAGGCGCAGGCCCGCACGGTCGTGTGGCCGCTGTACGTGCAGGGCTCCGATCACACGGAGTTCCTCGCGCGGTGGCGGGCGCTCGCGACGGCGTTCACGCGCACGCTGCGGGAGGGGCCTGGTGTTCTCGAGCTAGCCCGCCCGGACGGCACCCGCCGCCGGATCGAAGTGATCTACCAGGAGGGGTTCGAGGGCGAGTCGAAGCAGGGCTACTACCGGTACTCCGATGCTGCGGTGATCAGCCTGTGGTGCGAGGACCCGTACTGGGTCGACCCCGAGCCCATCACGGAGCACCGCGAATCGTCGGCTGGGAGCAGCAGCTTCTTCATCCCGTACCCGACCATCGCGTCGTCACAGGTGCTCGGGGCGACCACGCTCCACAACCCCGGGGACGTCACCGTGTGGCCGACGTGGACGGTCACCGGCCCCGCGTCGGCGATCACGTTCACGCACGCGGGGACAGGCGAGAGTTTCACCCTCGACCCCAACGCAGCCGCGATCGGCCACGGGAACCTCCTCGCAGGGCAGCAGGTCACCATCTCCACCGACCCGCCGCGCGTGCGCTACCAGAACGGCGACAACTGGATCGGCGGCCTCAACTGGCCGACCGCGTCCCTGTGGGGCCTGGCCCCTGGGGACAACCCGGTGACGTTCACGCTGTCGGGATCCGGCGCCGGGTCGGCCGTCGACCTCTCCTACAACCCGCGCTACGAGACGGCCTGAGCGATGACCATCCATCTCCTCGTGACCAACGAGAACATGGTCGTTCAAGGCGACCCGCTCGTCGACTGGATCGACCTCGACGCGATCAAGAACTTCAACGAGCCCGGAGCCGGGTCGGTGACGCTGCCGGCCCTGCCTGAGGTGATGGCTCAGCTCCAGCCCGGCAACCGGCTCACGGTCATCCGTGACGGGGCGATCTGGATGACCGGGCCGATGGAGGTGCCGACCGACTACTCGTGGTCCGTGGACGGCGACCCCGGCCCCGGCCAGGTAAAGGTCAACTTCTCCGACGACCTGGCGACGATCGCCGGGTACATCACATGGCCCGAGCCCACGCTGACATGGGCCGGACAGCACGGGGCGACCTGGCGTCAGTTCAACGCCACGAACAGCGAGACGATCATCCGCACTCTCGTCAACGAGAACTGCGGGCCTGGCGCGCTCACCGCCCGGCGCATCCCGAACCTCGTCCTCGACGCGGTCGCCGGAGTCGGCACCAACACCACGGAGAAGACGCGGTTCGAGCCGGTCCTCGATGTCTGTCGGCGCGCGGCCCTCGCGGGCGGAGCTATCGGGTTCCGCGTCCAGCAGGTCGGCACGCAACTCAAGTTCGGCTGCTACGCGCCCGCGGACAAGAGCGCGACCGCGCGCTTCTCCGACGGGCTGGGCAACCTGCGCTCCGTCTCGTTCAAGCAGTCCGCTCCCGGCCTCACCCATGCGCTCGTTGCAGGCACCGAGACCGAGGGCAACACGATCCGCACCTACGTCGAAGTCCCCAACACGACGGCAGCCGCGACCTGGTGGCGCGTCGAGCGGTACCTCGACGGAGGCGCAGCCAACGACACGAACGGCGAACTGACCGCCGCCGGTACAGCCGAGCTCGCGGACGGTGCAGCGCCGATCGAGCTGTCCACCGTCACTGTCGACACCGACGACCTGAAGGCCGGCCGGGACTTCGACCTCGGCGACAAGGTCGCAGTCGCCCTGCCGCACGGCCTGCAAGTCACCGACATCGTCCGCTCCATCCACTTGCAGGCGACCCCCGAAGCAGGGGAGTCCGTGACCACGCTCGTCGGCTCCCCGGACGCAACGAACGACCCGCAGATGGTGCAGCTGATCCGCACGCTGAGCCGCAGGCTCGGCCGACTCGAAACGAGGTGAGCCGTGGCACAGGACTCGTGGCCGTCCCCGGCCCACAACAGCAGGGCCGTGACCGACACGGAGTACGAGAAGATCGCCGCTCGATTCTCCGATGACGGCATCTGGGGCAACCCGACCGACACGGCCGTCGTGTCCGCCGGCAGCGGCCTGTCCGTGAACGTCCGCCTCGGCGTCTACGGCAGCCTCCGCGGACACGCCTGGTACTCCGGGGCGTCGGCCGTGAACCTCACGATCGGCTCCAACAGCTCCGGATCCACACGGACCGACCGCGTGGTGCTGCGCCTGGACCGCTCCACATGGACGGTCCGGGCCGTCGTCAAGGCAGGCACCCCAGGCTCGGGCGCTCCGGCGCTGACCCAGCAGACCGGCGACACCGGCGTCTACGAGATCCCGCTCGCCAGGGTCACCGTCCTGAATGGCGGCTCCGCGGTGAGCGTCGCACGCGAGGAGATGTACATCGGCACCCGCCTGCGGCCCTGCCTGTCGTCTGCGCGCAACCCGAACCCGGTCCTCGGCGAGGTCGCGTTCGAGACCGACACCGGCCGCCTCATCCTCTGGAACGGCTCCTCCTGGAGCACCGCCTACGACAGCTCAGGCAGCGTCTCCGCAGACTCCGCCCTGTCCGCATGGGAGATCACCGTCGAATCCGTCCTCGAGAAGCGCAGCGGCAACGTCCACCTGCGCATGGGCACCTTCAACCGCAAGGGCGGCGCCCTAGCCGGGCCCACGGACGCCCGCCTCCCGGTGCTCATTCCGTCCGCCTACCGGCACCCCACCCGGAACATGTACTTGACCGCATACATCAGCGGCGCCGACATCGGCCGCATCACGATCTACCCCGCGAACCACGCGCTTGCCGGCCAAGCGTGGCTTACCCAGAAGCCAGACATCAGCACGGGTGACGACATCCTGCCCGGCACGGTCAGTTGGGTGGTGGACTGATGGCCAGGTCGACCTTCGGCGCCGGTGTCGCCGACTTCGTCGTCACGCCCTCCGATGGCCTGTGGGCCGTTGGCGCCGGCGCGACCGTCACCTTCTGGGACTCGGCTGACGCGGGCACCCAGTACGCGGACCTCCTCGACGCCAGCAGCACTCCGATCACATCGGTGACCGCGGACGAGTTCGGGGCGCTGCCCCGCTTCTCCGGGCCTGACGGTGTGACGGGCATGTGGGCCGACGGCGGCGGAACCTCGCGCGCCTGGATGGATGCACACGGCGCAGCCACCGGTGGGGCTGGCGGTGGCGGGGCCGTCTTCACCAAGCTGATCCGCGTCGTCGCTTCGGCGACTGCGCCGGCGGACGTGCGGGCTGCAGCGGCGTACCTGTGTGACGGCACCGCCGACCAGGTGCAGATCCAGCAGGCCATCGACGACGCGCAGGACGAGGGCGGCGGCATCGTCCAGCTCAGCGTCGGTGACTTCAACCTGGCTGCCCCCGTGTCGATCCAGGGCACCGCGAACGTGGACGACCCGCTCACTGTGATCCTCCGGGGCTGCGGCAAGAACGCCACCACGCTGAAGCCAGCCTCCGGGCAGAACGGCATCCTGATCGGGAACTGGGCACAGTTCCACCTCGAAGACCTCGGCGTCGTCATCCAGGGCGCCAGCTCGGGCATCGTGTCGACGTCGACCACGACGACGACCACGCTCAGCTTCTGGGACTCGTCGATGCGCAACATCCGCATCAGCGGCAGCTACACGCCGACGAACACCGGCTGGGCCATGGACATGGCGATGCCGTGGCGGTCGACGTTCGACAACATCGAGATCCAGGGGACCAGGAACGGCATCCGGATCACCAACGACAGCGCCAACCAGAACGCTGGCGACTGCACGTTCAACCGGTTCTTCGTCGAGATCGTCGGCACAGGCGGATACGCCCTGTACATCGACTCCATCGACGGCAACATGAACCAGAACCAGTGGAACATGTTCGAGGCGGGCGCCAACTCCACTGGCTGCACAGGCATCTGGCTCGGTGGCCTCGTCGGCACCGCGAGCCAGCGCTTCCACGGCCTGAACCTGGAGCAGTTCCAGACCTGCATCAACGTCGCCAACGGCGAGTCGAACGTCTTCGACTGCAACTACGTGACCTGTGACAGCGGTCAGGCCGGGAACAAGATGTTCGTCTGCGGCACGAACAGCTACAACAACACGTTCCGCGCGATGTGGGTCAACATCGACTCCGCAGGCGCCTTGCAGATCATCGAAGACCTCAACACAACCAGCAACACGCCGAACCTGTTCGAGCGCATCCGCATCGAGAACAACTCGACCGGCACCGTCACCTACACGAAGTCGTCGAGCACGGTCTTCCGTGACATCACGACCTTCAACACCGGCAACGCGATGCCCGCTGGCCTACTCCAGTACCCGCTGACCACGGTGAATGACTCGGCGTTCAAGCAGACCGATCACGGGTTTCTCTCATGGACCGCAGACCCGGCGGTCATCTCCGGCGCTGCCGTACCTCTCACCGCCGGCACGGTCTACTTGTCCAAGCTGAAGATCGTCAACAGGTCAACGGTCGTGTCCAACATCGTCTACTACGTGACCAACGCGGGCACCGGCCTTACGGCCGCTCAGAACCTGGTCGGCCTGTACGACTCCAGCGGCAACAGGCTAGTCGTCAGCGCAGATCAGACGACAGCGATGGGAACCGCCGGCACCAAGACTGCTGCGATCACGCCGCAGACACTGACTGTCGGCACCTACTACGTGGCGCTCCTGGCCAACGGCACGACCGTTCCCCAGGTCGGTAGCGCTGGCGGTAACACCGGGATCAACATCGCTGGCCTCACAGCCAGTACCGCCCGAGCGCTCAACACCGGGATTGGCAACACCTCGCTGCCCGCAACCATCACCCTGGCCAGCCAGAACGCGAACAGCGCAGTCCGCTGGGCCGCCCTCACCTAGGAGGCGCCGTGACGGTCCTCGTCTGCTCGCTGAAGACCGACGTCACTCAGTCCATCCCGGCAGACGGCGCCTACCACGCCGTCCGCTTCCCTTACGGCCGCGGCGAGTCCTCGGACGAACACGGCATGCACCAGCTGCAGGACCCGCACGGGCATGAGGTGCGGGACTGGCAGCGCGACGACCGGTCCGGCCTGATCTGGCCGGCCGCGGATGGCTGGGGCTCGCTCACGGCAATGATCTATTGGGAGGGCGGCGGGTACACCGAGCTGCGCGATCGTTTCGTCCGCGACCCCCTCGGCCTGTCGACCGGCGCCGACTCGACCGCGACCGAGCACCGGCCGCCGAGCCCCGGCGAGCAGTTCTTCCACAAGCACCACGAGCTGTTCGTTCACCCGGGCACGCCGCTCGCCCTGCTCGTCGCACACAACGACAGCAAGCCACGGCGCATCACCCTCGCCGAGCTCAAGCTCGCCATCCATCCCGCAGAGGAGGCACGAGCATGAAGCTCGTCACCAGATCACAGCTGGGCTGGCCCGCGTC
Organism: Streptomyces sp. NPDC045026; assembly: GCF_056432625.1. Taxonomy (NCBI): domain Bacteria; kingdom Bacillati; phylum Actinomycetota; class Actinomycetes; order Kitasatosporales; family Streptomycetaceae; genus Streptomyces; species Streptomyces sp. NPDC045026. Next base: position 211,171 of record NZ_JBWKIS010000002.1, read on the forward strand.
GGCCGCTCCGACACAGACGTCCACGAAGGGCGTCAAGGTCCACTACGAGGGGTCGCCCGTCTCGATACGGCTTCTCACCGACCACGACGCCTGCATCGCCGAGTGGAAGGCGATCCGCAAGTCGCACCTGGCTAACAAGGCCGAGGGCTACAGCGACATCGCCTACAACTACGGGGCGTGCGCCCACGGCTACCTCCTCGAGGGCCGCGGCATCGGCCGGCGCACCGGCGCCAACGGCAACCAGCCGCTGAACATCGCGCACTACGCCATCGTCGGCCTCGTCGGCTCCGAGGGGCTCACTGAGCCGAACGACGCGATGCTGTCCGCGATCCGCGACGGCATCGACCTGCTGTGCAAGCACGGCGCCGGCAGCGAGATCAAGGGCCACCGCGACGGCTACGCCACCGCCTGCCCCGGCGCCAAGCTGTACGCGTGGGTACAGAAGGGCGCCCCGCGACCGGGCGGCAGCACGACCCCGCCGAGCGCCCCGGACTACGAGCCATTCCCCGGGACCCCCTTCTTCATGAGCGGCAGTAAGCCCGCGCTGGGCAGGAAGTCCGCGGTCTTCACCGCCATGGGCAAGCGGCTCATCGCGGTCGGCTGCGGTCGCTACAAGGTCGGCCCCGGCCCGACGCTCGGCCAGGCCGACGTCGACAGCTACGAGGCGTTCCAGCGATCCCTCGGCTACACGGGCGCGGACGCGAAGTGGCCGCCTGGCCCGAGCAGCTGGTCCAAGCTCCACGTCCCCAACGTCTGAGAGGAACGATCCCCATGCAGAAGTACCTGAAGGCCTTCGCCGCCGCAGTCGCGGCGGGCGCTGCCTCGCTCATCACCGCACTCGACGACGGCACGATCACGACACAGGAGGGCGTCACCGCCGCCCTCGCCGTCCTGGCCGCACTCGGCATCACGTGGGCCGTGCCCAACAAGCCCGCACCCCCGACCAGCGTCTGACGGTAGGAGCAGCACGTGCCCGACGACCTGTCCGTCGGCGAACTCGGGCGCACCGTCGACGCCCTGCGCCATGAGATTCAGCAGATGGGGCAGGGCATCAACTTCCGCCTCGACAAGGTCGTCTCGACCGAGGTGTACAGCCTGCAGTCCGCCTACACGGACCAGCGAATCACCCAGCTGTCGCAGGATCTTCAGAAGGTCGCCGACGCTCGCGAGACCCTGGAGAACGCGTTCGAGACGTACCAGCTGACAGAACGCGATCGGCGCGAACGCGAGCGGCAAGCCCGCCTCTACCAACTGGTCGTGCCTGTCCTACTGGCTCTGCTGTCGGCGGGTGTAGCGATATGGGCGGTGGTGGCGCAGTGAGCGCAACCCGCAAGAAGCCGAGCCGTCTTCGGCTCCCTCGCGCCGAATGGCTCGTCGGCCTCACGCTCCTCCTCGTCGCCGGATTCCTGGCATCGTTGACGATCCTCGTCGTCCGCCAGTCCGCCGACCTGAACGCCGCGAACAAGGCCAGGGACGCGCTCGCCGCTCAGGTGCAGCGCCTCGGCGGGAAGCCGGTGGCTGGCCCGCCCGGCAGCCGCGGCGAATCCATCGTCGGCCCCCAAGGACCCAAGGGGGATCCCGGAACGCCAGGCGATCCGGGCAGCCCCGGCCCGTCAGGATCCCCAGGGAAGAACGGGAAGAACGGGAAGAACGGCGACGACGGAAGTAGCGGCGAGGACGGCGTCGGCACTACCGGCCCGACAGGCGCCGCCGGTAGCAACGGAGTACCGGGACCCGCGGGCCCTCAAGGCGTACCGGGCCCGGCCGGACCTGAGGGTCCCGCTGGGCAGGACGGCGCTGACGGCAACGATGGCCGGGACGGGCAGGCATGCCCCGACGGTTACAGCCTCCAGACCCCGGCCTATGATCCGGACGCCCTTGTCTGCCGACGCGACAGTGCGCCCCAGCCGGAGAAGAAGAAGGACGGCTTGCTGTCGATGGGTCTGGACCCGCAGCGCCGCCAGTACTAGGAGGACGCATGCCCGATGCCGAACCGCAGCCGAAGCCCAGCTACGTTGGGCTGTTCCTCGAACCCGACATCCCGCCGCCGCCCGTCGAGGACGAACCTGCGTGAACCACGCCCCCACCGCCGAAGCGGTGGGGGCGCTTCGCTGTGTCCAGCCGAGAAAGGCCGTTCACCAATCGGTCGGCTACTGATCCTGAACGATCTCCCCTGAGGCGAAGGGGAATTGACGTCCCGTCTGTTCATTTGCCCGTTCATCTGAGACACTGTTCAGGAATCGTGAATCATCTACTTCCTGAACATGGAGGAGTATTGGACCTCGTTGGGTACGGCCGCGTGAGCACCGACGAACAGAACACGCTGCGCCAGCGGATGGACCTCGAAGCCGCCGGGTGCATCCGCATCTTTGAAGAGAAGATCAGCGGCAAGATCAGTCACGAGAAGCGCCCCGAACTCGCCGCAGCCCTGGACTGGATGCGTCAGGGGGACATGCTCTGCGTCCAGGAGGTCGACCGGCTCGGCCGCAACTTGCTCGACGGTCTCCTCCTCATGGGCCATCTCGGCAAGGTCGGCATCCCGCTGCGCGTCCTGAAGGGGATCGGGGCGGGCGACCACTACCCGGAAGACCATCCGAAGCACAACCCGCAGGCCGACTTGATGCTGAAGCTGGCCATGCTGCTCGCCGAGGAACGCCGAAAGGACATCAGCCGCAAGACGAAGAGTGGTCTCGAAGCCGCCCGGAAGTCCGGCAAGCAGTTCGGCCGACGTCCAGTGATGACCGAGCCCCTAGTGATCCAGGCCGTCGCCCTGCGTGCGCAGGGCTTCACCATCCGGCAGATCCAACCGCACCTCCGCATCACGGAAGGCAAGAGCAAGGGCAAGAACCCAAGCGTCGGAGCCATCTCCCAGGCGCTCCAGGCGCACGACGAAGCGCAGAAGGAGAAGTGACATGGCAAAGGTGCTCAAGCTCGGCGTAGAGATGGGCGGCCTGAAGGACGAGGCCGAAGTTGAGCTGCCCGAAGACTGGGGCTCTTGGACTGCCCAGGAGCAGCAGTCCTGGGCAGAGGGCGCGTTGGAGACTCACGTGCAGAACAACGTGGACTCCTGGCACTACATCGACGAAGCCTGACCTGACCGCACGATGCCCCCGCCAGGGAAAGTGGCGGGGGCATCGCAGCGTCAGCGTAAGGTGCGGCCACCCAGCGTCCCGAAGGACCCCTCCCCGAAGGGCGGTTGCGAACTGAAGTGGCCGCTCCGCCACGCTAGGCGAATCAGCGCCACCTGTCAGCCCCCTCGTGCCACACTGCCGTGCGCCCGCCTCGCACCCCCGTCGAGGCGGGCGCTCTGTCTTGGCGCGGGTGCTGCGGCAGGGTCTGCGCCCTAGGCTGGAGGCCTGTCCGCCCAGGGGGGCCTGGAGGTCTGCCATGCCCCACGCCATCTGGTCCGGCGCGATCAGCTTTGGCTTGGTCACGATCCCTATCCGCGTGACCGCGGCGACTGAGGACCACAGCATTCGCTTCCACCAGTACCACCTGAAAGACCAAGGACGGATCCGCACCCGGAAGTACTGCGAAATCGAAGAGCGCGAGGTCAGTGCCGACGAGATCGGCAAAGGGTACGAGGTCTCCAAGGACACGCTGATCGCGATCACCGACGAGGACCTGGCCGGCCTGCCGCTCCCCACGGCGAAGGCGATCGAGATCGTGTCGTTCGTGCCCTACGACTCAATCGACCCCATCCGGATCGGGCAGGGTTACTTCCTCGAGCCGGACGGTCAGGTCGCGAACAAGCCCTACATCCTCTTGCGCAAGGCCCTCGAGCGGAACGCGAAGGCCGCCGTCGCCAAGTTCGCGTGGCACGGACGCGAGCGCCTCGGCCTGCTCCGCATCAAAGACAACGCCATCGTGTTGCACGCCATGCGCTGGCCCGACGAAATCCGCTCCCCGGAGACGCTCGCCCCGCCGGCCGTCGAGATCCCCGAGGACGAAATCAAACGCGCCCTCGCGCTCATGGACGTCATGGCCAGCGACGACATCCCCGAGGACGCCGCGACCGACCGGTACACCGAGGCGATCTCCGACCTGATCACCGCCAGGCAGAAGGGCAAGGAGCCGCCGCATGCAGCGGAGGAGGAGGAGACGACGGCCGGGGCGGTCGTCGACCTGATGGCCGCACTCCAAGAGTCCGTCCAGAAGGCGAAGGCCTCCCGTGGCGAGAGCGGCGAACACGCGACCGTGCACGAGCTGCCGAAGAAGAAGACAGCAGCCAAGAAGCCCGCGAAGAAGACGGCCGCCAAGAAGGCGACCGCCAAGAAGGCCACGGCGAAGAAGACCTCGGCCCGACGTGCCCGCGGCGCATGACCGCCGCCCCGCAGGAAGGGAAAGATCATGGCGCAAGATCGACAGGGAAACCACAGTCCCGAGGGCGAGGACGAACTCGAGTCCCGCAGGCTTCAAATGTTCTTGGACCGGAAGGTCAAGGCGCAGTTGATCCTGGGCAACATCGTGAAACGACTCTCGGAAGCGGAGAAAAGCGTGATCGACAAGCTCAAGTGACCCTGAGCCGAGTAGCTCGGCCGAGCCCGAAGAGCGCTACCAGCACCTAGTCCGGCACGCCGAGTTGCTCCGTATCCGACCGACAGTGCGGGCAGGCATGGACGTATTCCGTGAGCATCGACCCGCCCCGGCCGGGCAGGGTCAGAAGCTGCCGATGATCAGCCAGGCTGCCACGCCCAGCACCACTACATACCCGCCGACGGAGATCGCCCTTCCGGCGGCATCATGGCCTGCGTTCTCAAGCCAGTGGCCCATGAGTCCGACGAGTGGAGCGCCGAAGACGATCAACAGAATGCCGATCAAGAACCCCATCTGTACCCCCAACACAGATCACCGCCTGGTGACCCGAGAGGTGCGATGGTAGGGGCGCCTCGGCACATACGGAAGGGCTCGCCCTGCGGGGGCGTCAGCCGAGCCAGCCGACGTCCAGGATCTCGATGTTCAGTCCAGCACCCCGAGTTCCGTGTCCGGCCGGCAGTGCGGACAAGCGGCCACGCCCTCGGTGAGCGCGCGCAACACCTGATCCCGCTCAACGCCGCGGCTGCGCTTGCCTGCCATGTGGCAGCCGCCTACGTGGACGTAAACCGGGTCGCGGCCACCGAGGCCCATTTCGATGAGCCAGTCCGGGGCGGGCGGATGTGCCTGTTCGCCGCGGTGGCGTTCGGTCTCGCGGCGTTCCTCGGTGGCTATCCATCGGTCGATCTGCTCGACCTGCTGCACGGCGATGCGGCGGGCGAAGCGCAGCATGTCGAGACGAGGCGCGGGCGAGCTATCGTTCATGTGTTCGATAGTACGTCGGCGGTCGCCGTACTCACACCAGGGCAGGAGGTACCCGTGGACACCACTGACCTGCTACTACGGCTCGACCTAGACCCAGCCGACCTGAAGCCCGCACCGGCCCGCGCGGCGAGCGCGCAGGATGCCCGCGAGCGTCTCGGCCCGGACCCCGTCCCCTGCGTGGCGTGTGGCACCCCGGCCCGCTCCACCCGCATCATCGCCACCCCGGAGCATGGCCGACGGTGGCTCGACCTGTGCCGGGATTGCATGCTCGCAGCCGCCAACCGCGGTCGGCCGACCGTGCCGCTCGCCGACACACTGGCTGTGCTGCGTGATGCTGCCTGCGAGGCCGGCGTCGCTTTGACTGTCCTCGTCGACGAGCTGCCGCCGCGGCCGTGACACAGTGCTCGGGTGGATGATCCGGAGCGCTATCGCCTGACCCTCACCTCCGACGGCGCCGTCGTGATGCAGGGCCGGTGGCCCGACCGCGCGACCGGGGAACGAAAGTTCATCTCCTGGGTCGGTAGCTATGGCGCCGTAGCGGACGCGCGAATTGTCCTCACCGAGCGGGGCGATGACGGGACGGAGCAAGACCTCCAGCAGTGGCCCGACGAGGACGCCTGACAGCCCCAGCGTTGTCAGCGGCTGCCCGTAGGCTGGCTCCATCGATATCAGCGTCTGCTGGCTGCAGCGCAACGCCCCGCCCCCTTTGATGCAGGGGCGGGGCGCACTGCTGTCAGGCCGCAGGAAGTACCACGAGGCGGGTCTACTCCGCTGGGTCTTCGTCGGCGTGCCGTACAACCTTCTTCGTTGCCATCTCGACCTCATACCGCGCCTGCCCCGTCGCCTCGGCGTGCGCCGTGACGGCCGCCTGGAAGCGCTCAGCCGCGTCGCGCCACCGGCGCCACTGTGCCGCGTGCTCCTCGCCGTCAAGCCCGGCGAGCTTCGCGCGCTCTTCCTCGGCGGAACGTTCCAGCGTGATCAGGTCATCGGGGATGTCGGCCACGAGTGGATCTTAAGCCGCCTCGGCGACGCCTGCGCGCACGGCCGCGGCCCACTCCTCGACGAGCTGCTCGTAGCGGATCCGGGTGTCGCCGTACAGCCAGCCACCGCACGCCTCGACGAGCGCGCGGATCTCCTCATTCACCGCAGCGGCAGGCCGCGTCGGACCCGAGGCCGGGGGAGTGGGAGACATAGATCAAGCTTAGGTGCCGGGTCTGACACGGCCCAGCGATCAGCGGAAACGGCATAGTCCGATCAGTCGGCGGGGCGGTCCTCGACGAACGTGCCGAGACCGATTTCCGCGCGGACGAGGCCTTCGCTCTTCAAGTGCGCGAGAACCTTCTGTGCCGTCGACGCTGCTACCTCGAACTCGGCCGACAGTTCCACCACGGACGGGACCCGCGCACCAACTGGATAGGTGCCGTCCTCGATCCGTTCCACGACGACCGCCGCGATCTGCCGCCATACCGGCCGCGTCCGGTCAAGATCAATGCTCACATAGTTGACGCTAGGTACCTGCAGTACACCGCGCGACCGCAGTACAGTGCGGTAGACCGCAGTAGACCTGTGGTGATTGGAACCCCCGCAGCCGCGGTCACGGCTCGGGGGCGTGGACGACACCTGTGGAGCGCCGCCATGACACAGCCTACGGATCCACCCCCCACCGGCGAAGAGCTTGAGCCGCTCGTCTGCCCCTGCGGCAGCCCGGACCACGCGCCCCTTCGGGCCGGCGTCACGTTCTCCTCGAGCGGCCCCGAACGCGACCTGTACGACTGCCCGCAGGCAGTCACCCACCGGTACGGCCTCGGACCCGTGTCATGACCGGGCCCGACCCCATCGCCGCGGCTATCACGCTCATGGAAGCCAGCAGGCAGCGCGCGTACATCGCGCTCATCAAGCACACGCCGGACTGCCCGGCCTGCAACGCCAGCCCGCTGTGCGGCGAAGCCCGCGCCCTGTGGAACATCTGGAAGGGGCGCACGTGATCTGCGCGAAGTGCCAGCAGCCCATCAGGCCCGACGAGGAGTTCGACACCGTCACGGTGCACTCGGCGTCGGCCGCCGGCTCGAGCATCCACCGGCATTACGTCTGCCCGCCCAAGCCGCGGCGCTGAGACTCCCGCCCGTCCCTGGTCATGGCGGGCCAGGGGCGGGCGGGCCTTCACACGGGGCACGATCGGAGTGCAGGGACTCATGCCCCCTGCACCGTTCCTGCGGGCGCCTATTAGTGACAGTGTCAATACCTGCCACCGAGATGCCTAGTGCAGGAGGTCGGTCACGTGTACGCGCAGCTCGTGCGCAATCAGTAGCAGATGGCTGATCTTCACGTCGCTCGTCCCCCACTCGATGCGCTGGATCGTCGACCGGTCGATACCGGTCAGCGCGGCAAGCCGCTCCTGAGTGAGGTCTTGATGCAGCCGGCGGACGCGCACGCGGTCGCCAAGCGCTCGACGGGCGTCGAGGATCCATGGCGGCTGGTCGGCGGGCGGCACTCGACAAACGCTCAGCCGCTGATGATCATAAGTCAGCAGCAGAATTGCGGCATTCTTTGATCATGGTGAGCGCCAGGATCCGCGGTAGTCGGGTCCGGGTGCGGTTCGCGACTCGCCCTGCGGTGCTGGCATATGCCGCAGGGCTACGGGTACTGTCCTAGATTCGAACGTCTGTTCACTCGAATGGGCGATGTTGCGGAATCTGTACATCCACTAGACAGGGTGAGTGGTCACACCCCACGAGCGTGCCGGGCACCGTCGGCAGGTCGCCCCCCCTCGGTGGTGCCCCGGCACTCGGGGCGGCTCTCGCGCCAACCGCGCGAGGGCCGCCTGACCAGCGCAAACGACGATGATCGTTTAGGGGAAATTTAGGGGCCGTGCCCGTGGGTCACTGCCCGCGCACCACCGTCGCATTGCCGTGACACTCGCGGACGCGAGTCGAGCGGGAGACCTCAACCAACCGTTCTCACCTGCTGATTCGGCACTGTTGCCGCTGGTGCGAGCGACGCCGAATGAGGCGCTCACCCGCATACATCGACCCTTACAAGGCAGATGTCGGCGGTTCGAAACCGTCCGCGCCCACCAGTCTCGGGACATGAGTAAGGCCCAGGTCAACCGGTGCGAATCCGGGGACCTGGGCCTTAGTCGTTCGCGGCCGCTCTTCGGCGCCGTGCCACTTACGTGCCAGATGGGCCGTGCGGGGGCCGCTTCACCTTCCTGATCCGGCCGTCCACGTAGTCGGCGATCACATGGTCACGACCGTTGACGAGGTGCTGATAGATCAGCGCTGTCCGCACGGACGAGTGCCCCATGCGGTGCATCAACTCGCGCGTGGAGGCGCCGCCCGTCGCGGCGAGGGTGTTGCCGGTGTGCCGGAGGTCGTGAAAGTGGACGTCGCCCAGGCCGGTCGCGGCGAGCGCGCGGAGCCAGATCCGCCGGAAGTTGTTCCGGCGCAGGACGCCACCGCGGGCCCCGACGAAGACGAGCCCGGCTCCGAAGCGGCGACGGCGTCCCTTGTCGTTGGGCACCAGGCCGCCCGCTTGAGGCGCGGGGTACGGCCAGACCCGCGAGTCAATCGGAAACCTCACATTGGGCACGGTGAGAGCGGCCAATGAGGCCTTGCCGGTGCGGCGTTGCGTGACTCACCGATCGTTTCAGAATGTGGACGCGGCGTCATCTGAGGGCGCCCGGTCCGTGCCGCGCGCTCGCCGCCTCGGCTGTGAAAATCACTGTCCGATTGTCGGAACACGGTGATAGAGAGTCCATGTGACAACGACACTTACGTTCCCCGTTCTGTTGCGACTGATCGACGAACGGTCGACTGCCTTCCGCGCCGCGGTCGCCTCCGCGCCCAGCCTCGACGTACAGGTGCCGACCTGCCCCGAGTGGACGCTGTTCGATCTGGCGCAGCACATCGGCGAGGGGCGCCGCGACTGGGCCGCCACCGTCGCCGCAGGGCCTGCTCCGGCCAAGTCCGCAGCGGAGGGCGCCCCGGCTGCGCCTCGGGAGCGCGAGGCCCTGCCGGCCTGGTTGGCGGAGTCCACGGAGCAACTGCTGGACGCATTGCGGAAGGCCGGCCCGGATCGCGGTTGCTGGACGTGGTGGGGTGCGTCCCAGTCGCCGCAGACCTGTGGCGCCGTCGCCCGGCACCAGCTCCAGCAGATCGCGGTGCACACCTACGACGCCCAGGTCACTGTGGGTGCCCCGGAGCCGCTGCCGGATGAGGTGGCACTCGACGGTGTCGAGGAGTTCCTGTCCACCTGTGTCGCAACGACGGGTGCCTGGCCGCACAAGCCCACTGCCTTCGACTTCCACGCCACCGAGGGCCACTCCTGGCGCCTCACGGTCGACGGCGACGGCGCACGCTCCACCCGTATCTCCGCGCCCGGCACGACGCCTGTCGCCGCTGCCGACGAGGGCCCGAACGCGGCTGGTGTCTCCGTTCGCGGCACGGCCAGTGAGCTGGTTCTCTTCGTGTACGACCGTATCCCGGCGGACTCCCTGCAGATCGAGGGAGACGCAGGTTTGTTCGACCTGCTCCGCGAGTGGGACCCGGAGGAGTAGGACGGGTGCTGCAGAGCGGCGAAGTAAGCCTTGTCAAGACTGCATGCGGCGTCTGACACCAGCGTCTGACACCAACAAGCACGAACCGCAGCGGTCAGCGCCGGACCTCAGTGAACGATCGACCAAGGCGCAAGGGCCGTTGGCCGACGTTGACAGACCCTCGTGATCGACCTGATAAGGATGAGGGCCGAGCTCAAGGCCCATGCGCGTTCGTGCCCCATCCGTGCCCGATAGAGCGGGGACTCACGGGTAATCGCGGTCACCGACGGGCACCGCGCACGACGAAGGCCCCCGACCGATGTTCCTGGTCAGGGGCCTTCAACCTGCGCGGTGGGTGGGGGATTTGAACCCACGGTGACTCGCGCCACGACGGTTTTCAAGATCGTGTACTAAGTCTGTGGGAGAACCGGACGCTCGAACCCAAGGATCTCGTGAAGCCGACGGTCGAGGTACCGGGCCCCTGCCTCTCGGTCGCCCTCGACGGTCAGCCACTCACGGGCGGCAGTGACCATGTGCGTCTCGGCTTGATCCGTTTCCGCAGGCCGAAGCTCGACCCGATCGGTCAGCTCGCCCCAGATGAGTGCGAGCGAGTACAGCGCTTCGTCGCCGTTGTCCAGCGGCAACCCGCCACTGACGAGGCCCAGGATCTCCAACGCCGGTCGTACGGCGAAGTGTTGCTGTCCAGCATGGCAGCCGCACGCGCGCTCACCGCTGCGCGAAAGGCCTCCGAGTCACCCATGGTCACTCACGGTCGAGCCGCCTCCTGAGCAGCCGATCCATGTGGCTGACAGCCTCGCGCTGCGCGGCCTGCACGACGTGCGTGAGTTTGGCCGACTTCGTGGGCGCGGGGACGCCCGACGCGACCTTGTCGAGAAGCTCACGGCGCTTGGCGTCGCACTCCTCCCAGGGCTTGCCATAGGTGAACTTACGGGCGCGGGTGTGCCGTCAGGCTGGCGGAGATGTGGACCGCAGCCTGGTAGCGCCCATCCTTGCGCTTGGTGTTCGTGCCCGCGCCGTTGGGATTCCGCTTGTGCTGAGTGGCCATCAGGCAGCCTCCTCGATGCGATCGCGGATGTGGTCCTGGACGGCACTCTCGGGGATACGGCGGCAGCGGCCCTCCGTGATGGAGACGAGCTCGTTGGTCGTGCAGGGCTTCGCGGGCGGTTTCGCGGTTGAGTCGGAGGTGCCGAGCGATCGATGCGGCGAGGGCGGATTCGCCGTTCTTGAACGGCGCGGAAGTCGGCGCGGCTCTGGCGGAGTTCGCCGAGGGTGGTCGAGTAGCGGCGGGACTTGGAGGAGAAGTGGCCGCGGAAGCCGAGTATGTGGGCCGGCCCATCCCCACAGGCGGCGGTCCGGGTAGGGGCCGTCGAGGTCGCTGCATGCGGCGACCAGGCGGCGGCCGTGGCCGGGGACGCCGTGGCGGTCGAGTTCGGCGAGTTCGCCGCACCCGACAGCACCGTCACCCGAATGGCGCAACATGACGTGCCACCCACATGGTGATTAAGCTGATTAGTGCCCCAACTGGGATAATCCGTGAAAGGGGAACCAAATGCGCATTCGTCGAATTTTTGCCGCCGTCATCGCCACGGCAGCCCTCGCCGGACTCGGCCTCACAGGCGCCGCCACCGCCATCGCTGCCACCGCTACCGCTCCCGCACAGGGTGCCCCATCCTTCGTCACCCCTTCTCAGTGCAAGCAGGGCGGCGGAACGGCCGATCTGACGGACAACCTCTGTAAGGGCGGTATGCACAACGGGGAGACGATCGACTGAACCCCACAAGGCGCCCCGCAGCCACGCGCCGCGGGGCGGTCCCGCGCGTGAGCGCAGCGAACTGCCAAGGTTTGCGCGGCCGTAGGCCGCTCGTCGGCGGTCGGTCCGCCGACGGCGCTCGCGTCGGTCAACGGGTGCGGAGACTGCTGGTGTACACGTCCGTACGGTTCTGTGGTGCGCCGGAGTGGGTCTCGGTGAGCACCGCCCGTACTCCCTTGCCGTCTGCCACCAGTCCTTGGTAGTCGCCGAGGAAGTAGCCCCCGGCGAACGGCGCCTGCAGCCAGTCGAAGACCCGAGAGATCCGTCGTTCGGAACGGAGCTTCGGGTTTCCGTGCTGCAGCGTGGCCAGTTGGTAGGCGGTGGGCAGGGTGGTGGTGTTGCCGGGCTTGAGGAAGCGCAGGTCGTAGTAAGTGAGCGCGACCGTGCCCCGCTCGGCGACCGCCATCGACGGTGAGAAGGCCGGAACGCCCTTGGGGCTGATCAGCTCCGGGGTCCCCCAGGTGCGTCCGCCGTCGGTGGACCGCACAAGCTGGACGGAGTCGAACTTTCCACCGGAGAAGTCCGAGCCTTCGTAGGCCATGTACAGCGTGCCTGTCCTGGGGTCGACGGCCGGGCTCGGCAGGGTGGCCGCGGCGCGCAGCAGTTTGGTGGGGTCGTTCGGGTCGACCTCCGGTACCGAGGTGTCCCGGGCCACGGTGACCGGGGCGCTCCAGGTCTCTCCGGCGTCGGCCGAGGTGACCACCTCGTAGCGGGCGTCGACGACGGTGCTCAGGTCGTCGGAGTAGGTGATCCGGTCGAAGAAGTCGTACAGGGTGCCGGTGCACCGGTCGGCGACGATCAGATGGCCGATGGTCTGGGTGTTGGGCACGGTGCTGGTGTCGACGAACGGCCGGGCCTTGCTCCAGGTGCGGCCGCCGTCGCGGGTGAGGGAGATGTAGCCGGGGCCGTCGAGGGAGCTGGGGCCGGGCGGGTCGTTGTCGAGGCGGTCCCAGACCTGGTAGGCGGTGCCCTTGCGGATCGGGTCGGCGGTGAGTGAGGGCTTGTCGTTGAAAAACGGCTGCTCGTCGACGTGCGTGGTGGTGAGGTTCCGCCAAGTGCGGCCGCCGTCGCGGGACGTGACTGCCAGGAGGGCGCTGCGCGTGCTCTTCGTGAAGTCGACGCCCTCCCCGCCGGCGTAGACCGTGCCGTCCGGTCCGGTGCTCACCCAGGGGTCGGAGGCCCGTTCGTAGTCCGCGCCGCCGGGGGCGCACAGGCTGAACGGCAGCGTGCTCCGGTGGAAGGTGTGGCCGTCCGTGGTCCAGCCGGCCGCCAGGCCACGGGCGCCGCCGTCGTTCCAGCGGTCCTGCTGGAACACGGTGACCACGCGCTTGGGGTCGCGTGGATCGACGGACAGGTACGGCTCGACCTCGGTGGCCGGGTAGACGATGCTGTCGGGGGACCTCGCTCCGATGGTGCACTTCGCGTACGGGTCGCCGTGGGACACCTTGACCAGTGGTGTGCCGTCGGGGTTCCGGTCTGCTGCGGCGGGAGTCGTGCCGGTGACCGTGACGAGCAGGAGCGCGGCGGTGGTGACGGCGGTCAGGGGCAGGAAGACGCGCATGCGGGATTTCCTCCGGGCCTGTCGGCGGGGGTACGGGACCGCCGTCATCAGGGCGGCCTGGGGCGCGGAGGCGTACCGGAACGCGAGGGTGGGGCGACTCCGCTTGGTCCTTTTCGGCGTTGCGGCCGGTGCCCTTGATGGGCCGAACGACGGAGTCATCCCCGGGGTCGTCGAGGAGCACGGCGGAGCCGACCGGCGGGTGCCCTGTGCCGATCGGCTCGTGATCAATGCAGCTGGGAAATCCGAATCAATACAGCCAGGAAATGCGAACGACCTCGGCGGTCACTGTGTGACGACATGGCCGAGGCCGTTCAGGACGGCGGCGAGCGCGGTGTCCACAGCGTGGACCGTCTCGAAGCGGTGGCGGACCGTCTCGAAGCGGTGACGGCCTTGGCTTCGAGACGGTCGGCGTCCACCATCGTGAGTGCCGCGGTGTCGAGACGGGCGCGGGCGATCCACCCGACGGTGGACCGGGTGCCGTCACTTCATACCCACCGCGCCGGGTGCACCGGCCGGACTGGTTGCCCAGTCGTGCGCCGACCGGTCAAGTGATCGTCGACGTGGTCCCGTCAGGCAGCGCGTAGGCGTAGCCGTCGTAGGGGCGTGAAACGCGGGCGGTGACTGCCCGGCCCCGGAGAGGCATGACGTCACCGACCTCGACCTGACCGCATCGGTACGCCGCGTGCGCGTCGCTAGGAGCGGGGCGACGTCGATGTCCTTGGCGTCGCGACTGCCCACCGGGGCCGCGTTGTGTCCGGGCAGGCCCTAACGCGGTTCGTGGGCCGCCGCCCGGCAGGCACCGGTCGCGGCGCCGCCAGCCACTCCGGCCCCGGTCAGCCCGGTCACACAACTCTGCAGGTCTCCGACCACGCCACGGCTGCAGGCCGCTGCGACGGAGTCGGAAGCGGTGGCACCGGCCAGTTGGGCCATCTGCGTGCAGGCGGGGATGTCCGCCCGGACCGCGGGAGCGGCGAGGACCGCGCCACCGAGAGTGAGGGTCAGGCCGGTGAGGGCACCGGCGATACGGGTCGACGTGCGCATGGGACGCACCTGCCTTCCGGGTTGGTCGCGCGGTCCTGGTCCTGGCGGGCCGGATCCACGCGGTAAGGCCGCCTGGCGACGCTCGGTGAGTGATGCTCCGGCCGGCGGGCTCACAGACCGACCGCACGATTTTGCGTCGCATCCATCGAGCCGCACCGGGACATGGTCGCCAGGCCGAGGGAGAGGGCCCCGGATCGGATGAGACGTATTCGGACCTCCACTCGGGGGCCCCTCACTCCAGCGTCGCATCCTCTCCCCCGCCCGTCCCCTGCACACCGCCGGGCGCGGCTCGGCCGGGGAGGCGGCCGGCCTTCGCTTCCCCGCGAGGTACTGGGCCGCCACTGCGGTGGCACTTCACGGCGTCGTCCATGATCGGTTCGAAACCGTCCGCGCCCACCTGGGAGAAGACCCCCTGCCGGTCTCGGCCGGGGTCTTCGACGTGCAGGGCCGGCGGCAGCGGGAGCTCGATCACGTCGGGGGCATCACGCCGGCGGACCGTCCCCGAGCGGTCCGGGCCGGTGTCAGCAGGGCTCGTTGAACTTCACTGCGTCGAACTTCACCGGCCGGCCGTCGAGTTCGGTGCCTGGGGCCGGGGTCTGGGTGCAGATCTGCCAGTTGGACTCCATGAAGATGATGCGGTCCTGGCCTGATCCGTCGTTCACCGTGATGCTGTAGCCGCTGTCGAGGGCCTCGCGCGCCGCCTTCACGGACTTGCCCTTGAAGTCGGGCATCGTCGATCCGGCCGCCCGTGGCCGGCCCGCGTCCTTCGACGGGCACTCCTGCTCCAGCTTGACCGTGGCGAAGTCGATCTTCGTGTCCGTGGCGTGTTCGCCGGCCGCCGGGGTTTGTGAGCACACCTTCCAGTTGCGGTCGAACGCCTGCATGCGGCCTCGGCCGAGTGCGTCGTGGGAGGTGAGCCCGTAGAAACCGGCGGCCTGTGCCTCGTCCTGGGCGTACTGGAGGCCCTTGCCGGTCATGTTCGGCAGGCTCGCCTTCTCGGGGGCGGTGGCCTTGCTCGGGGTGGCGGCGGTGGTGGTGGCCGGGGTGGGGGTTCCGGGTGTGGTGCGAGGCGCTGCTGGTTTGTTGCCGACCGTTTCGGCTCCGCAGCCCGTGAGTGTGAGAAGTGCGGTGCCGACGAGTGCGGCGACGGTCGTGCGCGTGCGCATGGCGTAGTCCCCCCTGGGGTGGTGCGTGTACAGAAAGGGCATTATGCGTCATGTGAAGAGAACGTGAAGAAGCCTTCCGTTATGTGGGTGCGGGGAAGGGCGGAATGTCCGTGTGGGGCGGGTGTGTTGACGTAGCGGGGCGTGCGGATCGCCGTAACTTCCGTCACTCCAAGGGGGTTTCACGTGACCTTCACGTGCATGGACGTAAGCTTCACGCTATGGCCACGACTTCCGAACCCGCGACCGTGCGGCCTGCCGCCGATGTGAACGAGCAGATACGCGCCCTTTGGCTGCGCGCCGGGGGGCGGCTGAGCGCCGAGGAGCGGGTGGAGTACGAGGCTCTCGTGGTGGAGTGGGCCGCCGCGATGCGCAAGGCGGTCTGAGCGTCACCTGGGGGAGTGGGTGGGGTTCTGGGGTTCCCTCACTCCGGGCTCGAGGTGTCGCCTTCGTGGGCGCGCTTGAGGTGCATGCGGGCGTCCACGGTGTCCGGGGCCGATACGTCCTTCCAGTAGCGGTGACACGTCACGAAGACCGCCAGCTCGCGCTCCCGCTGACGGAGCTTTTCGACCTCGGCCTGCTCGTCCGGGGTCCAGCCGGGGGATGCGGGGCGCTCGCGCTTGCGCCAGCCGTGGTCGTCGTTGAACCCGTCGAGAGGGTCCACCGACCAGGGAAGCCGCTTCAGGAGGGTCAGGAGCTCCGCCCTGATCTGGTGCAGCTCCTCCTGGCCTGCCAGGAGGTCACTCGGGAAGTCATAGGTCGCTGCCACGCGGCAATGCTACGCCTGTTCGATTTACTGAGGCGAGCCATGACGGGCGTGTTCATTCGTACGTGTGTTTCGAACACGCGTTCTTTGTGAAGGCGTGCGCGAGGGCGGGGGAGCGCGCGAGACTGGAGGCATGTGCCGCAGCATCAAGACCCTTCGCCCGCCCGTCCTCCCCGAAGAGGCCACCGAGGAGGAGATCCGGGCCGCAGCCCTGCAGTACGTGCGCAAGGTGTCCGGCTTCCGGGCGCCCGCCGCGCACAACAAGGAGGTGTTCGACCGGGCCGTCGACGTCGTGGCCCAGGCGACCGCCGAATTGCTCGAGGGGCTCGAAATCCGTGGCCAGGGACGCCAGTTGACCGAGGAGCCGGCAGTCTAGGGGCTGTCCGGTCGGGTCCCGTGTGGGGTGAGGTCAGGTCCCGCGTGGGCGTCGGGTCAGGTCCCGGGTGGGCGTCGGGTCAGCTCGCCTGTTCCGGTGTCGGGCGTCGCATCAGGAATGCCGCACCCGCCCCCGCCCCGAACAGCGCGAGCAGTGACACCCCCGTGGCCAGCCAGCTCGCGCCGAGCCACTGGCCGCCGAAGTAGCCGAGGGCCACGCTGTAGCCCGCCCAGGCCACGCCCGCGAGGGCGGACCACGGCAGGAATTCGCGGACCCGGCGATGAGCCGTGCCCGCCGCGAACGAGACGATCGAGCGGCCCGCCGGGGCGAAGCGGGCGATGACCACGAGGATGCCCCCGCTGGAGCGCGCCAGCGCCCCGCCGAGACGTTCCTGCGCGCTGGTCAGGCGGCGGGAGCGGGCGATCGCGCGGTCGAGACGTTCGCCGCCGCGCCATGCGATGCGGTACGCGACCAGGTCGCCCAGTACCGACGCCGTGGCCGCCGAGAGGATCAGCGCCAGGATGGACGGCACCTCCGGCGGCACCTGTCCCGCTGTCGCCCCCGTGCCGGCCGCGGCAGCGGTGGCCGCGGTGATGATCAGGACGCCGCTCGGTAGTACGGGCAGGAACACGTCGAGCAGTACCGAGAGGGCCACCACCGCGTAGATCCACGGACCGCCGGTCAGTGACCCCACACTCTCCAGCACCGCGACTCCCCGTGATCCTTATGCGTGAATTCCCCGGTCAGCGACTGATGCCGCGGTGTCCCGGGGAGCGGCAGGGGCGGCTGATGACAGCTGTACAGCGTACGCCTCGGTTGTTGCTGGAGGGTCACCAGGGGCTCAGGTGTTCTCCAGGTCACGTTCACCCAGGTGCCGCGTCGCGCGCGCGGTACGCCCCGGTAACCCCGTACGAACGACGGATCGACAGGGCCCGGGAGCGGGTGAGTGGGAGCTTGAGCAGCAAGTGGAGGAGCAAGTGGTGGTGGCAAGAATCGTGGCGGGGGCTGTGACGGCGGCCGTACTCGCCTCGGGTGGTGGGACGGCGGGTGGCAGCGGGAAGGCGGCCGGCGGGACCGCGGGTGGTGGGACGGCCGATCCCGGTGGATACGGGGTGCGGGTGGCGGCGCGGTTCTCGCCCCCGAACGCCTTCGTGGCGTCGCCCGCGCTGACGTACGACATGAAGCTCGTGCCCGCCGGGGCGCGGATCGAGGTCGTTCAGCGCGGCGGGCACGGTCGGGTGAGCGTGAGCGTGCGGGTCGAGGGGCTGGTCGCGGGGCGCGCGTACGGCGCGCATGTGCACCAGGGGGAGTGCGGCGGGGATCCGGCCGCGGCGGGCGGGCACTACCAGCACCGTGAGGATCCGGTGCGTCCGTCGATGGATCCGGCCTATGCGAACCCGGCGAACGAGGTCTGGCTCGGTTTCACCACCGACGCGCAGGGCGCGGGGGCGGCGACCTCGCGGCAGAGCTGGGAGTTCAGGCCTGGCGAGGCGCGGTCCGTGGTGCTGCACGGGATGCCGGGCGGAGCGGGCGCCCGGATCGCGTGCTTCACGGTGCCGTTCGAGCCGGTGTCGTCCGAGCCGCGGGGTCACCGGGGGAGGTGAGGGGGAGGTGTGCGGCATGGAGGGGCGCCGGCACGCGCCGGCGCCCCTCCATGCCGCGGTCAGGCCATGCCGCGGTCAGGCCATGCCGCGGTCAGGCCATGCCGCGGTCAGGCCATGCCGCGGTCAGGCCATCACGCGGTCAGGCCGTCAAGCCCTCACGCCGTCGCAGGCTCCCGCTCGGAGTTCGACGCCGAGGCGGCCGGGGTCTCCGCCTTGTTCTCGTCGCGTGCGGTGAAGAGCCGGTCGATGCCGAGCGCTCCGGAGCCGGTGAAGACCAGGAGCAGCATGGCCCAGCAGAACATCGCGGACGGTTCGCCGCCGTTCTGGAGCGGCCACAGGGCCTCCGGCTGGTGGACCTTGAAGTAGGCGTAGGCCATCGAGCCGGAGGCTATGAAGGCCGCGGTGCGGGTGCCGAGGCCGAGGGTGACGAGGGCGCCGCCGACGAGCTGGATGACGGCCGCGTACCAGCCGGGCCAGGTGCCGGTGGGGACGGTGCCGCCGCCCATCGCTCCGCCGAGGACGCCGAAGAGCGAGGCGGCGCCGTGGCAGGCGAAGAGCAGGCCCACGATGATGCGGAAGAGGCCGAGGGCGTAGGGCTGGGCGCTGTTGAGACGTCCAGTCATGGGGGGACTCCTTGTGTCGGTTGGGGACGAACCGATGGAGGCCACAGGTTAGGGGACCCTAATCAACGCTTGCAAGTTCAACATCTGGCCGCGAACGGCGCTCCGTGCCGGGTTCCGGGCGGTCCTGTGCGGCGGCCCTCAGGGCCGCTCGGGCAACCGCGTCCGCGTCCGACAAAGTCACCGAGTCCACACCCGGACGGGCCCCCGCCGCGGTCACCCAGTGCACCCCCTCCGTGGGCACGCCGACCGCGAACCGCCTTGCGTGCGGCCTGCCTTGACGGTCAATCAGACGGTACGGACGCGGTGTCACGTCGACCCCGCCCGTCACGTAGCCGTCGAGGGTGTGCGGCCGGACATGGCCGGTCTTCAGGAGCCCGGCGAGCAGTTGGTCGCCGGTGCGCGCCACGTCCGTCTCCGGCAGCCGCGCCTCGACGAGTGTGGTGGCTCTCACGGATGAACCGGGCACATCGGGCGAGTGCGCGACGAACGCGCCGTCCTCGGCCCGCACGTCGAGGCGCGGTCCGACCACCGTCAGGACGCCGGCCTCGACGAGCGCGGTCATTTCCTCGATGCGTCGCCTGGGCGGGCCGATCGACAGGAAGGCGTTGAGCGGGGTGTACCAGCGGTCGAGGTGGTCGCGGCGCGAGCCGCCGCCGATCCCGCCGTGGTCGACGGCCTGGCGCAGCTCGTTGCGCAGGTCGCGCAGCACGTCCAGGGCCGCCTTCACGGGACCGTCCACGTTGCCGAGGGCGGCGTGCGCCGCGTCCTCGCGCAGATGGGCCAGGAGCCAGGTCCGCCACTCGGCCGGCGAGCCGAAGGAGAGCTCGGCGTGCGGCCGGGAGATGCGGTCCCAGGACCAGCGGACACTCTCCGGAATCCCGAACTCGTGCAGGACGTCGGCCTCTTCGGAGCTCTGGTGCGGCGCAGCGAGGAAGCCTTCGCGGAAACCGGCGTCCCCCGCACCCGCGCGGCGCAGCAGCGTCTCGTAGTAGACCGTCTCCACCTCCTTCGCGACGAGCGGCCAGATCTCGCCGAGGAAGTCCGGCGCGTCCCCCGAGTCCGCGCGCTCGCGGAAGCGGGCGATGGCCTCGGGGGTGAGGACGGCCGGTTCGTGGCGCTCGTACGGGCCCTTGGCGTTGTCGCCGCGCGCCTGGTACGGGATGCCGCGGCGCGACCCGGCGTACAGGCGCGGCTCGCGGCCCGAGGGCTTGTACCGCAACTCCCCTGCGGACGTGCGGCGGTAGCGGCCGCCGCGCCCCTCGGTGAGCAGTGCCATGTGGTCGAAGAAGTTGAGGCCGAGGCCCCGCAGCAGGACGGTTTCACCCGGGGCGACGGCGGAGAGGTCCAGGTCGGCCGGGTTGGCGGGCGGGACGTGGCGCAGGGCGTGCCGGCGCGCGTACTCGGTGAGGCGCGTCTCTGCGGGGCTCGCGGTCGCGGGCAGATGCCCCTGGGCGAGGACGACGACGGAGAGGCCGGTCAGCTCCCGCCCGTCGTCGAGTACGAGGGTCTGGCGGCCGTCGTCCGCGTCGTCGAGGCGCACGGCTCGCGCCCGGTGCACCTCGACGCGTACGGCGTCGGGGGCGCAGCCCACGGTTTCGCTGAACACCCACTCCAGGTACTGGCCGTAGAGCGCGCGGGACGGGTAGTCGTCGGGGCCGAGGGGGAGGCCCTGGCGCTGGGTCCACTCGTGCAGGCTCGGCCCCCGGCGTATCGGGCCCGAGCAGTCCACGCTGTCGTCGGTGAACAGCGTGACCTGTGAGGCGACGGTGTTCATCAGGAGTTCGGGTGCCTGCGAGGTCCGCCAGACGCTGCCGGCTCCCGGCGGCGCCGGATCGACGACGTGGACGGTGAGGCGGGCGCCGGGCGGGAGGAGCTCACCGGCGGAGGCACAGAGCCGTTCGAGGACGCTGGTACCGCGCGGGCCCGCCCCGACTATCGCTGCGGCCGGCGCCGAGCACACTGCGGACAAAGAGGGACTCCAGGGGCATGTGGGGCTGCTGGCAGCGGAACGTCCGCTCATCATGCCGGGTCGCCCCGTCAAGGGAAGAGCGGAGTCCGGGTGTGCGCCGTATCTTCACCCGGCGGCCCCGTGGGCGACAGGCCTGGTCACGCACGGTCATTCACGACATCCACCCAGTACGGTCATTCACTCAGCACGCTGTCCGCCGCGTCCCGCAGCCTGGCCTTCCCGCCCGGCACCGCCTGCGCCTGCTGGAGCCGCAGGCGCGCCGCGCGCCCGCGCAGCGTCAGCGTCATCAACTGGTTGCCGAACCAGGGCCCGCCCGTCTTCCGCCAGGAGACCGCGGGAGCGGCGAGGCGGCCGTGCCGGGCGAAGCGCCGTCCGAGGGCGCGGCCGAACCGGCTCCAGCCGAAGCGGAACCCGATCTTTATCGAGCCGGGGATGGAGTTGTGCACCGGCGAGCAGGTCAGCTGGAGGACGCGCGCGGCCGGAGCCGGTGCGTCGTCGGGCCAGGCGGGTTCGGCGACGTATGCGTGGTGGACGTCGCCGGAGAGCACGCACACCGTCGCCGGCGCGCCCTCGCCGCCGCCCGCCTCGGCGATCAGCGCCGTCAGCGCGTCGAACGACGCGGGGAACGCGGCCCAGTGCTCCAAATCGGCCCGCCTGCGCAGCTTTTCGCCGAACCGGGCCCACCGCGCACCGCGCTCACCCCGGCACAGCGCGGCGTTCCACCCCTCGGCGTCGTGCACGAGATGCGGCAGCAGCCAGGGAAGTGACGTCCCGACGAGGAGATGGTCGTACGCGCCGGGGGACTCCAGCGCCTGCTCCCGCAGCCACGCCGCCTCCGACGGGTCGAGCATCGACCGGTCCGCCTCGGCCAGGACCCGGGCGGCCCGCGTGTCGACCATCAGCAGGCGTACGCGGCCGAAGTCGCGCCGGTAGCTCCAGCGGACGGACGTCGCGTCGGCGTCGGCGCGGGCGGCGAACTCCCTGAGCACGTCCGTCCCGTCGGGGTCCGCGCGCACCGCCGCGTACAGGGGGTCGGCGGCCAGTTCGGCGGGCGCCAGATTGCCCAGGTGCTGATGGACCCAGTACGACATGAGGCCGCTGAGGATCCGCTCGTTCCACCAGGCGGTGGCCCGTATCTCCGCGAGCCAGGAGGCGCTGGTGTTCCAGTCGTCCACGACGTCGTGGTCGTCGAAGATCATGCAGGAGGGGACGGTGGACAGCAGCCAGCGCACATCGGGGTCGAGCCAGGACTCGTAGTAGAGCCGGGTGTACTCCTCGTAGTCCGCGACCTGGTTCCCCGGGGCGTCGCGCAGGTCGCGGCGGGCGGCGAGATAGCGGCGGGTCGCCGGTGAGGTCTCGTCCGCGTAGACCTGGTCGCCCAGCAGGAGCAGGACGTCCGGGCGCTCGGCGTCGGGCGCGGCGGCGAGTTCGGTGGCCAGCGTGTCCAGGGCGTCCGGGCCCACCGGGTCGTGGTCGTCGGCGGGCGGCGCGGCCCACCGGCAGGAGCCGAACGCGATGCGTATGGGGCGGGCCGCGTCGTCGTACGAGGGCGTGCGGATCGCGCTCGGCGGAAAGGGCGAGTCGGCGAGCGGCCAGACCCGGACGCCGTCGAGCAGCACCTCGTAGGCCGTCGCGCTGCCCGGCGTGAGGCCGGTCACCGGGACCAGCGCGTAGTGGTGGCCGCAGATCTGGAACGTGCGGGCACGGCCGGACGAGCCGTCCGCGCAGCGCACTTGGGCGGTGCACGGACGGCTCGCCTCGACCCAGACGGTCGCCGACGACTCGTCCACGTATCTCAGCAGCGGTCCAAGTCGCAGCCGTGCCACGTGATCAGCCTCCTCAGTCGCCCCGTACGGTACGGAACGACGGAGGCCGGCGGGGAGGTTCCGGCAGGCCGGGATTCAGATCCGCGGCACGAGAGTTCAGCAGCCGCTGAGGTAGGACGTCAGCGCGCTCTTCTCGGCGGAGTCCACCGTGAGGTTGTAGTAGTGCTTCACCTGCACCCACATGCGGACATAGGTGCACTTGTACGCGGCGCGCGACGGCATCCACTTGGCCGGGTCCTGGTCGCCCTTGGACTGGTTGACGTTGTCCGTGACGGCGATGAGCTGGGGCCGCGTGAGGTCGTTGGCGAAGCCCTGACGCTGGGCGGTCGTCCAGGCGTTGGCGCCGGACTTCCAGGCCTCGGAGAGCGGGACGATGTGGTCGATGTCGACGTCGGCCGCCGCGCTCCAGGTCGCGCCGTCGTACTCGGAGTACCAACTGCCGGACGTGGCCGCGCAGCTGGAGTCCTGCGAGACGTTCGTGCCGTCGCGCTTGAGGACGACCTCGCGGGTGTTGCAGGCGCCGGACTGGGTGATCCAGTGCGGGAAGAGGTCGCGGCTGTAGCCGTCGGAGGAGCCCTCGGCCTTGACCGTGAGCTCGCCGAGGTACGTGCGGGCGGTGGCGCCGCTGACCGGGGTGGGGGGAGCGGCCTGTGCCGCCGGGCCGTTCAGCAGGGTGAGAGCGGAGACGACGGCGGTGACGGCGCCGAGTGCGGCGGCGCGTCGACGCGCGTAGAGCATGCGCATGTGAACTCCCTTGAAGTGGGGGGAAGTTGGCCGAGCGGGCCCGGCCATGCTGGCGCTCCGGGGTTTCCGGGAGATGTGCGCCGAGTGACAGGGTCGCGTCAACGACGCGTACACATCAAGGGGGCGGACGTGACTTCCGGGGGGCGGGCGTGACTTGGGGTGCGGGCCGGTGGTACCGGGGCGGCGCGTCCGGACGTGACGCGGGTCATGCCGATTCGCTCAGCAGTTCGCGTAGGATGGACGGCGCAGAAGGGGAGTAGCTCTTCGCCGGACCGTCGACATACTGCTCAGCTCGTTCTGAGCCGGCGCCCGGAGGCAGGACCCGTACACCCGGTCCGGCCAGCGAGACCTTCGGCAAAGCAGTGATTCAACTGCGTGCACACCTGTGTACGCACCTGAGCGCTGCCGTGCCGAGGTGTCGTGAAGGACTGCGTAGCTCTCGGCGGGGCAGCCCGACCGATTGAGGAATCTTGATCAGCATCAGCGTGATGGCGGTCGTCTTCGGCATCGTCTTCCTTGCCGAACTCCCCGACAAGACCGCGCTCGCCGGACTCGTCCTCGGCACGCGCTACCGCGCCTCGTACGTCTTCGCCGGCGTCGCCGCCGCCTTCGCCGTCCACGTCGCGCTCGCCGTCGCGGCGGGCAGTGTCCTGACCCTGCTGCCGCAGCAGCTCGTGCACGCCCTGACCGGTGTGCTGTTCCTCGGCGGCGCGGCCGTCCTCCTGATGAAGAAGGACGAGGAGGAGGAGGAGGTCCGAAAGCCCAAGGACCAGAGCTTCTGGAAGGTCTCCGGCGCGGGCTTCATGCTCATCCTGGTCGCGGAGTTCGGTGACCTGACGCAGATCATGACCGCGAACCTCGCCGCCCGCTACGACGACCCGCTCTCCGTCGGCCTCGGCGCCGTCCTCGCCCTGTGGGCCGTCGGCGGCCTCGGCATAGTCGGCGGCAAGGCCCTGATGAAGCGGGTGCCGCTGGCGCTCATCACGAAGATCGCCGCCGTTCTGATGCTCGGCATGGGCGTCTGGAGCCTCTACGAAGCGGTGGCATAAGCCGTGCATCCGGCCCTGACCAGGGCCGCTGGCGTAGTCGCGGCAGTGTTTTGTACAGTTGAGGAACAAAGTGGCTCCCGCCCACTCACCCTGACCGGTGGGCGGGGCCGCCTTGTTCCTACGCCTGGAGGACCCTGCCGATGACGGCCACCACTGTTCTGTCCGCCCGCGCCCTTCTGCTCGACATGGACGGCACGCTGGTCAACTCCGACGCGGTGGTCGAGCGCTGCTGGCACCGCTGGGCGGCCCTCCACGGACTCGACGCCGACGAGGTCATGAAGGTGGTCCACGGCCGTCAGGGCTACGCGTCCATGGCGCTCCTCCTGCCCGACCGCCCCATGGCCGAGAACCACGCCGAGAACGCGCGCATGCTCGCCGAGGAGACCGCCGACGTCGACGGCGTCGTCCCCGTGCCGGGCGCCGCCGCGTTCCTGGCCTCCCTGCGCGACGGCGGCCTCGCCCACGCCCTGGTGACCTCGGCCGACGTGGCCCTGTCCACCCGACGCATGGCCGCCGCCGGCCTCACTCAGCCAGACCTGCGCATCACCGCCGAGAGCGTCGGCGCCAGCAAGCCCGACCCCGAAGGGTTCCTCAA
Organism: Streptomyces sp. NPDC045026; assembly: GCF_056432625.1. Classification (NCBI taxonomy): domain Bacteria; kingdom Bacillati; phylum Actinomycetota; class Actinomycetes; order Kitasatosporales; family Streptomycetaceae; genus Streptomyces; species Streptomyces sp. NPDC045026. The sequence continues at coordinate 236,151 of NZ_JBWKIS010000002.1, forward strand.
GGGCGCCGCCGAGCTGGGCATCGACCCGGCGGACTGCATCGTCTTCGAGGACTCGGAGGCCGGGATCGCGGCCGGCCGCGCCGCCGGGATGCGCGTCGTCGGCGTCGGCCCCCGCGCGGGCGCGCACGGCCCCACGGTGGTCGTGGACGACCTGACGCAGGTGCGGGTCGAGGCGGGCGCCGCGGGCGAGATCCTGCTGCACGTCGGCTAGCCCGCACCCCCGTATCGGCCGGCCCCACACCCTGCATCTGTATCGGTGAGCCCCGGGCCGCGCCGTCCGCCGGGCCCCGCGCCGCCGCGCCCCTCCTGAACGCCCCGGCCTCAACAGGCCAAAACGGGACTGAACCACCATTCTGGTACATGGCAGAGCCCCGGCCGGCCGTGTCCGGCGCGGGGCCTCAGGAGGTGTCCATGACCCAGGACGCTGGCGGGGGCCTTCCCCGCACGGACCTGACGGCAGGCCCCGGCGGTGACCGCACCGGATCCACGATCGGCGGCGGCCACGCCCCCCGAAGCGTGATGGTCTCGATCGGCGCGCTGCTGCTCGGCATGCTCCTCGCGGCGCTCGACCAGACCATCGTCTCGACGGCGCTGCCGACCATCGTGAGCGACCTCGGCGGCCTGGAACACCTCTCGTGGGTCGTGACCGCGTACCTGCTGGCGTCGACGGCCGCCACGCCCCTGTGGGGCAAGCTCGGCGACCAGTACGGCCGCAAGAAGCTCTTCCAGACAGCCATCGTGATCTTCCTGATCAGCTCGGCGCTCTGCGGCATGGCGCAGAACATGCCGCAGCTGATCGGCTTCCGCGCCCTCCAGGGACTGGGCGGCGGCGGCCTGATGGTCCTGTCCATGGCGATCGTCGGCGACATCGTCCCGCCCCGGGACCGGGGCAGGTACCAGGGCCTGTTCGGCGCGGTCTTCGGCACGACGAGCGTGCTGGGTCCGCTGCTCGGCGGGCTGTTCACCGAACACCTCAGCTGGCGCTGGGTCTTCTACGTCAACCTGCCGATCGGCGTCGTCGCGCTCGTCGTCATCGCCACCACGCTCCACATCCCCGTGCGTTCCGCCAAGCACACGATCGACTACCTCGGCACCTTCCTGATCGCCGCCGTGGCGACCTGTCTGGTCCTCGTCGCCTCGCTCGGCGGCACCACCTGGGCCTGGGGCTCGCCGCAGATCATCGGCCTCGTCGTACTCGGTGTGGTCCTCGCGGTCGCGTTCGTCCAGGTCGAGCGGTGGGCCGCAGAACCGGTCCTGCCGCTGAAGCTGTTCCGCATCCGCACGTTCACGCTCTCCGCGGTGATCAGCTTCGTCGTCGGCTTCGCCATGTTCGGCGCCATGACGTATCTGCCGACCTTCCTCCAGGTCGTCCAGGGCATCTCGCCGACGCTGTCGGGCGTGCACATGCTGCCGATGGTCATCGGACTGCTGCTCTCCTCGACGGCGTCCGGCCAGATAGTCAGCCGTACGGGCCGCTGGAAGGTCTTCCCCATCGTCGGCACCGGAGTCACCACCCTCGGTCTGCTCCTCCTGCACCAGCTCGACGAGAACAGCTCGACGGGCGAGATGAGCGCCTACTTCTTCGTCTTCGGCCTCGGCCTCGGACTCGTCATGCAGGTCCTCGTCCTGATCGTGCAGAACGCCGTCTCCTACGAGGACCTGGGCGTCGCCACCTCCGGCGCGACGTTCTTCCGCTCCATCGGCGCCTCCTTCGGCGTCGCGATCTTCGGCACGATCTTCGCGAGCCGCCTGGGCGACAAACTCACGGACGCCCTCGCCGGCCGCAGCCTGCCCCCTCGCGTCGACGTGAACGCGCTCCAGTCGGACCCCCGAGGCATCGGCAGCCTGCCGCCCGCCGTACGCGGACCGGTCCTGCACGCCTTCGCGTCGTCCATCACGGACGTCTTCCTCTACGCCGCCCCGGTCGCCCTCGTCGCCTTCGTACTGGCCTGGTTCCTGCGCGAGGACAAGCTGCGCGGCTCGGTCACCGCGCCGGACGGGACGGAGACCCTGGCCAGCAACCCCGTACAGCGCTCATCGCACGACGAATGCGCCAGGGCCCTGTCGGTGCTCGGCACCCGGGAGGGGCGCCGCGAGATCTACGAGAAGATCACCGAACGGGCCGGCTACGACCTGTTGCCCGCCACGAGCTGGCTCCTGCTGCGCATCAAGCGGTACGGGTGGGCGGAGCCGTCGGCGCTCGCCGAACGCAGCGCCGTACCGCTGCCCGTGATCATCGCGGCGGCCCGGCAGGTGGAGGAACGGCGCCTCGCCACGCGCGAGGGCCTCGACCTCGTCCTCACGGAGGATGGCCGCGAGGTCGCCGCGCGGCTGTCCGCGTCCCGCGAGGAGTCGCTCGCCGAACTGCTGGGGGACTGGTGGGGCCCGAACCGGCCGACGGACCTGGTGAAACTGGTGGAGGAACTCAACGCGGAGCTGTGCGGGTCGGACGCGGAGCGCCCGCACGACGGCCTGGCGACCGGCGGCGCCTGACGCCGCTCACACGTCGTCCCGCACGAGCTTCTTGGTGAACCAGTGCTCGGCGTACACGTCGTCGTTGTGCGGGGCCGTCTCCTCGTAGCCGTGCCGCGCGTACAGCATCCGGGCCTCCACCAGGTCGTTCCGGGTGTCGAGCAGGACCCGCTCGGCGCCGAGACCGCGCGCGGCGCTCTCCACCTCCGCGAGCAGCACGGACCCGCCGCCCTTCCCGCGCATTTCGGGCCGCACGAACACCCGCTTCAGCTCGCCGGTCGAGGCGTCCGTCATCCGCACGCCCGCGGTCCCGGCGGGCTCGCCCCGGTACCGCGCGACCAGCAACACCCCGCCCGGCGCCGCGAGATAGGCCCCCGTGTCGGCCGCGACCTCGCGCTCCAGCTCGTCGGGGTCGGTGGTGTGCCCCTCGTGCAGGAGGTACCAGCGGTCGCTGACCTCCGTGTAGTACGCGCGCCACAACTCGGCGGCGACGGCGGAGTCGAACGGCTCAGGGGCGACGGTCCACGGCGAGTTCATGGGGGCATTGTCGGGGGAGGCCCGGCGCCGGGCGCAAGGGGGTTTAGACCTGTACAGGCACCCGGGGTTCGGACATGCTCTGTGGCTGTGACCGACGAGACCGCTGTGACCGACGAGACCCCTTTTGGGACCAGTCCCGAAACCAGCCCCGAAACCAGCCCAGAGACCGGCGAGATCAAGGCGCTGCTCGACGCCCTGCGCGGACAGCGCCGCCACATCCTGGGCATCATCGACGGGCTCGGCCCCGAGGCGCTGCGGCGGCCCGTGCTGCCGTCCGGCTGGACGTGTCTGGGACTGGTCCAGCATCTGGCGCTCGACGTCGAACGCTTCTGGTTCCAGGCCGTCCTGACGGGTGACCAGGCAGTCATCGGCAGCCTCGACGCCATCGAGGACGCCTGGCAGGTCGACCCGGAGCTGCCGGCGGCCGACGTCCTGGAGCGGTACCGCCGCGAGACGGACCACGCGGACGGGATCATCACGACCACGCCCGCGGACGCGCCCCTGGCCTGGTGGCCGCACCACCTCTTCGGGCCGCCGCACCTGCACACCCACCGGGACGTCCTGCTCCACGTCATCACGGAGACCGCCTGCCACGCCGGCCACCTGGACGCCGCCCGCGAACTCATCGACGGGCGGCGCTGGTTGGTGCTCACCGAGGACGGCGCGGCGGACGCCCCCTAGGAGGCGTCCGGCGGACTACGACTTGGGCGCCGCCTGCTGCACGACCTCGAAGGACCACACCGAGGAACCGGTCGAGGCAGGCTTCGGCCGGTCCGCGCCGCCCTGGTGGGCCTCCTTCATGGAGCCCTCCATCCACGCCGTGAACGACTCCTCGTCGCGCCACCGCGTGTACACCAGGTAGTCGTCCGTGCCCTCGATGGGGCGGAGAAGCTCGAACCACTCGAAGCCGTCGGAGTTCTCCACGGCGCCGGCGCGGGACGCGAAGCGCTTCTCGAGGGTTTCCCGCTGCTCGGCGGGAACGGTCAGCACGTTGATCTTGACTACGCTCATGCGCCCATCCTCGCGCACCGCCGCGTGAGATCGGCGTCAGGCCCCGTGTGCCCCGCGCCGCTCGTGCCAGTCGCGGACGATTTCCTCGACGTCGTACGGCTTCAGGCCGAGCGGTGGGCCCGGCGGGGGCTTGAACATCATGTCGCGGATCTTGTCGTTGATGTCCGTGATGATCTTGCGGACGATCCGTTCGGAGGATGCCTGCGCCGCCTCGGCGAGCGCGTCCTCGGCCTCCTTGCGCAGGGCGAGCGACGGGGGCAGCACGGAGAAACCCTCGCGGGCCATCTTCTGCTTGATCCACCAGTTCTCGTCGTACGTCGTGTCGGCCGTGCTCGGCAACGGCTTCCCGGCTCCGGCGAGGTGGGAGAAGTCTCCTGCGCGCTCGGCGTCGCGGATCTGCTTGTCGACCCATGACTCGAAGCTGACGGCGGGTGGTTTGCGTTCGGTCATGGGGCCATTGTCCCAGAGGGCATCCCGCGCGGGCAGGGGACAACTTAGGATGCGGCGTCGGCGGACCCGGTACGGACGGGCCGCGAAGGACCGAAGGAGCTGTGCGGGTGCTGGAGCTGACCATGGCCTCCGTCGCGGGGGCGGACGCGGGTGCGACGGCCGGGATGCTGATGGCCGACGCGCCGAGCGAGCCGGGAGCCGTGCTGCGCGTGGGGCGTGACCGGAACGTGTGCCGGCTCGCGACGCCCGACGACTGGCTGTTCGTCTCGCGCGTCCATCTCGAGTTCCGCTGCGGCCAGGACGGCGCCTGGTCCGTGTTCTGGCTGCGCGGCTCGCACGACGAGCCGTCGTCCGACGTGCGTCTCACGCTGACCGGCGGGCAGCCGCAGCCCCTCGTCTACGGAGGGGCTGCCGCTCTCGCGCCGGGTGCGTCAGGTGAGGTCGTGGTCCAGGACCGCAACGAGTCCCGCAGTGTGAACGTGGGCTTCTATCACGAGATGTGAGAGATCGTCAGGAAGTGAAGTTCGGCGGTTATTACGGGAGTACGCGCGCCAGCGCGAAGCCGTCGTAGCCCTTGACGCCCACCGTCTGGACCGCCGTGCCGTCCAGCCTCGGGTGGTCGGCGATCAGCTGGAGCGCGGCGCGCGTGCCGCGGATGTCGGGGGCCGCGCCGGAGTCGTCCGTCACGCGGCCGCCGCGGACCACGTTGTCGACGATGATGACGCTGCCGGGGCGGGTCAGGCGCAGCGCCCACTCGACGTAGTGCGCGTTGTTGGCCTTGTCGGCGTCGATGAAGACGAGGTCGAAGGGGTCGGGATGATCGGCCGCGACGCCCGGCAGGGAGTCGAGGGCGGCGCCGACCCGCACCTCGGCGATCTTGTCGAGGCCGGCGCGGGCGAGGTTGCCGCGGGCCACCTCGGCGTGCCGGGGGTCGTACTCGAGGGTGACGAGGACGCCGTCGGCGGGCAGGGCGCGGGCCAGCCAGATCGTGCTGTACCCGCCGAGCGTGCCGATCTCCAGGACGCGGCGCGCGCCCTGGATCTGTGCGATCAGGTGGAGGAACTTGCCCTGGTTCGGGGCGACGGCGATGTGCGGGAGGCCCGCCGCCTCACTGTCGGCGAGGGCCGTCGTCAGGGCCTCGTCGGCGGGGGCGAGGAGTCCGGTCAGGTAGTCGTCGACGGCGGTCCACTGGTCTTCGGGTGCATGCTCAGCCATGGCCCCATGATGGGCGCACGGGGCGGCGGGCCGCGCGTGATTCAGCCGGGCGGCGGCGGGGCGTGCACCGGCGGCGGGGGCTGAACCGGCGGCGGGGGCTGCACCGGCCGACGGGAGTGCCGGCGGAACCGGAGGACGGCGGCCACCAGTAGGAGCAGGGCCACGGGCAGCGCAACGGTGAGCAGCCACACCGGGACGCCCCCGGCGGTGAGGAGTTCGTCGTCCCACACGACGCTCCGGTGCGTGGCGTCGCTCGCGGTGCGCCGCAGTTCGTGGTCGTCGTAGATGCGCGACGGCTGCGGGAAGTCCTGGGTGAGTGCGGTCAAGTACCGCTCGCCGTCGGCGAATTCGGGCAGTGGCCCGCCGGTCCTGGCCGGGATCCGGCCCGCGTACGTGACCTTCGGGGCGTCGCCTCCGATGCTGGAGCGCGGCTCCATGCGGTGGGCGGAGAGCACGTACAGGCGCAGGTGCTGTTCGGTGCGGGCGAGCTTCGACAGGCGCATCGGGTAGACGAGGCGGTCGCTGGCGAAGGTGAGGTGGAGCGGGTCGAGGGCGCCGCCGAGCACGCTGTCGCCGTCGGCGGGCGCGAGGCGGATCGCCACGTACTCCCAGCCCTGGTCGACGTACGGGCGCAGCGCGCTGTCGAGGCGGTCGGGGAGCTGGAAGCCGTTCTCGTCGAGCCAGCCGGCGAGTGCGGCGGGGTCGGTCGCGGTGAGGCGGGCGACGTCGAACGGCCCGAGGTGCTCGCGGCCGACCACCTCGACCGGGCCGCCGGGCGCGGGGGCGCCGGCCGCGGCGCCGTCGCCGCTCCCGCCGTCGAAGGGCCAGTCGTCGGAGCCGGGCCAGAAGTGGTGCCGGGTGCGCTCGACGGGCGCCGTCACGTCGCTCAGCTGCGAGAAGATCCCCGGGTCGCCGAGCTCGACCGACGCGCGGTGCGGTACGGGCATGATCCAGGCGGCGTCGCGCACGTTGCCGCTCACCGACAGGCTCATCACGATCTGCTCGCTGTGCCCGTCCCAGCGCACCGCGGACGTCTCGTCGTACACGGTGAGGTCCGTGCCCGCGGGCGGCACCATTGCCCCGCATCCGCACGCGTACGCCGGTGACACGAGCGCGGCGATCTGGAACGCCATGAGGGCCAGGGCGGTCAGTAGCGCCCTGGCCCTCATGGTCAGTGGTTGTGCGGTGCTCATGCCGGCCCCCGATGTCGTGCCCTGTGTGTCCGTGCCGTGTGCGGCGTTGGAGCAGACGGGGCGCGGGGGAGCGCGGTTCCGGGTGTTACGCGGCTGTGGCGGTCTTGGGCTGCGGCAGGTCGTCGGGCTCGACCGCGGGCGGCGAGCCCGGCAGCGGGCGGCGCGCCGACTCGGTCATGAACCACACCGCGATACCGCCGATGACGGCCGCGGCCATCATGTAGTAGGCGGGCATCATCATGTTCCCGGTCGCCCCGATGAGGGCGGTGACGACCAGCGGGGTCGTGCCGCCGAAGAGGGAGACGGAGACGTTGAAGCCGATCGACAGCGAGCCGTAGCGCACCCGGGTCGGGAAGAGCGCGGGCAGCGCGGACGGCATCGCCGACGTGAAGCAGACCAGGAGCAGGCCGAGTGCGCCCATGCCGAGGGCGATGGCCCACAGGGAGCCGTTGCGGATCAGGAGCAGGGCCGGGACGGACAGTGCGAGGAAGCCGATGCAGCCCGCGGCGATCACCGGGCGGCGGCCGACGCGGTCGGAGAGCGCACCCGCGAACGGCTGGACGATCATCATCAGCGCCATCACGGCCAGGACCACGATGAGGCCGTGCGTCTCGTCGTAGTGGAGCTCACTGGTGAGGTAGCTCGGCATGTACGAGAGCAGCATGTAGTCGGTGACGTTGAAGACGAGGACCAGGCCGACGCACAGGAGCAGCGCCTTCCACTGGCCGGTGATCATGTCGCGCACCTTCACCTTGGGCCGGGCCTTCTCCGACTCGTGCGCGTTCTTCAGCTCGGCCGCGAACGCCGGGGTCTCTTCCAGCCGCATGCGCAGATAGAGGCCGATGATGCCCATCGGGCCCGCGATCAGGAACGGGATGCGCCAGCCCCAGGAGAGCAGGTCGTCCGAGGAGAGCAGCGCCGTCATCAGCGTGACGAGGCCCGCGCCGCCGATGTATCCGGCGAGCGTGCCGAATTCCAGCCAACTGCCGAAGAAGCCGCGCTTCTTGTCGGGCGCGTACTCGGCGATGAAGGTGGACGCGCCGCCGTACTCACCGCCGGTCGAGAAGCCCTGCACCAGACGGGCCAGGAGCAGCAGGATGGGCGCCCAGACGCCGATCGTCGCGTACGACGGGATCAGGCCGATCGCGAACGTGCCCGCCGCCATCATGATCATGGTGACGGCGAGGATCTTCTGCCGGCCGACGCGGTCGCCGAGCGGTCCGAAGACCATGCCGCCGATCGGACGCACGAGGAACGCCGCGGCGAAGGCGCCGAACGTCGCGAGGAGCTGGGCCGTGGGGTTGCCCGAAGGGAAGAAGACCTTGCCGAGGGTGACGGCGATGTAGCTGTAGACACCGAAGTCGAACCACTCCATCGCATTGCCGAGCGCCGCCGCCTTCACCGCGCGCTTGACCAGCACGGGGTCGGTGACGGTGACCTCGGGGGAGGCGCCCTTCGCGGGGGCGTTGGTCCTGGGGGCGACGGTTAGAGCACTCGACAAGGGTCTGCTCGCCTGCTTTCAACGGGGACAGGGACATGTCCGCGTGGGGACGGACGAAGCCGCCCACGGCGGGGCGGCCAGAAATCGACCATAGGGGCATTCGCGATCATTACGGGTAGTGTTCGAGTCGTCGCACATCGTGGCAAAAGGGGGTCCGGCCAGGCACGACGCCCCGGCCCCGGCGCTGCGCAAACGGACAAATCTGTGACCTATGTCGCGGCCCTCGACCGCAACCATGCAGACCCCGCATCATCGTCATCCGGTCAAAAACCGGTGGACACTCAGGTGAAGCGGGGGTTGCCTGCGTCTCACCGCGGGGGTGGTGCAAGCCTCTTGGGACAGTACGTATGGCGGGAGGGCCGACGGCGCGTGGCAAACGTGGAGCATGGACCGGGCAAAGCCTTGGGGGCGGGAGCCGCGACAGCGCGGTTGGGGATGGTCCGGGCGGGCCTCTGGCTGATCGCCGCGGTGCTCGCGGTGCGGCAGGTCGTAGCCGTGCTGAGCACCCCGAGCGGGGAGCGGCTCACGGACCTGGAGACCTGGATCGGTCCCGAAGGCGTCCTCCACGTGAAGGGATCGCTCTACGACGCCGACCGGTTCACCGGTACCCCGTTCGGGGGACTGGTGCTGAAGCCGCTCGCGCGGGGCGCCGAGCAGGCGCTGGGCTGGGCCTGGACCTTCGGGACGCTCGGACTCGTCGTCGTCCTCGGTCTCGTCGCCGCGCGCGCCCTCCCCAAGCCCGTCACCCGGCGCACCTCGCTCCTCGCCGCCCCGGTCGCGGTCAGCCTCCTGATGCTGTCGCTGCCGGTGCGCAACACCCTGCATCTCGGCCAGACCAGCATCATCCCCGTCCTCCTCGTCCTGCTCGGCTGCTTCGCCGCCCGCGGCGAGCGGAGCTCGGGGCTCCTCATCGGCATCGGCGCCGCCCTCCAGCCGACCGTCCTCCTCTTCGCACCCCTCCTGTGGTTCACCGGACGCCGGCGCGCCGCCGTGTCCTCGGGCGTCACGTTCGCGGCGTGCACGCTCCTCGCGTGGGCCGCGATGCCACACGACTCGTGGACGTACTGGGTGCACCACCTGGCGGGAGCGGGCCTCGGTTCGAGCCCCGACGGGCTCGCCAATCAGTCGCTGCACGGCGCGCTCCTGCGCTTCGGCCTGGAGGGCCCCCTGGAGATCGGGCTCTTCCTGCTCCTGGGCGCCGCCGTCGCGGTCGTCGGGCTGAGGCGCGCGGTGCGCTACGCGCAGGACGGACAGCTCCTCCTCGCCGTCGCCCTCACCGGCTGCGTCGCCGTCGCCGTGTCACCGACGACCTGGCAGCACCAGCTCCTGTGGGTGCTGCTCGCGCTGGTCGGCCGCGTCGGCAAGAAGGCGTCGGACCGATACGTCTGGCCGGTCGCGGTCATCCTCGTGATGACGCTCCCCGCGCGGATGCTGCTGCCGGGAACGGCGATCGCGGATCCGCTGCGCGACAACGTTGTGCTGATCGCCGCGGTCGCCGCGGCCACGCTCGTCCCGTTCCTGTCCCGCACCGCGCCCGAGTACCGCGCGCCCGTCCCCACCGAGTACGCGAAGCCCGTCCCGTCGCGCTGGTCACGGGTCCCGCTCATGCCGTTCTGGCGCCGGGTCCTGACCCGCCCGAACCTGCTGCTCGAACTGCTCCTGATCCGCGTCGGCTACTACGCGTACCAGCAGGTCAGGCTCGCCGCCACGGGCGGTACGAACTCCGGGGGCCGGGCCACCGCCGAGGCGCACGGCACGCAGGTCCACTCCCTGGAGAAGTTCCTCCACATCGACATCGAGCACTGGGTCAACCACGCGGTGGCGCAGGTCCCGTGGCTCAAGTCGTTCTTCAACTTCTACTACGAGTCGTTCCACTTCATCGTGCCGCTGACCGTCCTCGCCATCCTCTACGTCCGCAGGCCCGCCCAGTACCGCTGGGCCCGCTCGGCGCTCGGCTTCGCCACGGTGCTCGCCCTGATCGGCTTCTGGTTCTATCCGCTGGCGCCGCCGCGTCTGATGCCCGCGCTCGGCTTCATCGACACGGTGCACGGCGTACAGGACTTCTCCAAGCCGGACTACGGCACGCTGACCGCGCTCACCAACCAGTACGCGGCCATGCCCTCGCTGCACTTCGGCTGGTCCCTGTGGTGCGGGCTCGTGATCGTCGTGTTCGCGCGGAGGTGGTGGATCAAGGCCATCGGTCTCGTCCACCCCCTGTGCACGATCTCCGCGATCATTGCCACCGGCAACCACTGGGTGCTCGACGCGGTGGGCGGGGCGACGGTGGTCGGTCTCGGCTTCCTGCTGACGTACATGCTCCAGGGGCCCCGGCCCCGGGCGCGGACGGTGACGGCGGCGGCCACCGGTCAGGCGGACGAGGCGACGCATTCGAACCAGACGGTCTTGCCGACCGCCAAGGGCTGAACACCCCACTTCGTCGCGACCGCCGAGACGATGGCGAGGCCGCGGCCCGACTCGGCGAACGGGTCGGCCGAGTGCGGTGCTTCCGGCGGGAGCGCAGCACCCTCGTCGCTCACCTCCGCCCGCAGGTGCCCGGTGCCCGGGTCGTGGAGCAGCCGCACCTCGGCTCGCGCGCCGGGCACATGGCGTACGACGTTGGACAGCAGCTCCGTGACGCCGAGCGCCATGTCGTGGCCCAGGTCCGCCGGAATCGCCCAGTCCTCGCACAGAGCGCGGACGATGCGGCGTACGTGGCGGGCGGAGTGGGTGCCGACGGTGAGGTGCAGCGTGTACGCGTGCTGCTCGGTTTGCTCGTTCATGGGACGAGCGTGACGAGCCTTGACTACGCTGTGCAATCGACCGGATACAACTGGCCCACGCGTGGGCCGAGTTGAGGGGGCTGTGCGTGGTCCACATCAACGTCCTCGACCCGAGCGCGTCGCCGCTCGACTACTACGGCTATGAGCTGCGCCGTCACCGGGAGGCCGCCGGCCTGACCCAGAAGCAGCTCGGGGGCATCGTCAATTACACCGGGTCCCTGGTGGGCCAGATCGAGACGGCGAGAAAGCTGCCGACGCCGGAGTTCAGCGAACGGTGCGACGCGGCGCTGGGCGCGGATGGTTTGCTGTCGCGGCTCGTCGGGTTGGTGCTGCGGTCTCAACTGCCGGTGTGGTTCCAGCAAGTTGCGGAGTTGGAGGCGCGGGCGGAGGGGATCTGCTCGTTCCACTCCAGCATGGTTCACGGCCTGTTGCAGACCAGGGCGTACGCGCGGGCGGTGCTCGGCACGATGGACCGGACGAACCTGGACGACCGTACCGAGGTCCGACTGGCCCGCCAGCGCATCCTGGAGAAGGAGGAGCCGCCGCAGCTGTGGTTCGTCCTCGGTGAGGCAGCGCTGCGTCAGGAGATCGGTGGTCGTGAGGTGATGCGGGGCCAACTCGCGCACCTGTTGGCTTACGAGCACGATCCTGCGGTGAACATTCAGGTGCTGTCCTTCAGCGTCGGGGAGCACGCTGGATTGCAGGGCCCGTATGATCTCTTCCGCTTTCCGAGCGACCCGTCCATCGTTTACACCGAGGGCTACGGGCAAGGGCATCCGACCGCCAACCCGACCACCGTCAAAGACTGTTCGCTCCGTTACGATCACTTGCAGGCGGCCGCCCTGTCCATCCCGGGCTCGGCCGAGCTGATCCGGCAGGTGATGGAGGAGCGTTATGGCGAGCATCCAGTGGCGTAAGTCCAGCTACAGCGGTGACCAGGGCGGCTCGTGCGTGGAGTGCGCGCCGCTGGGGGCTCTCGCCTGGGTCAAGTCCTCGTACAGCGGTGACCAGGGCGGCGAGTGCGTGGAGGTCGCCGGAACCTCCTGCGCCGCTGTCGCCGTTCGGGACTCCAAGAACACGGCGGGCCCGAGCCTCACGTTCACGCCGGAGGCGTTCCGCCTGTTCGTCGCCGGGTATGTGAACTCGTAGGGAAGTCAGTTCAGTTCGGACACGCCGCCGCCCTGGAGATGCTGCGCGCGCAGCGCCACCTCCATGGCGAACCGGCGTTCCGGGTCGGCCAGTTGGGTGTCGAAGTGGGCCTCCAGGTTGCGCAGCCGGTAGCGGATGGTCTGGGCGTGGACGCCGAGGACGTCGCCCACCTGGTCCGCGGTGCCGCGGGTGGTGAGCCAGGCGTGCAGGGTCTCCACGAGGCGGGCGCGGCGCTTGCCGGAGACGGGGGCCAGCGGGGCGAGTTCGCGGGTCGCGATCTGCGCGGTCAGGGCTGGGTCGGAGAGCAGCCACATCGTCACCAAGTGGTCCGCACTGTCGATGACTTGGGCGTCGGCAACGATGTCATCGTCCACGAGCTGTAACGCTCTGCGCGCCCAGCGCAGTGAGTCCGAGGCCTGCGCGGTCGGTAACGTGAGGCCGATCGCGAGCGGGGCGGTACCGATGGCGGACTCCAGCATGGCGCGGCGCTCTGCCGTGAGCGGGCCCGGGATGAGCATGTGGGGCTGCGGGATGCCGAGGTCGGCGAGGACGTCGGGGTCCAGGCCGGCCTGGATGTGGTCGGGGGCGGGAGCCCGCAGCGCGATGAGGGTGGCCTCCTCGGGGAGGGGCCAACCAGCCTGCTCGCACAGCTCGTTGATGGTGGCGTGATGCAGAGGAGTGCCGGCGAGCAGCAGATGCAGCAACCGTCTTCGCACGACCTCGAACGCCGAGCCCGATCTCGCCTGCACCTCCAGATAGCCCTCCCGTGAGAGCGCTCCCAGCTCGTCGACGTACGCGAAGAGCGCGTCGGCGAAGGCGAGGAGCAGGGCGGGGGAGAGGTCGTAGCGGCGGCCGATGGTCTTGGTGCGGCGCAGTGCCACGCGGGCGCCGAGCCGGTAGGCGCCCTGCAGGGTCTCCAGGTCGCGACCCTCATAGGCTTCGACTCGACCGAATTTACGGAGGAGTTCGTCGCGCTGGTCCGAGGTGGCGCCGGGGTCGGCGACACGGTCCACGAAGGCGGAGAGTGCGAGATCCACGCCTTGGCGGATGGCGGCGGCGTTCGGTCCGCTGAGGAGTTGCGCGTACTCGGGGTAGGCGCGGGTCACCTCGACTCTGATCTCTTTGATGAGACCGGGGAGTTCGGGCCGCATGATGGCGGCGAACTCCCTGGGCAGCGGGCCCAACGGCTCGTTCACGTCCGGTGGTTGTACGTGCTGGGGCATGGCACGGTCCTCGGTGTACGGGCGCCCGGTGGGGGACGGGTACCGCACGGGCCCATGGTGTGGCCCATGTGGCCCTTGCGGTGGCCGTCAGGTGCATACCTTTGGGAACTCCTGAAGCTAGAGCAACTTGCGTGTGACGTACACCACTTGGGAGAGGGTTGTCCGGAAGCGAACGTTCTCAGGAGGTCTTGCCTCCGGGCAGGGGCGGGATGACGGGCGGGCACTGGGCACGCGGAGGGCCCGGGATGCAGGTCGGGGCCTGGTTCATGATGATGTCGTTGCCGGGGCCGCTGATCCCGGCCGTGAACAGGCGGTCGAGATTCTCACCGTTCGCTCCGCAGCCGGTGAACGCCGGGATGTCGACCGTTCCTTTGAGGATGCCGCCCGAGAGGACGTTGATGTAACGGCCGGTCGTCGAGGTGAAGTCGCCGCGCAACGTCGCCCGGTAGCGCTCCGTGTGGCAGTTGGGACCGACGTCCAGGGGTGTGCCGTTGATCTTCACGTCGTGGACGCGCAGCGACTGGAAGAACGTCGCGACGGCGAACGGCATCGCGTTGGGGGAGGTGCCGATGGTGCCGGTGGAGATGGTGATCGGCTCGTTCTTGAAGGAGGCCTTGGCGGTGACGGGTGTGAAGCCGAAGGAGAGGAAGGTCGATTCGGCGTCGGGCAGGTCGAGTTCGCCCAGACTGTCGATCCGGGTGTAGAACGGCCCGGACGCCCTGAACTGCGTCTGCATGGCCGCGCGAATGTTCATCAGGCCCGGTTCCTTGGCCGGATCATTGATGATCATGGAGCTGTTCTGTTTGCGTACGGTGCTCAGGCCCACCGCGTACGCGCACGCGGGAACGCCCGGGTGGGGCAGCAAGGGGCCGAGCACCGTTCCGGGCAGGGGCTCCGGCAGCTGACTGAGGTCCGGTACTCCGGTGGGCGGCGGTGGCGGGCAGGTGTCCGCGCCTGTGGTGCCGCTGTCCGGCGGGGTGACGGTGAGGCCCTCGCGTGGCGCGCCGATGCCGTCGGGGGCGCTCGCCGAGGGGGTGCCGGTCGGGCCCGTGCCGTCCGGCACGCTGATGTGGGCGAGGCGGGTGCGCGCCGGGTCCTTCTCGGCGGGGGCGCAGTCGAGCGTGAGCGCGGCTTCGGTGCTGGGTACCCCCTTCGTCAACGGGGTCAGTCTCAGGGAGAGTTCGGTGGCGTAGAGGTCGACGTAGCCCGGTTCGCTCACGGTGATCGTGGGGGCCGGGCCGGTGTGGCCGAGGCGCAGGGTGTCGGTGGGCGGTGGGGTGGAGGCGCTGGCCGTCAGCGCGGACCAGGTGGCGTCGGCCGACTCCGCGCCCTGGCGAATCCGGACGCCGAGTGACGCGTCGCCGGCCAAGCCGTCCGTCCCCTGGGGGAGGAGGGAGGCCAGGCCGGCGAACGGCAGGTCGGTCTCCACCGTCACGTCACCCGGTCTGATCGGGCGGCCCGGCTCGGCGGACGACGGCAGTTGGGTGCCGATCCGGACGGACGCGCGCAGGGTCGTGCCCGCGGAGGGCGTGGCGTCCGTGCTGTCGGGCGTACCCGACGCATTCGAGGACGGGTGGTCGGGGACCGCGCAGTCGTAGGCGATCTCCACGGTCGGCTGACCTTCGTCCGCCTGCGAGCCAGGACCTGACAGCAGGCCCGCGGCGAGTACCACGGCGGCGACCGGCGCCATCCGCAGTGTGCGCGCGACACCTGACCGTCCGCCCTGCCGCCCTTGCACTCTCATCTGCTGACCTCCGCTGGTGCGTGCCGTTCCCTGGACGCGGCCGGGCCCGCCGCCGGTGACCGACCGGCGGCGGGCTGCATGGGGGCGAGCTCAGGGCTTCACGGCGAGGAGACGACCGGGGTCTGGTCCAGGACGTAGTCGCCGACGAAGTCCGCGGGGTCACCCGGGTTGATCAGGCCGAGGCAGCTGGCGCCGGGGTCCGCCGCCAGGGTGCCGCCACCGGTGACGTGCAGGGTGTGGGTGCTGTTCGTGTAGTGACCCGTCACGCTGCCGGAGAACGACGCGGAGCAGCCGATGCCGCTGATGCTGGCCTTGATCCCGGAGATGGTGCCGTCGGCCTCGTCGGTGCCGTTCATGCTGTCGAGATTGATCGACCACGGCAGCGTGCTGGGCGTCACGTCGAAGCCGATGCCGCCCACGTTGCAGTTGGTGAAGGAGATGTTGCCGACGGTTCCGATGCCGGCGCCGTCGAGCCCGCTGCCGTTCTTGAGGGTGCCCGAAGCGTCCGACGAGTCACACGTGAGCGTGGTGGCCGGCACGGACAGGGTCGGGTTGACCGCGTGGGCCGTGTAGGAGGTGCCGCCGGAGACGGTGAAGGTGGCCAGCGCCCCGGCCGAGGCCTGCGTGACGGACAGTCCGAGGGCCGCGCCTGCGGCGGCAACGGCGAGAGCAGTGTTTCGGGCGATTCTGCGCACGATGAATCCCTCCAAGGGATGGGTGGCGTACGAGATGGAATGCGCCGCCCGGCGGGAACCAGGGCGGGCTACGGCTCAACTCCGTGCGGACGCAGCCGATGTGAGGGAGCGGCTGTCCGTCGCCTAGGAAGGGACGTTACGAGCAAGTAACCGCGGCCCGCAATGGAGTGTCGTGAGATTCCTTGCTGGTGAGAGAATTCGCTGCGTTTCTTGTCGGCCGTTGCTCAATCGGGTCGCTGCTTCTTGTCGCCGGATGAGGACTTCGGGCGGCGGGCGCGAAAATACTCACTCGGTGAGCAGTTCGGTCCGTGTATTGCTCAGCCCGCTACAAACGCGCGAGTAGCTGAATTCCCGTCAACGAGCCCATTGCCGCAGGGGGTTTCCCGTCAGTAACGTCCGGATGGACCCACTACCTCTCCCCGCGCACCTTCGACCTCCGCGAAGGGAATTCACCATGCGTATCCGCAGACCCGCAACGCTGCTCGCCGTGACAGCTCTGGCCACGCTCGCCGCCGTGGCACCGTCGTCGGCCGCCACCGAACTGGGCGGCGCCTGGGCCCCGTTCACCCGCTGCCCCGTCGACAACCCCGCCATGCTCGCCGCCGACGGCCAGACCGACGTGGCGATCTGTATCGCCTCCAGCTCGGCGAGCGGCTCCATCAAGCTGGGCAACTCCCAGGTTCCGACGGGCCGCACCGACCTCCAGGCCGGCGTCGTCACGCACCCCGGCGGCACCTCCACGGTGGTCTCGCCCCCGGGCGGCGCGCTCGTCGCGGACCCGGCCGAACTGCCCGGCGGGCTGCTCGGGTTGATGTGTCCGAGCGACATTCCGCTGGTGAGTGACATCTGCAAGCAGCTGACCGACAACACCCTGAACCGGGTGACCGCCACCGTCGAATCGGTGAACACTCCGACCGACTTCCAGCTGCTCAACGGTGTCCAGCAGGGCAAGCCGATCATTACGCTCCCGGTCCGCATCAAGCTGGACAACCCGCTCCTCGGTGACTCCTGCTACATCGGCTCCGCGTCCGACCCGATCGTGCTGCGCCCGCAGAACGTGACCGCGCCGGCCGTCTCCCAGGGCCGGTTCGACCCGGACGGCACGGCCAACCCGACGGGTGTTCTCGGGCGCATCAACGCGGACGACGCCGACCAGGGCGACGCGACGTACACCGTCCCCGGTGCCAACGGCTGCGGCCTGCTCGGCGCCCTCGACTTCGCGGTCGACCTGAAGTCCGGGATCCCCGCCGCCTCCGGCAAGAACAACGTCGTACTGAAGAGCGCGTCCACGCACGTCGCGGTGTTCACCGACCCGAAGAGCGTGGCACCCAACGAGGGAGCACTGCTGTCGCAGTACTGGCATGCGGCCGTGAAGTAACCCCGCCCCTGGCCTTTTTCATAACCCACGAACAAAACGGCCGACCCAATTCGTACGGAACTGACAAAAACAATAGGGGTGTTCGAGGTTCCGTGGAAACTTCGTGAACCGCTATTGCCGGGTCAGGTTACTCGGCCGTAACGTCAAATCCGTGTGGCCTCCCCCACAGGTTCTGCTCACTTGGAAACAAGGCTGCGCCGCGACTTTGTCACCCGCTGACAAATTACTCACCGCGGTGCGGAATCAGCTGTCGTACTGCTTGTCCCGGCGGTATCGGCCGACTTAGCGTGCGCCTCCCGGTGCACATGAGCAACGAGTGCTTGCTGGAGGTGACATGGGAATCGAAGTGAAGGTCGAGGGCCTGACCAAGTCCTTCGGCAAGCAGAACATCTGGCAGGACGTCAGCCTCACCCTGCCCGCCGGCGAGATCAGCGTGATGCTCGGGCCGTCCGGTACCGGCAAGACCGTCTTCCTCAAGTCCCTGATCGGGCTGCTCAAGCCCGAGCGGGGGCGGGTGACGGTCGACGGTGTCGACATGGTGCGCAGTCCCGAGCGGGATGTGATGGAGGCCCGGAAGCTGTTCGGGCTGATGTTCCAGGACGGCGCCCTGTTCGGGTCGATGAACCTCTTCGACAACATCGCCTTCCCGCTGCGCGAGCACACGAAGAAGAAGGAGTCGGAGATCCGGCGGATCGTCATGGAGCGCATCGACGCCGTCGGGTTGGTGGGCTCGGAGGGGAAGCTGCCGGGGGAGATCAGCGGCGGTATGCGGAAGCGGGCCGGGCTGGCGCGAGCCCTCGTGCTCGATCCGCAGATCATCCTCTGCGACGAACCCGACTCCGGGCTCGACCCCGTACGGACCGCCTTCATCTCGCAGTTGCTCATCGACCTGAACACGACGACCGACGCGACCATGCTCATCGTCACCCACAACCTCGACATCGCCGCGACCGTGCCCGACAACATGGGGATGCTCTTCCGGCGCAACCTCGTGACGTTCGGGCCGCGCGAGGTGCTCCTCACCAGTGAGGAACCGGTCGTCGCGCAGTTCCTCACCGCCAGCAAGGCCGGGCCGATCGGGATGTCGGAGGAGAAGGACGCGGCAGCGCTGGCCGCTGAGGCCGAGCAGAACGGGGGTGTGGCCACCATTTCGCCGCGTGAGATCGTGCCGCAACTTGAGCCGTCACCCGGACTCGGGGCGCGAGGTGCTGTCGCGCGGCGCCGGGAGCGGGTGCTCGGGCTGCTCGACTCCTTGCCGGAGTCGGCGCGGGACGCGATCCGGGCCACGTACGGCCGCGAAGTGCTGGAGCCGACTGCCGTGCTGCCCCGGGCCGGGGGTGCCGTATGAGCACGGAGACCCGTCTGCCGAAGAAGGCTGAGTCCCGGGTGCGGCATCGTCGTGGTCGGGCGCGCAGTTTCCCGCGCCCCAACGGAGCGCAGGCCAATCCGCTGCTCGGGCCGCTCAGACAGACCGGCAAGCTGTTCGCCCTCGGGCTCGAAGTGGCGCGGGCCGTGTTCCGGCGGCCGTTCCAGTTCCGGGAATTCGTCGAGCAGTTCTGGTTCATCGCCAGTGTCACCATCCTGCCCGCCGCCCTCGTCTCCATCCCGTTCGGCGCGGTCATCGCCCTCCAAGTCGGGTCGCTGACCCAGCAGTTGGGGGCGCAGTCCTTCACCGGCGGGGCCAGCGTGCTGGCCGTCATCCAGCAGGCCAGCCCGCTCATCGTCGCGCTGCTCATCGCCGGGGCCGGCGGCTCCGCCATCTGCGCCGACATGGGCTCGCGCAAGATCCGCGAGGAACTGGACGCCATGACCGTCATGGGCGTCTCGCCGGTGCAGCGGCTCGTCGTGCCGCGCGTGCTCGCCACCATGTCGGTCGCGCTGCTCCTCAACGGCATGGTGTCCGTCGTCGGCACGCTCGGCGGCTACTTCTTCAACGTGGTCATGCAGCACGGGACCCCGGGCGCGTATCTGCAGAGCTTCAGCGCGCTCGCCCAGCTCCCCGACCTCTACATCAGCGAGCTGAAAGCCCTCATCTTCGGGTTCATCGCCGGGATCGTCGCCGCCTACCGCGGGCTCAACCCGCGCGGCGGGCCGAAGGGCGTCGGGGACGCCGTCAACCAGTCCGTCGTCATCACCTTCATCCTGCTCTTCTTCGTGAACACGGTGATGACGGGGATCTACCTCCAGATCGTTCCGCCGAAGGGAGGCTGAGCCGCCCCATGGCTTCCCCACTGGCATGGCTCGATCGCTCCGGTAATCAACTCATCTTCTACATACGGGCGTTGGCGTGGGCCCCGCGTACCCTGCGCCGCTACACGAAGGAAGTGCAGCGGCTGCTCGCCGAGGTCGCCTTCGGGTCCGGCGGGCTCGGCGTCATCGGCGGCACCATCGGCGTGATGATCGCGATGACCGCCGCCACGGGCACCGTCGTCGGACTCCAGGGTTACGCCGCCCTGGACCAGATCGGTACCGCCGCGTTCACCGGGTTCGTGTCCGCGTACTTCAACACCCGCGAAATCGCCCCGCTCGTGGCCGGTCTCGCACTGTCGGCGACCGTCGGCGCAGGGTTCACGGCGCAGCTCGGGGCCATGCGGATCAACGAGGAGGTCGACGCGCTCGAAGGGATGGGCGTGCGGTCCCTGCCGTATCTCGTCACCACCCGCATCATCGCCGGGGTCGTCGCCATCGTGCCGCTCTACGCCGTCGGGCTGCTCTCCTCCTACTTCGCCTCGCGCCTGGTCACGGTCGTCTTCAACGGCCAGTCGCAGGGCACGTACGACCACTACTTCAATCTCTTCCTCTCGCCGACGGACGTCCTGCTGTCCGTCCTGAAAGTACTGATCTTCAGCGTCATGGTCATCGTCGCCCACTGCTACTACGGCTTCCGCGCCAGTGGCGGGCCCGCCGGTGTCGGCGTCGCCGTGGGACGGTCCGTGCGCAACGCCATCGTCCTGATCTCCGTCACCGACTTCTTCCTGTCGCTCGCCCTGTGGGGCGCGACCACGACGGTGAAGGTGGCGGGCTGACATGAGGACCCTGCGCCGCAGACTCGCGGGTGTCGTCTTCCTGATCGTGCCCGCGCTGCTCATCTGGCTCGCCGTCGCCGTCTACAACAAGGACTTCACCAACTCCGACCAGGTCGTCGTCGAGACCGGGAACGTGGGCAACGAGATGCATCTCGGCGCCGAGGTCAAGTTGCGGGGCGTCGTGCTCGGCGAGGTCCGCGGGATCGATGCCACCGCCGACGGCGCCCGCCTCACCCTCGCGCTCGAACCCGGCGCCCTGGATCACGTCCCCGACGACGTCCGCGCCCAGATGCTGCCGACCACGCTGTTCGGCGAGCGGTACGTCGCCCTCGTACCGCCCTCGAGCCCCAGCACCCGGATGCTGCCGGCCGGGGCCGTCATTCCGCAGGACCGGTCCGCCAACGCCATCGAGTTGCAGCAGGTGCTCGACCACGTCCTGCCGATGCTCACCGCCGTACAGCCGCAGAAGCTGTCCGCGCCCCTCTCCGCAGTCTCCCAGGCGCTGCAGGGGCGAGGCGACCGCATCGGCGACACGCTTGTTCAACTCGACGCGCATCTGCGCAAGTTCAACCCGAACCTGCCCACCTTGAACGAAGATCTGAAGCAGCTCGTGAAGGTCTCCCACGTGTACGCCGATGCCGCGCCCGGCATCATCGACGCGCTCACCGACTTCACCACCACCAGCGGCACGATCGCCGAGAAGGAGAGCGAACTCGCCGGCACCTACGGGGCCACGACCCGGACCGCCGAGGACCTCGACGCCTTCCTGCGTGCCAACCAGCACAACATCATCCGGCTCTCCGCCACCTCCCGTCCCACACTCCAGCTGCTCGCCGAGTACGCGCCGTCCTTCCCGTGCACCCTGCGCACCCTCGCCGACTTCGTGCCGCGCATGGACAAGGTCCTCGGCAAGGGCACGGACCAGCACGGCATCCATGTGGACGTCACCACCGTTCCCTCGCGCGGCGGGTACGCCGCCGGGCGGGACACCCCCGCGTACACCTCCGGCGGCGGTCCGCACTGCTACCCGGTGCCGTATCTCGGCGCCGGGACCGCCAAGGCGCCCGTCACTGCCACCGCGTCCGCGGAGCAGGACCTGGGGCCCGCCAACTCGCCGCAGGAGAACGACCTGGTGAACGAGCTCATCGCACCGGGCGCCAAGACCTCGCCCGACGACCTGCCCGACTGGTCGAGCCTGCTCGCCGGGCCCGTGTACCGGGGGACGGAGGTGAAGCTCAAATGAGTGGAACACCAGGGGAGTTCGCGCACATGAAGCGGCGGTCCCTCGCCGGGCCGCTGGTCAAGTCGCTCGTCTTCGTCGTCGTCACCGCCCTGGCCACCACCGTGCTCGGCTTCTCCATCGCCAACACGGGCGTCGGCACCGACACCGTCACCTACAAGGCCCTGTTCACCGATGTCACCGGCCTCATCGACGGGGACGGCGTACGGATCTCCGGGGTGAAGGTCGGGGAGGTGACGGACGTGCGCGTCGTCGACCGGCGCACCGCCCAGGTCACCTTCACCGTCGAGAAGGGCCGGCCCCTGCCGCTTACCACGACCGCCGCCGTGAAGTACCTCAACATGGTCGGCCAGCGTTACATCGCCCTTGGTCGCGGCACCGGCGCCGCGTCCGGCGACCTCGGCCCCGGCGGCACGATCCCGCTCGCCCGCACCACTCCCGCCCTCGACCTCACGCTCCTGTTCAACGGGTTCAAGCCGCTGTTCGAGGGCCTGTCCCCGAAAGACGTGAACGAGCTTGCCGGATCCATCGTGAAGGTGCTCCAGGGTGAGGGCGGCACCGTCAACAGCCTCATCGAGCACGTCGGCTCGCTGTCGTCGACCGTCGCCGCCAAGGACAAGGTGATCGGAGAAGTCGTCGGGAACCTCACCGACGTCCTGACCACGATCAACGACCGCGAGGACCAATTCGACGACCTCGTCACCACCCTCCAGGAGCTCGTCTCCGGCTTCAACGACGACCGGAAGCCGCTCGGCCACGCCATCGAGGCGATGGGGGACCTGACAACCGTCACCGCCGGGTTCCTGAAGGACGCGCGGGCGCCCCTGAAGGGTGACATCCACCAGCTGGGACGCCTCTCCACCTCCCTCGGGGACGGCATTCCGCAGATCGAGAACTTCCTCGACAAGACACCCGCCAAGCTGACCGCTCTGTCACGCCTGTCGTCGTACGGCTCCTGGTTCAACCTGTACCTCTGCGAGGCCAGGGTCGGCGGCCTGACCATGTCCGACGGATCGAAGCCGCCCACCGGCATCGCCGTCACCGCTGCGAGGTGCCAGTGATGCGGATGCCAGTGAAGGTCAGGTGGCCCTCGGTGAAACCGATCCAGGAGCGCAACCCCGTAGCCGTGGCCGTGGTCGGCCTCCTGTTGCTCGCCCTCCTCGCGCTCGCCGCGTTCAACGCGAGCAGCCTGCCCGTCATCGGCGGCGGCACCGCCTACTCCGCCGACTTCAGCGAAGCCGCCGGCCTCGGTGCCGGCGACGAGGTGCGCATCGCGGGGGTCAAGGTCGGCGAGGTCACCGGCGTCGCCCTCGACGGGAACAAGGTGAAGGTCACCTTCGACATCCAGGACAAGGGCACCTGGATCGGCGACCGCACCACCGCCGCCATCGCCATCAAAACCCTGCTCGGTGAGAAGTACGTCGCCCTCGACCCGGTCGGCTCGGCCCGCCAGGACCCGGGCTCCCGCATCCCGCTCTCCCGCACCACATCCCCGTACGACGTCACCCAGGCATTCCAGGACCTCAGCAGCACCATCGACGAGATCGACACGAAGCAGCTCGCCGCGAGCTTCGAGACGATCTCCGACACGTTCAAGGACTCGCCGCCCGATGTGCGGGCGGCGGTCAAGGGCCTGTCCGCACTGTCCAGGACCGTGTCGTCGAGGGACACGCAGCTCGCCGAACTCCTCTCGGGCAGCAAGAAGTTGACGAAAACACTCAAGACGAAGAAGTCCAGCTTCGAGACGCTCATCGACGACGGCGGCTCCCTGCTCGGCGAGCTGCGCAGACGGCGGGCCGCCATCAAGGCGCTGCTCAGCGGAAGTTCGGCACTCGGCAAGGAACTCGGCGGACTCGTCACCGACAACGAGAAACAACTCGGACCGACCCTGAAGGCCCTCGGCCGGGTGACGGACGTCCTGGCGAAGAACCAGGGCAAGCTCGACAAGACCCTCGCCCTCGTCGGCCCCTACTACCGGCTCATCGGCAACACCCTCGGCAACGGCCGCTGGTTCGACAGCTATCTGTGCGGCGTCGTGCCACGCAACTACCTGCCCGAGGACTCCCTGCCGGCGACCTCCTGCATGCCCCCGAAGAACGGAAAGTACGACGTCAAGGGTGGTGGCCAGTGATGAGTACGCGCCGCAGACTGCT
The DNA here is from genome assembly GCF_056432625.1 of Streptomyces sp. NPDC045026. NCBI lineage: Bacteria > Bacillati > Actinomycetota > Actinomycetes > Kitasatosporales > Streptomycetaceae > Streptomyces > Streptomyces sp. NPDC045026. The sequence goes on from NZ_JBWKIS010000002.1 coordinate 259,918, forward strand.
CGTCGGGACACTCGCGCTCGCCGTGCTCCTGGCCGCCGGGATCGTCGGCGTACGGGCCACGGGGCCGGGCGGCACCCGGATCACCGCCTACTTCGAGCGGGCCGTCGGCATCTACGCCGGCTCCGACCTGCGGATCCTGGGCGTACGCGTCGGTCGGGTCGCCTCCGTGGATCCCGAGGGCACCCAGGTGCGGGTCACGCTCGACATCGACGACGGGGTGAAGGTGCCGGCCGGGGCGCGGGCCGTGGCGGTCGCGCCCAGCGTCGTCGCCGACCGGTACGTGCAGCTCACGCCCGCCTACACCACGGGCCCCGCGCTGCGTGACGGCGCGAAGCTGCCCGCGTCCCGCAACCGCACCCCCGTCGAGATCGACCAGCTCTACGACAGCGTCACCGAGCTGAGCAAGGCGCTCGGCCCCGGCGGCGCGAACGCCCAGGGCGCCCTTTCCGGACTGCTCGACACCGGCGCCAAGAATCTCAAGGGCAACGGGGCGGCGATGGGCGACAGCATCGAACAGTTCGGCAAGGCCGCCAAGACGCTCAACGGCAGCAGCGACGACCTGTTCACGACGCTCAGCCAACTCCAGACGTTCACCACGATGCTGAAGGAGAAGGACGGCGGCGTGCGCACTGCACAGGAGAACCTCGACGACGTCACGAACTACTTCGCCGACAACAAGGACGACCTCGCCGCCGCGCTCAAGGAACTCGGCAAGGCACTCGGCCAGGTGAAGGCGTTCATCAAGGACAACCGGGGCGAGCTGAAGAAGAACGTCGAGCGGCTCGTGCCGATCACCCAGACGCTCGTCGACCAGCGCGCGTCGCTCGCCGAGGCCCTCGACGTCGCGCCACTGGCCGCCGGGAACGTGGTGAACGCGTACAACCCGCGCACCCGCACCCTGGACGGGCGCGCGAACCTGAACGAGCTGAGCATGGGCGGGCCCCTGCTGCCGCTGCCCGTCGCAGGGGGCGACCGGTGACCGCCGTCCGGCGGCGGAAAGCGGCCACCGGCGCCGGGATCGGCTGCGTCCTGACGGTCGTGGTCGCCTTCTGCCTGACCCTCGGCGTGATATCCGTCCCCACCCCGTCCTTCGGCGGCATCGAGGACCTGCCGCTGCCCGGCGGCGCCGACCTCGGCCCCCATCCCTACACGATCACCGCCGACATGAAGGACGTGCTCAGCCTCGTCCCGCAGTCCGCGGTCAAGGTGAACGACGTCGCCGTGGGGCGCGTCACCGACATCCGTCTGGCAAGCGGCGGCAGTTGGGCCGCGCGCGTCACCCTGCGCATCAACGGCGACGTCGAGCTGCCCGCCGGCACAGGTGCCCGCCTGGAACAGTCCAGCCTGCTCGGCGAGAAGTACGTGCAGCTCGTCGCGCCGAGGAACGGCACCGGGTCCCTGCACGCCGGCGACCGCATCCCCCTGTCACGCACCGGCCGCAACACCGAGGTCGAGGAGGTCTTCGGCGCCCTGTCGCTGCTCCTCAACGGCGGCGGCGTCAACCAGCTCAAGACGATCACCACCGAGCTCAACTCGGCGCTCGGCGGCCGGGAACCGGAAGTCCGCTCGACGCTGCGCCGCGTCAACACCCTCGTCACGAACCTCGACGACCACCGCGGCGACATCACCGCGGCGCTCGACGGCGTCAACCAGCTGTCGGCGACACTCGCGCACCGCAAGGAGGATGTCGGGACCGTGCTGACGAAGCTCTCACCCGGGCTCAAGACCCTCAAGAAGCAACGGGGTTCGCTGGTGACCATGCTGCGCTCCCTCGACCGCCTCAAGGGAGTCGCCGTCGACACCATCGACGCGGGCCAGGCCGACATGGTCGCCGACCTCAAGGCCATCGCGCCCACCCTCAAGGCGCTGGCCGACGCCGGCAAGGACCTGCCGGACTCCCTCCAGGTGCTGCTCACCTATCCGTTCACGGACGAGGTGCTGCGCGGCGTCAAGGGCGACTACCTCAATGCGTATCTGGACGTGACGGCCGTGCCGGGCACCCAGCTGATCCCACCGTTGACCGGGGACGACCCGTCCCCGTCCCCGTCGACGACAGCGCAGTCCTCCTCCTCGCGGAAGTCGCCGCTGCCGCTGCCCTCCGTGACGCCGGGGGGTGGTGGCCGGTGATCACCCTCGCGGTCCGCCTCAAGAACCTTGCGTTCCTCGTCGTCGCCGTCCTCGTCCTCGGCTACCTCGGCATCCGATACGCCGATCTGGGCCGCTACGTCGGAGCCGCCGACTACTACACGGTGAAGGTACAACTGCCGCGCACCGGAGGTCTGTTCACACATTCCGACGTCACCTATCGGGGCGTGTCGGTGGGCAGGGTCGGACCGATCGGGCTCACTCCCGACGGGGTGCAGGCCGAACTGCGCATCAAGAAGTCCGCGCCCCGCATCCCCGACGACGCCAAGGCGGTCGTGGCGAGTCTGTCGGCCGTCGGCGAGCAGTACATCGACCTGCGCCCCGGCCGTACGGACGGCCCCTATCTCGCGGACGGGGCCCGGATCGCCCCGGTCGCGACGAGCGTGCCGCGTCCGGTGACGGACGTCCTGTCGAGCGTGGACGACCTGACGGCATCCGTGCCGCTCGACTCGCTGCGCACCGTCGTCGACGAGTTCGGCAAGGCCTTCGAAGGACGCGGCGACGACCTCCAGATCCTCATGGACAACGGCTCCGACTTCGTCCGGGCCGCCGACCGCGCCCTGCCGCAGACCACGAAACTCATGGCCGACGGCGAGGTCGTGCTGCGCACCCAGGCCGAAGAGGGCCGGGCCATACGGGACTTCGCGTCCGGCGCGAAGGACCTCGCGGCCACGCTCAAGGGCTCCGACGCCGATCTGCGCCGCCTCATCATGGCCGCGCCGGAGGCCGCCACCCAGCTCAGCGCACTCCTACGTGACCTGGACCCGGACATCGGTGTCGTCCTGGCCAACCTCCTCACCACCTCGGAGGTCGCCGTCACCCGGCAGCACGGCACCGAGGAACTCCTCGTGAAGCTGCCCGCGGCCGTCGCGGCGGGCGCATCGGCCGTCGACGGAAAGAAGGTCAACCTCGGCATGGCGGTCACCTTCTTCAAACCCCTGCCCTGCACGGCCGGTTACTCCGGTACGCGCTACCGTCTCGGCACGGACCTGAGCGCGGCGCCGACGCTCAACAAAGGCGCGCGTTGCACGTCACCCCCGTCGAGCGGGATCGGCGTACGCGGCTCGGCGAACGCGCCGGACGGCGGAGGCGTCCCGAAGCCGGCCCGGCCCGGGGCCCTGTCCCTGCCTTCGGTGGACGACGCGGCGGACCGTACGTCACCCGGCATGGCGGACCTGCTCGCCCTCACGCCCGGGAGCGGCGCGTGAGGGCGTGGGGGCGCGGCCCGCGACGATTCCTCGCGGGGGCGGGACTCGTCACGGCCCTCGCTCTGTGCGGGACGGGCGCCTGGTCGTACGCGCAGGCACGGGACGACGACGACCTCGCATACGCCCGCTCGCGCGACGCGGCCCTGGCCGATGGGCGCGCGGCCGTGGTGACGCTGACGACCCTGGACGCGTCGACGATGACGCGCGCCCGCTCGGGCATCACCACCTGGAAGGCGGTCACGACGGGCCCGCTCCGCACACAGCTCGGCCGTCTGACACCGGCTGCCGGGGCGTCCTCGCGGGGCGTGGTCACGGACGCGGCGATCACGGCGCTCGACGACCGCGCGGGCACCGCGAAGCTCATCGCCACGGTCCGGGTGGAGACCACGCCGAAGAACGCCAAGTCCCCGTCGGCGGACCGCAAACGCCTGGAGGCGCTCCTCGCGCGCTCCTCGGACGGCACCTGGCGCGTGAAGACGCTGAACGCGGTACCGGTGACGGAGGTGTCCGGATGATGTGGGAGGGGATCGGACGCGTGGTGCGGGTAGGGGCGGAGGGGGACGAACTGCCGGAGGCTGAAACGGAGTTCAAGACCGGCAGCGGGCTCGCGTCGACGGACCTTGATCCGGCCCCGGCGCCCGACGCCGCTCCGGGGACCGATGCCGACGCGGAGACCGGTTCCGACGCCGCTGCGGGAACCAATATCGACGCCGATGTGGAGACCGGTACCGACGCCCAGCGGCCCGCCGTCCGGCCCCGCCGCCGGTTCCTCCTCGGCACCACCGTCGCCTCCGTCCTGCTCGCCCTCGTCGGTGGCGTATTCCTCTACCAGGCCCACGAGTTGAGGAGCACGCCCGCCGCGGCCAACCGCGCGCTCACCGACGCCGAGGCGACCACTCGGGTCGGCGGGGACGTCGGCAGCGCGCTCGCCAAGGTCTTCTCGTACACGCCCGGCGGTACCGACGCCACCGAGCGCTCCGCGCGTGAAGTGCTCTCGGGCCGCGCCGCGCACCAGTACGAACAGCTCTTCGCCCAGGTCAAGGACAACGTCCGCACCCAACGTGTCACCCTCACCACGCAGGCCGTACGGATCGGCACCGTCAGCCTGCGCGGGGACACCGCGCATCTGCTCATCTTCCTCGACCAGGCTGCCCGGCGCGGCGGGGGCAAGCCCACGACGTCCGCGGCCCAGCTCTCCGTGACCGCCCGGCTGCGGGGCGACGTATGGCTGATCGTCGACATCAGGGCCCGTTGAGCCATCGCCCCCGACCCGAAGAAGGGACCGCGCATGACCCGGTTCACCCAGCCCCTGCTCGTTTCGGCGCTCGCCCTCGCCCTTGTCGCGGGCGGTGTCGCCGCATGGGCCGGCTGGTCCTGGTACGGGGCGGCGCACGACGACTCCGCCGCGTACTCCGCCTCCCGCGACGACGTCCTGGAAGCGGGCGAGCAGGCCGTGCAGAACCTCAACACGCTGGACCATCGCCGCCTCGGCAGCGGACTCGACCTGTGGGAGTCCTCGACCACTGGCGACCTGCACAGCCAACTGGTCAAGGGCCGCGACGAGTTCGCGGCACAGGTGAAGACCGCGAAGACTGTCAGCACGGCCAAGGTGCTGTCCGGGGCGGTGACAGAGCTCGACCAACGGGCGGGCCGTGCCCGCGTGATGATCGCCCTGCGCGTCACCGTCCGGGCCTCGGGCCAGAAGGCGACCGACAAGGACAGCCGCATGCTCGGCGAACTCATCCGGACCGGCGGCCACTGGAAGCTCAGCGCCCTCGGCCAGGCGCCGGTCGGCGACACCGCGACGACGGACTGACCAGGGGAGAGGCCCACCAGATGTCGACCACGCGCCACCACCTCAACCGCCAGCGCCGCCTGGCGACGAAGCCGTCCCGGCCGGAACGGGACCGGTCCGCCTCCCCGGCGTCGACGCCCGTGCGGTCCGACGCCGATGCGACCACCACGGCCACCGTCGTCCCGAAGGCGCCCCCCGCCCCGAAGAACGTGATCCCGCTCGTCCGGCCCCGCCCCCGCCCCAAGAACGCGGCCGTAGACCCCTCGCCGCGCCCCCGCCCGAACGCCACGGCGGCGGACTCCCCGCGCCGCCCCCGCCCCAAGCGCACCACCACCGATCTCCCCTCTCGTCGCCCCCGTCGCCCCGCCCCCCTGCTCCTCGTCCTGTGCGCTCTCACTCTCCTCTTCGGTGCCTTCGCCGGCTGGGCGTACGCCGAGGCGCGCGGGCTGCGGGACGACGAGGCGAGCCGCAACACCGCGCTCACCGACCCGGCCCGCACCAGCGAGGTCAAGGGGCAGGCGTCCGAAGCGGTGAACGCCCTGTTCTCGTACGACCACGCCAACCCGGGCGCCGAGGAGAAGGCCGTCGCCACCCTCCTCACCGGCAAGGCCGTCGAACAGCACCGCAGGCTGCTCGCCCCCGTGCTAGCGCAGGCGAAGAAGCAGAAGACGGTCGTGACCACCACCGTCACGGACAGCGCCGTCGAGCGCATCGACGGCAACCGTGCCCGCGTCCTCGTCTTCGCCGACCAGAGCAGTACGAGTACCGCGGCGAAGGCGAAGGACGCCGCGAGCTACGCGGGCGCGATGCTCGCAGTCGACCTCGTGCTCCGGGACGGCCGCTGGCTGGTCTCGGCCATCGACACCTTCGGCAGCTAGACCGCCAGGCCGCCGAGGACGTGCCCCGCCACCACGTGAGACAAGGAGTCCGACCCGTGAACCCCGTGAACCCCGTGAAGCGCGGACCGCACCTCCTCGCCCGCCTGCGCCCCCGCGACGCCCGCACCCGCCGCGGACTGCGCGGCACCGCCGTGGCGGCTGCGGCGGTGGCCCTGCTCACCGCGTCCCAAGCCCCGGGAATCGTCGAGGAGTTGGGCGGGGGCGGCCGGGACGGTGACAGCGCGGAGCGCCCCGCGTCGGCCGAGGCGCCGCTGCCGTCCGTGAACTCGCAGGGCGACGACTCGTACCACACCGAACTGCCGCCCCTGAACACCCCGGACGCGCCCACGCACGTCTACCCGCCCGCCCAGATCCGCGCCCAGTCCGGCATCCCGGCGACCGTCCTGGCCGCCTATCGCAGGGCCGAGTCGGCGATCGCCCGTACCGACGCGGGCTGCCGACTGCCCTGGGAGCTGCTCGCCGCCATCGGCAAGGTCGAGTCGGGCCAGGCCCGCGGCGGCGCCGTCGACGCGCACGGTACGACCCTCGGCCGCATCACCGGACCCGCCCTCAACGGTCAGGGGTTCGCCCTGATCCGGGACTCGGACGGCGGGGCGTGGGACGGTGACACGGTCTACGACCGGGCGGTCGGCCCGATGCAGTTCCTGCCGGGGACCTGGCGGCGCTGGGGCGCCGACGGCAACGGCGACGGGGACAAGAACCCCAACAACATCTTCGACGCGGCCCTGGCGGCGGGCCACTACCTGTGCGCCGGCAGCCGTGACGTCAGCCGTACGGCCGGCCTCGAACGCGCCGTCCTCAGTTACAACTACTCGCGCGACTATCTCCAACTGGTCCTGTACTGGATGGAGTTCTACCGCGAGGGCGTGCACACCGTGCCCGACGGCAAGGGCGTGATCCCGAAGAGCCCCGGCGCGGGCGGCGACACCCCGGCGACCAGCCCGGTCGGCGGCGGCAAAGGCCCCGGCAAGGACGGAGGCAAGGGCGGCGGGATCGTCATCGGGCCCGATCCGACCCCGTCCGGGCCCTCGGACGGCGGCAGCCCGGACCCCAGCCCCGGCCCGAGCGGTGACCCCACGGACCCGCCGACGCAGTCCCCCGACCCGAGCGAGCCCCCGTCGTCGCAGGACCCGGGCACCCCTACCGACCCCGGCAGCCCCACCCCGCCGTCGGACTGCCCCACGGACACGACGTCCCCGTCCGCGTCCCCGTCACCCGACCCGGGCGAGTCCCCGTCGCCGTCCCCGTCCCCCAGCCCCTCACCGTCGGAGTGCCCCGAACCGGGCGCGTAGCGCGGCGCAGGTGTGACGGGTGTGCAGGGAGGCAGGGGCGTGGCGTAGGGGGATGGCCCCTGCCTCCCTGGGCCGGTGTGCGGGCGCCCGCGGTCAGCGGGTGCTGACCTGGAGTTCCTTGACGCCGTTGAGCCAGGCCGAGCGGAGCCTGCGCGGGTCGCCGGTCAGGCGCAGGTCGGGCATGGCGTCGGCCACGGCGTTGAAGATGAGGTTGATCTCGAGCGTGGCCAGCGACTTGCCGAGGCAGAAGTGCGGGCCTCCGCCGCCGAATCCGAGGTGCGGGTTCGGGTCGCGGGTGATGTCGAACGCGTCGGGGCAGTCGAAGACCTCGGGGTCGTGGTTGGCCGACGAGTAGAAGATGCCGACCCGGTCGCCCTTCTTGATCTGCGCGCCGCCGAGCTCGGTGTCCTGGGTGGCGGTGCGCTGGAAGGAGACCACGGGAGTCGCCCAGCGGACGATCTCCTCCGCAGTCGTCTTCGGGCGCTCCCGCTTGAACAGCTCCCACTGGTCGGGGTGCGTGAGGAAGGCGTGCATGCCGTGAGTGATGGCGTTGCGCGTCGTCTCGTTGCCGGCCACGGCGAGCAGGATCACGAAGAAGCCGAACTCGTCCGAGGACAGGTTCCCCTCGTCCTCCGCCGCCACCAGCTGGCTCACGATGTCCTTGGCCGGGCACTCCTTGCGGGCGGCGGCCAGGTTCATCGCGTAACTGACGATCTCCATGGCCGCCTCGGCACCGACCTCCTCGGTGATCGCGTACTCCGGGTCGTCGTACGAGGCCATCTTGTTGGACCAGTCGAAGATCTTGGTGCGGTCGTCCTGGGGGACGCCGATCAGCTCGGCTATGGCCTGGAGCGGGAGTTCGACAGCGACGTTCGTGACGAAGTCGAAGGAGCCGTCGGGCGCGGCGTTCGCGAGCGCCGTCTCGACTATGGAGCCCGCACGGTTGCGCAGGGCGTCCTCGAGCGAGCGGATGGCGCGGGGGGTGAAGCCGCGCTGGACGATCTGCCGCACCCGGGTGTGCTCCGGCGGGTCCATGTTGAGCATGATCAGCTTCTGGACCTCGATCTGGTCGCGGCTGATCGACTCGTTGAAGCGGATGACGGCGGTGTTGAGGTTCGAGGAGAACAGCTCCGGGCGCGTGGAGACGTACTTGACGTCCGCGTGCCGGGTCACGGCCCAGTAGCCCGCGTCGCCGAAGCCGGAGATGCCGGTCGGCTGGGTGATCCACCGGACCGGTTCCGTCTGCCGGAGCTGGGCGAACTCGGGGAAGGGGACACGGTGTTGAAGAAGGTCGGGGTCGGTGAAGTCGAACCCTTCGGGCAGCGCTGGGCACGGCATGGGCAACTCCCGGTGACGGTCTGACGGGGCGTCAGCTTGTCGGCACGGTAGTAACGGGTTCTACAAGTGGCAAGACCCGTGGTACGCCCGATTGCGCGCGCGGTACGTGCACGACCCTTGCGTACCGGGAGTAGCACCGTCGAGACTGCACAGAGAACTGGTACGCGTTCTAGTTCTTACGTCTTCTGGTTCGGTCCGGGAATGTGTGGAGAGGACGAGCTCATGGCCGCGGAACCCGTCATCGTCGAAGCCGTACGTACCCCCATCGGCAGGCGCGGAGGCGCGCTCGCCAATCTTCATCCCGCGTATCTCCTCGGCGAGACGTACCGGGAACTGCTCGGCAGGACCGGCATCCACGCCGACTGCGTCGAGCAGATCGTGGGTGGCACGGTGACCCACGCGGGCGAACAGTCCATGAATCCGGCGCGCACGGCGTGGCTCACCATGGGTCTGCCCTACGAGACGGCGGCGACGACCGTCGACTGTCAGTGCGGCTCCTCGCAGCAGGCCTCGCACATGACCGCCAACATGATCGCCGCCGGTGTCATCGACATCGGCATCAGCTGCGGGGTCGAGGCGATGTCGCGGGTGCCGCTCGGATCCGGTTCCAAGCACGGTCCCGGCAAGCCGTTCCCCGAGGAGTGGAACGTCGACCTGCCCAACCAGTTCGAGGCCGCCGAGCGCATCGCGCGCCACCGCGGACTGACCCGCGAGAACGTCGACTCGCTCGGGCTCATCTCGCAGGAGCGCGCCGCGATCGCGTGGGCCGAGGAGCGCTTCAAGCGCGAGACGTTCGCCGTGCAGGTGCCCACGAACGAGGACGAGCAGGCCGCCGGGCAGGGCATGTGGCGGCTCGTGGACCGGGACGAGGGCCTGCGTGACACGACCATGGAGGGCCTGGCCGGGCTCAAACCGGTCATGCCGACCGCCGTGCACACCGCGGGCAACTCCTCGCAGATATCCGACGGCGCCTCGGCGATCATGTGGGCGTCCAAGCGGATGGCCCGTGCCCTGAAGCTCAAGCCGCGCGCCCGGATCGTCGCCCAGGCGCTCGTCGGCGCCGACCCGCACTTCCATCTGGACGGCCCGATCGACGCCACGCGCGCCGTGCTCGGCAAGGCGGGCATGTCGCTCAAGGACATCGACCTCGTCGAGATCAACGAGGCGTTCGCGTCCGTCGTACTCAGCTGGGCCCAGGTCTTCGAGCAGGACCTGGCGAAGGTCAACGTGAACGGCGGAGCCATCGCCCTCGGCCACCCCGTCGGCGCGACCGGTGCCCGGCTCATCACCACCGCCCTGCATGAACTGGAGCGCCAGGACAAGGAGTTCGCGCTGATCACGATGTGCGCGGGCGGCGGGCTGGCGACGGGCACCATCATCCAGCGGCTGTAGCGGGGCCTGCTCCGGGGCCGCCCGGAACGCATGACGAAGGCGGCACCCTCCCACGGGGGGAGGATGCCGCCTTCTCAGGTCCGGCTGGGGGTCGACCGGGCTCAGTACGAGCCGGCGGACTGCCAGTGGGTCCAGGCGCCACAGGGCCGCACCTCGTAGGTGACGTGGGTCATGTGGGGGTGCTTACGGCGCGGGCAGGTTTCGGTGACCAGCGCGCGTGAAGGCCTACGGCTCGGTGCCCCCGAATGTGACCGGGGCCTCGAACGCGGCGCGGCGCGTGGCCCGCCGCAGCGCCCTCAGGAGAGCCGGGCCGACGGTGACGGTGAGGACGGCGGTCAGGGCCGCCCGGCCCAGGTCCCAGCCCAGCGACGTGGCCAGGCAGTAGGCGAGGAAGCGGACCAGGTTCTCGTGCAGCGGGGCGCCCGCCTGGAAGGCGACGCTTGACGACAGCGAGTCCAGGAACGGCCAGCCGGCCAGGTTCATGACCGTGCCGTACGCGAACGCGGCCAGGAATCCGTATGCCGCCAGCATCAGCACCTCGGCGCGGCCGCGCAGCCTCCCCCAAGCTCTCGGCTTCGCTCGAGCAGGGGGGACCCCCATCGCGCCGGGGAGCAGCCCCGCGCCCATCGTGAACCAGCCCATCGACAGCATCTGGAACGGCATCCACGGACCGACCCCGCCGGTGAGCAGCGCGGACGCGAACATGGTCACGGACCCGAGTACGAACCCGAAGCCCGGCCCGAGCACCCGCCCGCTCAGCACCATCAGGAAGAACATCGGCTCGATCCCCGCGGTCCCGGCCCCGATCGGCCGCAGTGCCGCGCCCGTCGCGGCAAGCACCCCGAGCATCGCCACCGCCTTGGGTCCGACCCCGCCCTCCGACACGGCGGCCACCACGACGCCCACCAGCAGGACGAGCAGCCCCGCGAACAGCCAGGGCGCGTCCTGCGCATGGGCGCTGACCTGCGACGAAGGGCCCGCGAGCAGCGGCCACCCGAAGGCCGCCACCCCCACGGCGCTGACGAGGAGCAGGGCCACCACGGAGCGGGGGCCGAGGCGCACGGCGCGGGCCTGGCGGTCGAGGCGCCCGGTCTCGGGTGCGGTCTTCATGCCCTTTCCTCCGGCCTTCATTCTCTTTCCTCCGGCCCGCCCGCGGACTCCAGGGCCTCGCGGACCTGGGCCACCGTGAGCCACTTCCCCGGGGCCAGGACCTTGGCGACCTGAGGGGAGAAGGCGGGGGAGGCCACGACCACCTCGGGGGTGGGGCCGTTCGCCACGATCTCGCCGTCGGCGAGGACGGCGACGCGGTGGGACAGCTCGGCGGCCAGTTCCACGTCGTGCGTGGCCAGGACGACGGCGTGCCCCTCGGCCGCGAGGACGCGCAGGAGCGTGACCAGGCGGGCCTTCGCCGCGTAGTCGAGGCCGCGCGTCGGCTCGTCGAGCAGGAGCAGCGGGGGGCGGGCCGTCAGCACGATCGACAGGGCGAGGGTGAGGCGCTGGCCCTCCGAGAGGTCACGGGGGTGGGTGTCGTCCGCGATGCCCGGCAGGAGCCGCGTGACCAGGGCGCGGCAAGTGCCCGGATCCGCGCCCGCGTCGTGGTCCGCGGCGGCGCACTCGGCGGCCACCGTGTCCGCGTACAGGAGGTCCCGCGGTTCCTGCGGGACCAGGCCGACGCGGCGGATCAGCTCGCGCGGGCCCGTGCGGTGCGGGACCGCCCCGCCCACCAGGGCCGTCCCGGACGACGGGCGGACCAGGCCGACCAGGGTGGACAGGAGAGTGGACTTGCCGGCGCCGTTGCGGCCCATCAGGGCGACGATCTCGCCGGGCCCGACCGTGAGGTCGACGTGGCGCAGCGCCTCGACGCGCCCCCGCCGCACCGCGAGCCCCGCGACCTCGGCGACGGCGGCCACCTCGGGCTGCTTGCGGGTGCGGCGCAGCGGGGACCGGCGCGAGGCGGGGGAGGCAGTGGTCTGCGGCTGCTCATGAGGCTCGCGCGGCTCGTGCCCCGCCAGGCGCTCCCGCAGCTCCCCGGACCTGCGCCGCGCGTCCCGCACCGTCAGCGGCAGCGGTGACCAGCCCGCGACGCGGCCGAGGTCCACCACCGGCGGGAACACCGGCGATACGGCCATGATCTCGGCGGGGGCGCCGAGCAGCAGAGGTGCGCCGGGTCCTGCGAGGAGCGCGACCTGGTCCGCGTACTGCACGACCCGCTCCAGGCGGTGCTCGGCCATCAGGACCGTCGTGCCGAGGTCGTGCACGAGGCGCTGCAGCACCGCGAGGACCTCCTCCGCGGCGGCCGGGTCGAGCGCGGACGTCGGCTCGTCGAGGACCAGGACCCGCGGGTGCGGGGTGAGGACCGAGCCGATGGCGACGCGCTGCTGCTGCCCGCCGGACAGCGTCGCGATGGGACGGTCGCGCAGGTCGGCGAGGCCCAGCAGGTCGAGGGTCTCCTCGACGCGGCGCCGCATCACGTCGGGCGCGAGCCCGAGCGACTCCATGCCGTACGCGAGCTCGTCCTCGACCGTGTCGGTGACGAAGTGGGAGAGCGGGTCCTGCCCCACCGTGCCCACCACGTCGGCGAGTTCGCGCGGCTTGTGTGTACGGGTGTCGCGCCCGGCCACCGTGACGCGCCCGCTCAGCGTGCCCCCGGTGAAGTGCGGCACGAGCCCGCTCACGGCGCCGAGCAGCGTCGACTTGCCGACGCCCGAAGGGCCCACGAGCAGGACCAACTCGCCCTCGGGAACGTCGAGTTCGATGTTGCGGACCGTGGGTGTCACGGCCCCGTCGTACGTCACCGAGACGTCCTCGAACCGGATCATGAAGCCTCCTTCGAGGGCGTTTCGGCGAGCGGCGGCGCGGGCGCCACGAACGCGGGGAGCAGTCCGAGCAGCACCCCGGCCGCGGGCCACAGCGGCAGCGTCGGCGCGGCCAGCGGCACGACGCCGGGCGCCAGGGCGGAGGGATCGTAGGAACCGGCCCGGATCAGCACGGCGGCGACGGCCGCGCCCGACGCGGCGACGAGCCACGCCCGCACACCCCACACGTCGGGCCGGTACCGGGTGCGGACCGAGCGGCGCCCGCCGAGCCAGAGCCCGCCGAGCGCGGCCGCCACCCCGGCGAGCAGCACGGGCAGCCCGTACCGCGCGCCGTCCGCGGTCAGCAGCCCGTACGTTCCCGCGCACACCCCGACCAGGCCGCCCAGCGTCAGCACCGCGGTGGCCCGGCGCACGGCGGCCGGGACCTCGGCCGTACGCCCGTACCCGCGCGCGTCCATCGCGGCGGCCAGCGCCACCGACCGCTCCAGCGCGCCCTCGAGAACCGGCAGGCCGACCTGTGCCAGGCCCCGCAGCCCCTTGTCGGGGCGGCCGCGCAGCCGGCGCGCGGCGCGCAGTCGCCGCACATCGGCGATCAGGTTCGGCGCGAACGTCATCGCGACGACGACGGCGACCCCGGCCTCGTACAGCGCGCCCGGCAGGGACTTGAGGAGGCGGGCCGGGCTCGCGAGGGCGTTCGCGGCGCCCACGCAGATCAGCAGCGCGGCCAGCTTCAGGCCGTCGTACAGCGCGAACACCAGGCCCTCGACCGTGACCCGGCCCCCGATCCGCACCCCCTGCGCCCACTCGGGCAGCGGCACTTCGGGCAGCGTGACGAGCACATGCGTGCCCGGGATCGGCGACCCCAGGAACACCGCGAACACCAGCCGGATCCCGATCACCGCGAGCCCCAGCTTCACGAACGCCCCGTACGAGCGCGCCCACGGCGCCGACGTGCGCCGCGCGGCCACCACATACCCGGCCACCCCGATGAGCAGCGCGAGCAGCAGCGGATTCGTCGTCCGGGACGCCGCCGTGCCGAGCCCGAGCGCCCAGAGCCACCAGGCGCCGGGGTGCAGCGCGTTCGAGCGGTGGGCCCGGGGAGCGGCGAGCGGACGACGGCGCGCAGACGGCCCCGCCCCCGGGTCGCGCGCGAGGCGCGTACGCGGGGCGGGGTGGGGTGCATCTGCGCCGGTGCTGCTCATCGAATGGTCGTGTCCGTGTCCGTGTCAGGTGCCTGCGTCAGCCGCGGCTGCCTCAGCCGCGCCGGCGGCGGGCCTGCCAGGCCGCGGCCGCGCCGAGTACGACGACGACGGCGCCGCCCGCGATCAGACCGACAGTGGGACCGCCACCGCCGGTCTCCGCCACGGTCTCGTGCGGCTTCTCGGCCTTTGCCGTGCCCGTGTCCTTGGAGGCGGACACCTGCTCGCCGCACCCCGTCTTCGGGAAGCCGGCGATGGAGCACAGCAGTGCCTGGTTGTTGTAGCGCAGCGGCTTCGCGACGGCGGCGAGCGCCTCCGCGCTGGTCGCGTCGTCCGCGACGCGCGCACACGCCGTACGCGGCTTCGGCGGCGTCTCGCCGGACGGCGCGTCCTGCGCCGCGCCGAAGTCGACGACGAGCGCGACCCGCTTCTCGCCGTCCTTCGCTGCGGTAGTCGCGCAGATGGTGTCGAAGGAAGCAGCCCCGCGCGGCTTCGCCGAGTCCTGCGAGTCCTCGCTCACGGAGAACCGGAACCCCTGCACATCGCCGTCCGACGGGCGGGCCGTCGACGGCCCCTGCGACGCGTACACCCAGGCCGAACCGTCGCGGTCCCAGAACGACCAGTAGCGGTAGCCGGTGGCCTGCGCCTGGCTCGCCCCCGCGATGAGCGCGCACAGCACGCCCGATATGAGAACGGCCAGGCTTCGGCGGCGGTAGGTGGTCACAGCTGCTGCTTCTTGCGGCCGCTGAACAGGAAGCCGATGCCGATACCGGCGACGGCCGCGACGGCGACGACGTACCAGACGCTGATGCCGCCGTCGTCCTTCTTCTTCTCGTCGGCCGTGGCGGCCTTCGTGGAGGAAGGAGCGGGGCCCGTCGCGTTCAGGGCCTTGACCAGGTCCGTGCCGCCGAAGTCACGCGGGTCGTTGCCCGTCGCGTGCGCGGCGAAGATCAGCTGGGCGTAGGCGGCCGGACCGGACTGCTCGGCCCAGTCCCCGGCGTTCTTCTCCAGCCAGACGTAGGGGTCCTTCGTGTACTTGACGCCCTGGGCAGCCGCGATCGAGGTGACCGCGTCGGCGGTGTTGCCGTAGTCGGGCTGCGACTTGGTGCTGCCCGGGGTGACGGCCTTCAGGTACAGGCGGGTGCTGAGCTGGCCCTGGAGGTAGACGGCGGCGTTGTGCGCGAGGTCGCCGGCCGTCTTGCCGTCCTGGCAGACGTAGCTGTCCGGGGCCTTGCCCTTGCCGGGCGCCATGCCGGTCCCGAGCGCGCCGAGCACGCCCGCCGCGGTGGCGTCCGCGTTGGCGGCGAGCTTGCCCTTCTTGTCGGGCTGATAGGCGAGCGCGCCGCCGTCCTTGCCGTCCGAGCAGGGGAGCGCGAGCGCGGCCAAGGCGTCCTGGCCGGTCTTGCCGCGGCCCGACTTCACGTCGGCGGGCTTCTCACCGGCGGTGACGAGCGCGCCGATCACGACGGCGGTCGAGTTGGCGTCGCTGTCCATGCCGACGTTGTAGCCCCAGCCGCCGTCGCCGTTCTGCGCCTTCTTCAGCCAGTCCACGCCGCGGGTGACCTCGCCCTCGCGGCCACCGACCGCGACGAGGGCCTGCACCGCGGCGGCCGTGCTGTTGCTGTCGACGGGCGTTTTCTTGTCGCAGTCCTTGCCCGGCTCGGCGCGGAAGGCGGCGAACCCGCCGTTCGTGCACTGCTGTCCGGTCAGCCAGTCCACGGCCTTGTCGGCGGGCTTCACACCGACGGTGTCCTGCGCGACCAGCGCGACCGACTGCCGCCAGACACCGTCGTACGTCGGGTCGGTCTTCCCGTAGAGCCCGGAGGGGATCGCCACCGAGGGGGACGCGGAGGGCTTGGAGCCGTCCGCGAGGGCGGCCGGGGCGGTGGCCATGCCGATGACGGCGGTGGCCGCCACGAGCGCGGCGCTGCGGCGAATGTTCATGGTGGGGCGGGTGCCTCTCCCTGCGGGGAGCCGGGCGGCACGGCACACGCGGGCACCGGGCGGCTCCGGCTCCGTATGCCTCGACGGTGCCGGTCACCGGCGGCTGCCGGTGACACGAGCCGGTCACGCGCCGCACGGGGCAGTCCGGCTCACCACGTGTGTGGTTCACGGATTGGGGTCTCCCCTGCTCGAGCGGAGCCGAGAGCTTGGGGAAGGGTCAGCGCCGGATTCGCACCGGCTTCCCCCCGTGCGCGCATGATGACGACCTGCCCACTGTACCGGCCCGTAGAAGGCCTCCCCCGGGACGGCCGAAGGGCCGGGGCAGACGATGCCTGCTCCGGCCCTTCGGGACGAGTGCGCCCAGCTGATGACGACAGTGCTCAGCGGATGTCGACCGGCCCGTCGTCGCCCGAGCGCTTCGGGCCGTCGCCGCCGTCCGCGGTTCCCAGGTACCGCTGGACCTCCAGCTCGCCGCCGCTCTTCTTCGCGTCGCCGTCGGGCGTGCCCAGGTTGCGGCGGACCGAGTCGAGGATGGTCAGCCCCTGGCCGACGAGTCCGGCCGCGATCTCACCGAGGCCGTCCGCGCCGTTGAGCACGTTCACGTTGGCGCCCTTGAGGCCGCCGGCCGCCTCCTTCACGATCTGCGGCAGCTGGTCGATGAGCATCCGGTCGAGCGCGACCCGGTCGTACGAGGCCGCCGCGGCGGCCTGGATCTTCATGCGCTCGGCCTCGGCGATGGCCATCACGCGGATCCGCTCGGCGTCCGCCTCCGCGGGCTTCACGACCTCGGCCACCAGCTGCTGCTGGCGCAGTGCGGCGGCCCGCTCGGCCAGCTCGGTGCGCGCCGTGAGGACCTCCTGCTCGGCGTGCGCCTGCGCCAGCGGCCCGGCCTGGGCGGCCGCCGCCTGCGCGCGGTCCACCTCGGCCTTGTACTCGGCCTGGACGACGGCGGTGTGCCGGGCGTACTCGGCCTGGTTGCGCTGAGCCTCCTGCTGCGCCTGGGTCGATGCCTGGGTGGCCGCCGCCTGGGCGATCTGGGCCTGCCGCTGGATGGCCGCCTTGTGCGGGGCGGACATCGCGTCGATGTAGCCGGTGTCACCGTCGTCGATGGACTGGATCTGGAGCGAGTCCACGATCAGCCCGATCTTCGCCATCTCGGCCTTCGAGGTGTCGAGCACCTCGGCGGCGAGCTTCTGCCGCTCCGTGACGATCTCCTCGACCGTCATCGAGCCGATGATGGAGCGCAGGTGACCGGCGAAGATCCGGCCGGTCAGGACCGACATCTGGTCCTGGTCGGACAGGAAGCGCTGGCCGGCGTTGACGATGGACTCCGTGTCGTTGCCGACCTTGAACGCGATGACGGCGCGCACGGTCAGGGCGATGCCCTGCCGGGTCACGCACTTCTCGACGACCTCGGCCTCGGACATGGCCAAGGACAGAAAGCGGGTCTTGCGGAAGATGGGCAGGACGAATTTTCCGTGGCCCGTCACGACCCGGAACGGCGCTCCCCCAAGTCCCCGCCTGCCACCCGAGATCAGCATCGCCTCATCGGGAGCGGGAACGCGATATCCGAACATCCTTCAGTCTCCTTAGCGGGCGTCACCCGTGTCGCCGGAGCCGTCGGTCCGCTCGTCGTCGAGCGACGGATCGCTCCAGGCCATGACGACGACCTGGCGGGTGCCGCGGGACTCGATCACCAGGACCGTCGACCCGCGCTCCATGGGTTCGTCGGACCACGCGAGAAACGTCTCGCTGCCGCCCCGCACCCGCACCAGTACCTCGCCCGGGCCTTCGGCTCCGCGCGTGGCGATGACCAGCTTCCCCGTACAGCCGACCACGGCCTCGTCCGGCGCCATCGGTGGCCGCCCCCTTGTCGGTCCAGTTCTGAGATGCCAGACATTACGCCTGTTGGCACCCGCCGACCATGCGGCGGAAGGCCCGCAGGGCAGGCTGTTTCGCACACCCGGTAAAGATCGCGCAACGCCGGTAAAGCGTAGGTCAAGTGCGTAGGTCAGACCGGTGCATACGTCACCGGGTCGCTCCCGGCGACTGCCTCCGCGCGGCCCAGTTTCACCAGTCGGCGCAGGTGGGCCTCGGCCTCCGAGACCGCGATGGTGCGCGACCCGTAGGGGATCTGTTCCCAGGGCCGGTTCCACTCCATCCGCTCGGCGAGCTGCCAGGGGGTGAGCGGGGTGGCGAGCAGGGTGAGCAGGCCGGTCAGGCGCTCCTCGTGGTGGTCGAGCAGCTCCCGTACGCGGCCGGGGGCGTCGGTGAACGTGTGCTGGTGGGCCGGGAGCACCTCGGCGGGGGCCAGGCGGCCGACGCGTTCCAGTGAGTCCAGGTAGTCGCCGAGCGGGTCGGTGACGGTGGCGTCGTCAGGGTCCTCGTAGAGGCCGATGTGCGGGGTGATGCCGGGGAGCAGATGGTCGCCGGAGAAGAGGCGGCCGTTGCCCGCGAGCCCGGCGGGGTGGTCCTCCTCCAGGTGCAGGCAGACATGGCCCGGGGTGTGCCCCGGCGTCCAGATCGCGCGCAGGCGGCGGCCCGGCAGGTCGAGCAGGTCGCCGGGGGTGATCGTGCGGTCGGGGAGCGCCGGGGCGAGGCCCGGGAGGCCGCGGGCCTTGCCCGAGTCGCGGGCGGCGATCAGCGGCGCCATGTGCTCCTCGGGGGCGCCGGCCGCGGCGAGCTTGGCGGCCATGAACGTGTACCAGCGTTCCGGCGGGTTCTCCCGGGTGCGGCGCACCACCGAGACGTCCGCCTCGTGCATGGCGATCCAGGCACCGGACGCCTCGCGCACCTTGGCCGACAGGCCGTGGTGGTCGGGGTGGTGATGGGTGATCAGGACTCCCGTCACCTCACCGACGCTCGTACCGCAGGCGACGAGGCCCTCGGTGAGCGCGTCCCACGACTCCGGATCGTCCCAGCCCGTGTCGATGAGGACGGGCCCGCGGTCGGTGTCGAGGAGGTGGACGAGGGTGAAGCCGAGCGGATTGTCGGGGATGGGCACCCGAAGGGACCGGACGCCTCCACCGTGGTCGGTCACCTGCGTCATCGGGCCCCACCTCTCGTACGACGACCTCGAACTCCCGCCACTGTAATAGAACTTGTTCCAATGGTCGCCCGGGTCGACTTGTCGCCCGACGGTCGCCGTGCCGATCCGTGGACTCCTCGAACTGGAACTGGTATCAGTTTCCATAGGTTCTGATGCAGTGTCAGAAAACGTCCCGCGAGAGGCGGTCGGTCATGACCGGGCATGGGGAACGGCTTGAGCACGAGTTCGTGGAACACGGACAGCTCTACATCGGCGGGGAGTTGACGCAGCCGTCCGGCACGGACGTCATCGAGGTGATCTCCCCGCACACCGGCGAGGTCTTCGGGCGCGTGCCGCACGCCGCGCCCGCCGATGTCGACCGGGCGGTCGCCACCGCGCGCCGGGCGTTCGACGAGGGGCCCTGGCCGCGGCTCCCGCTCGACGAGCGGATCGCGGTCGTCACCCGCATCAAGGACGCGATCGCCGTACGGCACGAGGAGATCGCCCGCCTCATCTCCTCCGAGAACGGCTCCCCGTACTCATGGAGCGTCCTCGCGCAGGCCCTCGGCGCGATGATGGTGTGGGACTCCGCGATCACCGTCGCGAAGAACTTCACGTACGAGGAGACACGCGACGGCGCGCTCGGGAAGATCCTGGTGCGGCGCGAGCCGGTCGGCGTCGTGGCGGCCGTGGTCCCGTGGAACGTCCCGCAGTTCGTGGCCGCGGCGAAGCTCGCGCCCGCGCTGCTCGCCGGCTGTACCGTCGTCCTCAAGCCGTCGCCGGAGTCGCCGCTCGACGCGTATCTGCTCGGCGAGATCGCGAAGGAGGCGGGCCTGCCGGAGGGCGTCCTGTCCATCCTTCCCGCCGACCGCGAGGTGAGCGAGTACCTCGTCGGGCACCCCGGCGTCGACAAGGTCTCCTTCACCGGATCCGTGGCCGCGGGCCGGCGCGTCATGGAGGTCGCCTCGCGCAACCTCACCCACGTCACCCTCGAACTCGGCGGCAAGTCCGCGGCCGTCGTCCTGCCGGACGCGGACCTCGCGACGACCGTCCCCGGCCTCGTCCAGTCCGCGTGGATGAACAACGGACAGGCCTGCGTCGCCCAGACCCGCATCCTCCTGCCCCGCTCGCGCTACGACGAGTTCGCCGGAGCCCTCACGGAGGCGGCGGCCGCGCTCGTCGTCGGCGACCCGCTCGACCCGGCGACCCAGATCGGCCCGCTGGTCGCCGAGCGCCAGCAGCGCCGCTCGCTCGACTACATCCGCATCGGCCAGGAGGAGGGTGCCAAGATCCTCACCGGCGGCGGCCGCCCGGCCGGGTTCGACCGGGGCTGGTACGTCGAGCCGACCCTCTTCGGCGACGTCGACAACTCGATGCGCGTCGCCCGCGAGGAGATCTTCGGCCCGGTCATCTGCCTGCTCCCGTACGGCGACGAGGCCGAGGCGGTGAAGATCGCCAACGACTCCGACTACGGGCTCAGCGGCAGCGTGTGGACGGCCGACGTCGCGCACGGCATCGACGTCGCACGGCAGGTGCGCACCGGCACGTACAGCGTGAACACCTTCAGTCTCGACATGCTCGGCCCCTTCGGCGGCTACAAGAACTCCGGTCTGGGCCGGGAGTTCGGGCCCGAGGGGTACAGCGCGTACCTGGAGCACAAGATGATCCACCTGCCGGCCGGCTGGGAGGCGTGATGGGGGACCGCTGGCACGTAGAGGTCGACCGGGGCGTCTGCATCGGCTCGGCCCAATGCGTGCACCACGCTCCGGACGCCTTCCGTCTCGACTCCGGCAGGCAGTCCCGGCCGGTCGAGGCGGAGGCCGACGCCAACGAGAAGATCCTGGCGGCGGCGGAGGGCTGCCCCGTGGAAGCCGTCATGATCACGCTGCTGGGCAGCGGGGAGCCGGTCTTTCCGCCGGAGGATTGAAAAAGTCCCCTTTGGAGGGTTGCATCACGACATGGGCGGTCTATCCTGGTATTGGCCTATGAGGCGAGTGAGGGAGTCTCACCGGAGTAGCCGACTGTGGCGTGATGCAAACGGCATCCGCCGTGGCCGACGTCGACGGTAGGGCTGAGAGGCCGGAAGGCAGTAGCAGAGCCGGACGGCGACCCCCAACACCTGATCCGGACCATGCCGGCGCAGGGAACCCGTCTCGTAGGTCTTCTGCGTGCCCCGGCTCCGCTCGCGGCCGGGGCCCGTATTCCGCCGCGCCGCCTATTTCTTCGCGTCCGGCGTCGTGAGGTCGATCAGTCGGCACACCGTCTCGATGTCTATCTTCACCTGCGCGATCGAGGCGCGCCCCGACAGCCAGGTGATGAGCGCCGAGTGCCAGGTGTGCTCGATGACGCGGACCGCGGAGAGCTGCTGCGGGGTCGGGTCGTCGAGCTCCATCGCGTCCAGGATGATCGCCGTCGTCTGGCGGGAGACCTGGTCGACCTCGGGGCTCACGCTGCGGTCGGCGAAGGTCAGGGCGCGCACCATCGCATCCGCCAGGTGCGGCTCGCGCTGGAGGGCGCGGAAGGCCCGCATGAGGGTCTCCGCGACCCGCTCCGAGGGCAGGTCGGACGAGGGCGGGCGCTTGCGGACCGTCGCGTGCATGTGCTGGAGCTGGTCCTGCATCGTCGCCACGAGGAGATGCACCTTGGACGGGAAGTACCGGTACAGCGTGCCGAGCGCGACCTGTGAGGACTCGGCGACCTCGCGCATCTGCACGGCGTCGAACCCGCCGCGGCTGGCCAGCTGGGCGCTCGCGTGCAGGATGCGGCGGCGGCGCGCCTCCTGGCGCTCGGTGAGGGGCGGCGACGCCGGATGTGCTGTCTTCGCTTCCGCTGTCATGTGTCCCGTTCCGTGGCTGTCAAGCCGTAATCCGGTGCTTTCGAGAGGCTCATCATGGCAGGGGAGCGGGGGCTTCGTCGTGGCGCGAATCACCTGATCCGAGCGTTACAGCGAGGCTACCTGCCGGTAGATTCTGTGCTCCTTGAAGCATCAAAGAGCTGGCAACTCTGAAACTTGTTCTAGATTACCGCCCACGCGTAGTCTCGCGTGAACGTGCCGCGAGAAGGGGGCCACGAGTGACCGCTGAGGCCGTGGAGGCGGGCCCCCGGGCCGGGTCCTCCGCCGATGGTGACCGTCCGTTGCGTATCGCTCTCCTTACGTACAAGGGGAACCCGTTCTGCGGCGGGCAGGGCGTCTACGTACGCCATCTGTCCCGCGAACTCGCCCGGCTCGGGCACCAGGTCGAGGTCATCGGCTCCCAGCCCTACCCCGTCCTCGACGAGGGCGAGGACCTGGAGGGGCTCAGGCTCACCGAGCTGCCCAGCCTCGACCTGTACCGCAGCCCCGACCCGTTCCGCACCCCCAAGCGCGACGAGTACCGCGACTGGGTGGACGCGCTCGAGGTCGGCACCATGTGGACCGGCGGCTTCCCCGAACCCCTCACGTTCTCGCTGCGCGCCAGGCGCCATCTGCGGGCGCGGCGCGGCGAGTTCGACGTCGTGCACGACAACCAGACCCTGGGTTACGGCCTGTTGGGCGGGCCCGCCGCGCTCGGCGCCCCCCTCGTCACCACGATCCACCACCCCATCACCGTCGACCGGCAGCTGGAGATCGACGCCGCGCCCGACTGGAAGCGGCGTGCCTCCGTGCGGCGCTGGTACGCGTTCACGCGGATGCAGAAGCGCGTCGCCCGTCGCCTGCCGACCGTGCTCACCGTCTCCGGGACCTCGCGCCAGGAGATCGTCGACCACCTCGGCGTGCGCCAGGACCGGATCCGCGTCGTGCACATCGGCGCCGACACCGACCTCTTCTCGCCGGACCCCTCGGTCGCCGAGGTGCCGGGCCGCATCGTGACGACGTCCAGCGCCGACGTCCCCCTCAAGGGACTCGTCTTCCTCGTCGAGGCGCTCGCCAAGGTCCGCACCGAGAACCCGGCCGCCCACCTCGTCGTCGTCGGCAAGCGCGCCGAGGACGGGCCCGTCGCCGCGGCCATCGAGAAGTACGGCCTCGAAGGCGCCGTGACCTTCGTCAAGGGCATCACCGACGCCGAACTCGTCGACCTCGTACGGTCGGCCGAGGTCGCCTGCGTGCCCTCCCTGTACGAGGGCTTCTCGCTGCCCGCCGCGGAGGCCATGGCCACCGGCACCCCCCTGGTCGCCACCACCGGCGGAGCGATCCCCGAGGTCGCCGGGCCCGACGGGGAGACCTGCCTCGCCGTGCCCACCGGTGACGCGGGCGCCCTGGCCACCGCGCTCAGCAGACTCCTGGACGACCCGCAGCTGCGGGCGCGGCTCGGCGCCGCCGGGCGCGAACGCGTCCTCGGGAACTTCACCTGGGCCCGCGCGGCGCTCGGCACCGCCGAGCTCTACCGCGAGTCCATCGCCCGCTCGGCCGGCCGGCCCCTCGGCGCCGCGGCCACCACCCCTCTCGAACGTGCAGGATCCGACCGCGAAAGCAGGGCCACGTGCTGACCGTCGACTTCACCCGCTTCCCGCTCGCCGCAGGCGACCGCGTACTCGACCTCGGCTGCGGAGCCGGGCGGCACGCGTTCGAGTGCTACCGGCGCGGGGCCCAGGTGGTCGCCCTCGACCAGAACGGCGAGGAGATCCGCGAGGTCGCCAAGTGGTTCGCCGCGATGAAGGAGGCCGGTGAGGCACCCGCCGGCGCCACGGCTACCGCCATGGAGGGCGACGCCCTCAACCTCCCCTTCCCGGACGCCTCGTTCGACGTCGTGATCATCTCCGAGGTGATGGAGCACATCCCCGACGACAAGGGCGTGCTCGCCGAGATGGTCCGCGTCCTCAAGCCCGGCGGCCGCATCGCCGTGACCGTGCCCCGCTACGGCCCCGAGAAGGTCTGCTGGACCCTCAGCGACGCCTACCACGAGGTCGAGGGCGGCCACATCCGCATCTACAAGGCGGACGAACTCCTCGGCAAGATGCGTGAGGCGGGCCTCAAGCCGTACGGCACCCACCACGCGCACGCCCTGCACTCGCCGTACTGGTGGCTGAAGTGCGCGTTCGGCGTCGACAACGACAAGGCGCTGCCCGTGCGGGCGTACCACAAGCTCCTGGTCTGGGACATCATGAAGAAGCCGGCGCTCACCCGGGTCACCGAGCAGCTCCTCAACCCGGTCGTCGGCAAGAGCTTCGTCGCGTACGCCACCAAGCCGCACCTGCCCAAGGCCGAGGCGTGACGAGCCCGGAGAAGACCGAACACCTCGTCCTGCCCGGCGTACTGACCGCCGAGCAGGCCGCCGTGACCGTCCGAGGACTCCTCGCCGTGCAGCGCGAGGACGGCGCCATACCCTGGTTCCGCGGCCACCACCTCGACCCGTGGGACCACACCGAGGCCGCCATGGCCCTCGACGCGGCCGGTGAGCACGAAGCCGCCGAACGCGCCTACGACTGGCTCGCACGCCACCAGAATGAGGACGGCTCCTGGTACGCGGCCTACGCCGACGGGGACGCCGCTGACATCACCGACCACGGCCGCGAGACCAACTTCGTCGCCTACGTCGCCGTGGGCGCCTGGCACCACTACCTCTCCACCGGCGACGACGCCTTCCTCGACCGGATATGGCCCACCGTGTACGCGGCCATGGAGTTCGTGCTGCGGCTCCAGCAGCCCGGCGGGCAGATCGGCTGGAAGCGCGAGCCGGACGGGACACCCGTCGACGAGGCGCTCCTGACCGGCAGTTCGTCCGTGCACCACGCGCTGCGCTGCGCCCTCGCGATCGCCGAAGAGCGCGAAGAGCCGCAACCCGACTGGGAGTTGGCGGCCGGCAGTCTGCGGCACGCGATCCGCCGCCACCCCGAGCGGTTCCTCGACAAGGACCGCTACTCGATGGACTGGTACTACCCCGTCCTCGGCGGCGCCCTCATCGGCGCCGAGGCCGAGGAGCGCATCCAGGGGTCCTGGGACCGCTTCGTCGTCCCCGGGCTCGGCGTGCGCTGCGTCGTCCCCAACCCGTGGGTCACCGGCGGCGAGAGCGCCGAACTCGCCCTCGCCCTGTGGGCGGTGGGCGAGTCCGACCGCGCTCTGGAGATCCTCCAGTCGATCCAGCACCTGCGCGACCCGGAGTCGGGCCTGTACTGGACCGGCTACGTCTTCGACGACCGGGCGATCTGGCCGTTGGAACTGACCGCGTGGACAGCCGGTTCGGTGCTGCTCGCCGTCGCCGCGCTCGGCGGCGACGAGGCCACCTGCTCGGTGTTCGGCGGCCGCCTGCCGGCGGGCTTCGAACCGGACTGCTGCGAGGGCAGCCCCGCTCAGTAGCGGCGCAGCCGGCCCGCGACGAAGTGCCCGACGAACAGGTACACCAGCGCCGCCAGGCCGTAGCCCGCGACCACCCGCGCCCATTCGTCGTCGAACGTGAACAGGTCGTGCGACCAGCCGGCGAGCCACCGGGCCGCGTCGTGGATGAACTGCACCAGGTCGTTGGCGCGGTTGGCTTCCAGCAGGTACATCAGGATCCACAGGCCGAGGATGGCGGCCAGGATGTCTGCGACGACCATCACGATCGTCGCGGCTTGGTTGGTGCCTCGCGTTGCTTGGCTGGGAGACATGAAGCACTGGTTACCGCTCCGGAGCGGGTGAAACCCGTACGGGCTCGCCCGAGTAGCGCAGGCGCAGGGGCCGGGGGACGCTGCCAGGGAGCAGCAGCACCGTGACCTGGAGGTTCGTCGTGACCGGTTCCACCCTGCCCATACGCCGCGCCGTCGTGGCGCTGACCGTCAGCTCCGCGCTCCTCGTGGGCGGGACGGCGTGCAGCAGCAACGACACGACGAAGGCCAAGGCCAAGGCGTCGGTATCCGTGGCCGCGGATGTGGCGGAACCGAGCCCCACCAGCTCCGCCGAGAAGCAGAAGTTCGCCAAGACGCGCTTCGTCGCCAACGCGGGGCTCGCGGCCGGCGCGACCTACCAGTGGATCGTGAAGCCGTACCGCAAGGGCAAGTTCAAGAAGGGCGCCCACGGGCGCAAACTCGCCCTCGTCAAGGCGGGTGTCGCGGGCGCGTTCGCGTACAACAGGCTGAAGGCGGCCGTGAAGAACGCGAAGGGCGACCCGCTGCTCTCCAAGGCCGTCGCGCCGCTCACGGCGGGCATCGACAAGCTGAAGGACCTGCCGAAGAAGCTGCGCAAGGGCGACGGTACGGACGGCGCCGTCAACTCCTTCGACGATGTCATCAACTCGGTGAAGGACGCGGGCAAGAGCGCGGGCGCCGAGGTGAAGGACAAGGTGCCGTCGACCAAGGAACTGACCTCGGGGTCGTAGTGCGGTCGTAGGTCACGCCCCGTCAACTGGGCTTGCCCGTGCTACGAGTTGAGCTCGGCAAGGACCCGCAGCGTCTGCGGGTCCGGGGCCAGGACGAGCAGGTCGGTGACCGGGCCCTTGCGCCACAGTTCGAGGCGTTCGGCGATGCGGGCGCGCGGGCCGACCAGCGAGATCTCGTCGGCGAAGGCGTCCGGCACGGCCAGTACGGCCTCCTCGCGCCGTCCCGCGAGGAAGAGCTCCTGGACCCGGCGGGCCTCGTCCGCGTACCCCATGCGCGCCATCAGGTCCGCGTGGAAGTTGCGCTTGGCGTGGCCCATGCCGCCGATGTAGAAGCCCAGCATCGCCTTCACCGGCAGCAGCCCCTCGGCGACGTCGTCGCAGACCGTGACGCGGGCCATCGGCGCGATCACGAAGTCCTCGGGGAGGTCCGCGAGGGAGGCCTCGTACGCGTCCGTGCGCGTCGGCGACCAGTACAGCGGGAGCCAGCCGTCCGCGATGCGGGTCGTCTGCGCGATGTTCTTCGGGCCCTCGGCGCCGAGCAGGATCGGCAGATCGGCGCGCAGAGGGTGCGTGATCGGCTTCAGCGGCTTGCCGAGGCCGGTGGCGTCCTCGCCACGGTATGGGTGCGCGTGGAAGCGGCCGTCCACCTCGACCGGGCCCTCGCGCCGCAGGACCTGCCGCACCACGTCGACGTACTCGCGGGTCGCCGTGAGGGGGGACTTCGGGAACGGCCGCCCGTACCAGCCCTCCACCACCTGCGGCCCCGACAGGCCGAGCCCCAGCATCATGCGGCCGCCGGACAGATGGTCGAGGGTGAGCGCGTGCATCGCCGTCGTCGTGGGGGAGCGGGCCGCCATCTGCGCGATCGCCGTACCCAGACGGATGCGCGAGGTGTGCGCCGCGATCCACGTCAGCGGCGTGAACGCATCGCTGCCCCAGGACTCGGCCGTCCACACCGAGTCGTACCCCAACCGCTCGGCCTCCTGGGCGAGTTCGAGGTGGCGCGGATCGGGACCGCGGCCCCAGTAGCCGAGCGCGAGTCCGAGTCGCATGGTCCCGCCCCTTTCTGACGCAGTGTCAGGTCATGGTCCGGGGGCGACTGTACGACAACGGCCCCTCACCCGGAAGACGGGTGAGGGGCCGTGAGGGAGAAGGCCGGGCGACGTCAGCCGCGCTGGATCCCCGTCGTGTCCTGCAGAACACCACGGCGACCGTCCTGGGTCTGGGCGACGAGCCCAGGGCCACGCTGCTCCACCGCGAGGTACCACGTGCCGGGCGCCAGCTCGGCGATCGGCGTCGGGGAGCCGTCCTCGGCGTACAGGGGACGCGGCACCGGCACCGCGAACCAGAACGGCGAGAAGTCGCCGGCCGGGGCCTGCGCGGCGGGCGCCGCCTGCTGCTGCGGCTGGGCGGCACCGTAGGGCTGACCGGGCTGGCCGCCCGGCTGACCGGGCTGGGCACCGTAGGGCTGGCCCGGCTGCTGGGCGCCCGGGTAGCCGTAGGCACCGGCGGGCTGCGCGCCGTACGGCTGCGGGGCCTGCGGACGCGGGGCGCCGACGAGGGCCGCCTTCAGCGCGGGCACGAGGGGCGTGGCGACGGCGGCACCCGCGAGCACGAGGGCGGCGATCAGGCCGAGGATGGCGCCCGTACCGGCACCGAACGCGTTGTCCGGGAACGTGCCGATGTTGTTCCAGCCACCCGCCGGGTCGAAGATGTTCCCCAGAGCGCTCCACGCCGCGAAGACCGCGAGCGCGATGCCGAACTGGCCGAGGTCGAGGCCGGCCACCTTCGGCACGCTGGGCAGCCCCCGGGCGACGACGATCAGCACCGCGGCGATGACGCCCGCGAGGAAGACGCTGAACAGGAGCGGCGCGCTCTCCCAGGCGTTCGGGAGGCTTTCGTTGCTGGAGTTCCCGTCGATCGAATAGATGTCGAGGAACGAGGCGATGAACAGCAACACCGCTGCTCCGATCACCACGCCGTCGCCTCGAGTGAGGGAGCGGATATTCACTTCAGGTCGGTCCTTCGTCAGTCGTCCGGTCGTCGGCGGAGGCGTCGCTGTCGCTGCTGTGCCGTGCGAAGCGCGGGGGTGGCCCCACATCGTAGGGAGACACTATCGTCCGCCCGGTGGGGGTGTCTGCCGAGATCCGCAGGGTGAGAACTACCCGCGCAGGAAACTCACGATTCCCTCAGACATCCCCTGCGCCGCCTTCTGCCGCCACGCGCCGCTCGTCAGCAGGGCCGCGTCCTTGGCGTCGCGCATGTTGCCGCACTCGATGAACACCTTCGGCACGGTCGAGAGGTTGAGGCCTCCCAGGTCCTTGCGCACGTCGAGGCCGGTGCCGTCGCCGATGTAGTTCGAGGGGGCCGAGCCCGTGGCGCGCAGGAAGTTGCCCGCGACGCGTTCGCCCAGGTCGCGCGACGGGCCGGCGATCGCCGTGGTGTTCGCGGAACCGGAGTTCACGGATGCGGGAAGGATCACATGGAAGCCGCGGTTGCCCGCCGCGGAGCCGTCGGCGTGCACGGAGATCACGGCGTCCGCGTGCGCCTTGTTGCCGATCCGGGCGCGCTCGTCCACGCACGGGCCCCAGGCGCGGTCGCCGTTGTGGGTCAACTCGACGGTGGCGCCCTGCTGTTGGAGCAGGGTGCGCAGCCGGCGCGAGACGTCGAGGGTGAACTGGGCTTCGGTGTAACCGGCGTTGGTGGACGTGCCGGTCGTGTCGCATTCCTTGCGGTTCGTCCCGATGTCGACGAGACGGTTGATCTCCGCGGTGTGCCGGAAGTTGCCCGGATTGTGACCTGGGTCGATGACGACGACCTTGCCCTTGAGGGGGCCGGATCCGGCGGGCTTGGCCGAGGAGGCGGGCGGTTTCGACTTCGACGCGGTGGCGCTCGGCGACCCGCCGCCCTTCTTCCCGTCGTCGCCGGACTTCGATGGGGAGGGGGCCGTGGTGTCCGCGCCCGCCGACGACGACCGGCTCGCGGCGGGCAGGGTCTTCGCGGGCTCGCTCTCGCCCGGACCGCCCGCCACCTGCCAGATGAGCCACCCGGCGAGAGCCGTGGGCACGAGCGCGGCGAGCGCCACGGTCAGCGGACCGCCGCTGAACCGGCGCGGCCGCCGGGGGCCGTCCCCGTCGCCGTCGAAGAAACCGTCGCTGTCCGGACCTACGTATGACACGTGAGTGAGCCTAACGGTCCTTCTTCAGATCCCGGTGCCCGTTCGGCGCAGGACGCGCAGGGATTGTGTCGCCGAGACCTCGGTGAACGCGCCGGATTCCAGGGCCCTGAGGTAGACGCGGTACGGGGCCTGGCCCGTCCACTCGTCGATCTTGACCGGGAAGACGTCGTGGATGAGGAGCAGGCCGCCCTCGGCGACGTGCGGGGCCCAGCCCTCGTAGTCGGCGGTGGCGTGCTCGTCGGTGTGGCCGCCGTCGATGAAGACGAGGCCGAGCGGGCCGCCCCAGACGGCGGCGACCTGCGGGGAGCGGCCGACGAGGGCGACGACGTGGTCCTCCAGACCGGCCGCGTGCAGCGTGCGCCGGAACGTGGGGAGGGTGTCCATGCGGCCGACGACCGGGTCCACGGTCTCCGGGTCGTGGTAGTCC
Source organism: Streptomyces sp. NPDC045026 (assembly GCF_056432625.1). Lineage (NCBI taxonomy): Bacteria > Bacillati > Actinomycetota > Actinomycetes > Kitasatosporales > Streptomycetaceae > Streptomyces > Streptomyces sp. NPDC045026. The sequence goes on from NZ_JBWKIS010000002.1 coordinate 289,850, forward strand.
CAGCCCGGCTGCTGCTCCTCGCTGCCGCGGTGGTGGTCCACGGTGAGCGCGCTCACCCCGGCCTGGCGGGCCGCGTCGGCGAGCAGGATCGTGGAGCGCCCGCAGTACGTGCCGACCTCCAGGAGCGGAAGGCCGAGCGCGGCGGCCTCGGCGGCGGCCGCGTAGAGCGCAAGACCTTCACCGAGAGGCATGAACCCCTTGGCGGCCTCGAAGGCGGCAAGGATCTCCGGCTTGGGCGCCGCGCTCATGGGGTCCCCCGTAGGTCGTACGCAGATGTGGTCCGCCCATGCTGCCGTACGCCCCCGCTGCCGGCTGCATCGGGGGCGTACGGGGGAAGGGCCGGGGGCCTCAGCAGCTCTGCCAGAGGCGAGTCATGACGCGGACGCCGAAGCGCAGGCCCTCCAGCGGGACGCGCTCGTCGACGCCGTGGAAGAGGCGGCCGTAGTCCAGGTCGTGCGGCAGCTTGAGGCCCTTGAAGCCGAAGCAGCGGATGTCCAGCTTGGTGAAGGCCTTGGCGTCGGTGCCGCCCGGGTTGCAGTACGGGACCGGGTGGCCGTCGGGGTCCTCGGCGCGCACGGCCTCGCACATGGCGTCGACGAGCGGGCCGTCGAAGGCCGTCTCCATGGCGATGTCGTGGTTGACCCACTCGCGCCGCACGGACGGCAGGAGCAACTCGTCGATGGTGTCGACGAGTTCCTGCTCGTGGCCGGGCAGGAAGCGGCCGTCGACGCGGGCGGTGGCCTTACCGGGGATGACGTTCGTCTGGTAGCCGGCCGTGAACATGGTGGGGTTCGCGGAGTTGCGGAGCACCACCTGCATGAAGTCGGCGACCGGGCCCAGTTTGGCGAGTTCGGCGTCGAGGTCCTCGGCCTCGAAGTCGATCTTCACGCCCTTGAGTGCGGCGGCCTCGGCCAGCAGCGCCCGTACGGGCTCGATCAGACGGATCGGGAACGTGTGGCGGCCGATGCGGGTGAGGGACTCGGCGAGGTCGGTGACCGCGTTCTCGTCGTTGGGGGACGAGCCGTGGCCGGCCCGGCCGGTCGCCGTGAGCTCCATCCAGGCCATGCCGCGCTGGGCGTTCTCGATGGGGTAGAGGCGCTGGGTGTCGCCGATCGCGTACGAGAATCCGCCGCCCTCGCCGATCGCCTCGGTGACGCCCGCGAAGAGTTCCGGGTGGTGCTCGACGAGCCAGTGCGCGCCGAACTTGCCGCCCGCCTCCTCGTCGGCGAGGAACGCGAGGACGATCTCCCGTGAGGGGCGGGTGCCGGTGCGGGCGAAGTGGCGGGCGGTGGCCAGCATCACGGCCACCGTGTCCTTCATGTCGATCGCGCCGCGGCCCCACAGGTAGCCGTCGCGGATCTCGCCGGAGAAGGGCGGCACCTGCCACTCGGCGGCGTCGGCGGGCACGACGTCGAGGTGGCCGTGCACGAGGAGGGCGCCGCGGGTGCTGTCCGCGCCGGGGATGCGGGCGATGACGTTCGCCCGGCCCGGCGCGCTCTCGACGAGGGTCGATTCGATGCCGGCCTCGGCGAGGCGGTCCACGACCCAGTCGGCGCAGGCGCGCTCGTCGCTCGTCGGGTTGGAGGTGTCGAAGCGGATCAGCTCCGCGCACAGCCCGACCACCTCGGCCTGGGCCTCTTCGGACGCGGGGGTCAGGGCGCCGGGGGTGTTCATGCCGCTCCCACAGGGGTCGCTTCGGGGGCGGCGGGGACGGTGGTGTCCTCGTCGCCGAGGGTGGAGGTGCCGTACGGCCGCACGAGGCCGAGGAGGCCGAGGACGGAGTACAGGAGGAAGGCGGTGGCGAGCGAGTTGAGCGCCGGGATGCCGACGGTCACGTACTTGCCGACGCAGAACGCCGCGATCCAGATCACGATCGACAGGGGCACCCAGGTCGGCGACGTCGCGGGCAGGGTCCCGGCTTCGCGGGTCTCGTCGAGCGGCTTGCGCTGGCGCCGTACGACCCAGTATTCGGCCACGATGATGCCGCCGATGGGCGGGATGGCGACGCCGAGCACGGACAGGAACTCGGTGAAGTGGGTCATGATGCCGACGGCCGAGAGCAGGGTGCCCGCGAGGCCGAGCGCGATGGTGACGGCGCCGCGGTGCAGGCGCTTGCCGAAGACGACCTGGAAGAAGTTGACGACGCCGAGCGAGGAGCCGTACAGGTTCCAGTCGTTGATCTTCGCGGTGGACATCAGGACCACGATCACACCGAAGGCGCCCGAGGTGGAGAGCACGATGTGCGACACCTCGCTGGACTTCACCAGGTGGCCGAGCAGCACGCCCGTGAGGCCGACGATGTACTCGGAGAGGATCATCGACGAGGCGCTCTGCAGGAAGACGTGCGAGCCCTTGCGGTTGTAGCGGGTCATCTCGGGGGAGACGATCGCGCCGGTCATGTAGCCGCCCGCGATGGCGGTGGCCGCGACGGCGAGCGGGATCGTCTCACCCGGCGCCGGGGAGCTGATCAGGTCGCCGATGGAGTGGTCCATCAGGGCGTTCGTGACCGACCAGGCGACCAGGGCGAAGAACAGCGGCGTGACGATCTTCGCGAAGAGCGCCATGTAGCGGAAGCCGAAGATGACCAGGACGGTGATGGCGAGGCCCGCGGCGACGCACCACACCCACGACGGGCCGCCGACGAGCGCGGACACGCTGTTGCCGAAGATCGTGTTCTGCACGCCGAACCAGCCGACGAGGCTGACCGCGATGACGAAGCTGACGAGCGCGGAGCCGTTGCGCCCGAAGCCGATCCAGCGGGTGAGCATCGGGGTCGCGAGTCCCTCGCGCATGCCGGCCAGGCCGATCGCGAAGATCACCACTTCGAGGATGACCGCGCCGAGCGTGAAGGCGAGGAACGCGTTCCCGAAGGTCATGCCGACGCCGATGGTGGCGCCCAGCGTGAACTGCGAGATGGAGCCCGACTGGGCGAGCCACTGGAGCAGCATCGTCCAGAAGCCGAGGCGCTGGTCGCGCGGGACGCGGGTCAGCGAGTAGTCGTCGCTGCCCAGGTTCTTGCCCGGCTTCTCTGCGGTGGCGGTCATGAGGACTCCCGGGGCTCACGGCTCTCACGGCCGAGCGTCTGAAGGTGGGACAGGGAGCCGTAGCGGCTCACGAGGTTGTCGAACTCCGCCTCGTCGTGGAAGTCGAGGCGGCCGCCGCCGTACGCCTTGGCCGTCTCGACGGCGAAGCGTGCGGCACTGGCGATGTCGGTCTCATGGCTCGCGCCGGTCTGGCAGCCGGGGACCGCGGCGGCCGAGGTGACCGCGAGGCCGACGACCGGAGCGGGGGTCGCCGTGGCCGGCTGGAGGATCGAATTGATGTGATGTGCACCGTTACCGTACGGCGTGATGTCCTGTGTGGTCACCGGGTATGTGACCAAGGGCTCACCCGTGACGACCGCGAGCAGCTCGCCGAGCGCCTCGCTGACCCGCAGCACCCACCCCTCCTTGACGGTGGGGGACAGGGCCAGGCCCTTGTGGTTGATGATCCGGTTGCCCTTGGTGGTGTCGATGGAGAGCACGGCCTCCATCTCGCCGGTGACCTCGTGCCGGTTCATCGTGGCGATGTCGACCGGGGAGTCCATGAAGGGGACCGGGTCGTGCGGCGCGGTGGGCGCGTCCGGGCAGATGTGCGTGGCGACGATGACGTCGCCGGGCAGCACGTCGCCCTTGCGGCGCATGTCGAGCAGCTTGGCCGCGGTGGCGAGTGCGGCGGCGGCGCCGTCCGCGTCGGAGACCAGGCCGGTCATCTCGGGCCGGGCGCCGACGCCGCCGAGCCGGCCGACCACGCCGAGCGTGCGGGACGAGCCGCCGCTCGTACGTCCCGTGCTGCCCGGGATGCGTACCAGCACGAAGTCGGTCGAGCCGCGCTCGCCGGTGACGGTGGTGACCTCGGCGCCACAGCCCTGCGGGCCCGCGACCGAGTCGAGGTACTCCACGGCACGTTTGCCGTCGGCGTTCGGGTCGTCGAGGAGTTCGACGATGTCAAGGACGTACTTCAGCATTGGGCGGCCTCTCTCGCTCCCGACACTCACTCCAGGTCGGATGGTGCTGACAGCAGAGTCGGGATCGGCTAGCGTTGTCGGCAACTGTTTCCCGTTATCTGCAATTCAGGTCTGAATGGTGAGATGGCTGACGAGATACAGAGAGACGAGATACAGAGATCCGTCGGGGATCTTGAGAGAGGAGGGGCGGGATGAGTGAGATACCGCTGGACCGCAAGACGCCCGCCGGCGCGCTGCAGACCGTCGACCGCGCCCTGCTGGTGCTGCTCGCCTTCGAGCGGACGCGGCCCGACTGGGGCGTGACCGAGGTGGCGGCCGAGTTCGGCTGGGACACCTCGGTCGCCCAGCGGCTGCTCTCGACGCTCGCGGGCCGCGGCTTCCTGGTCTCCGACCCGGCCACCCGGCGCTACCGCATCGGGCCGGCCGTGCTCCGGCTCGGCCGGCTCTGGGAGCGCTCGGGCTCGCTCGAACTGCTCGCCGCGCCCGTCCTGGAGGAGCTGGGCAGGGCGACCGGCGACACCGTCCTGTTCTGTCTGCCGGACAGCTTCCACATGCGCTGCGTCGCCGCCGTCGAGGGCGAGTCGGGGCCGCTGCGCTACTACCCGCTGGTCGGCGAGCTGTATCCGGCGCACGCCGGAGCCACGGCCAAGTCGTTCTACGCGTTCCTGCCCGACGAGCAGCGCCACCGCCTCTTCCGCGGCCGCCCCATGGCCCGCTTCACCGACCGCACGGTCACCGACCCCGACGAGCTGGAGCGGGAGCTGGTGCAGGTGCGCGGCCAGGGATACGCCTGGACGGTCGGTGAGTACGACGCGGGGATCGCGACCGTCGCGGTGCCGGTCTTCCTGGGCCGCGAGCCTTACGGCAGCCTCAGCCTCGGCGGCGCCAAGGAGCGCTTCGCGGACGGGCCCGAGGGCCGGCTCGACGCCCTGCGCAAGGCGGCGAACCTCCTGGAGAAGCGGCTCACCCACCCGCCGCAGCGCACGCGCAAGCCGCGCGCCACCCAGCCCTGAAGCCGCCCGTCCCGACGGTCGGTCCTGAAGTCCTGAACCGCCCCTGAGGAGTTACTCCCTTGAACCTGCTGCTGCTCTCCAACTCCACCCAGTACGGCCGCGGTTACCTCGCCCACGCCCTGGACACCGTCACCGGCTTCCTGCCCCCGAAGGCCCGCCTCGCCTTCGTGCCGTACGCGCTCGCGGACCACGACACGTACACGGACCGGGTGCGCGGCGCGCTCGAAGATTCCGGGGTCAGTGTGCGCGGTGTCCATGAGGGCGACGACCCGGTGGTCGAACTCGCCGCGGCCGACGCCGTGTTCATCGGAGGCGGCAACTCCTTCCGGCTGCTGAGCGCGCTCTACCGCACCGGCCTTCGCGACGCCCTGATCAGGGCGGTCGGCGCCGGCCTGCCCTACATGGGCGCGAGCGCCGGCACGAACATGGCGGCGCCCAGCCTGCGGACGAGCAACGACATGCCGATCGTGCAGCCCCCGTCGTTCGAGGCGCTCGGCCTCGTCCCGTTCCAGATCAACCCGCACTACCTGGACCCGGACCCGGGGTCCACGCACAAGGGCGAGACCCGCGAGGAGCGCCTCGCGGAGTTCCTGGAGGAGAACGACGTGCCGGTGCTGGGCCTGCGCGAGGGGTCCTGGCTGCGGGTGAACGGCGAACGCGCCGCGGTCGAGGGCGAGCGTGCTGCCCGCCTCTTCACCCGCGGCGCGTCCCCGAAGGAGCTGCCGGTCGGCTCCGATGTCTCCGAACTGCTCAGTGTTGAGCCGCGGTTCGACTCTCCCGCGCGATGAGCTCAAGGGCCAGGTCGACGTCGACCGGCCGGTCCTCGCCGTGGTGCGTCGCCGCGGAGGCCCGCGGCGCGTGCCCGGCGGCGGTGGCGGCCAGCACGTACGAGCCGCCGTCCGGGACCTCGAGCGCGTAACGGCCCTCGTGGTCGGTGAGCGCGGCGCCCGCCTGACGGCCGCGCCGGTCGATCAGCGTGACCTTGGCCCGGGAGACGGGCAGGCCCGCCGCGTCGAGCACCTGGCCGCGGAATCCTCCGAGAACCTCCTCGGCGCGCTCCAGTGCGGCGTCCTCCTCGCTGCTGGCGCGCAGCTGCGGCTTGGTCGCCTGCCGCTGCTTCGGCAGGAAGGCGGCGAGCAGGACGCCCATGGCGACCGCGGCCGTGGCGATCAGGAACGAGACGTGGAAGCCGTGCATGGTCGGCACGGCCGCGCCGCCGACGTGGTTCGCCGTGTTGGCGAGGACCATGCCGATCACGGCGCTCGACACCGAGGTGCCGATGGACCGCATCAGGGTGTTGAGACCGTTGGCCGCGCCCGTCTCGGACGCGTCGACGGCACCGATGATCAGGGCGGGCAGCGAGGAGTACGCGAGTCCGATGCCGGCGCCCACGACCACCGAGATGACGATGGTCTGCCAGGCGGCGCTCATCAGGCCGAGGCCGGCGCCGTAGCCGACCGCGATGATCAGCATGCCGAGTATCAGGGTGGTCTTCGGGCCGTACTTCGCCGACAGGCGCGCGTACACGGGGGCCGTGAACATCATCGTGAGGCCGAGCGGGGCCACGCACAGGCCCGCGACGACCATCGACTGGCCGAGGCCGTAGCCGGTGGCCTTCGGCAGCTGGAGGAGCTGCGGGAGGACGAGCGAGATCGCGTAGAACGCGACACCGACCATGATCGAGGCGAGGTTGGTGAGGAGCACCTCGCGCCGGGCGGTGGTGCGCAGGTCCACGAGCGGGGCCTTGAGCTTCAGCTCCATGACGCCCCACAGCACGAGCACGACGAAGGCCGCGCCGAACAGGCCGAGCGTCATCGGGTCGGTCCAGCCCCAGTCGCTGCCCTTGGTGATCGGCAGCAGCAGGAGGACGAGTCCGGCCGACAGGCCGATCGCGCCGAGGACGTCGAAGCTGCCCTCGGCCTTGACCGGGCTCTCCGGGACGAAGATCAGGGTGAGCAGGATGGCGACGACGCCGAGGCCCGCCGCGCCGAAGAAGAGGGCGTGCCAGTCGGCGTGCTGGGCCACGAGGGCCGCCAGCGGGAGGGCGAGTCCGCCGCCGACGCCGATGGAGGAGCTCATCAGGGCCATCGCGGACCCGAGCTTCTCGCGCGGCAGCTCGTCGCGCATCAGGCCGATGCCGAGGGGGATGGCGCCCATGGCGAAGCCCTGCAGGGCGCGTCCCACGATCATCACGAGGAGATCGCTGGTGAAGCCCGCGACGAGCGAGCCGACGACCATGATCGCGAGGCTCGCGAGGAGCATCCGGCGCTTGCCGTAGAGGTCGCCGAGGCGGCCCATGATCGGAGTGGAGACGGCGCCCGCGAGGAGGGTCGAGGTCAGGACCCAGGTCGCGTTGGAGGGGGCTGTGCCGAGCAGGACCGGGAGGTCCTTGATGACCGGTACGAGAAGCGTCTGCATCACCGCGACGGTGATACCGGCGAAGGCGAGTACGGGGACGACTCCGCGTATTCCGCGTTGCGCGGTCGGCTGTTGGGTCGTCTGCGTCATTGCGTAGGGCCTCCGGAGGCAGAGATTTCAGGCGTCGCGCGGGCGGCGGGTTTCGCGCGTCGGGTACGTGCAACTTGAACCCGTTACCTGGGGCGACTATTCCGACGGGCGTCGTACAAGGGGAAGTCTTGACGGTCTTTACCTTTTGATTACATGCCGGGGGGTCGCGGGATCCGCATCTGACCTTCCGTCATATTGCAACGTGTTCTACCGTGCGCCGCATGGGCATCGCGATCACGCAGGAGCAAGAGGAGCTGTCGGACGCCGTGCGCGGCTGGCTCGCACGCGCCGTACCGCCCGAGGAAGTGCGCAAACTGCTCGACGCCACCGCGGCCCCCGCGGGCCGCCCCGCCCACTGGGACGGCCTCGCCGGACAGGGGCTGCTCGGCCTCCATCTGCCCGAGGAGTACGGCGGCGGGGGCGGCGACCTCGTCGACCTCGCGGTCGTCCTCGAAGAGACGGGGCGGGCCGCGCTGCCCGGCCCCTTCGTGGCGAACGCCGCCGCCTCGCTGATCCTGCGGCGCGCGGGGGCCGCCGGCCTCGCCGCGTCCCTCGCGTCCGGCGACCGCATCGGCGCCGCCGCTCTCGGTACGGGAACGCTCACCGCCGTCACCGTGTCCGACGGGCTCGTCCTCGACGGGGTGGCGCCGCCCGTCCTGTCCGGCGGCGACGCCGACCTGCTCCTCCTGGCCGCCGAGTCCGCGACCGGGACCGTATGGGCCGCCGTCGACGCGGGCACCGCCGGACTCAGCAGCCGCGTCCACGAGAGCGCCGACCCCACCCGCCCCACCGCGGAGATCACCGCCCGGGGCGCCCTCGTGCCGGGCGACCGGATCCTCGCCGTCGACACGGCCACCGCCCGTGACCTGGCCTCCGTCGTCCTCGCGGCCGACGCGTGCGGCGTCGCGGCATGGGCGCTGCACACGGCGGCGGAGTACGCGAAGGTGCGGGAGCAGTTCGGGCGGCCGATCGGACAGTTCCAGGGCGTCAAGCACCTGTGCGCGGACATGCTGGTCCGGGTCGAGCAGGCGCGGGCCCTGGTGTGGGACGCGGCGCGGGCGGCGGGGGACGGTGACGCGGGGCCGGACGGCGGCGCGGCACGTGAGCTGGCCGTCTCCCTCGCTACCGGGGCCGCGCTCGACGCCGCGTACTCCTGCGCCAAGGACTGCGTGCAGGTTCTCGGCGGGATCGGGTTCACGTGGGAGCACGACGCGCATCTGTATCTGCGGCGGGCCGTCGTCGCGCGGCAGCTGCTCGGCGCCGGGGACGCGCACCGGCTGCGGGCGGTGCGGCTGGCGGAGGGCGGGGCGCGGCGCGAACTGCGCCTGGAACTGCCCGCCGAGGCGGAGGCGTTCCGGGCGCGGGCCCGCGAGGCCGTCGAGGGGATGCGCGGCCTCGACCCGGCCGCGGCCCGCCGCGCCCTCGCACCCACCGGTTACGCGGCGCCGCACCTGCCCGAGCCGTACGGCCTCGGCGCGGGCCCCGTCCAGCAGCTCGCCGTACAGCAGGAACTCGCCGCCGCGGGCGTCCGCGTCAGCGACCTCGGCATCGGGACCTGGGTCGTCCCCTCGCTCCTCGCCTACGGCACCCCGCAGCAGCGGGACCGCTACCTGCTGCCCACGCTCCTGGGCGACGTCCTGTGGTGCCAGCTGTTCTCCGAACCCGGCGCCGGTTCCGACCTGGCCTCGCTGCGGACGAGGGCCGAGCGCACCGAGGACGGGCGCTGGCGGGTCAACGGGCAGAAGGTGTGGACGAGCGCGGCCCAGTGGGCCGACCACGGGATCCTGCTCGCCCGCACGAACCCGGACGCTCCCAAGCACAAGGGCCTCACCTATTTCGTCGTCGACATGAAGCGGACCGAGGGCATCGACGTACGGCCCCTGAAAGAGATCACCGGGGACTCGCTCTTCAACGAGGTGTACTTCGACGACGTGCTGCTCCCCGCGGACGCCGTGGTGGGGCAGGTGGACGACGGCTGGCGCGTCGCGCGGAACACGCTCGGCAACGAACGGGTCCACATGGCCGACCAGTTGACCTTCGACACGGGCCTGGAGGCGCTGATCGACCGCGCCGGAACGCTCGACGGCGCGTACCGGGCGCGGATCGGCGCGCTCGCCGCGGAGGCGCACGCCCTGGGCTGCATCGGGCTGCGGACGACGATGCGGCAGGTGGCCGGCGCGGAGCCCGGCCCGGGGGCCTCCGTACGGAAGCTGGTGCAGACGCCGCATCAGCAGAAGGTCGCCGAACTCGCGCTGGAGCTCCTCGGCCCCGAGGGCGCCCTGCGGGAGGGGGCGGGGGAGCGGGCGCTGCACGGGTTCCTGATGTCGCGCTGCCTGACGATCGCCGGCGGTACGACACAGGTGCAGCTGAACGTGGTGGCTGAGCGAATTCTGGGGCTGCCTCGGGACTGAGGGCCGCGGGGCGGGCCGTATGGTCGCCGCGTGGAGCTCAGACACCTCTCAGGATTCGTCGCCGTCGCCGAGGAACTGCACTTCGGGCGGGCCGCCGAGCGGCTGCACATCGCGCAGTCGCCGCTCAGCCAGCAGATCAAGCTGCTCGAACGGGACCTGGGCGTCAAGCTGTTCGACCGGACCACCCGGACCGTGCGGCTCACCGCGGCCGGGCACGCGCTGCTCGGGCCCGCCCGGCATCTGCTCGCCGAGGCGTCGGCCGTGCGCAGGACCGTGCAGGCCGCGCACCTCGGGGAAGTGGGCCGGGTCACCGTCGGTTTCGCCGGGGCCAGCAGCTACTCCGCGCTGCCGCTGCTGACCCGCGCCGTCACCTCCGAACTCCCCGGCATCGAGCTCGTGTTGGAGGGGCAGACGTACACCGGTGAGGCGCTCGGCAGGATCGCGGACGGGTCGCTCGACGTGGGGTTCGTGGCGCTCCCCGTGCGGCGCGGGATCACCGCGCGCGTCGTGCGGATGGAGCGCCTCGTGCTCGCGCTGCCCGACAGCCATCCGCTGGCCCGGCAGGACGAGGTGCACTTCTCCGAGCTGGCTCACGAGCAGTTCGTGACGTTCCCCGTCGCCCGCGGCTCCGCCGTCAGGGAGGCCATGGTGCAGGCCTGCCACGACGCCGGGTTCGCGCCCCGGATCGCGCAGGAGGCGCCGGACTCGTACAACATGCTCGCCCTCGTCGGCGCGGGCGTCGGGCTCGCCGTCGTCGTGGCGTCCGCGCGCGCCATCCATCTGGAACACGTCGTGTTCCGCCCGCTGGTCGGGGACGACGTGCCGGTGCTTCCCATCGCCCTCGGCTGGCGCACCGGAAACCGGTCGGCGCCCCTCCAGGCGGTCCTGCGCGTGGCGGAGGCGGTCCTGCCGACGCCCCCGGACGCGCCCGATGCCACCGGATCCGGATGATCCCCCGAAATTTTGACGGATGACGTCTTACTGGACTCCGGTATTGGTCTTGGACACATCCTAATGAGCGGGTGCAGAGTGATCCACGTCTCGCGACGGAGCGATGAGTGCCGGGCGTGGAGCGTGGAGCGTGGACAGGCACCGGCCGCTCGGTGGCCCCGCCCCCCTCCGGCCCGCCCCCTCTGGCCCGTCCCCTCCCAGCGGGATGCCGCTACGAGAGGACGCTCGTCATGCAGCACGACGCCCCGGTCCCCGGGGTCAGCGCAACACAGGCCCGTGACGCCCGCCGCGCCGGTGTCACCGCGTTCGTCGGCACCACCATCGAGTGGTTCGACTTCTACATCTACGGCTCCGCATCCGCTCTGGTCCTCGGCAAGGTCTTCTTCGCCGAGGCCTCGCCCGCCGTAGGCACCCTCGCCGCCTTCGCCACCTTCTGGGTCGGCTTCCTGGCCCGCCCCCTCGGCGGCGTGATCTTCGGCCACTTCGGCGACCGCTACGGCCGCAAGAAGGCCCTCGTCACCACGCTCACCATGATGGGCGCCGCCACCTTCTGCGTCGGCCTGCTCCCCGGCTACGCGCAGATCGGCGCCGCCGCGCCCGTCCTCCTCGTCCTGCTGCGCATGATCCAGGGCGTCGCGATGGGCGGGGAGTGGGGCGGCGCCGTCCTCATCGCCACCGAGTACGCCCCGCCCAAGCGCAAGCTCCTGTACGGGGCGTTCGCCCAGCAGGGGTCCCCGGTCGGCAACCTCCTCGCCACGCTCGCCTTCCTCGGCATCGCCCAACTCCCGGACGCCGCCTTCGAGTCCTGGGGCTGGCGCGTCCCGTTCCTCTTCTCCGCCGTGCTCGTCGCCGTCGGCCTGTTCATTCGCCTGCGGCTCGCCGAGACCCCCGAGATGGCCGCCGCCCTGGAGCGCAAGCAGACGTCCAAGCTGCCCATCAAGGACGTCCTGACCCGTTCGCCGATGCTGGTCCTGCTCGGGATGCTCGCCGGCACGGCCGGGGTCGCGATCACCTACGTCAAGACGACCTTCGCCCTGTCCTGGGCCACCTCCGACCTCGGCTTCGACCGCACCTCGTTCCTGACCGTCATCTCGCTCGCGCTGGTCGTGCAGGTGATCGTGCAGCCCTTCGGCGCCGTCCTCGCGAGCAAGTGGCCGCTGCGCAAAGCCGTGCTGTGGATGCTGCTGCCCGAATTCGTCGTGCTGCCCCTGATGTTCGTCCTCGTCGGGACCGGCAACTTCTGGCTGGCCGTCCTCGGCATGGGCCTCGCCACCTTCCCGCACGCCATGTACTACGCGGCGCTCGCCGGCATCCTCGCCCGGGTCTTCCCCGTCGAGGTCCGCTACACCGGCATGTCCCTCTCGTACCAGCTCTGCACGACGCTGTTCGCCGGGACCGCGCCGATCGTCTCCCAGTACCTGCTGGGCGCCACCGGATCGATCTGGCCCGTCGTCGCGCTCGGCCTCGGCTACACCCTCGTGACCCTCGCCGGTGTCCTGCCGCTGCTCGCCCGTATCGCCGCCGTGCCACAGCCGGCTGCCGCCACCACCCGCACCGCCTCCCACGCCTGACCCGGAGAGATCCACCATGAACTACGCCGACCGCGACCCCGCGCTGCGCCCCTTCCTCGACCGCGTCCTGTCCGTCGACGACCGCTCCCGCGTCGAGCCGCTCCTGGTCGAACTCGGCGCGCTCGCGGCCGGCGACCTCGACCGGCAGGCCGCACTCGCCGACGCCAACCCGCCCCGCCTGGTCCAGTACGCCCCCGGCGGCGAACGCGTCGACGAGATCGAGTACCACCCGGCCCACGACCGCGCCGCCGCGATCGCCTACGAGGAGTTCGGGCTCGCCGCGATGTCGCACCGCCCCGGCGTCCACGGCTGGCCGTCCAAGGTCCCGCACACCGTCAAGTACGCCCTGTCCTACCTCTACGTGCAGTCCGAGTTCGGCATGGCGTGCCCGCTGTCCATGACGGACTCGGCCGCCCGCATCCTGCGCCTGTTCGACCCCGAGCGGTACGCGGCCGAGATCGCCGCGCTCGCCTCCACCGACCCCGAACTGCGCGCCACGGGCGCGATGTTCATGACGGAGAGGCAGGGCGGCACGGACGTCGGCCTGACGGAGACCGTCGCCACCGACCGGGGCGAGCACTGGACGCTCACCGGCAAGAAGTGGTTCGCGTCCAATCCGGGCGCCGATGTGATCCTCACCCTCGCCCGCGTCCCCGGCCAGGGCGAGGGCACCCGCGGCCTCGGCATGTTCCTCGTCCCACGCCTGCGCCCCGACGGCACCCGCAACGCGATCCGCATCGACCGGCTCAAGGACAAGCTCGGCTCGAAGTCCATCGCGAGCGGCGAGGTCACCCTCGACGAGGCGTACGCGACCCCCGTCGGCCAACTCACCAACGGATTCCGGCAGATGGCCGAGATGCTCAATGTCTCCCGGCTGTCCAACGCCATGCGCGCCACCGCCCTGATGCGCCGCGCCGTCCGCGAGGCCGTGGACCACACCCACGTACGCCACGTCTTCGGCAAGCCGCTCTTCGAGCAGCCCCTGATGCGGGCCACGCTCCTGCCGATGATCATCGACACGGAGGGGGCGCTCGCGCTCGTCCTGGAGGCCGCGGCCGAGCTCACGGCCGCCGACGACGGCGACGGGACCGCCCGCGAGCTCGTCCGCGTCCTCACCCCGCTCGCCAAGCACACGCTGTGCAAGCGCGCCCGCTCCGTCACCGGCGAGGCCATGGAGATCCGCGGTGGCAACGGCTACATCGAGGACTGGGTCAACCCCCGGCTCGTGCGCGACGCCCACCTCGGCTCCATCTGGGAGGGCTCCTCGAACGTCATCGCGCTCGACGTGCTGCGCTGCATGCGCCGCCAGGCCGCCCACCGCACCCTCGCCGACACGTACGGCGACCGCGCCGAGACGCGGGACCGCTGGGAGGTGCTGCGCAAGAAGGGCGACGCGCTCCTCGAACTCCCCGCCGACGAACAGGAGATGAGGATCGGCCGGTACGCGGACGAGCTCACGCGCGCCGTCATGGAGACCCTCCTGTACGACCAGGCCGCCCACGAGACGGAGACCACCGGCAACGGCCGCGCGCTCCTCGTCGCCCGCACGTGCACGGCGCTCCTCGACGACCCGGACACCCCGCCCCGCGCCGCACTGGACCACCTGGCCGAACTGGCCGAGGGTGGACAGGTCGCACCCATGGAGATCACGGTGAAGGAGTCCGCCGCACATGCCTGAGCAGCCCCGCCCCGCCGCACCGCTGGCCGGTATGAAGGTCGTGGACCTGTCCAAGATCCTCGCCGGGCCCTACGTCACCATGTCGCTCGCCGACCTCGGCGCCGACGTCATCAAGGTCGAGCACCCCGACGGCGGCGACCCGACGCGCGCCTGGGGCCCGCCCTTCAACGGCCCCGACGCGACCTACTACCTGGCCGCCAACCGCAACAAGCGCTCCGTCACCCTCGACCTCAAGTCCCCCGAGGGGCAGGAGGCCGTCCACCGCATGCTCGCCGACGCGGACGTGATGGTGGAGAACTTCCGCCCCGGCAGCTCGCTCGCCCGCGTCTTCGACTACCGCGAACTCAGCGAGCGCTACCCGCGGCTGGTCATCCTGCACATCTCCGCGTTCGGCGACACGGGCCCGCTGCGCGACGAGCCCGGCTACGACATGGTGGCCCAGGCGTCGGCCGGCCTGATGTCCCTGACCGGCGAACCCGACGGGCCGCCCGTCAAGGCCGGCTACGCGATGGGCGACCTCGGCGCCGCCCTCTTCGGCCTGATCGGCGTCAACGCGGCACTCGTGGAACGCGAGCGCACGGGCCACGGCCAGTACGTCACGACCTCCCTGTACGAGTCCCAGCTCGCCCTGCACATCAACTGGGCGACCGGCTACTTCGCCACCGGGGAGCGCCCCACCCGCCTCGGCTCCGGCCACCCGAGCCTCGTCCCGTACCAGGCCTACCCGGCGTCCGACGGCCACTTCGTGATCGCCGTCGGCAGCGACGGCCTCTTCCGCAAGCTGAGCGAGGCGCTCGGCCACCCGGAGTGGGCCGACGACCCGCGCTTCGCCACCAACCGCGCCCGCGTCACGCACCGCACGGCCCTCAACGCCAAACTGGAGTCCGTCCTCGTCGACGAAAGCGTGGCCAACTGGTGCGCCCTGCTGAAGCCGCGCGGCGTCCCCGTCGCGCCGATCCGCACCCTCGACGAGGTCTACGACTGCCCGCAGACCGAGGCGCTCGGCATGGTCCAGAAGGTCGACCACCCGGACGTGGGCCCGCTCCAGCAGGTCGCCTTCCCCGTCACCTTCCGCGGCGAGCGCCCCGCGGTGCGCACCGCCCCGCCCACCCTCGGCCTGCACAGCCGGGACGTACTCACCGAACTCGGCTACGACGAGTCCGCCATCGACCGCCTGCTCGACCACCCTCAAGGAGCCTGATCATGCCGTTCGCCGCCCTCGACCCCGTCGACCCGCTGAACCTCGAATCGCTCCTGACCGACGAGGAGCGGGCCGTACGCGACACGGTCCGCCAGTACCTCGACGACAAGGTCGAGCCGCACATCGCCGAGTGGTTCGAGAGCGGGGAGCTGCCGAACCTGCCCGAACTCGCCCGCGAATTCGGCAAGATGGGCCTGCTCGGCATGCACCTGGAGGGCTACGGGTGCGCCGGCATGTCGGCCCGCGCGTACGGCATCGCGTGCCGCGAGCTGGAGGCGACGGACTCGGGCCTGCGCTCCTTCGTGTCCGTGCAGGGTTCGCTGGCCATGTTCGCGATCCACCGCTTCGGCTCCGAGGAGCAGAAGCAGGAGTGGCTGCCGCGCATGGCGGCGGGCGAGGCCATCGGCTGCTTCGGCCTGACCGAGCCCGACCACGGCTCCGACCCGTCATCCATGACGACGCGGGCCCGGCGCGACGGGGACGACTGGGTCCTCGACGGCCGCAAGATGTGGATCACGAACGGCTCGGTCGCGGCCGTCGCCGTCGTATGGGCGCAGACCGAGGACGGGGTGCGTGGTTTCGTCGTGCCCACCGACACCCCCGGCTTCTCGGCCCCGCTGATCAAGCACAAGATGTCGCTGCGGGCGAGCGTGACGAGTGAGCTGGTCCTGGACGGCGTACGGCTGCCCGCGTCCGCCGTGCTTCCCGAGGCGCGGGGCGTCGGCGCGCCGCTGACCTGCCTGAACGAGGCGCGCTACGGCATCGTCTGGGGCGTCACCGGCGCCGCGCGCTCGGCCTGGCAGGCAGCCGCCACGTACGCGGGCCAGCGCGAGCAGTTCGGCAAGCCGATCGCCGCGTTCCAGCTCACGCAGCAAAAGCTCGTCGACATGGCGCTCGAACTCCACAAGGCGACGCTGACGGCGCTGCGCCTGGCCGACCTCAAGGACTCGCCCGCCGGTGTCCACCCCGCGCAGATCAGCTTCGGCAAGCTGAACAACGTCCGCGAGGCCATTGAGATCTGCCGCACCGCCCGCACGATCCTCGGCGCCAACGGCATCTCGCTGGAGTACCCGGTGATCCGCCACGCCAACAACCTGGAGTCCGTGCTCACTTACGAGGGCACGACCGAGATGCACACGCTCGCGCTCGGCCAGGCGCTCACGGGTCACGCGGCCTTCCGCTAGGGCCCGCCGTCCGGGAAGCCGGGGAAGCCCTTCCCTCATGAGGCCGCTCCTGCCACTATCTGACGCATCGTCAGTTAGTGGCAGGAGGGTTCCACAGCCATGAGGTCGTACATAGTCGGCGTCGGAATGACCAAGTTCGAGAAGCCCGAGAGTCGTGACTGGCAATACTGGGACATGGCGAAGGAGGCGGGCGCGGCCGCCCTCGCGGACGCCGGTGTGGGATACGAGGACGTGGAGCAGGTCCCCGTCGGCTACTGCTTCCAGGCCTCCACGGCCGGGCAGCGCGCGGTCTACGAACTCGGCCTGACCGGCGTCCCCGTCTACAACGTCAACAACAACTGCGCGACGGGTTCGAGCGCGCTGATGCTCGCCCGGCAGTTCGTCGAGGGCGGCATCAACGACTGCGTGCTGGCGCTCGGCTTCGAGAAGATGCAGCGCGGCGCGCTCGGCGGGGGAGCCGACAGCGGAGACTTCAAGACCTCACCGGTCGCCCGCCACTACGGGATCATGGCCGCGAAGCACGGCTTCGAGATGTCCCCGCCCACCGCCCAGGTCTTCGGCGACGCGGCCCGCGAGCACATGGAGAAGTACGGCACGACCGAGGCCCAGCTCGCCGCCGTCGGGGCCAAGAACCACCGGCACTCCGTGAACAACCCGTACGCCCAGTTCCAGGACCCGTACACCGTCGACGAGATCCTCGCCGCGAAGACCATCCACGCGCCGCTCACCAAGCTCCAGTGCTCACCCACCTCGGACGGCGCGGCGGCGGCCGTCGTCGTGTCGGAGCGGTTCGTGGAGCTGCACGACCTGGGCGACAAGGCCGTCGAGATCGCAGCCCAGGCGATGACGACCGACACGGGGGAGTCCTTCGCCTCCGGCTCCTGCATCGACGTCGTCGGCCAGCCCATGTCACGCGCCGCCGCCACCCGCGTCTACGAGACGTCCGGGCTCGGCATCGAGGACGTCGACGTGATCGAGCTGCACGACTGCTTCTCCGTCAACGAACTGCTCACCTACGAGGCGCTCGGCATGTGCGCGCCCGGCGCCTCCGGAAAGCTCGTCGAGGAGGGCGCGACGACGTACGGCGGACGCTGGGTCGTGAACCCGTCGGGCGGCCTCATCTCCAAGGGCCACCCGCTCGGCGCCACCGGCATCGCCCAAGCGGCGGAACTCACCTGGCAGTTGAGGGGCGAGGCCGGGGCGCGCCAGGTCACGGACGCCCGCGTGGGACTCGCCCACAACATCGGACTCGGCGGCGCGGCGGTGGTCACCATGCTGCGGCGGCCCTAGGTCCTCCGTATGAGGACCGGTGCGCCGAAATCCGGATGTACGGCCCGTCCCCCGCCTGCGACCATGACACTCATGCTTGAAGCCCCTGCCGACATCGCGATAGCCCGCAAGGCCGCGCCGCCCACCTGGCTCGTCGTGGCCGCTGCCTGCGCCGGACAGTTCCTCGTCGTCCTCGACGTCTCCGTCGTCAACGTCGCCCTGCCGTCCATGCGTGCGGACCTGGGGCTCAGCGCCACCGGGCTGCAATGGGTGGTCAACGCCTACTCGATCGCGTTCGCCGGGTTCATGCTGCTCGGCGGGCGGGCCGGTGACCTGTTCGGGCGCAAGCGGATGTTCCTCGTGGGGCTCGGGCTCTTCACGCTCGCCTCGCTCGCGGGCGGCGTCGCGCAGGAGGGCTGGCAGCTCCTCGCCGCGCGCGCCGTCCAGGGACTCGGCGCCGCGGTCCTCGCGCCGTCGACACTCACCATCCTGACGTCCGCCGTCCCGGAGGGCGCCGCCCGCGCGCGGGCCATAGCGACGTGGACCGCCGTCGGGGCGGGCGGCGGCGCGGCCGGCGGCCTCGTCGGCGGCGTGCTCACCGAGAGCCTCGACTGGCGCTGGGTGCTGCTGATCAACGTCCCTCTGGGCGCCCTGGTGCTCGCGGCCGCCGCCCGCTGGATCCAGGAGTCGAAGGCGGGCGGCGAGCGGCGCCTCGACCTGCCGGGCGCGGTCCTCGTCACGGCGGGCACCGCGACCCTCGCCTACGGCGTCGTGCAGACCGAGGCGGAGGGCTGGGGCGCCGCCGCGACCCTCGTGCCCCTTGGCATCGCCCTGGCGCTGATCGCGACGTTCCTCGCCGTCGAGGCACGCACACGCCTCCCACTGATGCCGCTCGGCCTGTTCCGCGTCCGTGCGGTCGCCGCGGCCAACGCGGCGATGTTCGTGTGCGGCATGGGCAGCTTCGCGATGTGGTTCTTCATGACCCTGTACGCGCAGAACGTCCTCGGCTACAGCCCGATCGAGGCCGGCCTCGCCCTGGTGCCCAGCTCGCTCGCCGTCGTCGCCGGATCCAAGATCGCCCCGCGCCTGATGCGCCGCGCCGGCGCGCGGGCCGTCGCAGTGTCCGGCGTCCTCATCACGGCCGCCGGGTTCATCTGGCAGTCGACGATGGGCCCGCACGGCAGTTACGTCACCGGGATCATGCTGCCGGGCATGGTGATGATGGCGGGCGCCGGACTCGCGATGACACCCCTCGCCTCGCTCGCCACCTCGGGCGCCGCGCCCGGGGACGCCGGTCTGGTGTCCGGACTCGTCAACACCTCGCGGACGCTGGGCGGTTCGCTCGGCCTCGCGATCCTGTCCACCGTGGCGGCCGGCCGGTCCGCCGGGGGAGTCGGGCCCGAGGACCTCACGCGCGGGTACGCGGCCGCGTTCCAGTGGGGTGCGGGAATCCTGCTGGTGGCGGTGGTTCTGCTGGTGACGTGGATGCCGCGGGGCGGGAAATCAAGCCCCTGGGGGTCCCCCCGGACGGAGTCTGGGGGAGATTGAGGAGCGGGTCCGGGGCGGAGCCCGTGGCGCAGGAGCGTTCAGAGCCACCCTTGCTGCCGCGCCTCCCGCATGGCCTCCATGCGGTTACGGGTCCCTGTCTTGCCGATGGCCGAGGACAGATAGTTGCGCACCGTCGACTCCGACAGATGCAGTTTGCCCGCGATGTCGGAGACCGTCGCACCGTCCACCGACGCCTTCAGGACATCGCACTCGCGGGCCGTCAGCGGGTTCGGGCCCGCGCTCAGCGCGGCGGCGGCGAGCGCCGGGTCGATGACGGTCTCACCACGCAGGACCCGCCGCACGGCCTCCGCGAGATCCTCCACCGGACCGTCCTTCACCAGAAATCCGGCCGCACCCGCCTCCATCGCCCGGCGCAGATACCCCGGCCTGCCGAACGTCGTCAGGATCAGGACCCGGCAGTCCGGGCACTCCGCACGCAGGTCCGCCGCCGCGTCCAGGCCGCTGCGGCCCGGCAGTTCGATGTCGAGCAGCGCCACGTCCGGCCGCGACTCCAGGGCCGCACCGACGATCGCGTCCCCAGTCGCCACCTGCGCGACAACCTCGATGTCCTCCTCAAGCCCGAGCAGCAGCGCGAGAGCGCCCCGCATCATGCCCTGATCCTCGGCGAGGAGCACGCGGACGGACTTGGCGGGCCGGTAGTCGCTGGGCATCTCGTTCACGGGGAACAGGGTAGGGGTGGTGGGCTGTTGAGGGGGCGCGGCGGGGGTTCGGGACATACGAGAGCAACGAACAACGCTCCCTCACGCCTTCGGGTGGTAGGGGGCTCTCCGTCGTTGCTGCCTCAGCCTTTCTCACCCATAGCTGCGCGCAGCCACTCCAGCGGAGTTTGGGCCAGGAGCTCGTCGGCCAGACGCTGCCCTGACTCCGTGACGATGCGGGCACGGGAGTTGTCGATCCACCGCTGTGCGCTGGTGTTGCCCTGAGCCTTGTACTCCAAGCCCTGGAGCATGCACTCCAGCTTGTCGGCGTCTCGGGCACAGATGGCCTCGGGTGATTCCTTCGCCTCGTACTCGGCAACGACCGCGCGCACCGCCGCCGCCAGGACCTCGGGCATGCCGGCCGTCTGGTCCGCGGTCACTGCCTCGGGGTCGCCCGGCGTCGCGTACTTCTTGCCGAGGTGGTTGATGTCCCCTGTACGCGTCTCCTGCGAGTCGTGCCACACCGCCATGTGCGCGGCGCGTGCAGGGTCTGCGCCTTCGAGAGTCGCGATAACCGAGGCGATGATCGACGTGCGCCACGCGTGCTCGGCAACACTCTCGGGGTCGCGTACCCCGGCCATCCACCAGCCCGTGCGACGTGCGGTCTTCAGCGTCCCCGCCTCGTACAGGAAATGCGCTACCGCCGTCAGGTCCTGGTCAGCCACGGTGTCCCCTTTCACGCCTCGGTGAGGCGGATTGCGTAGCGGATGCCCTCCAACTCCCGTCGCGCCTGCGCCGAGAGCTGTCTGTCATCCAACATCACCGGCAGCCTGTCGCGCAGGGCCTGTCCTGCCGACGACTTCCCGCGCAGCAGATTCGGGCGGACGGCCAGCAGCGTCCACAGGGTGTGAACGTTGAGATCGAAGAAGCCGTGTTGCGGAGTCAGCCCCCGAATCAGGTGGTGAAGGAGTCGGTCTCCCTGCCATGGACCGGGATTGGGTGAGGCGATGAAGTCGTCACTGAGCTGGATGTGCGGAGCCTCGCCGATCCAGTACGCCCAGTAGTTCAGGTTCGCCGCCTCGGCCGCGTCGTCGTCGCCGAGGGTGCGAGTGATGAAGTAGCCCATTCTGTCGCGGTCACCTGGGCGCGCAGCGACCGCCGCCGCAGAGCGGGAGTTGAGCCAACCTGTGAGCCAGTCGTCGGGCCGCTCGGTCCGCTGTTGCTGGGCCAACCACTCGGACGTGTCGGCGGCGTCGTCGTAGCCGGCGAGGTACAGGGCCTGTCGGCGGAGCAGGAAGTCGCCACCGCGAGCCCGTTCGGCGGTCTGCCACATGCGTGTGAAGAACCGTGCGCGTTCACCCTTGGGTAACTCGGGTGCGGCCGGTACCGGTCCGCGGCGTGGGCGGGGCGGATCGGGGAGGTCCCGCAGCGGGGTAGGAGCGACGCCGTTCAGCGGCCAGGCCAGTACCTCGACCAAGTCGCGCGGCATCACTCAGGCGCCGAGGGGACTGGTCTCTGTGGGCGCGTCCTCGTCCAGGGCGCTGGCCAGCAGTACGTCGGCCTCCATCGCCCGCTCAAGCGCAGCCAGCAGAGCGGGAGCTGTGCCCATGCGCGTGAGCCGGTGGCGGTGCACAAGCATCTGCCCGACCGGCACCGACGTCAGCGGGCGCCGCCCCGATTCCCAGCCTGCGACCGCGTCGGGGGAGACGACGAAGGCTTCGGCGAGCGCGTCCTGTGTGTGCCCCAACTGCTCGCGGATGGTACGGAAGACGTATCCCGAAATGATGCCCGCACGCGTCCGCCCGGACGTTCCCTGACCGCCGGTCAGGGTTGTTCGCGGGTGCTGGTCCATAGCGTCCCCCGGCCTGTTTGACGCAGTCACTTACCCGTACTCGCAGTCACTTCTAGCTGCGATCGCCGCTACCTACTGTCGAGGGGTGATGACGGGCAACTCAGCGCACCATCCGTCCCATGCCGTACCCCCAGCCGCCCGTAACCTGACGGTGGAGGTGACGCATGTCCGAGTGGATCAACCCGCGATACGCGGAACTGGTCGCAGCGTGGAAGCGTGCGCAGCAACCGGCGTCGCGTAATCCGGAGCCCAGGCCGGTACGAGGATTCGTCGTTCCGTCCAAGGGCTGAACAGAACAAGCGGCCCCGGCACCGATGACCAAGGTCCTGGGGCCGCTTTGCTGTTCCCCTACTGCGATTTTCCGCAGGTCACGCATAAATCGAGGTCTGTCTCAGCGGTGCAGGGAGGCTTCGAGCGCCTTGCGGATGTCCGGCCACTCCGAGGCGAGCATCGAGTACGTTGCGCTGTCTCGGATCGCCCCGTCATACCCAGCGGTCTCTGCCCGGAGGACCCCGTCGAGTTGTGCGCCCAGCGCAGTGATGGCAGCCCGCGAACGCTCGTTACGGGCATCGGTACGGAAACGGACCCGGTGAACCTGCCACCGCTCGAAGGCGACCTCAAGCATCAGCAGCTTTGCTTCCCGATTGATCCCGGTCCGCTGCGCATCCCGGGCGAGCCAGGTGCCGCCGATCTCGACCGCGTCCGGTATGGCGGGCGAACGCCGCCGGTACTTCTCCTGCCAGCGCCAGTTCTCGAAGTTACAGAATCGCGTGGAGCCCACCACCCGTCCCGTGCAGCAGTCGATCGTGGCGAAGGCCACCACCGAGTTCGTCTCCCGCCCCGTGAGCATCCTCGCGACGTACTCCCGCGCTTCCCCCTCATCTGCAGGAACACTGGTCAGCACGTATCGTTCCCGACCCTCCTGAGCCGCTTCCACCAGCCCTGGAACATGTTCGACGCCCAAGGGCTCCAGCCGCACCAGCCGCCCCTCCAACGGACCCGTATCGAAGAAGGCGTCCATCGAGTCACCCCACTGTTGTCGATCATCTTCAGCAACAGGGCCATGATCAGACGCACACTCCGGCGCCAGCAAGGCGATTCCACGGGGCGGACGCGCATACGCATGACACGCCATCGCGGCCCGGCATGACATGACTCGACAGCAAGACCCGGTTCGAACTTCGCTGCGGCGGAGTGCACTTGACGATTCAGCGTGTCCCAGGATGGCTGGTGGCAGCCCTCGCCACGACGACGGGGAGTGGGCTCGCAGCGTGGCTCACGACCCGGTAGCCGTCTCGGCGGGGAAGTCCTCGGGGCCTTGACCAAGCCGCATTTCGCGTCCTCGCCCCGAGTGCGAGCGGCTGCGCGCCACATCTCCGGGCCATCCGGCACCCGTAGCGTGAGATCTCGTTCACGGGCCCAGGGCGGAGCGCCCCGAGCGCCGTCACCCCGCGCGTTCCGCCTCCCGTACGGGGTCCGGCTCCCGCGCCTCGTCCTGCTCCACGCCGTCCCGCAGGACGGGCAGCATGGCCGTCACCGTGAAGCCGCGCGCCGCCGGGCCCGCCTCCAGGGAGCCGCCCGCCGCTCCGAGGCGTTCGGTCAGGCCCCGCAGGCCCGTGCCGCCGATGCCCGGCTCCGGCGGCTCGGCGGCGGCGCCGCGCCCGTTGTCGTACACCCTGAGCCGTACGCGCTCCGGGGTGCCGTCCACGGAGATCTCGCAGCGTGCCGCCCCGCTGTGGCGCACCGCGTTCGTGACCGCCTCCCGTACCACCCAGCCCAGCAGCGCCTCCGTCTGCGCGGCGAGCGGCGGGCCCGACTGGCGCACGACGGGCTCGATTCCGGCCGCGGTGAGCGCCGAGCGGGCCCGGTCGAGCTCGGTGGAGAGGCTGCCCTCCCGGTAGCCGGTGACCGCCTCGCGGATCTCGGTGAGCGCCTGCCGGCCGACGGACTCGATGTCGGACACCTGCGTGAGCGCCGCGTCGAGGTCGCGGTGCGCGAGCCGGCGGGCCGCCTCCGACTTCACCACGATCACGGACAGCGTGTGCCCGAGCAGGTCATGCAGGTCGCGGGAGAACCGCAGCCGCTCCTGCTCCACCGCCCGGTGCGCCAACTCCTCGCGGGCCGCCCGCAGTTCACGTACCGCCTCGGACAGGGAGAGGATCGCGGCGGTCACCATCGTCGACAGGAACGTGCCGTACGCGATGTTGATCGCGTCCCAGCCCATGCCCTCCTTGAGCCAGGAGACGCCCCCGCCGAGCACGCTCAGGCCGAGGCCGACCTGGCCGAGGCGGCGGCCCCGGACGACAGATCCCACCGCGAGGCCGAACAGCGGGAAGAACGCCAGCCAGCTGCCGCCGTAGGTGAGGGCGAGCCCGCAGGTGAGCAGGCCCATCGCGATCAGCGCCAGGCGGGTGAAGCGGCCCTCGCGCCGCCGCTTGTCGAACGAGCTGAACACGACGGCGATGTAGAGGGAGTTGAAGACGAACAGGCCGATGGCGCCGATCCAGGGGTTGGCCGTCTTGCCCTGGAGGAGGTTCGAGAACGCGCCGAGCCCCATCAGGAGCCAGGGCAGCAGCGTGAACCCGCTGGGCGGCGGCCCCATGGTCTCCGCCGGCGGGCCCGCCTTGCGCCCGGCCCGCCACTCCGCCTTCCATACGTCCCGGTCGGCCTTCCACTGCTTGCGGGCGTCCCGCAGCTCGTGCGTTTGGCAGGTGACTCGGTGCATCCAGGACATGGTTCCCCTGCTCCCCGTTCAGGCGGTCCGTCGTTCAGACGGTCCGCGCGGCCCTGCGGTACGAGACCACAGCGTACGAACCGAAGGCCAGCAGCCAGGCGGCGAGCACCCCGACCGCGGCGGCCGTCGGCGCGTGTCCGTCGGCGACGGCCGTGCCGAGCTGCGCGAAGCGGTTCGTCGGCGTGTACGACGACACGGACCGCAGCCAGCCGGGGAAGAGCGCGATCGGGAACCACAGGCCGCCGAGGACGGAGAGCCCCAGATTGCACACCATGTTCGCGACACCCGTGGTCTGCGCGGTCAGCCGGTAGCCGTTGCCGAGACCGAGCAGCGTGAAGGGGATCGAGCCGAGCCACAGCAGCACGGCGATCGCCGCCCACTGCCACACGTCCAGCCGCACCCCGTTGACCAGACCGCCCGCGAGGAGCACCGCCGCGATCGACGGCAGGACCGTCACCGACCCGGTCAGGGCCCGGCCCGCCACCACCTCGCGCGGCGTCATCGGGGTGACCCGCAGCTGCCGCAGCCACCCGATCGTCTTGTCCTCGGCGACCCCGCCGCCGGTGCTGAGGGCCGAGCCCACCGCGCCGTACGCGGCCATGCCGACCATGGAGACCGTCTTCCAGTCCGGGTCGTTCTCGCCGAGGTTGGTGAACAGCAGGTACATCATCACCGGCATCCCGACACCGAAGATCACGAACATGGTGTCGCGCAGGGTCCTGCGCACTTCGAGCCTCAGGTAGTCGATCATCGAACCGTCTCCAGATCCGTGTCGGAACCGCTGCCGGTACGGTCGTCGGAACCGCTGCCGGAAGTGTTCTCCGTGCGGTCGTCGGAGCCGCTGGTCAGCGCCATGAACGCGTCGTCGAGTGAGGCCGGGGCGACCTGCAGGCCCCGGATCGCGCTCAGTTCGGCCAGCGCGATCACCGTCGCGTCCGAGTCGTCCGTACGCAGCCTGGCCCGGTCCCCGCGGACCTCGACCGCCGTCACCCCCGGCAGCAGCGACAGGCCCTCCGTGCCGCGCCCGGCCAGGTCGAACGAGACGAGGCTGCCGCCCGCGGCCCGCTTCAGCTCCTCACCGGTGCCGTCGGCGACGATCCGGCCGTGGTCGATCACCACGATCCGGTCGGCGTGGGCGTCGGCCTCCTCCAGGTAGTGCGTGGAGAAGAGCACCGTGTGACCGCGCCGCGCGTACGCCCTCATCGACGCCCAGAACGCGTGTCGCGCCTCGACGTCGAGCGCGGCCGTCGGCTCGTCGAGCACGAGCAGGGCCGGGTTCCCGGCGAGGGCCACGGCGAACCGGACCCGCTGGGTCTGGCCGCCGGACAGCTTGTCGACGCGCCGCTGCGCGAGGTCCTGGATGCCGGCCAGCGCGAGCGCGTCGGCGACGGGCATCGGCGCCGGGTAGCGGCCCGCCACGAAGGAGACCAGCTCGCGGACCGTGACCCGGGGGACCGCGCGGCCCTCCTGGAGCATCGCGCCGACCTGCCCGGCGCGCACCGCCTCCTCCGGCGTGGTGCCGAAGAGCGAGACCGTGCCCTCGTCCGGGGTGTCCAGGCCGAGCAGGAGGGCGATCGTGGAGGACTTGCCCGCGCCGTTGCGGCCGAGCAGCGCGACGGTCTCGCCGCGCCGTATCTCCAGATCGACCCCGTCCACGGCGCGCACCGCGCCGAATGTCTTGACCGCCCCCGTGAAGGACACGGCCACCGGTGTCCCGTCTGTCATCGTCATGGCAAGGACGCTACGGGCCGGGGGCCGGGCGCGGCAGATGCCGGTTGTACGGAGCCGGGCAGTACAAATGTCACGGCCGCCCGTCCGTGCTGCAGCCCGCCGTATCTGACATGGCGTCAGGAGTCTTCCCAACTGCCGTGGTCTTGGCTATACATGGGATCGCCGGACTGGAACGCGTTCTAGAACGGGCGCGTGGCGTTCCACCAGGGTTCCCCCAGCCGGGGGTTCCTCCGGCCCAGCAACGACCTCGGTGCGACCGACGGTGCGGACGGCCGCACCGAGGTCTTCCCCGCACAAGGAGTCTTGAGTCTGATGCCGATCGACGCCGCCAAGGCCGTAGCCGCCGAACCCCGGTCCGCCGAGATCACCTGGGACCACAAGGACATCCAGCTCTACCACCTGGGTCTCGGCGCCGGCACCCCCGCCACCGACCCCGACGAGCTGCGCTACACCCTCGAGTCCCGGCTGCACGTCCTGCCCAGCTTCGCCACCGTCGCGGGCGCCGGCATGGGCGTCGTCGGCGGCCTCTCGGCCCCCGGCATCGACGTCAACCTCGCCCACGTCCTGCACGGCGGCCAGGGCGTCGAACTGCACCGCCCCATCCCCGTCAAGGGCAGCGCGACCTCCACCTCACGCGTCGCCGCCGTCTACGACAAGGGCAAGGCCGCCATCCTCGTCCTGCGCACAGAAGTCGCCGACGCCGACGGTCCGTTGTGGACCAGCGACGCGCAGATCTTCGTCCGCGGCGAGGGCGGCTTCGGCGGCGACCGCGGCCCGTCCACCCGCGTCGAGGCGCCCACCGGCGAACCCGACCGCACCGTCGACCGCCCCGTCCGCGAGGACCAGGCACTCCTGTACCGGCTCTCCGGCGACTGGAACCCCCTGCACGCCGACCCGGAGTTCGCCAAGCTCGCCGGCTTCGACCGGCCCATCCTGCACGGTCTGTGCTCGTACGGCATGACGCTCAAGGCCGTCGTCGACACGCTCCTCGACGGCGACGTGTCCCGCGTGCGGTCCTACGCGACGCGGTTCACCGGGGTCGTCTTCCCGGGCGAGACGCTGCGGATCCGGATGTGGCGCTCCAAGGGCCGGATCCAGGTCACGGTCACCGCCGTCGAGCGGGACGAGGCGCCCGTACTCGCCGACACCATCGTCGAACACGCCTGACACCTCCGGGCCCTTCGAGGCCCTTCGGGACCCATCGGGAGAGGAGCCGCACGCCATGCGCGCAGCCGTACTGCACGAGATAGGCCAGGACAAACTCGAGGTACTCGACGACGTCGAGGCGGTGGGCTTCGGTCCGGGGAAGGTGAAGATCCGGGTCAGGGCCACCGGACTGTGCCACTCCGACGTGTCCGCGATGAACGGCGTGCTGCCGCAGCCCGCCCCCTTCATCCCCGGTCACGAGGGCGCCGGCGAGATCCTCGACGTCGGCGACGGCGTCACGAACGTCAAGCCCGGCGACCGCGTCCTCGTCTGCTGGCTCCCGGCCTGCGGCGCCTGTCCGGCGTGCAAACGCGGCCAGACCCAGCTCTGCCTCGCCGGCTTCATGAACGCGGGCACCCCCAACTTCAAGCGCCCCGGTGGTGACGTCTTCGGCTTCGCCGGCACCGGCACCTTCACCGAGGAGGTCGTCGTCGACGCGGGCTGCGCCGTGCCGATCCCCGACGACGTGCCCTTCGACATAGCGGCCCTCATCGGCTGCGGCGTCACCACCGGGCTCGGTGCCGCCATCAACACCGCGGACGTGGCGGCCGGTTCGTCCGTCGCCGTCATCGGCTGCGGCGGCGTCGGCATCTCCGCGATCCAGGGCGCCCGGCTCAAGGGTGCCGCGCAGATCGTCGCCGTGGACCCCGTCGCCTCACGCCGCGAGGCAGCCCTGAGGTTCGGCGCCACCGAGGCCGTGTCCCCGGACGAACTCGCCGACGCCAAGCAGCGCGTCACCGCGGGCGAGGGCTTCGACTACGTCTTCGAGGTCGTCGGCAAGTCCGCCACGGCCCGCACCGCCTACGAGACGACGCGGCGCGGCGGCACCCTGTGCGTCGTCGGCGCGGGCGCCCTCGACGACTTCCTCCAGCTGAACATGTTCGAGCTGTTCTTCGACGAGAAGAAGATCCTGCCGTCCATGTACGGCGGCGGCGACGTCCTGACCTCCTACGAGCGGGCCATCTCCCTGTGGCGGGCCGGCCGCATCGACCTGGAGAGCCTCATCACGCACCGCGTACCGCTCGCGGAGATCAACGAAGCCCTTGACCAGATGCGGACGGGCGCGGCACTGCGCACCTGCATCGAAATCTGAACCTCCGTGCTCTGAGAGGACTTTGATGTCACAGCCACTCGAAGGCCTGTCCGCGATCGTCACCGGCGCGGGTCGCGGCCTCGGCCGGGCGGAGGCGCTCGAACTCGCCCGGCTCGGCGCGAGCGTCGTCGTGAACGACTTCGGGCAGCCGGGCCGCGACGGCTCGGGCGGCGCCGACGCCACCCCGGCCGAGGAGGTCGCCGCCGAGATCCGGGCCGCGGGCGGGCAGGCCGTCGCCCACCTCGGGGACGTCGCCGACCACGAACAGGCCCGCGAGCTCGTCCAGTTGGCCGTCGACACGTACGGAAAACTCGACATCCTCGTCAACAACGCGGGCATCCTGCGCGACCGCATGATCTTCTCGATGAGCGAGGACGAGTGGGACTCGGTCATCCGCGTCCACCTCAAGGGGCACTTCAACACCAGCCACTTCGCATCCGTCCACTGGCGCGCCCGCTCGAAGGAGGCGGGCGCACCCGTCTACGGCCGCATCGTCAACACCTCGTCCGAGGCCTTCCTCGCCGGCTCGGCCGGACAGCCCAACTACGCGGCGGCCAAGGGCGGCATCGTCGGCCTGACGACCTCCTCGGCCCTCGCCCTCGGCAAGTACGGCGTCACGGCCAACGTCATCTGCCCGCGCGCCCGCACCCGTATGACCGAGGACGTCTTCGCCGGCTTCGCGGAGCCCGGAGCGGGCGAGCTCGACCCGCTGGCCCCCGAACACGTGGCCCCGCTCGTCGGCTACCTCGCGTCCCCGGCCGCCGGGAACGTCAACGGCCAGCTGCTCGTCGTGCACGGCGGCCTGGTCGCCGTCGTCGAACGCCCCAAGGTCTCCGCCAAGTTCGACACCGAGAAGGACGCCTTCAGTTACGAGGAGCTGGACGCGCTGCTCACCCCGCACTACGCGGACCGGCCGCCGAACGAGACGTTCGCCGCGGCCGAGGTGCTCGGCCTCAAACACGCCTGAACCCATGGCGAAGGGGCCCGGAACCATACGGTTCCGGGCCCCTCCGTCATGCCGTTCAGCCCTGCTCGGACTGCACCTTGCGGTGCCGGCCGTGCGGCGCCGCATTCTCGTCCCGCGAGGACACACCACCACGGTGCCGGCCGGGACCGGCGGACCTGTCCGCCGCCTCCCTGGACTCCGCCGTGGTCATCTCCGCGTTCATCGTGTCGGCCATCGAAAACTCACCCCGTAACAAGATCCTTCAAACAGCCGGGCGAGTCTAACCGGCGGGTGCCGCCCTTGTCCCGGCGGTTGTCGCGCGTCGCATGAGACCGGCAAGAGGAGCCTGCTGGAGCGGCACGGGACGGGCCGCCGAGGGCGGCTCGGGCACTGTCTGCGGGGCCTGCTCGGCCGGATGATCGTCGGGGTCCGGTACCGACGCGCGCGCGATCCCGCAGGGCACCGACTCGGTGACGTACGGGAGTTGCAGCTCACCGTCGCGCGTCCACAGGCCCGCCCCCGCCAACCAGCCCTGCGGGGGCGCGAGGTGATGCAGTCGGCGGTCGGCGGGCCGCCACAGGCCCAGCCAGGTGCCCGCGGCGCCGTCGACCCGCAGCGCCACCGCACAGCTCTCCGGCATCAGGGTCTGCCCCGGCTGGATCGCGAACGGCGTCATCGCGCAGTCCGTCAGACGCAGGCACTCGGGGAAGCGCACCGGCAGTGTCGAGCCCAACACGCCCCAGCCCAGACGTTCATGGCCGGGCGACGGTGCGTCCGAGCGGATCAGGAGCAGCCCGCTGTCCGGATCGGCGAGCACCAGCCTGTCCGCGCTGGACTCCGCGATCTGGAGCAGCGGCGTGACCTCGCCGCCCCGCCCCAGGTCCACCGCGACCGCCTTGACGGGACCCCCGTCGAGGGAGCGGTCCAGCGCCAGCATCCGGCCCGCGCGGTCCAGCCACACCCCGCCCGAACAGCGCCCCGGGACCTCGGCCACGAACTCGGGCCCGAACGCCCCGCCCGCGACCATCCACACACCCGTCGACCGCTCGCCCACGGTGATGGCGTACGCGCATCTGCCGCCCGGCGCCGGCGGAAGCAGCGTCAACTGCCCCCCGCTCACGGCCCCGAGAGGCACCTCGCCCGTTCGCGGACCCGTCGGGTACAGCAAGGAGAACGAGTGGCGGCCGTCCACCGCGCGCCGGATGAGGACGCGCCCGTCGCCCATGGGGACGACCTCGGTCCCCGGCTCCTCCGGCTGGTTCCCGGGCAACGGCACCGCGTACGGCTCCGGCCCGTCCAAGGTCCACCGCTCCGGAAACCAGGACGTCCCGTCGGACGCGAGCCGCGCGGCGTAGGCCCCGTCGGCGGTGATGACGCACGCGGGGCGGGGGGTGCGGGGGGTGACGGAGGCGGGCGCGGGGCGGGGTGTGGGGGGAGCGGGCGCGGGGGGAGGGGGCGTTGGGGGAGCGGGAGCGGGGCCACTCTCCGGGGCCTGCGCGCTGTCCGGTCCTGGGGTGCCGTCCGGCCGCGGACCGGTGCCGGGTCCGGGATCGGTGTTCGGGGCCTGCCCATGATGGGTGGCGGGTCCGTGGTCGGGGGCCTGCCGGTGGTTGGCGGCGGGTCGGTGGTCCGGGGCGTGCCCGTACTCGGTGTCGGGCTCGGTGTCGGGTCCGCGCTCCGGGGGCCGCCCGTCATCCGTGGCGGGTCCGCGCTCGGGCGCCTGCCCGTTCTCCTGGTCCCGGTCCGCGTGCGCGGCCGCGCACGGCTCCGGGTCCTGTCCGTTCTCCGGTTCGTGTCCGCTTTTCGGGGCCGGTCCGCGCGCCGGGCCCGGTCCGCTCTCCGTCTCCGTCGTGGGCTCGATCGCCAAGGCCGTCATGGGGATCACTCACCTCCGGTTCGTCCGAGCCGAAGCTAGTTTTCGCACGCGCTGCCGTGGCACTCGCGGCTCAGGCTTCACACCAAAGGGTGGCCATGTCCGTATCTGCCTGAAAGGGGTGGGTCGGATGTGCTGGCACGTCCGGAAGTGCCTGGTGTTAGGTTTGCCTAACCATATTTACGGCGGCCTGACGCCACGAAGTTCGGAGCTGGAACACCCATGGCCCTGCGAACAAGCCCTCGCACCCGCGGCACCGCCGCCGTAGCCCTCGCCGTGGCCGCCGCCCTGTCGCTCGCGGCCTGCGGGTCGGGCGACTCGGGCTCCGGCTCCTCCGCCGGCTCAGGCAAGTCCGACAACGGCAGCGGCTCCAAGGCCGTCGCCCAGGGCGGCGAGGACTTCGCCAAGGCGGCCTCGCAGACCGCCAAGATGGGCACGACCGCCAAGGCCGGCCAGTTCCCGCGCACCATCGAGCACGCCATGGGCAAGACCGAACTCAAGGCGCAGCCCAAGAGGGTCGTGGTCCTCGACGTGGGCGAGCTCGACAATGTCGCGTCGCTGGGCGTCAAGCCCGTCGGCTACGCCCCCACCGAGGGCGACGACGGCGTCCCGTCCTACCTGAAGAAGACGGCGGGCACCCCCAAGGACGTCGGCACGATCAACTCCCTCAACCTGGAGGCGATCGCCAATCTCCACCCCGACCTGATTCTCGGCAGCGAGCTGCGCGCCGCCAAGCTCTACCCGCAGCTCTCCAAGATCGCCCCGACGGTGTTCTCCATCCGCCCCGGCTTCACGTGGAAGGAGAACTACCTCCTCAACGCGTCCGCCCTCGACAAGACCGCCGAGGCCAAGGCGAACCTCGCCGCGTACGAGAAGAAGGCGAAGAAGCTCGGCGACGACATCGGCGAGAAGAAGCCCACCGTCACGATGCTGCGCTACATGCCCGGCATGATCCGCCTCTACGCGAAGGCGTCCTTCATCGGCACGATCCTCGACGACGCCGGCATCCCGCGCCCCAAGAACCAGCAGGTCGTGGACCTCGCCACGGAGGTCAGCCCGGAGAAGATCGACCAGGCCGACGCCGACTGGATCTTCACCGGCGTCTACGGCGACGCGAAGAAGACCGACCGCGCCACCGCCGAGGACAACCCGCTGTGGAAGAAGCTCGGCGCCGTGAAGAACGGACAGGCCAAGGACGTCCCGGACGAGACCTGGTACCTGGGGCTCGGTGTCACCGCCGCGAACCTGGTCCTCGACGACCTGCACGGCTACCTCGTCAAGTAGTCCGTCGCTCACCTCGTCGAGTGGTCCGCCGTCCACCTCGCCAAGTAGCCGACCGTCCCCGGCCGGTAGCGGTACGTGAGCCCGTACCGCTGCCGGCCGCGGCCGAATGTGCGCCAGGGCCGACGGGGCATGGAGGGAAGGTAGCCTTTCACCGTGCCCCGTCTGTCTGAAGTCATCGCCGCGCTCGAGAAGCTGTGGCCCCCCGAGCGGGCCGAGTCGTGGGACGCGGTCGGCACGGTCGCCGGCGACCCCGACGCCGAGGTCCTTCGGGTCCTGTTCGCCGTGGACCCGGTTCAGGAGACCGTCGACGAGGCGGTGAAGCTGGGCGCGGACCTGCTGGTCACGCACCACCCGCTCTATCTGCGCGGCACGACGACCGTCGTCGCCACCACCTTCAAGGGCCGCGTCGTCCACACGCTGATCAAGAACGACATCGCTCTGCACGTCGCGCACACGAACGCCGACAGCGCCGACCCGGGCGTCTCCGACGCACTCGCGGGCGCCCTCGACTTCCGCGTCACCGGCCCCCTCGTACCGGACCCGACCGACCCCGCGGGCCGCCGCGGACTCGGCCGGATCTGCGAACTCGAACACCCCGTCACCCTGCGCGAACTGGCCGGCCTGGCCGCCGACCGGCTGCCCGCCACCGCGCAGGGCATCCGCATCTCCGGCGACCTCGACGCGACGATCCGCACGATCGCCGTCAGCGGCGGCTCCGGCGACAGCCTCTTCGCCGACGTGCGCGCCGCGGGCGTCGACGCCTTCCTCACCGCGGACCTGCGCCACCACCCCGCCTCGGAGGCCCGCGAACAGAGCCCCCTCGCGCTGCTCGACGCCGCCCACTGGGCCACCGAGCAGCCCTGGTGCGAGCTGGCGGCCGCCCAGCTCGACGAGATCTCCGACCGCAACGGATGGGGACTTCGCGTCCACGTCTCGAAGACGGTCACCGACCCCTGGACCGCCCACGCGGCGTCCAACGCCGCACCGATCCCAACTGGAGCCCCCAACTGAACGCCGCGCCCGCCGACCAGATCCGACTTCTCGACGTCCAGGCCCTGGACGTACGACTGTCGCAGCTCGCGCACAAGCGCAAGTCGCTGCCCGAGCACGCCGAGATCGAGTCGCTGAACAAGGACCTCACGCAGCTGCGCGACCTGCACGTCGCCGCGCAGACGGAGGAGAGCGACTGCGCCCGCGAGCAGACCAAGGCCGAGCAGGACGTCGACCAGGTCCGCCAGCGCGCCGCCCGCGACCAGCAGCGCCTGGACTCCGGCGCCGTCACGTCCCCCAAGGACCTGGAGAACCTCCAGCGCGAGATCGCCTCGCTGGCCAAGCGCCAGGGCGACCTGGAGGACGTCGTCCTCGAGGTCATGGAGCGCCGCGAGTCCGCGCAGGAGCGCTTCGAGGAGCTGACCGGCCGGGTAGCCTCCGTCCAGGGCAAGATCGACGACGCGACGGCCCGCCGCGACGCCTCCTTCGAGGAGATCGACGGCGAGGCCGCCTCGGTCACCAAGGAGCGCGAGGTCATCTCCGGTACCGTCCCCGCCGACCTGCTGAAGCTCTACGACAAGCTCCGGATCAAGGAGGGCGGCGTCGGTGCGGCCCGCCTCTACCAGCGCCGCTGCGAGGGCTGCCAGCTGGAGCTGAACATCACCGAGCTGAACGAGGTGCGGGCCGCGGCGTCCGACTCCGTGGTGCGCTGCGAGAACTGCCACCGGATCCTGGTGCGCACGTCCGAGTCCGGCCTGTAGGAGCCTTCGTGGTGCGGGAGTTCATCGTCGAGGCCGACGGCGGTTCCCGGGGCAACCCGGGGCCGGCGGGCTACGGCTCGGTCGTCATCGACGCGGCGACGGGGGAGACCCTGGCGGAGGCCGCCGAGTACATCGGCATCGCCACGAACAACGTCGCCGAGTACCGGGGGCTCGTGGCGGGCCTGCGCGCCGCCCACGCCCTCGACCCGACGGCGTCGGTGCACGTCCGGATGGACTCCAAGCTCGTCGTCGAGCAGATGTCGGGCCGCTGGAAGATCAAGCACCCCGACATGCGGCCGCTCGCCGCCGAGGCGGCGACCGTGCTCCCGGCGTCGCAGGTGACGTACGAGTGGATCCCGCGCGAGCGGAACAAGCACGCGGACCGGCTCGCCAACGAGGCGATGGACGCGGGCAAGCGGGGCAAGCAGTGGGAGGCCTCGCGCTCGACCGCCGAGCTCGATGCGCCGCGTCCCCAGGTGGACCGGGGGGCTCCGCCCGGGGACGCGGCGGCCGGGGCGGCGAAGGCGCGGGCCGCACTCGCGGGCACGCGGGGCAGCACGGACGCACGGGGCGACACGGGCACGCGGGGCAGCACGGACACGCGGGCCGCTCAGAACGTGGCGGGCACCGCGTCTCAGGGCTGGTCGGCGGCTCCCGATCTCGGGGCGCCCGCCACCTTCGTACTCCTGCGGCACGGGGAGACCGCGCTCACGCCCGAGAAGCGGTTCTCCGGCTCCGGCGGCAGCGATCCCGAGCTGTCGGCGGCGGGGCGCGCGCAGGCCGAGCGGGTCGCCACGGCGCTCGCCGCGCGCGGCACCGTTCAGGCGATCGTCTCGTCGCCGCTCAAGCGGTGCCAGGAGACGGCGCGGACCGTCGCCGCCCGCCTCGGGCTCGACGTGACCATCGAAGAGGGCCTGCGCGAGACGGACTTCGGGGCGTGGGAGGGGCTGACCTTCGGGGAGGTCCGCGAGCGCTACCCGGACGACATGAACGCCTGGCTGGCCTCGTCGAAGGCCGAACCGACCGGCGGCGGCGAGAGCTTCGCGGCGGTCGCCCGTCGGGTCGCCACGACGCGGGACCGGCTCGTCGGGCAGTACGCGGGACGCACGGTCCTCCTCGTCACGCACGTCACGCCGATCAAGACGTTCGTACGGCTCGCGCTCGGCGCGCCGCCGGAGTCACTGTTCCGGATGGAACTCTCGGCGGCGTCGCTGTCGGCGGTCGCGTACTACGGCGACGGCAACGCGAGCGTGCGGCTCTTGAACGAGACGGCGCACCTGCGCTGACGTCGCGGGGCTCTGCCCCGGGCCCCGGTCCTCAAGCGCCGGACGGGCTGGATTTACCGGGGCCGGCGCCTTGGAGAGCCGACGCCTCGCGGGCCAGTTCCTCGATCCGGCCCCAGTCCTTCGCCGCCACCGCGTCCGCCGGCAACATCCAACTGCCGCCCACGCAGCCCACGTTCTTCAGCGCGAGGTAGGACGGGGCCGAGGTCACCGAGATCCCGCCGGTCGGGCAGAACCGCGCCTGCGGCAGCGGACCCGCCAGCGACTTCAGATACGGCACACCGCCCGCGGCCTCCGCGGGGAAGAACTTCATCTCGCTCACCCCGCGCTCCAGGAGCGCCACGACCTCCGACGTCGTGGAGACGCCCGGCAGGAACGGCACCCCGGACCTCTTCATCGAGTCGAGCAGCGAGTCCGTCCAGCCGGGGCTGACCAGGAAGCGCGCACCGGCCGCGACGGAGTCGGCGACGTTCTGCGGCGAGATGACCGTGCCCGCGCCGACGACGGCGTCCGGCACCTCGTCCGCGATGGCGCGGATCGCGTCGAGCGCGGCCGGCGTCCGCAGCGTCACCTCGATCGCCCGCAGGCCGCCCGCGACGAGCGCCCGCGCGAGCGGCACGGCGTCGGCGACGTCCTCCACGACGACGACGGGTACGACGGGGGCGAGATCGAGCACGGAGGAATCAGTCATGGGACCATCCTGCCCCGCGGTGTGCAGCATGCGCAAAGGGCGTTGCGCATGCTGCAATGCGTATGAGTTGGTGCCCAGTGGATCTGGTCGGTACTCAGTGGATCTGGGTGACCACTACGTCGAGCGCCCACGCCGTTCCCGCCTTCGCGGGCGCCTGCGCCTCCACCACATGGCCGAGATCCCGCAGCGCCTCGATCAGCTCGGCGGGGTCCGCGGGCGTGGTGCCGGTCTCCAGGAGCGTGCGCACGATCCGGCCCTTCGTCGCCTTGTTGAAGTGCGACACGACCGAACGCTTCTCCACGCCGGTCACGGGATCCGTCTGCGCGTGCAGCACCCGCACCGTCGCCGTACGCCCCGCGACCTCACCCTTCGGCTTCCACGCGCCCGCGTACGCGGACGACCTCAGATCGAGCACGAGTCCGTCCCCGGCCGCCTCCGGAAGGACCTCGGCCATCGGCTTGCGCCAGTGCGCGCCGAGCGCCCCGAGCCCCGGCAGCTTCACACCCATCGAGCAGCGGTACGAGGGAATCCGGTCGCTCACCCGCACCGCGCCCCACAGACCGGAGAAGACCAGCAGCGAACGCGCCGCCCGGCGCTTCGCCGCCGCGTCCAGGGTGGCGAGGCCGAGCGCGTCGTAGAGGACACCCGTGTAGATCTCACCGGCGGGGCGCGCACCCGCGGTGGGCAGCTCCACGTTCTTCGCGATCTCCCCGCGCAACCCCTCGCTGAGGCCGAGCACCTCGCGCGCCTTGTCCTCGTCGGCGGCACACAGCTCGACCAGCTCGTCGAACACGGCCTGCCGCGCCCCGGCGAGTCCCGGCAGGGAGAGCGCCTCAGGCTTCAGCGGGGCGCCGCGGCCCGACGGGGCCTTGCCTTCGGACGGCGGCAGCAGCACGAGCACGATCGGACTCCTCGGGACAGTGATGCGGATTCGGGGGTGCGGCCCCAGCGAAAGCGTACGGAAGGGGAGGGGGTGCCGGGGAACACGGGGTGCCGCGGTCATGGGGCGCCCGGGAACAAGGGGTGCCGCGGTCATGGGGTGCCGCGGTCATGGGGTGCCGGGGAACATGGGGCGCCCGGGAACACAGGGTGTCGCGGAGCACGGGGCGCCGCGGATCACCGTGTGTCGCGGTCACGGGGCGCCGGGGTCATGGGGTGCCGGAGGACCCGGGGTGCGGGGAACACGGGGCGCCCGGGAACACGGGGTGCCGCGGTCATGGGGTGCCGCGGAGCACGCGGTGCCGCGGATCACGGGGTGCCGACGTCCCCGCCCCGTCCTACGCTCGGTGCATGCCCCGCCGTCATCTCCGTGTGAGCGGCGCAGCCGAGGCCCAGCTGTGTGCCGCACTACGTGAACTGCGTACGACCCTGGACGTCCCCGGGGCCTTCCCGGCCGACGCCCTCGCGGAGGCGGAACGGGCCGCGACGGCCCCGCACCCACCGTCACCCACCGGCCGGGCGGACGCCACCGACATCCCCTTCTTCACGATCGACCCGCCGGCCGCCGTCGACCTCGACCAGGCGATGCACCTCTCGCGCCGCGACGGCGGCTACCGGGTCCGCTACGCCATCGCCGACGTCGCCGCGTACGTCACGCCCGGCGGCCCCCTCGACGCCGAGGCCCACCGCCGCGTCACCACGCTCTACTTCCCCGACGAGAAGGTCCCGCTGCACCCCACCGTGCTCAGCGAGGGCGCCGCCAGCCTGCTCCCCGGCCAGACCTGCCCCGCCGTCCTGTGGACGCTCGACCTCGACGCCGAAGGGCGCACCGTCGCCACCCACGTGGCCCGCGCCGCCGTACGCAGCCGCGCGAAGCTCGACTACGAGGGCGTGCAGCGGGCCATCGACGACGGCACCGCCGAGGACCCCGTAGCGCTCCTGCGCGAGATCGGACGCCTGCGCGAACAGCTGGAGACCGAGCGCGGCGGCATCTCCCTCAACGTCCCCGAACAAGAGATCACCGAACGCGACGGCCGCTACGAGCTCGGCTACCGCGCTCCGCTCCCCGCCGACGGCTGGAATGCCCAGATCTCCCTGCTCACCGGCATGGCCGCCGCCGACCTCATGCTCGCCGCGGGCACCGGCATCCTGCGCACCCTGCCGGCCGCTCCCGACGGTGCTGTCGGCCGCCTGCGCCGCACGGCCCGCGCCCTGCACATCGACTGGCCGCACCACGTCCCGTACGCCCAGCTCATCCGCTCGCTCGACCCGAAGAAGCCGCACCACGCGGCCTTCCTCCAGGAGTGCACGACGCTCCTGCGCGGCGCCGGCTACACCGTGTTCAGCGGCGGCACGCTCCCCGACCTCACCGTCCACGCCGCCGTCGCCGCGCCCTACGCCCACTGCACGGCCCCGCTGCGCCGCCTTTCCGACCGCTACGCCTCCGAACTGTGCCTGGCCGCGAGCGCGGGCACCGCGCCCCCGGAGTGGGTGCTCGCCGCGCTGCCCGCCCTGCCGAAGGAGATGGCGGAGGGCACGCGCCGGGCCAACGCCGTCGAGCGCGGCTGCGTCGACATCGTCGAGGCGGCGCTCCTCAAGGACCGGATCGGCGACATCTTCGAGGCGTGCGTCGTCGATGTGAAGGACCACGAACCGGCCGTCGGCACCGTCCAGTTGACCGACCCGGCGGTCGTCGCCCGCATCGAGGGCGGTACGGCTCCGCTGCCGCTGGGGGAGCGGCTGCGGGTACGGCTGACGCAGGCCGACCCGGGGGCGGCGAAGGTTCAGTTCGCCCCGGCCTGAGCGCCGGGTAGCATGGTCGGCACGGCAGACGAGCCGGGCGGACGGCCGCGTGAGGACCCTTTCACCGGGGTTTTCCCGAGGAACGTCCGGGCTCCACAGGGCAAGGTGGTGGCTAACGGCCACCCGGGGTGACCCGCGGGACAGTGCCACAGAAAACAG
This sequence comes from Streptomyces sp. NPDC045026, assembly GCF_056432625.1. Taxonomy (NCBI): domain Bacteria; kingdom Bacillati; phylum Actinomycetota; class Actinomycetes; order Kitasatosporales; family Streptomycetaceae; genus Streptomyces; species Streptomyces sp. NPDC045026. Next base: position 329,194 of record NZ_JBWKIS010000002.1, read on the forward strand.
ACCGCCGGGGACCGCAAGGCCCTCGGTAAGGGTGAAACGGTGGTGTAAGAGACCACCAGCGCCTGAGGTGACTCAGGCGGCTAGGTAAACCCCACCTGGAGCAAGGTCAAAAGGAGCCGCTTCCTCGCAAGAAGAGGCGGCTCTGCGCGGACGTTCGAGGGCTGCCCGCCCGAGTCCGCGGGTAGACCGCACGAGGCCGGCGGCAACGCCGGTCCTAGATGGATGGCCGTCTCCCCGGCCGCCGCGAGGCGACCGGGCGACAAAACCCGGCGTACAGCCCGACTCGTCTGCCTGCCAGGTCCCTGACCTGCGCGAACTCCTCGACTGCCGTGGGTGGTTTCCCTGCTCGGGGAGGCTCTGGGGACAATCAGCTCACCGCAACGTGTGCGACGTCCGTCCCGATGCCTCGTCGATCTCGTCGTGTGCCTTCGTCAGCATCTTCATCGCCAGCTCGTTGAGCGCCCTCGCACCCGCGACCTCCTCGCCGACCCGCGGCTGGTTCGCGTCGGAGGGGTGGCGGCTCGCGTAACCATGGGCCCGTACCTCGCTCCCGTCGGGGAGCCGGACGAGCGCGGCGGCACGCGTGCGATGTGTGTCTTCCTCGAATTCCAGCTCTACATGCCATCCGACAGCGGTCTGTGCCGACATCGCGATCACCTCCGGGACTGCTATTACCAGGGTGCGCCTGTCGGCCCCGCGACGCACCACGTCCCGCCCCGCCGCTCCGTCCCGGCTCAGATCACCGGCGGCCGCCCCAGTCGCGTCATGTGCCACGCGGTGCGCCAGCGCATCGGCCGCCGGTCCCCGCACGGCGTGCGCACGCCTTCGGCGAAGCCCCCGGCCCAGGCGCGCAGGCCCCCGGCGGACCGGGTGCGGGCGAGGGTGAGGAGGGTCCAGGTGCCGAGATAGAGCGGGATCAGGGGGAGTGGGAGCCGGCGCCGGGCCAGCCAGACGCGGTTGCGGGCCGTCATGCGGTGATAGACCGCGTGCCGGGCGGGCGACGTCTTGGGGTGCTGGAGCAGGAGCGACGGCTCGTAGACGACCTTCCAGCCGGCGTCCAGGGCCCGCCAGGCGAGGTCGGTCTCCTCGTGCGTGAAGAAGAAGTCGGCGGGCCAGTCGCCGGTCTCGGCGAGCATCCGCATCGAGAACGCGTGGCCGCCGCCGAGGAACGCCGTCACCTCACCGCCCCGCATCGGGTCCTTCGCGCGCAGCCGCGGCACGTGGCGGCGCTGCGTCTCGCCGTGTTCGTCCGCGATGCGGAAGCCGACGATGCCGAGCCGCGGGTCACCGGCGTACAGGTCGCGGACCGTCCGGAAGACGTCCGCGTCGACGAGGAGCCCGTCGTCGTCGAGTTCCACCGCCACGTCCACGTCGCCGAAGTCACGCAGCCGCTCCAGAGCGACGTTGCGGCCGCCGGGGCAGCCGAGGTTGTCGTCGAGTTCGACGGTCGTGACGGTGAAGGGCAGGCCGGACCCGGTGAAGTCGGGCAGCGGGGAGCCGTTGCCGATGAGGACGACCCGCGCCGGTGCCACGTCCTGCTTCGCCACCGCCGCCAGGAGGGCGTCGACCTCCCTGGGCCTGTTGCCCATCGTCACGATCGCGACGCCCAGACGCGGCGGTTGCTCCACGGTCGACTCCCCATTCCTCGGACATCCCGGTGCGGTGCCCGCGATGGTATCCGTTCACCGGGAAGTCACCAGTCAGCCAGGGGGAGTTGGGTCAGGCCGCAGGCTCCGGCGTCCACCCCGTCTCCGCCGCCCACGTCTCCGCGACCGCCACCACCAGGTCGACCACCGGGTCCTTCACATCGGCGTACGTGCCCGTGTCGGAGACCCGGGAGGCGAGGGCGTACTTGAAGTGGGCGTAGGCCGGGACCGCCTCCGGGTGGGTGCGGAACCAGTCGCGAAAGAGCAGGGCGAGGCGTTCGTTGGGGGAGCCGGCGAGACGTACGTGCAGGTTGACCGGCTCGGCGGACGTGCCGCGGCGGGACCAGAAGCGCTTGGCCCAGCGCGACGGGTGGTCGTCCAGGCCCGCCGGCACGTGGTCCCGGCGGTAGGGGGAGAGCCGGAAGCCCAGCTCCGCGAGGGGCCCCGCGAAAGCCGCCTCCGCCTCGTCCAGGCCGGCGACGCTCACCTGGAGGTCGTAGACCGGCTTCGCCGCCATCCCCGGGATCGACGTGCTGCCGATGTGTTCCACCCGCAGCGCCAACGGGCCGAGCGCCGCGCCGAGTTCGGCGCACAGCTCGCGGCCCCGCTCCGGCCACGCTGCTTCGTAGGGGGCGACGACGGGGATCTCCGGCTCGAGCGTCATCAGACGGCTTCCAGGGCGACGTGCGGCTCGGCCGGAAGCACCACGCGGATCGCGTCGCCGGGGCGCACGACGCCGCCGGTCCGCACCACGCTCATGATCCCGCCCTTGCGGACGACCGCCCCGTTCTCGTCGCGCCCGACGACCCGCTTGAGCAGTCCGTCCTGGAAGAGGTCGATCTGCAGGCAGGGGTTGCGCAGGCCCGTGACCTCGACGACCGCGCCGCCCTCGCCCAGGTGCAGGAGCGTGCCCGCGGGCAGCGCGAGCAGGTCGATGCCGGTCGTCGTGACGTTCTCCCCGAGGTCGCCGGGAGCGACCTCGTGGCCCTGCTCGGCGACTTCGGCGAACAGCTCCTCGTGCATGAGGTGGACCTGCCGCAGATTCGGCTGCGTCGGATCCTTCGCGACGCGGGAACGGTGCTTGACCGTGACGCCCGCGTGCACATCACCCTCCACACCGAGCCCGCCGAGCAGCGTGATGCTCTCCCGGTTCGGCTTGGTGAAGGAGTACGTCTCGTTACTGCTGACCGCGATGACCGCGCCACCGTCGAACCTGCCCATGCCGGGCCCCCGTTTCCGTGCCGGTGGTCCCTGACCCCGGCCGCCTGATCCGTGATCGCGACCGTCCGGACCGCGATCCACATCGAGCCTAACCCCGGCCCTCCGCGGGGAAGTCCGGGTGCGGTACGCCGCCGCAGCTGTCGTTCAGCCGGACGGTCATGAGGTGAGTGACCTCTCCGCCACCCGACGCAGATGCGCCGCCAGCACCTCGGGGGCGTTCGGGGTGAGGGTGCGCAGGGCGACGAGGGCGGTGACCACGACGTCGCAGAGCTCCGACTCGACGTCCTGCCAGGAGTGGCTCTCGCCCTTGCGCGGGTTCTGGCCCATCGCGCCGATGACCGCCTCGGCGACCTCGCCGACCTCCTCGGACAGCTTGAGCACCCGCAGCAGGAGGGCCTCGTCGCCGGTGCGGCGGTTGTGCGTGTCGAGCCAGGCGCGCAGCTCGTCGACGGTCTCCCACACGCTGTCGTACGTGGGCGGGGCGAGGTCGTGCCGGGCGCTGGGCCGCGTGGAGTCGGGCATACCCCGCAGCCTGCCACGGACGGGCTACTCGTCCGTGCCGTCCGCGGAATCCTCCCGCGGACCCGGCCGGCCCACCCGCTTGTTGCGCGACGCCACCACCGCGAGCGCGGCGGCGGCACCGCCCACGAGGGCGGCCGGGACCATCCAGTGCCGGTCCAGGACGTGCCCGAGCGAGTGGTCGAGGGAGTAGCGGCCCGCACCGGTCACCGCGAGGCCCGCGGCGACGAAGCCGAGGAAGGCCGGGTACTCGTAGCCGCCGCCCTGGGCGAAGAAGCCGTTGGGCGCGTGCACCGCGACCGCGCCGGCCATCGTGCCCGCGGCGGCGGCCCCGGCGACGGGCGTGGCGAGGCCGAGGGCGAGCAGGACGCCGCCGGCCGCCTCGCCGACACCGGCGGCCAGGGCGCTCGCCTTCGGCGGGGCGAAGCCCATGGCCTCCATCCCGGCGGCCGTGCCGCGCAGGCCCGGGCCGCCGAACCAGCCGAGCAGTTTCTGCGCTCCGTGCGCGGCGAGCACACCGCCCGTGCCCACACGCAGCGCGAGCAGTCCCAGGTCTTTCCGGTCCACACAAGGCTTGTGGCAGGTCATGGTCCTACGGTGCTTGAAACAGGTCATGGTCCTACGGTCCGGCAGGCCGGGCCGCGGCACCCGGTGCGCGGGCCCGTTCGGGTGGCGGGCACCGGGCGGCGGTGTGAGTCTGGGCCGGGGGCCCGGGCCCCGTGCGGCCGGGGTCCCGACCCGGCGACGTACGACCGGAAGGTCCGGCACCGTAGCGCCGGAAGGAGAGGCGGGAGACGGCGATATGCCCATCCAGACAACGAAGCTCAGCGACCCCGCGGTCCGGGCCTTCGTCACCGCGGTGAACGCCCACGACCGGGAGGCGTTCCGCGCCGCCCTCGCGCCCGGCGCGACGATGTCCGACGACGGGTCCGACCGGGACATCGACGAGTGGACCGGCCGCGAGATCTTCGACTCCCACGGGCACATGGAGATCGAGAAGGAGTCCTCGGGCGGCCTCGCCCTCACCGCCCGCTACAGCAACGACGCCTGGGGCGAGATGCGGACGAAGTGGCAGTTCGTCGTGGAGGGCGGCAAGGTGACCCGCTTCGAGACCGGCGAGGCGTAGCCCCCGGCCGGTACCGGGGCCGGCAGCCCGGTCCCGCACGCGTCAGCCGGGAATCCGTACCGCCGCGCCGCTCACCCGGACTCGCGGGTCGCCCTCGCGCAGTGTCACTGTCAGCTCGCCCGGGCGGCCCATGTCCTCGCCCTGATGGAGGGTGAGGACCGCATTGGAGGGGACGAGTCCGAGTGTGCGCGCGTACGCGCCGAACGCGGCCGCGGCGGCGCCCGTCGCTGGGTCCTCCACGACACCGCCGACCGGGAACGGGTCGCGGGCGTGGAAGACGAACTCCGAGGCGCGCCACACCAGTTGGACCGTGGTGAGATCGAGGCGGTGCATCAGGGCCTCGAGGCGCGCGAAGTCGTAGGAGAGGTCGGCGAGCCGCGCGCGGGTGGCGGCCGCGAGGACGAGGTGGCGGGCGCCCGCGTACGCGATGCGCGGCGGGAACGCCGGGTCGAGGTCGGCGGCGGGCCAGTCGAGCGCGGCGAGCGCCTCGGCCAGGTCGTCCGGCGCCACGTCGGTGATGTGCGGCTCGACGCTGGTGAGCGTCGTGCGCGGGGTGCCGTCGGCCCCCAGAGTGACCGTCGCCGGCACCTCGCCGGCCTGCGTCACGAAGAGGTAGTCGCCGGGCCCGTCGATCTCGCCGAGCGCCACGGCCGTGGCCACCGTGGCGTGCCCGCAGAAGGGGACCTCGGCTTTCGGGCTGAAGTAGCGCACGGTGTACGAGCGTTGCGTGCCGTCGGGTGCCGGGGCGCTGTCGGACGCGGGCGCCGGTGTCAGGAACGCCGTCTCGCTGTATCCGAGCCGGGCCGCGATCGCGAGCATCTCCTCGTCGTCGAGGGCGCGCGCGTCGAGCACGACACCGGCGGGGTTGCCGCCCGCGGGGTCCGTGGTGAAGGCGGTGTATCGCAGCACGTCGGCGTGGGTGTTCATGACGGGGGAGCGTAGCGCGGGCAGCCGCAGCGCGGCCCGGGTTTTCCTGCGGTCCCGTCGGCAGGTCCCCCTGGCCCCGGATCGCGGAACGGCTGCCCGCCTTCCCCCTCGCAAATGGCTCAGTGGCAGCTGATCCCGCCGGGCCCGTCACCCCATGAGCAGGAGTCGAGCTGGGTGCCGCTCGGTTTGATGAGGCGGGCCTTGTCGCCGGTGTTGTTCCAGACGTACGAGCCGCGGCCCCAGTAGCGCACGCCCGAGGCGTCGGTGCCCCGGCCGGTGCGGACCTTGACGGTCTTGCCGGCGCCGATGTTGTAGCTGCCGAACGTGTACGTGTAGCCGGTGTTGTCCTTCAGCTTGTAGCCCTTGAGCTGGATCGCGGAGCGGGTGTTGTTGTGGATGTTCACCCACTCCGCGTTCAGCGACGAGTTCGACCGGTTGTCGCTGCCGGGGCTGTCGTACTGGATGTAGCCCAGGTGCAGACCCCCCTGGTGGGCGGCCGCGGAGGCCGGGGACGCGGCGAGCAGGGAGACCGACAGGACGCCGGCCGCCAGGGCGGCCGGGGCCGCGGAACGTATGCGCAAAGTGTGCTCCAAATGTGAAGTTCCCATGGAGAGGTGCTGAGCATACGGGCCACGCTGCCCTGAATTGGGGCGGTAGGTCCCATTCCGCTTGTGGAGATTAGTCGAGATCAATCGCTCAACCACGCCCGATGTACGGCATGTTGGTCGCCAGGACCGTCGCGAACTGCACGTTCGCCTCCAGGGGCAGCTCGGCCATGTGCCGCACCGTGCGCGCCACGTCCGCGACATCCATCACCGGCTCCGCCGCCAGCGTTCCGTTCGCCTGGAGGGTCCCGGTCTGCATGCGCTCCGTCATGTCGGTCGCCGCGTTGCCGATGTCGATCTGGCCGCACGCGATCCGGTACGGACGCCCGTCCAGGGACAGCGACTTCGTCAGCCCGGTCAGCGCGTGCTTCGTCGTCGTGTACGCGGTCGAGCGCGGCCGGGGCGTGTGCGCCGAGATGGAGCCGTTGTTGATGATCCGGCCGCCCTGCGGGTCCTGCTCCTTCATCTGCCGGAACGCCGCCTGAGCGCACAGGAAGGCGCCGTTGAGGTTCGTGTCGACGACGTGGCGCCAGGCGTCGTACTCCAGGTCCTCGACCGGGGCCGAGGGCCCGAACGTGCCCGCGTTGTTGAAGAGCAGGTCGAGCCGGCCGAACCGGTCGCGTACGGCGGCGAAGAGCGCCGCCACGTCGTCGGGGCTGGAGACATCGGCCCGTACGGACAGCGACCTGGCCGTGGCCTCGGGGGCGAGGGCCGCCGTCGCGTCGAGGGTCTCGGTGCGGCGGCCCGCGAGCGCCACCTGCCAGCCCGCGCGGAGCAGTTCGACGGCGACGGCCCGGCCGATGCCGGAGCCCGCGCCGGTCACGACGGCGGTCGGGGTGCTGGTGGCGGATGCGCTGTGCTGATCGTTCATGGCCCCGGAGCGTACGGGAGGAGGGGTCACGCGGAGATCACCCATCCGCCATATGGAGGCCGTGTGCATGACAGTCGACGGTCGTCCCGCACCACTCCAATTTCCCCTGACAACAACCGTCAGGGGAGGGCCACATGACAGCCGAAGGACGCCATCCGAGCCAGCACTCGCCCGAACTCCGCACCGCGGCGGGCCACTTGGGCCGCCGCCGGTTCCTCACGGTCACCGGTGCCGCCGCCGCGCTCGCCTTCGCCACCAACCTGCCGGCCGCGGGTGCCGCGAGCGCCGCCGAGTTCGACGCGCGGAAGATCACCGCCGACCCGTTCACCCTCGGTGTCGCCTCCGGGGACCCCCTGCCCGGCTCCGTCCTCCTGTGGACGCGCCTGGCCCCGTCCCCGTACGAGGCGGACAGCGGCCTGCCCGCCCAGCGCATAGCCGTCGAGTGGGAGCTCGCGCACGACGAGCGCTTCCGGCGCATCGTGCGGCGCGGCACGGCAACCGCCCACCCCGAGTTCAACCACTCCGTCCACGTTGAGGTCGACCACCTCGCCCCGGGCGGCGTCTACTACTACCGCTTCCGCACCGGCAAGTGGGTCAGCGGCACCGGCCGGACGCGCACGGCACCCTCCGCCCACGCCCGCACCTCGGCCCTCACCCTCGCCGCGGTCTCCTGCCAGGCCTACCACGACGGCTACTTCACGGCCTACAAGCACCTCGCCGCCGACCCCTCCGTGGACGTCGTCTTCCACCTCGGCGACTACCTCTACGAGTACGCCGTGACCCCCGCGGGCGGCGTCCGCGCGTACACCGGCGCGAACGTGCTGCCCGACCGGTTCAACCACGAGACCGTGACCCTGGAGGACTACCGCCTGCGCTACGCCCTCTACAAGTCCGATCCCGACCTGAAGGCCGCGCACGCCGCGCACCCCTTCGTGGTCACCTGGGACGACCACGAGACCGAGAACAACTACGCGGACGACATCGACGAACAGGACGGCCCGCCCGCCGAGTTCCTGCTCCGCCGCGCCTCCGCGTACCGCGCCTACTGGGAGAACCAGCCCCTGCGCCGCCCGCAGCTCCCGCAGGGCCCCGACGCCCAGATGTACCGGCGCCTGACCTGGGGCAAGCTGGCCCAGTTCGACATCCTCGACACCCGCCAGTACCGCTCCAACCAGGCGTACGGCGACGGCTCCCACGTCCCCGGGCCCGAGTCGGACGACCCGGCGCGCACCATCACCGGCGCCACGCAGGAGCGGTGGCTCGTCGACGGCTGGCGCCGCTCGCACGCCCTGTGGAACGTCGTCCCGCAGCAGGTCACCTTCTCGCAGCGCAAGCTCGACCTGAACGCGGCCGCGAAGGTGTCCATGGACGCGTGGGACGGCTACCGCGCCTCGCGTCAGCGCGTCCTCGCCGGGGCCAGGGCGGCCCGCGTCGAGAACCTGATGGTGCTCACCGGTGACGTGCACGTCGGCTACGCCTTCGACATCAAGGACAACTTCGACGACCCGTCGTCGAAGACCCTCGGCACGGAGATCGTCGCCACGTCCGTCAGCAGCGGCAAGGACGGCGCCGACAAGCCGGCGAACTGGGGCACCTACACCCAGGCCAACCCGCACCTGAAGTTCTACAACGGGCGGCGCGGCTACGTGACGGTCGCGCTCGGCGAGCACGAGGCCCGCGCCGACTTCAAGACGGTCCCGGCGGTGACCGTCCCGGGGGCCGGGATCAGCACGGCCGCGTCGTTCGTGACCAAGGTGGGCGACCAGGGCCTGCGCCCGGCGTAACGGGAACGGCCACCCCGCGCCCCCGAATCATTCCCGGGGGCGCGGGACGGCTGCCTTCAGGCGCGTGGGGAGCACCTTCTCGGGGGCGCGGGCAGCCGCTTTCCAGGGGCGCGGGGAACTGCGCGACAAGCCCCACCGGCCCGCACCCGGCAACGAAACCGCTACCGCTCCGACGGATACCGCACCCCGACAGCGGCCCGGACCGCATCCAGGGTCCGCATAACCGCCAGCGACCCTTCCAGAGGAACAAGCGGCGACTCCGTGTCGCCGGCCCGCAGCCGGTGCATCACCTCACCCGCCTCATGCCGGAGGCTGTCGCGAGGCCCGTCCCCCGCCTCCGCCGTGAACTCCTGCGGCTCCCGCCCGTCCCGGTGCAGCACGAACCGGTCCGGGTAGAAGAAGCCGTGCGGAATGTCGATGCGGCCCTTGGACCCAGTGATCGACGCGGTGACCGGAGTACCCGCGTCGATCGAGCAGTTGAGCAGGGCGTGAGCACCGCTCTCCCACGAGAGCAGCATCGCCGTACGGAGATCGACGCCCTCGTCCGAGAGCGCCGCCCTCGCGGTGACCTCCGACGGCTCGCCGAGGATCAGGTGCGCGAACGACACCGGGTAGACGCCCAGATCGAGCAGCGCGCCGCCGCCCTGCTTCGGGTCCCGCAGCCGGTGAGCCGGAGGGAAGGGGCCGGCGAGCCCGAAGTCGGCCTGCACCGTGCGGACTTCACCGACCGCGCCGTCGTCGACCAGCGCCTTCAGCTTCCTGATCAGCGGATGGCAGTACATCCACATGGCCTCCATCAGGAAGAGGCCGCGGCTGCGGGCGAGCGTCACCAGCTCCTCCGCCTCGCGCGAGTTCAGCGTGAACGCCTTCTCGCACAGGACGGCCCGCCCCGCCTCCAGGCACAGCCCGGCGGCTGCGCGGTGTGCGGCGTGCGGGGTCGCGACGTACACGACATCCACGTCCTCGTCCTCGGCGAGCGAGGACCATTCCCCGTATGCCCGCGGGATCCCGAAGCGCTCCGCGAACGCCTTCGCCGAGGCGTCGGAGCGGGACGCCACGGCGACGACCTCCGCGTCCGGCATGTCGAGAAGGTTCGCCGTGAAGGACGCGGCGATGCCCCCGGTCGCCAGGACGCCCCACCGCACACGCTCACGTTCCACCACTGAAGGCCCCCTGCCCGGTTCCGGCCACCGCCCGGCGCCGGCACGTCACGAAATGTGGTCTCAACCAATGCACCTGAGCTGAGAGCATAGGTAATCGAATGAACGACCGGGAGGGGAACCGCATGCCGGACCACGGCCGCCAGCACGCGCCCGCGCGCGAAGCGCAGCGCATACCCGAGGCACCACCCGTCGCGGGCCCCACGCTCACCGCCCGCCGCCGCACCGGCTTCCTGGTCACCCTCGTACTCGGCGGACTCACCGCCGTACCGCCGCTGTCCATGGACATGTACCTCCCGGCACTCCCGGAGGTCACCGGCGCCCTGCACACCTCGGCCGCCACCGCACAGCTCACCCTCACCGCCTGCCTCACCGGCATGGCGCTCGGGCAGCTCGCCGTCGGCCCGATGAGCGACAAGTGGGGCCGCAGGCGCCCCCTCCTCGTCGGCCTGCTCGTCTACATCGTCGCCACCGCCGTCTGCGCCCTCGCCCCCACGGCCCCGCTCCTCATCGGCTTCCGTCTGGTGCAGGGCCTCGCCGGGGCCGCCGGCATCGTGATCGCCCGAGCGGTCGTGCGCGACCTGTACGACGGCGTCGAGATGGCCCGCTTCTTCTCCACCCTCATGCTGATCTCCGGCGTCGCCCCGATCGTCGCGCCCCTCATCGGCGGCCAGGTCCTGCGGATCACGGACTGGCACGGCATCTTCGTCGTCCTCACCGCCGTCGGCATCGCGCTGACCGCCCTCGTCTGGAAGGGCCTGCCCGAGACGCTCGCCCCCGAACGGCGGCACAGCGGCGGCACGGCCGAGGCGCTGCGCACCATGCGCGGCCTCCTCGCCGATCGCGTCTTCACCGGCTACATGATCGCGGGCGGCTTCGCCTTCGCCGCGCTCTTCGCCTACATCAGCGCATCGCCGTACGTGGTCCAGGAGATCTACGGCGCCTCGCCCCAGACCTTCAGCCTCCTGTTCGGCATCAACTCCGTCGGCCTGATCGCCGTGGGCCAGATCAACGGCAAGCTCCTCGTCGGCCGCGTCAGCCTCGACAAGGCGCTCGCCGTCGGCCTCTGCGTCATCGCGCTCGCCTCCGCCGCGCTGCTGCTCATGGCGACCGGCGTCTTCGGCGACGTGGGACTCGTACCGATCGCGGCGGGACTGTTCGTCCTCATGTCCGCGATGGGCCTCGCCATGCCCAACACCAACGCCCTCGCCCTGATGCGCACCCCGCACGCCGCGGGCTCCGCCTCCGCGCTCCTCGGCACCTCCTCCTTCTTGGTCGGCGCCATCGCCTCACCGCTCGTCGGCATCGCGGGCGAGGACACCGCCGTCCCGATGGCCGTCGTCCAGCTGGCCTGCGCCCTGGCCGCCGTCGCATGCTTCTTGGGACTGTGCCGCCCCTGGCAGCGCGGGACCGAACCGACGCGGGAGGCGGAGCACTGAGTACCCCACGACTGCGCCCCGGCACCCCCGAACGCGCCGGGCTCGACGCCGACGAGCTGCGCCGCCTCGTCCAGGACGTGCGCGAACTGCCCCGCGGGGCGCGCCCCTGGTGCGCGGGCGCCGTCGTCCTCGCGGGCCGCGGCCCGGTCGTCGCCGCGCACGAGGCGGCGGGCTGGGCGATGCGCTACCTCGCCTACGACGAGACGGCCGACCGGGGCGTCGAGTTCCCGCCCGCGTCCCGCGTCCCCATGCGCCCCGACACGTCCTTCGACCTCGCCTCGCTCACCAAGCTCTTCACCACCGTCGCCGCCGTGCAGCAGCTGGAGCGCGGCACCCTCGGCATCGACGCGCGGGTGGGCGCCTACGTCCCCGAGTTCACCGCCGCCGCCGAGCACGACGTCACGATCCGCCAGCTCCTCACCCACACCTCGGGCCTGCGTCCCGAACTCCCGCTGTACGACTGCCCGGACGACGCGGCCCGCCTGACGGCCCTGCGCACCGAGGCCCCGTCGTCCCCACCCGGCGCGTACCTCTACTCCGACCTCAACATGCTGCTGCTCCAGCACGTCCTGGAGCGCCTCACCAACCGCCCCCTCGACGTCCTCGTGCGCGACGGCATCACCCGGCCCCTCGGCATGACCGCGACGGGCTTCGGCCCGCACCCCGGCGCCGCCGCCACCGAGGACCAGCGCCGCCCCTGGGCCAAGGCCGACCGGGGCCTCCTGCGCGGCACCGTCCACGACGAGAACGCCTGGGCGCTCGGCGGCGTCGCGGGTCACGCGGGTCTCTTCTCGACGGCGTACGACCTCGCGGTCCTGTGCCGCACCCTGCTCAACAGCGGCTCCTACGGCACGGCCCGTATCCTCGGCCCCGACTACGTCGAGCTGATGCTGACGGCGCCCGGCCTCGGCTTCCAGCTCGACCAGCCCCGGTTCATGGGCGAGCTCTCGGGCCGCGGCGCGGCGGGTCACTGCGGCTTCACCGGCACGTCGCTCGTCCTCGACCGCGCCACGGACACGTTCCTGATCCTCCTCGCGAACACGGTCCACCCGCGCCGCAGGCCCCCGCAGAACGGGCCGCGCGCTGCGGCGGCGACGCGTCTGGCCCGCGCCGTGGGCGCGTAGGCGGCCCCGCCGCGACCGTAGAATCAGGGGGTGAACGCCCCCCTGACCCCTTACTCGCAGACCTCCCCGGCCGACACCCTGCGCACGGCGCTCGCGGGGCTGCTCGACGGGCTGCCGCCCACGCAGGCGGCGCGCGCCGTCGAGCGGCTGATCGCGAGTTACCGGGGGAGCACCCCGACGGACGCGCCGATCCTGCGGGACCGTGCCGACGTCGCCGCCTACGCCGCGTACCGGATGCCCGCCACCTTCGAGGCGGTCCGCTCGGCGCTCGGCGCGCTGGCCGACGCGGCGCCCGAGGGCTGGACGCCCGGGAGCCAGGTCGACGTGGGCGGCGGGACGGGCGCCGCGGTCTGGGCCGTCGCCGACACCTGGGCGGGTGAGCGCCCGGTCACCGTCCTCGACTGGGCCGAGCCCGCCCTCGCCCTCGGGCGTGAACTGGCCGGTTCCTGTGACCGGTTGGCCTCCGCGCGGTGGCAGCGCTCGCGTATCGGATCGGCGCTCACCATCGAGAGCACCGACCTCGTGACGGTGTCGTACGTCCTCAAGGAGCTGACCGTCGACGACCGCCGCGCCGTCGTCGACGCCGCGGCCGCCGCCGCGAGCCCCGACGGGGCGGTGGTCGTCGTCGAGCCCGGCACCCCCGACGGCTACGAGCGGATCATCGAGGCGCGCCGGCGCCTGATCGACGCGGGATTCCACGTCGCCGCGCCCTGCCCGCACAGCGAGGCCTGCCCCATCGAGCCCGGCACCGACTGGTGCCACTTCTCGGCCCGTGTCAGCAGGTCGTCGCTGCACCGCCAGGTCAAGGGCGGATCACTCGCGTACGAGGACGAGAAGTTCAGCTACGTGGCCGCGACCCGGTTCGCCCCCGAGCGCCCGGCCGCCCGGATCACGCGCCGCCCCCAGATCCGCAAGGGCCAGGTGCTTCTGGATCTGTGCGAGGCGGAGGGCGCGCTGGGCCGCGAGACGGTGACGAAGCGGCACGGGCCGCTGTACCGGGCGGCCCGTGACGCGGACTGGGGAGACGCCTGGCCTCCGGCCTCATAGGGGGCGTGGGCGCGAGCAGCCACGGATCCCCCGTACCCGGCGAACCAGCTCAGAACCGGAGCTCCTGGCCGCGAAGCTCAGACGTGCAGCACTTCACGCTGCCGCCGCCCTTCAGCAGCTCCGAGAGGTCCATCCCGAGGGGCTCGAACCCGCGCGCCCGCAGCGGCTCGAACAGGCCGACGGCCGCCTGCGGAAGCAGCACGTGCAGGCCGTCCGACACGGCGTTCAGACCGAACGCCGCGGCGTCCCGCGCCGTGGCGGTCAGCGCATCGGGGAAGAGCCGTTCGAGGACGGCCCGGCTCCCCAGCGAGAACGCGTCCGGGTAGTACATGACCTCGTCCGCCGCGTCGTCGAGGACCGCGAGCGCGGTGTCCAGGTGGTAGTAGCGCGGGTCGATCAGATCGAGGCCGACGACCGGGCGGCCGAAGAACTCCTGTGCCTCGGCGTGCGCGAGCGGACTGGAGCGGAAGCCCCGCCCGGCCAGGACGTACGAGGCGGTGACCGCGAAGTCGCCCTCGCCCTCGTTGATGTGGACGGGCTCGTGGACCGCCGCGTAGCCGCGCTCCCTGAACCAGCACAGGTGTGCCGCGGCCTCGGCGGTGCGCTGGGGGTGAGCGAAGCGGGCCCCGAGAACCCGTCCGTCGACGACGGTCGCGCCGTTCGCCGCGAAGACCATGTCGGGCAGGCCGGGGAGGGGTTCGAGCTCGTCGACGCGGTGACCGAGCGAGCGGTAGCGGTCCCGCAGGTCCTCCCACTGCGCCAGCGCGAGCGGGACGTCGACCGGCTTGGCGGGATCCATCCAGGGGTTGATGGAGTAGGTGACTTCGAAGTGTGCCGGTGGGCACATCAGGTAACGCCGGGGTGTGGCGCTTCGACCAGGCAATGAGGGCTCCTCACGACCGCAGTGGCAGATGCGCCCATGGTGCGGTGTGAGGAGCCCGTACCGCTGTGCACCGAACGGGTGGTTGCCTCTGAGTCACCGGCCGGCGTGCCACCGGCCCGTGATCCGCCGCATTCACCACCACCCCCGGCCCCGTTCTCACCGCGTCACGAAGCCTCGCCCGCCGCGCGCTCCTCCCGGAGCCTGCGCAGCAGCTCCCGCTTCTGCGCCTGCGGGTCGAGCCCGCCGCCGACCCGGCCGCCGCGGCCGCCGCCGCGCAGGGTCTTGCGGGAGAGATTGCTCCGCGTGCCGCCGACGCCCAGCATGTTCCCGGATCCACCTCGGCTCATCGTGGTCTCCCTTCGAATGTGCTGTCCCGGGCGGGAGTTGGACCACCCGGAGCGAGACGGTTCGTCTCGCCAACGAGGTCTACTCTCGGCGAGACGGACCGTCTTGTCAATAGGATTGAGACGGTACGTCTCGCCTCGTTCGCTGCTACATTCGAGCCATGGCCCAGAAGACCGCCCCTGACTCCAATCGCCGCAGCGAGCGCTCGCGCCGCGCGATCTACGACGCCGCCCTCGCCCTCGTCGGTGAGATCGGCTACCCCAAGACCACCATCGAGGGCATCGCCGCCCGCGCGGGTGTGGGCAAGCAGACGATCTACCGCTGGTGGTCCTCCAAGGCGGAGGTACTCATGGAGGCCTTCATCGACCTCGGCGCCCAGGCCGCGGAGGCGGCCGGAGCGGGCGACTGGACGGAGGCGGACGGCATCCCGGACACCGGCGACGTGGAAGCCGACCTCAAGGCCGTCCTGCGCGCCACGGTCGACGAGCTGCTCGACCCCCGCTACGACGCCCCGGCCCGCGCCCTCGCCGCCGAGGGCGTCGCCAACCCGGCCTTCAGCGAGGAGTTCGTCGGCCGCCTTCTGCTGCCCTCGCTCGAGCTCTACGTACGCCGGCTGCGCGCCGCCCAGGAGGCCGGCCAGATCCGCGCCGACGTCGACCCGTACATCGCCCGCGACCTGTTCAGCGCGCCGCTGGCCCAGCGCTGGCTCCAGGGCACCGGCCCCCTGAACCACGCCTACGCCGACACCCTCGTCGAGTACGCCCTCTACGGGATCGGCCCGCGCTGACCCGCGCCCGCACGTTCGGCAGGGGTGCGGGCCAGCAGGCCCGGCGCGTCCGAGATCACGCCGTTGCAGCCGAGCCGCAGCACCCGGTCCCGCTGCCGTGGCGAGTCCACCGTGTGCGCCCACACCCGCGGGATCCCGGACCGCACGGCCCGTACGAGATCGGCGTCGCGCGCCTTGTAGTCCACGTCGAGCAGGTCGACGAAACGGGCCCAGCGCGCCGGGCGGTCCGTGCGCATCTGCACCTTCGTGCGCCACAGCTGCGCGGTGAGGCCCATGCGGTGGGCGCGCAGGGCGACATCCGGGTCGTTGGAGTTCACGAAGACCGACCGGGTCAGGCCCCGGCGGTGGATCATCGCGGAGAGCCCGCCCAGGCTCGCCGGGTCCTTCGCCTCCAGCATCAGCACGGTGCGCCCGCCGAGACGGTCGAGCACCTCGGCGGCCGTCGGCAGCGGCTCGGCGCGCCAGCGGCCCGGCAGCGAGGCCTTCGGGCGCATCCGCACGCGGGCCCACTGCCGCGCGTCGATCCTGTTCGCCGGGCCCGTCGTGTTCGTCGTGCGGTCCAGCGTCGGGTCGTGCAGGACCACGATCGTGCCGTCGCGCAGCATCCGGGTGTCGAAGTCGAGGACCTGCGCGGTGCCGCGCCGGTAGGCGGCCGTCAGGCCCGACATGCTGTTCTCCGGGACCTCCAGGGCGCCGCCGCGGTGTGCCGTGTAGACGATGCCGCGGAGGCTGCCGACGGTCAGGGGGGCGGTGCCCCACTCGAGGGGGGAGAGGACCAGCGGGGTGAGGGCCAGGAGCCCGCCGAGGCTCGTCAGCGCAGTCCGTGTGACCATGCCGACCACGGTAGGCGGGCAAATCACCGTAAAGTCGCTAATGACACCCGATTATCTTCCGCGCCTCGTATCGCTCGGCATCGCCCCGGGTACCCCGGATGTGGACTGTGGCCACCCGCGGCGCAGGATGGTGCGACCATGGGACATGCTTCTCGGTACTACGGCGAGGTGAGGGGATTGATGGGCGCGGAGTACGGCCGCCGGTCCGGCGGACAGGGCAGGATCTCCCAGTGGCTGCGTGCCAGGCGTCCCAAGGAGGCCGAGGGCGACGGCGGCCGCGAGGCGCTGCTCCTGGCCGCGGCCGACGCGGGACTGCCGCTCGCACCCGCCGCGTACCCCACCGACTACCGGTGTTCGTGCAGCCGCATCGGCTGTCCCACGCCCGGCAGGCACCCCGTCTCGTTCGCCTGGCAGACGCAGTCCACGACGGACCGCAGCCAGATCGAGCGCTGGGCCAGGCATCAGCCGCAGGCCAACTTCGTCACCGCGACCGGCATGGTCCACGACGTCCTCGACGTCCCCCTGGAGGCCGGCCGCGAGGCCTTGGAGCGCCTGCTGGCGGAAGGCATCGACGTCGGCCCCGTCGCGGAGTCCGGCGGCGACCGCATGCTCTTCTTCACCGCCACCCGCGGCACCCCCGAGGACGAGGACGAGTGGTGGCCCTGTGAGCTGGACTGCCACCCGGAGACCCTGGAGGAGCACCCCGGCCTGCGCTGGCACTGCCGCGGCAGTTACGTCCCCGTGCCGCCCGCCCGGCTCCCCGGTGACCTGACCGTCGACTGGCTGCGCGGCCTCGAACACCCGCTGCCCGACCCGCTCACCCTGCTCGAAGCCCTCACCGACGCCTGCGCGCGCTACGTGGGCGAGGAGAAGGACTTCACGGAAGCCTGGCCCTCGCGCGGCTGACCCACCCGCGCGCAGGGCCGTCAGCGCACAGCCGCCCCTGCGCCGACCCGGCCTGAAAAGCCGCCCACACGCCGACAAGGCCTGGCTGCCCTTCGGCGCGTCTAGCTGCCCTTAGCGCCCGTGAGGCCCTCGAGCCGGGTCAGAATCTCGACGTCGCCTCCGCCGGCCGGCTCGAGGCCGATCTGGTTCGAGATCCGCTCCAGCGTCAGCGACTGCTTCACGTCGCCGGTCATCAGGGCCTTCACGTTCTCGTTGTCGACCGTGATGCTCAGGCCCTTGGACGCCGTCTGCTTCTCGTAGTGGTGCGTCGCGAAGAACACCAGCGCCCCGCCGTCCGCGGTCCGCAGACCCAACGGCGCGTAGTCGCCCGACGCCATCGGCTCGTCGACGTACTGCCGGGCGAGACCCGGACGGCTCGCGTTCTTCTCCCGAGTGGTCCGCCACTGCGACGTGTGCCGGCCCGGCGCGAAACCGTCCCCGCCGTCCTTCAGATACGTCGCGTACTTCCGGCTCATGTCCCCGGGCGCCACCGCGAGCCCCGCGGCGTCCGCCGCCACCGGCTGCGCCCAGCCGTCCTTGTCCTTCTTGAACTCGGGGACATCGCTGGGCGTCATGAGCGTCAGATACGACACCTGCCACGGCCGGTTCACATCGTCGCGGGTGAAGACCAGCATCCACCGGAAGTCACCGGCCCGGTTGGCCTTGGTGTCCGCGACGAACCAGCGCGGCCAGCCCGCCTTCTTGGGGATGGTGAACTCGGCGTCCGACAGCTCCAGATCCGAGTGGTTCCGGTTGCCGTCGGGGTGATTGACGTGCCCGGCCTTCAGCTTGGCCGCGTCGATCGCGCCGAGCGCGCCCGTCACATGGTCCTCGTCGAGTGACGCGTCGTACGCCTTGTCGGCCTTGTTGTACGCGGCGGTGAAATCCTTCAGGGCGCGGGCGGCCTCGGCCTTGGTGGCCGCCGGGAGGACCTCCCGCTCCCCGTGCACCGTCACGCACCCGCTCGCCGTCAGCGCCACGGCGGTCGCGAGGGACACCGCCGTCACCGGCTTCCTGAGACCACGAGGCCTGCGGAGGAGCTTGCTCATCGGTTGTCTTCACCTTCCCCTTCCCGGGTCCGAACCCTATCGGGGAGGGGAGCGGCGGATGCGTCCGGATCAGGCTTTGACGGACTCACGGGACGCAGGCGCCTCGGGCTTCGGCTTCCTGGACAGGAAACCGGACGGCGCGAAGAACACCGTGAGCGTCACGACCAAGTACAGCAGCCAGACGACGACTTGGAGGACCGTCGGATCAGGCTGGAAGTTGAACACGCCCTTCAGGAGCGTGCCGTACCAGCTGTCCGGCGGAATCGTGTCGCTGATGTCGAACGCCGTGCTGGACAGACCGCCCAGGAACTGCGCCTCCTGAAGGTCGTGCACGCCGTACGCGAGGACGCCCGCCGCCACGACGACCAGCATGCCGCCGGTCCACGTGAAGAACTTCGCCAGGTTGATCCGCAGGGCGCCCCGGTAGAACAGCCAGCCGAGGACGACCGCCGTCAGCAGACCCAGCAGGACGCCGATGAGCGGCCCGTGCGTGCCGTCGTTGGACGCGCGCACCGAAGCCCACACGAACAGGGCGGTCTCAAGCCCCTCACGGCCGACCGCGAGGAACGCCGTCGCCACCAGCGCGGCGGTACCCATCTGCAGCGCGGCGTCCAGCTTGCCGTGCAGCTCGGCCTTCAGATGCCGCGCCGTGCGCCGCATCCAGAAGACCATCCACGTCACCAGGCCCACGGCGACGATCGACAGCGAACCGCCGAGCGCCTCCTGCGCCTCGAACGTCAGCTCCTGCGAGCCGAAGGTCAGCGCGAACCCGAAGCCGAGCGCCACGGCGACGGCGATGCCGATGCCGATCCAGATGGGACGCAGGGCATCCCGCCGGTCCGTCTTCACCAGATACGCGATGAGAATGCAGACGACGAGAGAGGCTTCAAGTCCCTCGCGCAGACCGATCAGATAGTTGCCGAACATCGTGTCCTCATGCCTCCTTGGAGAACAGCGCCCGGCCCCACCAGTCGCCCGAGTCCCGGACGCCCGGCGGGACGGCGAAGACGGCCGAACCCACGTGCTGGATGTACTCGTTGAGCGCGTCACTGCGCGACAGGTTCCGCTGCACGCGGATGAACCCCTTGCGCACGTCCTTCTGGTAGGCCAGGAAGAACAGACCGGCCTCCAGACGGCCGAGACCGTCCGTGCCGTCGGTGAAGGAGTAGCCGCGGCGCAGGATGGTCGCCCCCGCGTTGGAGTCGGGGTGCGCGAGCCGCACGTGCGCGTCCGGCTTCATCGCCTTCAGGAACGGCTCGTCGCGCTCCTTGGCCTTGCCGACCGGGGCGCCCTCGCCCTTGTCGCGGCCGAAGACGTCCTCCTGCTCCTGGAGCGACGTACGGTCCCAGGTCTCGATGTTCATGCGGATGCGCCGGGCGACGAGGTACGAACCCCCGGTCATCCAGGCCGAGTCGGCGTCCGTGTCCTTGGTGCCGACCCACACGTGCTCGTCGAGGCGGGCGGTCTCGGTGCCGGCGATGTTGCGGGTGCCGTCCTTGAAGCCCATCAGGTTGCGCGGGGTCTGCGCGTCCGGGGTCGTCGACGAGGTCTTGCCGAAGCCGAGCTGGGACCAGCGGATGGCGACCTTGCCGAAGCCGATCCTGGCGAGGTTGCGGATGGCGTGCACGGCGATCTGCGGATCGTCGGCGCAGGCCTGAATGCACAGATCACCGTCGCTGCGCGCCTTGTCGAGATTGTCGCCGGGGAACCTCGGCAGGTCGACGAGAGCCTCCGGCCGCCGGTCCCCGAGCCCGAACTTCTCGAACAGGGACGGGCCGAAACCGATGGTGAGGGTGAGCCGGGACGGCTTGAGGCCGAGCGCCTCGCCCGTGTCGTCCGGCGGCGCCTCGGGCAGCCCGCCATAAGCGCCCTCGCCGACCGCGTGCCCCTCCGTCATGCGGGACGCGGCCTTCGTCCAGTCCTTCAGGAGCTGCACGAACTCGTCGCGGTCGTCGGTCTTCACGTCGAACGACGCGAAGTGCAGACGGTCCTGGACGGCGGTGGCGATACCGGCCTGGTGCGCGCCGTGGAAGGAAACCGCGCCGCCCGAGTCGGCGACCGGCTGCGGATCGTCGCCGGTCCGCGTGACGGCGACGGCGCCTCCCGCGGCGGCGGCCCCGAGCGCGAGCCCGGCCCCGCCGACCGCGAGCACCGAACGCCGCGACGGCGTACGGGAGTTGTCCGAGCCGACGGAGGCGTCGGCCGTGGTGTCCGTCATCCCTGACCCCTTACCTGCGAACCCGGAGCGCTACTTGACGACGACGGCGGCGGCGAGCTTGGACAGCGGCTCCGCGAGCGCGTTCACCGCGTCCGAGAGCTCCTTGCGGTCCGCCTTGCCGACCTTGTCGTAGGAGGTGAACTCGTAGGAGGTCTTGTCCTTGCGGTACTTGTCGAGCAGCGTGTCCAGAGCGGCGAACTGCTTGTCGAGCTCCTTCGTCAGCGCGGCGTCGTTCTCCGCGGCGACGGGCTTGAGCAGGTCGTACGCCTTCTCGGCACCCTCGACGTTGGCCTTGAAGTCGACGAGGTCGGTGTGCGAGTAGCGCTCTTCCTCGCCGGTGACCTTGCCGGTGGCGACCTCGTCGAGGAGCTCCTTGGCGCCGTTGGCCATGGAGGTCGGCGTGATGTCCGCCTTGCCGACGCGGGTCTGCCAGTCCTTCAGGTCCTTGTCGAGCTGCGTCGCCAGCTCCTTCTCCCGCGAGCCGATCTTCTTGTCCTGCCACAGCGCCTTCTCCAGGCGGTGCCAGCCGGTCCAGTCGGTCTTCGGGTCCTGCCCCTCCTCCAGGCCGTCCGCGCGGACGTCGACCTTCGGGTCGATGTCACCGAAGGACTCGGCGACGGGCTCGGTGCGCTCCCAGCCGATACGGGACGGCGCGTACGCGGCCTGCGCGGCCTTCAGGTCACCCTTGCGCACGGCGTCCGTGAACGTCGTGACCTTGGGCAGCGTCTCGTCGGCCTGCTCCTGCGCGTACGTCCGGTAGGCGGCGACGGCCTTGTCCAGGCGGGGGTCACGCTTGACGGCCTTGCCGCCGGTGACGGTCACCTTCTGCCGGATGCCGTCGCCCTTCATGCCGGGCTTGCAGGCGATCTCGTACGAGCCGGCCTTCACCTCGGCGGTGAGCTTCTGCTTGGTGCCGGGGCCGATGTTCTCGCGCTCACTGACGATCCGGTCGTCCGGGAACAGGACGTAGACCTCGGTGACCTTGGAGCCCTTGTTCTCGATCGACAGCTCGACATGGCCGGCCGGGAGCTCGGTCCTGGAGACGTCGCACTTGTCGTCCGTGGCCGTGACCTCGACGACGTGGTCGCCACCGGACTTGGCGTCGCTCTTCTGGGTGCAGCCCGTGACGGCGGCCAGGGTCGCCGCGGTGGCGGCGGCGGTGACAACAGTGAGTCGGACGGCTCGCATGCGGGCTCCAAGACGTGAGGCACAGTGAGTGAGGCGGACCTAACTTAACCGAGGCTTACCTGAGTGCTACCCATGGGTCCAGTGATTCAGCTCTCACGAAATGACGCCGATCGCGCCTCGGATACAAGCGACCCATGGGCGACCCGTAGAACGGCAAACGAAAGGCAAAAACCCGCCACCCCCCACCGGATGATTGACTGTCCCGGTGACGGACTACGACGTGCTCCGAGTCTTCTGCGGCCCCCACGGCGACCACGGCAATGAGCTCGCAGTCGTACGCGAAGGAAGCGACGTCCCCGACAGGGACGAGCGGCAGGCCCTGGCCGCGAAGCTGGGCTTCAGCGAGACGGTGTTCGTGGACGACCCCGAGCGCGGCGTCATCGACATCTACACACCGACCACGCGCCTGCCCTTCGCCGGACACCCCTGCGTGGGCACGGCCTGGCTCCTTGACGTACCCGAACTGGTCACGCCCGCAGGCGTGGTGGGCGCGCGGCTGGACGGCGAGTTCACCTGGATCGAGGCGCGACCGGAGTGGGCACCGCCCCGAACGCTGCGCCAGTACGACTCGGCGGCGGAAGTGGAGGAACTCCAGGTCCCCCCGCCGGGAGAGTGGATCTACGCCTGGGCGTGGGAGGACGCGGCGGCGGGAAGGGTGCGGGCCCGAGCGTTCCCGGGCAGGAACGACGGAATCGACGAGGACGAGGCGACGGGGGCGGCGGCACTACTGCTCACGGCGCAACTGAACAGGGCTCTGAACATCACCCAGGGCAAAGGCTCCCAAATCCTCACGGCACCCCAGCCCGACGGATTGATCGAAGTGGGCGGCAGGGTCCGCCTCACCTGATCAAGCGGCGCTGCTGAACTCCTCGCCAAGAGCCTTGAAGACGGCGGTGTTGAGAGCGAACGCCCGCTTGCACTCGGCCACGATGCGCTGCTTCTCCAGATCATCGGCGAGAACGTCATCGAGCAGGGCGCGATAACTGCGCTTGAAACTGGCGGGATTCGCGATCCCCTCAAAAACATAGAACCGCACACCGTCGCCCTTGCGGGCGAAGCCCCAGTTCTTCTCGGCCTTGTCGCGAATGATCTGCCCACCGGACAGATCTCCCAGGTACCGGGTGTAGTGATGGGCGACATAGCCCCCGGGCCAGTCGCGGGCGCACTCGGCGACGCGCGAGGCGTAGGCCTGC
Organism: Streptomyces sp. NPDC045026; assembly: GCF_056432625.1. Taxonomy (NCBI): domain Bacteria; kingdom Bacillati; phylum Actinomycetota; class Actinomycetes; order Kitasatosporales; family Streptomycetaceae; genus Streptomyces; species Streptomyces sp. NPDC045026. The sequence continues at coordinate 352,104 of NZ_JBWKIS010000002.1, forward strand.
GTGGCCGGCAGAGCGGAAACGCCGTCGCGCCAGCCGGCCCCCCGCAGATGCGCCAGATCCCGCTCGATGGCAGGGATCCGAAGCAACTCGGGCTGTATGAACGGACCGGCCACAGCAGACCCTTCCAGCTGCCCCACGACGCCCTCCAATGCCCGGTAGACGAACCAGAGTTGCTCGGTGTAACGGGCGTAGGCCTCGACGCCGAGGGCTCCGCCGAGAAGGTCGCTCATGAACGTGGTGCTCTCGGCCTCTGTGTGCTGCTCGTGAGAGGCGGTGCGGATCAGGGTGGAGAACGGCGTATCCATGAAGCCTCCAGACCAGTAAACTTAGGCTTGCCTAACCTAGCACCTTCCCGACACCGTGTCGGTAAAAACGCTACCCCGATCACCTGCCGGGGCAACACAAAAGGCCCGCCCCACACAGGGACGGGCCAGGAGGCGGAACCGGATCAGGGCAGAGTGAGAATCTCCGTACCGGAATCAGTCACGACAAGGGTGTGCTCGAACTGAGCGGTCCGCTTGCGGTCCTTGGTCACCACGGTCCACCCGTCGTCCCACATGTCGTACTCGTGGGTGCCGAGCGTGAGCATCGGCTCGATGGTGAAGGTCATCCCGGGCTGGATGACGGTGGTGGCGTGCGGGCTGTCGTAGTGCGGAATGATCAGGCCGGAGTGGAACGACGAGTTGATCCCGTGCCCGGTGAAGTCCCGCACGACGCCGTACCCGAAGCGCTTCGCGTACGACTCGATGACACGGCCGATGATGTTGATCTGACGCCCGGGGCGCACGGCCTTGATGGCCCGGTCGAGAGACTCCCGGGTCCGCTCGACGAGAAGCCGGGACTCCTCGCCGACATCACCGACCAGATAGGTCGCGTTGTTGTCGCCGTGAACACCGCCGATGTACGCAGTGACATCAAGGTTGATGATGTCGCCGTCGTTCAGAACGGTGGAATCGGGGATCCCGTGGCAGATGACCTCGTTGACGGAGGTGCACAGCGACTTCGGGAAGTTGCGGTAGCCGAGGGTCGAGGGGTACGCGCCGTGGTCGCACATGTACTCGTGCGCGATGCGGTCGAGCTCGTCCGTGGTCACGCCGGGCGCGATGGCCTTGGCGGCCTCCGCCATCGCCCGCGCCGCGATCCGGCCGGCGAGACGCATGGCCTCGACCGTCTCGGGGGTCTGGACCTCCGGACCCTTGTACGGCGTCGGCGCGGGCTTGCCCACGTACTCGGGACGCCGGATGTTTCCGGGTACGGAACGAATGGGAGAGAGCTCCCCTGGTGCGAGCAGCGACTGACCAGACATGCCAGCGAGTGTATCGAGCGGCTGTGGGGGACCATGGTCATGGCGAGAGGAGCCGCAGATGGCCCTGTTCAAGAGGCGGACCGTCGGGAAGCCCGGCGAGTGGTACTACTGCCTGGAGCACCAGAAGGTCGAAGAGGGGCCGGACTGCCCCAACAAGGACCGTTTCGGCCCGTACGCGTCGCGCGCCGAGGCAGAACACGCGATGGAGACGGCGCGTGAACGAAACCTCGAGTGGGAGACCGACCCCAAGTGGCACGACGCCAAGGGCGAGGACGACAAAACCTGACACCGCCGAGGGGCGCCCGGCACTGACCCGCGTACAGGCCGGCCGCCCCCACCGGACCGCCGACAGGGAGTGGAGCCCCACCGGGCCGTCGGCCGCGTACGAAACGGGAGGGGCCGTGGGGGCATGTGCGCGCGGAGCCACCAGCACCACGTACAGGCAATTTGGCTGGGCAGCGATGCCCCATAGAACAGCGAGCACGTACATGCCCCCACGGCCTCGCACCCAAAAACGCACCTGAGCAACCCACACCGAGCCCGCACCTGAGCAGCCCACACCGAGCCCGCACCTGAGCAGCCCGCATCGAGCCCGCACCCAAAAACGCGCCCGAGCTCACCCCCGCTTCAAGTGACGACCGCTACCACCCCGCAGGCGGCGGCGAAGTCAGATGATCCGTGAGACGGGACAGCCGATCACGGAAGCGCCGCCGGGGCCCCCGGACCCCACCGCCGACGGGATTCTCGCCCGCGGCAGCGCTGACCAGGTGCTGCGCCGTATCGAGGTCGAGATCGGGCCCGGGTGTGAGCGCCTCGTGAGCCATGGCATGCAGATCACGGTCACCCGAGTCGATGGCCAGAACCGTGGCCCCCGCCCGCCGAGCGTCATGCACCCGCTCCAGCAACTCCTCACCCGGCGCCCCGGGCGCCACAACGAGCAGCGTCTCGCCCCGCCGAGCCGCCTCGATCCGGCCGAGCCCCACGGCAAGATGGGCCGGATCCCCGGCCCCCGCCCGATGGCGCACGAGCGTGGGCGACAGCTCGGGCATGCCGGACCAGGCGGCCTCGTCCACGAGATGCGCCGCGAGATGCCACGGCTCGTACTCCGGCGTACCCACAAGAAGCAGACCACCCCCATGCGGCACCACGGAGGTCCGCAGCGCACCGGCGAAGCGGCGCGCGGCGCCCAGCCACTCGGTCCCGGCGAGCACTTCCCGCAGCAGTGCGACCCGTACGGCGTCCATGCCTGCGCATACTGCCTCAACAGTGAACTCGTCAGGCCGAGTTCACCGGGAATTCCCTCTGGGTGGGGAGGGATGGGGGGTGCTGACTGAGACGTCTGTTCCCTTCCGCGCGGGGCGCGAGGGATACGCGAGCTTCCGGATCCCCGCAGCTGTCACGACACGCTCCGGCGTGCTGCTCGCGTTCTGCGAGGGGCGAGTGGGATCGAGGGAGGACTACGGGAACATCGACGTGGTCCTGAAGAGATCTACGGACGGCGGCCGCACCTGGGACCCGCTCCAGGTGGTGGCGGCGAACGGCGACGACCTGGCGGGAAACCCGGCGCCAGTGGTGCTGGACACGGGAAGGGTCCTGATCGTCCACGTACGGAACGCGGCAAGCGCCACGGAAACAGCGATCAGACGGGGCGAGGTCGAGCCCGAGGACGGGCGCCGCGTCTGGGTGCAGCACAGCGACGACGAGGGACTGACCTGGTCGGCACCCAGGGAGATCACGGCACAGGCGAAGAACAAGGACTGGCGCTGGTACGCCACAGGCCCGGGCCACGCGATCCAAACACAGAGCGGACGAGTGGTGGTACCGGCCAACCACTCACTCCCGCCCGCCGGAAGCGACACCGGCACGGAGGGAAAGTACGACGGCGGTCACTGCCTGCTCAGCGACGACAGGGGCAGGACCTGGCGACTCGGCTACGTGGACGACCACCCGGACGGCTATGTGAACGTGAACGAGACGGCCACGGTCGAACTGGCCGACGGGCGGCTGTACTTCAACGCCCGCAATGACTCACCAGCGCCGGGCACGAGGGCGGACGCGACGTCGCGGGACGGCGGCGAGAGCCTGGTGAAGGCGTTCCGGCCGCAGGCGGGCCTGGTGGGCCCGGTGGTGGAGGGGAGCCTGCTGAGGCTGGGGGAGGTGCTGCTGTTCGCGGGCCCGGCGGACCCCGGGTTCAGGGCGCTGATGACGGTGCGTGCGAGTGAGGACGAGGGCGTGACATGGCGGGTCGCCCACACGGTCGACGGCCTGCCCGCGGCCTACTCCGACCTCGTACGGATTGACGCCTCGACGGTCGGACTCCTCTACGAGACAGGAGACTTCAGCGCCTACGAGACGATCACGTTCAGACGGATCCCGGCCGCCGCGCTCCTGGGCGACAGGCCTGAGTAAGGTCACCGTATGACCTCTACCGACAGTGTGCAGAAGGATCCGGCGAAGGCTCCGGCGAAGGACCCCTGGGACCTCCCCGACGTATCGGGCCTGGTGGTCGGCGTGCTGGGCGGCACGGGCGACCAGGGCCGCGGGCTCGCGTACCGGCTGGCCAGGGCAGGCCAGAAGGTGATCATCGGATCCCGCGCAGCGGAGCGCGCGCAGGCGGCAGCGGATGAGCTGGGCCTGGGCGTGGAGGGCGCGGACAACGCGGAGTGTGCGCGCCGCAGTGACATCGTGATCGTGGCGGTGCCGTGGGAGGGCCACGGCAAGACCCTCGAATCGCTGCGCGAGGACCTCGCGGGCAAGCTCGTGGTCGACTGCGTCAACCCGCTGGGCTTCGACAAGAAGGGCGCCTACGCCCTGAAGCCGGAGGAGGGCAGCGCGGCGGAACAGGCCGCGGCGCTGCTGCCGGACTCGCGGGTGACGGCGGCGTTCCACCACCTGTCGGCGGTTCTCCTCCAGGACGAGGCGGTCGACGAGATCGACACGGACGTGATGGTGCTGGGCGAGGAGCGGGCGGACACGGAGATCGTCCAGGCGCTGGCGGGCCGCATCCCGGGCATGCGGGGAGTCTTCGCGGGCCGGCTGCGCAACGCGCACCAGGTGGAGTCGCTCGTCGCGAACCTGATCTCGGTGAACCGCCGCTACAAGGCGCACGCGGGCCTGCGGGTCACCGACGTATAACCCACACGTCACCGCCGAAGCCGCAGACGGACGGCCGACGTGGAGCCGACGTGCAGCCGAGGGAGGGGCATAGGGGACACTGGTCGGCGTACGACCTCTCCGTCCGACAGGAGCCGACCCCCATGCCCCGCCTCGCTCTGTACGCCCTAGTCGTCTGCGTCCTCTCGGCTGCCGCGGCCGTGGTCGCCTTCGCGCAGGGCAGCCTGCTCGGCATCGTCTGGGTCCTGCTCGCGGGCCTCACCTCGAACATGACCTGGTACTACGTGCGCCGGGCCAAGGCGGAGAAGCAGGCGAAGGCGGCAGCCGCCGCGCCTACTGCGTGACGACGGGGATCTCAGGGGTGCCCTGCCAGAAGCGGTAGAACTCCTGGCCCCAGTCCACGTCCCAGGGGTTGACGCCGAGGGAACGCAGGATCGAGTAGATCGCGTCGAAGAACACCTCGTTCACCTCCGGGATCCACAGGATGCCGAAGACGGCGAGCAGCCCGAACGGAGCGAATGGCTCCACCTGCCGCCGAACCCCCTGGGACAGCCAGGGCTCGATGACGCCGTAGCCGTCCAGGCCCGGGACCGGCAGGAAATTCAGGATCGCCGCGGTCACCTGGAGCAGGGCCAGGAAGCCGAGCGCGTAGCGGAACGTGTCCGGCACCCCGTCGAGCGCGTCCAGCCAGAACGGCGCCGTACACACGACGGCGAACAGGACGTTGGTCAGCGGACCCACCGCGGAGATGAGGCTGTGCCGCCAGCGGCCCCGGATCCGGCCCCGCTCGATGAACACGGCGCCGCCGGGCAGACCGATCCCACCCATGATCACGAAGATGACGGGCAGCACGATGCTGAGCAGGGCGTGCGTGTACTTCAGCGGGTTCAGGGTCAGATAACCCTTCGCGCCGATGGAGATGTCGCCGCTGTGCAGCGCCGTGCGAGCGTGTGCGTACTCGTGCAGACAGAGCGAGACGATCCAGGCGCCCGTGACGAACAGGAAGACGGCGAGGCCGGGCTGCGCGGCGAAGTCCGTCCACACGGCCCAGCCGGAGACGCCGGTGACGGCGGCGATACCGAGGAAGACAGGGCTGATCCTGCGATCGCTGCGATCGGTGCGGCGGGTGGCGGCGGTGGTCATGGAGGAGGGCTCCCGGGGTGCGTGCGGCCTGTTGCGGTGCGGGGTCGACGGGCTGACCGTATCGGTGGTGCGGTGTGGGGGGAACGTGCCGGGGCAGGCCGCGGGTTCCGCATAACCGACGAAAACGCAACCACGGCCCGCCGTCCTGACAGGTGTCGGAGCGCCGCCGGAACACATGTCCGACGCCCGGGACCGCCGTCCCGCGGAAACCCGGGCGCGGCAAGGCCGCCGATTTGGAGACAATGGGCCAGTGCGCTACCGCATCCTCGGCACCACGCAGGCACTCCGCGACGACGGCACGGCCGTCCCCGTCGGCGGGGCGCGGTTGCGTGCCCTGCTGACCGTGCTCGCGCTGCGGCCCGGCCGTACCGTCCCGCCGCAGGTGCTCGCCGACGAGGTGTGGGGCGCCGACCCGCCCGCGGACGCGACCGGCGCGCTCCAGGCGCTCGTAGGGCGGCTGCGCAGGGCGATCGGCGCCGACGCGGTGCATTCCCTCGACGGCGGCTACCGGCTGGCGGCCGCCGCCGAGGACATCGATCTGTTCCGCTTCGAGCGGCTCGTGGGGGACGGGGTGCGAGCGCTGGCCGACGGCGACGCGGGCAAGGCGGCGGTCGTCCTCGACGACGCGCTCGCCCTGTGGCGCGGCCCCGCGCTGGCCGATCTGCCGGACCGCTCGGCGGACGCCGCCCGCTGGGAGGCGCTCCACCTCGAAGCCCGGCGCACGCGGCTCGCCGCGTCGCTCGCCCTGGGGAGGGCAGAGACCGCCCTGCCCGAACTGACCGCGCTGTGCGACACGCATCCGCTCGACGAGCCGCTTCAGGCCCTGCGGTTGCGAGCGCTGCGCGACGCCGGCCGCACCGCCGAGGCGCTGGTGGCCTACGAGCGGGTACGCGTCGAGCTCGCGGAGCGGCTGGGAGCCGACCCGGGCCCGGAACTGCGCGCACTGCACGCCGACCTCCTGGTGCCGCGCCCCACCACCTCCGTCACCTCCACCTCCACTCCCGCCGCCACCGAAAGCCCCAGCACCACCACCCCCGTCAGAGCACTCGCCCCCACCGGCAACCTCCGCGCCCGGCTCACCTCCTTCGTGGGCCGCGCCGACGACATCGGGGCGATTCGTGAGGACCTCGGACGCGTGCGGCTCGTGACGTTGCTCGGTCCGGGCGGCGCCGGAAAGACCCGGCTGTCCCAGGAGGCCGCCGAGGGCATGGACGTACCGGACGGCGTGTGGCTGGCCGAGCTCGCGCCCATCGAGGACCCGGACGCCGTCCCGGAGGCCGTCGTCACGGCGCTCGGGGCGCGCGAGACGGTGCTGCGCGGTGCCGGCGCCGAGGAGCTGCGGGCCGCGTCCGACCGGCACGGTGAGGACCCGCTCGTACGCCTCGCCGAGCACTGCGCGCACCGCCGCATGCTGCTGATCCTCGACAACTGCGAGCACGTGATCGAGGCCGCGGCGCGCCTCGCCGAGCAGCTGCTCAGCCGGTGCCCCGGCGTGACGGTCCTCGCGACGAGCCGCGAACCCCTGGGCGTACCGGGCGAGTTGCTGCACCCGGTGGAGCCGCTGCCGGAGCCGTTCGCCCTGCGCCTGTTCGGTGAGCGGGGCGCCGCCGTGCGGTCCGGGTTCCGGGTCGAGGACGACGAGCGGGCCGCGGCCGAGATCTGCCGGCGCCTCGACGGACTGCCGCTCGCCATCGAACTCGCCGCCGCCCGGCTGCGGATGCTCACGCCGCGCCAGATCGCCGACCGCCTGGACGACCGCTTCCGCCTGCTCACTTCGGGCGCCCGCACCGTCCTGCCCCGCCAGCAGACGCTGCGCGCCGTCGTCGACTGGTCCTGGGACCTGCTCGACGAGGAGGAGCGGACGGTCCTGCGCCGGCTGTCGGTCTTCAGCGGCGGCTGTGATCTGGCCGCCGCGGAGTCGGTGTGCGGTCCCGGCGCCCTCGACGCGATCGGCTCGCTCGTGGACAAGTCCCTCGTGGTGGCGGCCCCTTGGGGCGGTGACGAGTCTGAACGCGAGGACTACGGAGATGAGTCTGAACGCGAGGACTACGGAGATACCGGAAACACCGGGGACTACGGGGACTACGGGGACTACGGGGACTACGGGGACGGCGCCGGTGGCGGGGGCCGCGACCGGGCCGGCGCCATGCGCTACCGCCTCCTGGAGACCGTCGCCGAGTACGCCGGTGACCGGCTCGACGAGGCCGGTGACCGGACGGACGCCGAGCACGCCCACCTCACGTACTACCGCGAACTGGCCCGCACCACCGACCCGCAGCTGCGCGGCCACGGCCAGCGTGCCGCCGTCGCCCGCCTGGAACGCGAATACGAGAACCTGCGCACCGCCCTGCGGCACGCCGTCGCCGCCCGGGACGAGCAGGAGACCCTCTCCCTGGTGCTCTCGCTGGCCTGGTTCTGGCAGATGCGCGACCTGCGCCTCGACGCCCGCAACTGGTCGCGCGAGGCCACCGAGCTCGGCCCCGACCCGTTCACCCCGCCCGCGGACCCCGCGCCCCCGCTCTACGAGCGCTGCACCGACGCCCCGCCGCCGTTCGGCCCCGAACTGCTCGTGGAGGCACGGCGCGGGGTGCATCTGCTGCGCCTCGCCTACATGGACATGGAGATGGAGACCTGGCAGACCGAGGAGGGTGGCGCGAAGCTGCGCGCGATCGCGCAGGCGTACCGTCCGGGCCTTCCGCAGACCTGTCGCCCGCCGGGCAACCTCTGGTTCTACGCGGTGATGATGAGCGGCGACATGGAGGCGCTGTGGAACCTCGCCGACGTCACCGTGCGGACCTGCCGCGAACTCGGCTACACCTGGGAACTCGCCCTCACCCTCCAGCTGCGGGCCAACATCCTCGCCAACCGCAGTGACTGGGCGGGCGACGCCGTCCGGGACGCGGACGAGTCCCTCGAACTGTTCACCCGGCTCGGTGACCGGTGGGGCGTCGCCGAGGCGCTGTCCGCGCGCGGCGAGGCCCATGAGCGCAGCGGCGCGTACGCCGCCGCGGCCGAGGACTACGCGGCGGCCATCGAGGGCGCCGAACGCCTCGGCGCGCAGGCGCAGGTGGCGATCCTGAACGCGCGGCTCGGGCAGGCCCTCATCGAGGGTGATGACGGCGAGCGTGGCGAGCAGCTGCTTCTCGGCATCCTCGATCCCGGCAAGCGCCATACGAACGAGGCCTGGCCCGCCGCCCGCATGTTCCTGGCCGGGCGCTACGGTGCCACCGGCCGTGTCGCCGAGGCGCGCGAGCAACTGCGGCTCCTCCAGGAGGAGTTCAAGGCGATGGACTTCGTCGTCTTCCGGGGCTTCATCGTCGGGATGGAGGCCTGGCTCGACTCGGAGGACGGCCGCGCGCAGGAGGCCCTCGCCGGCGTCGCCGAGGCCCTGGAGATGGCGACCGACCCGCTGGCCCTGGTGATCGCCCCGCACATGCCCGCCATGCACCTGGTCACCGGCGCCCGCGCGCTGAGCCTGTGCGGCGATGCGGCCGAAGCCCTCGACGCCGCCCGGCTGATGGGCGCCTCCGACGGACAGCTTCCTTCCCGGCACGTGCGGTCCTACCTGGAGCGCGACGCCTACGCGTCCGCCGAGTCCGCGATCCGGGAGACCATCGGCGACCGGGCGTACGACGCCGCATACGCCGAGGGCGGCGACCTGTCTCTCGACGAGGCCACCGCCCTGCTGGGACGCGATCGCGGTTGAACTGCCTGTCCTGCTGAACGTCAGTTCTTGGTACGGAACTTGTGGATCGCGATCGGAGCCATCGCGAGCGTGAGGACCGCGGACCAGATCACCGTCACCCACACGTCGTGCGCGACCGGGCCGCCCACCATCAGGCCGCGCGCGGAGTCCGCGAGCGAGGAGAGCGGGTTGTAGTCGGTGAAGGCCTGGAGCCAGCCCGGCATCGACTGCGTCGGCGCGAAGATCGACGAACCGAACTGCAGAGGCATGAGGACCAGGAAGCCCATTCCCTGTACGGCCTGGGCGCTCTTCATCACGACGCCGAGGACCAGGAAGATCCACATGATGGACGTGCCGAAGAGGGCGGTGAGGCCCACGGCGGCGAACAGGCCGGGCCAGTTCGTGATGTCGAAGCCCACCAGGAGGCCGACGATCATCATGATCGTCGTCGCGATGAGCAGCCGCATCAGCTCCACCACGATCTTGGCGAAGAGGACCGAGCCCTGGCCGATCGGCAGGGTCCGGAAGCGGTCCATGATGCCGTTCTGGAAGTCCTGGTTGAACCCCGTGCCCACGGCCATGGCGATGTTCATGCTCATCATCGCCATCATGCCCGGGACCACGTACTGCACGTACTGGTCCTGACCGCCGCCGAGCGCCTGGCCGATGGAGCCGCCGAAGACGTAGACGAACAGGAGCGTGAAGACGATCGGCATCAGGACCGCGTCGAACATCGACTCCGGGTCCTGGCGGATCCACAGCAGATTGCGGCGGACGAGCGCGCCGGTGTGACGGATGTGGGAGCGCACGGAGATGCGCGAGTCGGCCTCGAGATCGAGGGGAGGCGTCAGCGTGGTGGCGCTCATACGGCGGCCCCCTCGAGCTCGGAGGTACGGGTGTCGTCCTGCGGGGCACTGGCCTTCTGGCCGGTGATGGACAGGAACACCTCGTCCAGACTGGGCAGTTCGGTGGCGATCGAGCCGATCGTGATGCCGCGCGCGGTGACCGCGCCGACCACGGCGGTGAGCTGCTCGTCGCTGAGGATCGGGACCAGGACGGCGCCGGCCTCGGCGTCCACCGTCGACGTGGCGAGGCCGGTGAGGCCCATGTCGTCGAGGGCGGCGGCCAGCGGGCGCAGCTCCAGCGGGTCGGCCGGGCGGATGCGCAGGGTGCGGCCGCCGACCTTCGCCTTGAGGTCGTCGATGGCGCCGCCCGCGATGACCTTGCCGCGGTCGATGACCGTCAGCTCGTTGGCGAGCTGCTCGGCCTCCTCCATGTACTGGGTGGTGAGGAGCACCGTGACACCGTCGTCGACCATGCGCCTGACCTCTGCCCACACCTCGTTGCGCGTGCGGGGGTCGAGGCCGGTCGTCGGCTCGTCCAGGTAGAGGACGGCCGGGCTGCCGATCATCGACGCGGCGAGGTCGAGCCTGCGGCGCATGCCGCCGGAGTACGTCTTCGCCGGGCGCGTGGCGGCGTCCGTGAGGGAGAACCGCTCCAGGAGCGCGTCGGCGCGGGAGCGGGACTCCTTGCGGGACAGGTCGAGGAGGCGGCCGATCATGTACAGGTTCTCGCGGCCGGAGAGCTTCTCGTCGACCGAGGCGTACTGGCCGGTGAGGCCTATCACGCGGCGCAGCTGCCGGGGCTGCTTCGCCACGTCGTACCCGGCGACGAACGCCGAGCCGGAGTCGGGGGTGATGAGGGTGGACAGGCAGCGGACGAGCGTGGTCTTGCCCGCGCCGTTCGGACCGAGCACGCCCATGACCGTGCCTTCGTGCACGTCCAGGTCCACGCCGTCCAGCGCCTTGGTCTCGCCGTAGTGCTTGACCAGGCCCCGCACGGTGACGGAGGCCGTCCGGCCGCCGACGTCACTGTGTGAGGTCTTCTTGTCGATTCGCGTCATGACGCACAAGGTGCCAGGTGCCACCGACAATCCACCGACAGGCGGCCGACAGCCCCGTGTATGGCACCTACAGAACGGCGGCAGACAGGCAGTAAAAGGCAGTAAAGGCAGTACAGCAGTGCGAAAGGGCGGCGGAACGGCAGCAGCCCGCCGACGGGGGAAGATCGGCGAGCCGCTGTGGTGCCACTGTGGTTCAGGTGGTGGTCCGGGTCAGTGGACCGAGTGCTCCTCCTGGGGGAACGTGCCGCCGACCACGTCCTGCGCGAAGGCCTTCGCCGCCTCGCCCATGACGCCGCGCAGATCCGCGTACTGCTTCACGAAGCGCGGCATCTTGCCGCCGGTGAGGCCGAGCATGTCGGTCCAGACGAGGACCTGGGCGTCGCACTCGGCACCCGCGCCGATGCCGACGGTCGGGATGTTCAGGGACCGGGTGACCTCGGCGGCCAGCTCGGCGGGGACCAGTTCGAGGACGACGGCGAACGCGCCGGCGTCCTGGGCGGCCTTGGCGTCGCGCAGCAGCCGGTGCGCGTCCTCGTCGCCGCGGCCCTGGACGCGGTACCCCATCGTGTTCACGGACTGCGGGGTGAGGCCCAGGTGGGACATGACCGGGATGCCGGACTGCACGAGCAGCTCGGTCTGGGCCAGTGAGCGCTCGCCGCCCTCCAGCTTCACGGCGCCGACCCCGGCCTCCTTGACCAGGCGCGTCGCGGACCGCAGGGCCTGTACGGGGCCCTCCTGGTACGAGCCGAAGGGGAGGTCACCGACGATGAGGGCGCGCTTGGTGCCCCGTACGACGGCGGCCGAGAGCATCGTCATCTCGTCGAGGGTGACGGGCACGGTGGTCTCGTACCCGAGGTGACAGTTGCCCGCGGAGTCGCCGACGAGCATGACCGGGATGCCGGCCTCGTCGAAGACGGACGCGGTCATCGCGTCGTACGCCGTGAGCATGGGCCACTTCTCGCCGCGTTCCTTGGCGAGCGTGATGTCGCGCACCGTGATGCGCCGGTTGCTCTTGCCCCCGTACAGCGCCTTGCTGCCGCTGTTGCTGCTGTCGGGGTTGTTCTGGGCAGCCGAAAGCTGCGTCATCGCAACGGCTCCTTCTGTTGTCTCGAGGCACCCTTACGGCGTCCCCGGATCCCCTCCATGGTGGCACCGCGTGCCGAGGAATGGCTAGGGGGGTGTGCGCCGGGTGGGTCACCCCGCGAGCGGGTCACCCGTCGGGTTCGTAAAGTCTTCCTAAGGGATTCCAATACGAGACGGTCTCGTATCGAAACTGCCCTAGTCTGAGCGCCATGACCACTCCTGCCGCTCCCGCGCCGCCGCGCATACCCGAGGCTGTGCACCGCCGCCGATGGGCGATCCTCGGCGTCCTGATGCTCAGCCTGCTGATCGTTGTGCTCGACAACTCCATCCTGAACGTCGCGATCAAGACGATCTCGACCCCGGCCCCCGCGGGCCTCGGCGCCACGCAGGGCGAGCTGGAGTGGGCGATCAACGCCTACACACTGGTCTTCGCCGGACTGCTCTTCACCGCGGGTCTGCTCGGTGACCGGCTCGGGCGCAAGAAGGTGCTGGTCTTCGGGCTCGTCGTCTTCGGCCTCGGCTCCGCCCTCGCCGCCGAGTCCGGCTCGCCGGTCCAGCTCATCATCTTCCGGGCGATCATGGGCATCGGCGCCGCCTTCGTGATGCCGGCGACGCTGGCCATCCTCATGAACGTCTTCGAGCGGGACGAGCAGCCCAAGGCCATCGGCATCTGGGCGGGCGGCGTCGGCATCGCCATCGCCATCGGCCCCATCACCGGAGGCGTGCTCCTCGACCACTTCTGGTGGGGCTCGGTCTTCCTGGTCAACGTGCCGATCGTGATCATCGCGGTCGTCCTGATGCTGGCCCTCGTGCCGGACTCCCGCGACCCCAAGCCCGGCCGCATCGACCTCGTGGGCGTCGCCCTCTCCGTCGTCGGCCTCGTCCTGCTCGTCTACGGCATCATCAAGGGCGGCCAGCTCGCCGACTTCACGGACCCGGCGGTCCTGCTGACTATCGCGGCCGGACTCGTCGTCCTCGTCGGCTTCGTCCTGTACGAGAAGCGCAGCGACCACCCGTCCATCGACATCACGTACTTCAAGAACAAGGTGTTCTCCGCGGCCATAGCCGCCATCGCGCTCGTCTTCTTCGCGCTGATGGGCGTCACCTTCTTCTCGGTCTTCTACACCCAGAGCGTGCGCGGCTACTCGCCGCTGCAGACCGGTCTCCTGATGCTGCCGCTCGCCGCCGCCCAGCTGATCTTCGCGCCGCGCGCCCGGCTCGTCGTCGACCGCTTCGGAGTGCGCGCCACGACGACCGGCGGCCTGGTGATCCTCGGCGCGATGCTCGCCGCGTTCGTGGTCCTCGACGCGGACACGCCCATCTGGATCCTGGAAGTCATCTTCTTCCTCATGGGCATGGGCATGGCGCACGTCATGACCCCCACCAGCGTCGTCATCATGCAGGCCCTGCCGCGCGAGAAGGCGGGCTCCGCGTCCGCCCTCAGCAACACCTTCCGCCAGGTCGGCGGCGCCCTGGGCATCGCCGTACTCGGTTCCGTGCTGTCCACCGCGTACCGCAACGACATCGAGGACAAGCTCGCCCTGCTGCCCGCCGGACTGCGGCACACGGCGGGCGAGTCCATCGAGGCCACCCTCGGCATCGCGGCGAAGCTCGGCCCGCGCGGCGACGCGCTGGTCGGCGCGGCCAACGACTCCTTCCTGCACGCCATGCACGTGACCGCCCTGTGCGGGGCCGGTATCGCGCTGCTCAGCGCCGTCGTCACGGTCGTCTTCCTGCCGGGCCGCCCGCCGCGGACAACGGCCGAGGAGAGCAGGGAGGAGGCAGTCGGGGCGGGTCGCTGACCCGTGCCCGTCCGGGCAGGCCACAGTGGCCTGCTGAGACAATCGCCGCTGCACAGGACGGCGGGAAGGCGGAGTGGTCGTGGACGTGGATGCGGGACGCTCGGTGCGCGGACGCCCGCGCAGCGAGGCCGTCGAGCGGGCCATCGTCGAGGGCGTCCTCAAGCTGATCGAGGACGGCGTCCCGCTCACGGACCTGTCCATCGAGCGGATCGCCCGCACCGCCGGCGTCGGCAAGGCGACCATCTACCGGCGCTGGTCCGGCAAGGAGGAACTCTTCGTCGAGGTCCTGCGCATCATGGAGGAGCCCGAGCCCGAGCTGCCGGGCACCTCCATGCGTGACGACCTGATCAGCCTCCTGGAGCACCAGCGCAGGCGCGGCGTCTCCCTGCGCTCCTCGGCCCTGCTGCACAACGTCTTCGCGCAGATGAAGAGCCTGCCGAAGCTCTGGGACGCGTACCACGACACCGTGATCGAGCCGCGCCGCCGCGTCATGTTCGACGTGCTGCGGCGCGGCGTCGAGAACGGTGAACTGCGCGCCGGCGTCGACATAGAGCTCATCAACGACCTCATCGTCGGGCCGATGCTGCTGCGCACGATGATCCGGCCCGACGCGCCGCTCGCCGACGACCTCTCCGCGACGATCGTCGACTGCGCGCTCGACGGACTGCGGCCACCGGACTGAATATGCGCGTTTCGTCACAGAGGCCCCGTGCACACCGCCGATCCGGAACCCAGTGCGCCGATGTGCTCGTCCTCGTGCCCGTACGGCCGTCGTGGACGGCGAGGAGGGCGCCGATCATCCCCTAGGGTTTCAGGGCGAGGTCGGTGTGCACGGCAGGGCAGTGAGGCGACGACGGTATGGCGCAGGGGTTCAGGACGGAAACGGGCGGCGGCGGCGCGGGGCACCAGCCTTCCAGAGACCCGCTGCGCCGCCTGACCGGCGGATGGCGCGGTGACCGGGGGATCTGGCGCCGGGGAGTGATCCTCGCGACGCTGGCCGTTCTGGTCGCGCTCGTGATGCTCTTCCACGCGCAGATCCCCAACACCCTCGGAAACCTGGGCTCCCTCACCGAGACGTTCCTTCCCTGGCTCGGGGTGTTCGTGCCCGTCCTGCTGGTCCTGGCCGTCGTACGGAAGTCCGCGACAGCCCTGATCGCGGTCCTGGTCCCGGCCGTCGTCTGGCTCAACCTCTTCGGCGGGCTCCTCACCGACAAGACCGCGAGCGGCGGCGACCTCACCGTCGCCACGCACAACGTCAACGCGGAGAACCCCGACCCGACCGGCACCGCCGACGCCATCGCCGCCTCCGGGGCGCAGGTCGTCGCCCTGGAGGAGCTGACGGCCGACGCCGTGCCCGTCTACGCGCGGGCCCTCGCGAAGACGTATCCGTACCACTCCGTCGCCGGCACGGTCGGACTGTGGAGCAAGTACCCGCTGAGCGGGACGCGGCCCGTCGACATCAAGCTCGGCTGGACGCGCGCCATGCGCACCACGGTCGCCACGCCCCAGGGCGATGTCGCCGTCTTCGTCGCGCACCTGCCGTCGGTCCGGGTCAAGATCCACGCCGGGTTCACCGCCAGCCAGCGCGACACCTCCGCCGACGCGCTGGGGGAGGCCATCGCCGACGAGACGCTCGGCAAGGTCATCCTGCTCGGCGACCTCAACGGCACGATGAACGACCGCGCGCTGAACGGCGTCACGTCCCAGATGCGCTCCACGCAGGGTGCCGCCGGCAGTGGCTTCGGGTTCAGCTGGCCCGCCTCGTTCCCCATGGCCCGCATCGACCAGATCATGGTCAAGGGTGTGGAGCCGGTCACGTCGTGGACCCTGCCCGAGACCGGCAGCGACCATCTGCCGATCGCGGCGAAGGTCGATCTCACCCGGTCCTGACGTCCGCGTTCGCTCCCCACACCCCTTGTTGACTCGGTGGAAACCGGGGCCTCACCTCACGGAATACTTGGCACGGGAGAGTTTGTTCCGCACGTAAACTTACGGATTCGGATCCCCGAACCTACGGATTCGGATTCCCGCGTCTCCCGCCCGTCCTCCCGTGGAAGGTCCCCTTTTTCATGCCCCTGGCCCTGCTCGCCCTCGCCGTGGGCGCCTTCGGCATCGGCACCACTGAGTTCGTGATGATGGGCCTCCTGCCCAACGTCGCGGACGATCTGCACATCTCCATCCCCTCCGCCGGCCACCTCGTCTCCGCGTACGCCCTCGGCGTGGTCATCGGCGCCCCGCTCCTCGCCGCCCTCACCGCGCGCATGCCGCGCCGCCGCGTCCTCGTCGGGCTCATGGTGCTCTTCGTCGCCGGCAACGCCATCTCCGCCGCCGCGCCCGACTACCACCTCCTGATGGCCGCGCGCTTCGTCAGCGGGCTCCCGCACGGCGCCTTCTTCGGCGTCGGCGCCGTCGTCGCCACCTCGCTCGTCGCGCCCGAGCGCAAGGCCCGCTCGGTCTCCCTGATGTTCCTCGGGCTGACCGTCGCCAACGTCATCGGCGTCCCCATCGCCACGCTCATGGGCCAGCAGCTCGGCTGGCGCGCCACGTTCCTCGCCGTCAGCGCCATCGGGCTCGCCGCCATAACCGCACTCCTGCTCCTCGTCCCCGCCGACCACGGCCATGGCGAGACCGGCGGGCTGCGCGGCGAGCTCAAGGCGCTCGGCTCCCTGCCCGTGTGGCTCTCCCTCGGCACCACCGTCGCCGGGTTCGGCGCCCTCTTCGCCGCGTACAGCTATGTCACGCCGATGCTCACCGGCACCGCCGGATTCGCCGAGGCGAGCGTCACGCTGCTCCTCGCCCTGTTCGGCGTCGGCGCCACCGCCGGGAATCTGCTCGGCGGGCGGCTTGCCGATCGGTCGCTGCGCGGGACCCTGTTCGGCGGGCTCGTCTCGCTTGTTGTGGTGCTGGCGCTGTTCCCTGTGCTGATGCGGGCCGAGTGGAGTGCCGGGGTCGCCGTCGTGCTGCTCGGTATGGCCGCCTTCACCACCGGGTCCCCGCTCCAGCTCATGGTCATGGAGAAGGCCTCCGCCGCGCCCTCCCTCGCCTCCTCCGCCAACCAGGCCGCCTTCAACCTCGCCAACGCCGGTGGCGCCTGGATCGGCGGGCTCGCCCTCGCCGCCGGGTTCGGGCTCACGTCCCCTGCGGTCGCCGGGGCCGGGCTCGCCGTTCTCGGGATCGGGGTGGCCGGGGTTGCCTACGGGGTCGACGTGCGTCGGTCCCGGGGCCTTGCCGTTGCCGCTTCCACCACGACGGGGCATGGGCTCCTCGTCGCCTCGCATCTGCCCGATGCCGTTCCGGCTCCGGACGCGGGGGAGCCCACTCGTCGTCGGTGACTTGCCGTGACGGGTGGGCTCCTGGGGCCGGGCTTTGAGGCTGGGGATAGGCGCGGTGACTACTGCGCCGACTCCCGCCACCTGTTCGTGATCGGCAGGCGGCGGTCCTTGCCGAAGCCCTTCGCCGAGATCTTCGTGCCCGGCGGGTACTGGCGGCGCTTGTACTCCGCCGTGTCCACCATCCGCAGCGTCTTCGTCACCAGGTCCGCGTCGAACCCGGCCGCCACGATCGCGTCCGCGCCCCTGTCCCGGTCCACGTACATCGCCAGGATCGCGTCCAGCACCGGGTAGTCCGGCAGCGAGTCCGTGTCCACCTGGTCCGGGCGCAGCTCCGCGCTCGGCGGCTTCGTGATCGAGTTCTCCGGGATCGGGGGAGTGTGGCCGCGCTCCGCCGCCGCCCGGTTGCGCCACTCGGCCAGCCGGAAGACCGTCGTCTTGTACACGTCCTTGATCGGGCCGTACGCGCCGACCGAGTCGCCGTAAAGCGTCGAATACCCCACCGCCAGCTCGGACTTGTTGCCCGGCGCGAGCACGATGTGGCCCTCCTGGTTGGAGACCGCCATCAGCATCGTGCCGCGCAGCCTCGACTGGAGGTTCTCCTCCGCGAGGCCCGTCAGGCCCAGAGATCCCATGTACGCGTCGAACATCGGCTCGATCGGGACCGTACGGAAGTTGAGGCCCGTCCGGCGGGCCAGCTCCGCTGCGTCGCCCTTGGAGTGGTCCGAGGAGTATTTCGACGGCATCGCGATGCCGTACACGTTCTGCGCGCCGAGCGCGTCGCATGCGATCGCCGCCGTCAGCGCCGAGTCGATGCCGCCCGACAGGCCGATCAGCACCGAGCGGAAACCGTTCTTCGCGGCGTATGCGCGCAGGCCCACGACGAGCGCCGAGTAGACCTCCTCGTCGTCGTCCAGGCGGTCCGCGTAGCCGCCGGTCAGCTCCGGCTCGTACGCCGGGACGTGCTCCTCGGAGAGCGTCACGTGGTCGATGCGCAGGCCGTCGTCGACCGTGCCCGACGGAGCCTCCGGCCGGGCTGCGGGGAGGTCCAGGTCCAGGACCACGCAGCCCTCGGCGAACTGGGGCGCCCTGGCCACCACTTCGCCCGCCGCGTCCACCACGATCGAGTCGCCGTCGAAGACGAGCTCGTCCTGGCCGCCGATCGTGGCGACGTACGCCAGCGTGCAGCCCGCCTCCTGGGCGCGCTTGCGCACCAGGTCCAGGCGCGTGTCGTCCTTGTTCTGCTCGTACGGCGACGCGTTGATCGAGATCAGGAGGCCGGCGCCGGCGCAGCGCGTGGCCGGGACGCGGCCGCCGTCCTGCCAGAGGTCCTCGCAGATGGCGAGCGCCACGTCGATTCCGCGTACGCGGATCACGGGCATCGTGTCGCCCGGCACGAAGTAGCGGAACTCGTCGAAGACGCCGTAGTTCGGGAGGTGGTGCTTGGCGAACGTCAGGGCTACGCGGCCGTTGTGGAGGACGGCGGCGGCGTTCCGCGGGGCGCCGGCGGGCTGGCCGTACTTCGGCTGCGCCTTCTCCGAGCGGTCCAGATAGCCGACGAGCACGGGGAGGTCGCCGTGGCCCTCGGCGGCGAGGCGCTCGGCCAGGGTGGTCAGTTCCCGGCGGGATGCCTCGACGAAGGACTCGCGCAGGGCGAGGTCCTCCACCGGGTAGCCGGTCAGGACCATCTCGGGGAACGCGACCAGGTGCGCTCCCTGTTCGGCGGCGTGCTTGGTCCAGCGGATGATCGCCTCGGCGTTCCCGGCGAGATCTCCGACGGTCGAGTCGATCTGATTCAGGGCGAGACGTAGTTGAGGCACGGGGCCAGTTTATCGTCTGTCTGACGCGATGTCGTCCTGGTCTGTGGGGTTTGGTGGGCTCGGGTGTGTTGTCGGGTGCGGGCTCGGTGTGGGTTGCTCAGGTGCGTTTTTGGGTGCGGGGCCGTGGGGGCATGTACGTGCTCGCTGTTCTATGGGGCATCGCTGCTTAGCCGAATTGCCTGTACGTGGTGCTGGTGGCTCCGCGCGCACATGCCCCCACGGCCCCTCCCGTTTCGTACGCGGCCGACCGCCCGGTGGGGCTGCCTGCCGGCGGTTCTTGCCTCGTGCGCGGCTGTCCGCCCGGTGGGTTCTTCGCTTCTCGGGTCAGGTGCGGTGCGGGCGGACGCTGTCTCTGATCACTATGTGCGTGCCCAGGAGGTGGCGTTGTTGGCCTGGGCGGGTCGTGCCTGTCAGGGCCAGTCTTACGGCCGTGCGGCCCAGTTCCGCGGCCGGGATGTGGACCGTGGTGAGGCCGGGTGTGATGTCTGCCGCCACTGGGTCGTCGTTGTAGCCGACCACAGAGATGTCCTCGGGGACCCGTAGGTTCGCCTCCGCCAGTGCGCGGATCGCCGCTGCCGCCACGCGGTCGTCGCCCGCGAAGACCGCCGTGAAGTCCGGCTTGCCGTTGCACTTGTCGAGCAGGTCCCGCATCGCCTCGTAACCGTGGTGCTGGCCGAAGCCGATGCCGTGCAGGATCGCATCCGAACGGGGGACCCCGTGGTCGTTGAGCGCTCTGAGGTAGCCCGTCACTCGGGCCTCGCCCGTCGTGTTGCCCGGCTGGTAGCCGATCATCGCGATCTTTCGGTGACCGGCGCCCAGGAGGTGGCTTGTTATCGCGTGTGCGCCGGCTCCATTGTCGTACTCGACCACGAGTGCGGGGACGTCGGGTGCCGGTGCCGGTCTGCCGCACAGGACCAGGCGCGAGCCGGCCGCCGCGAGCGCCTGGGCGTAGTGCGCCATCCGCTCGCGGTACTCGTCGTCCTCGATGACCCCGCCGACCAGGACCACGGCCTCTGCCGCCTGTTCGCGCATCATCTGGACCAGTGCCAGTTCGCGGGCCGGGTCGCCGCCCGTCGAGCAGACCAGGGTGAGTCTGTTGTGCTGGGCCGCTTCCATCTCCACGCCCTGCGCCACGGCCGCGTAGAACGAGCTGACCACGTCGAACATCAGGACCGCGATCGTCTTGCGGCCGGCGCCGGCGAGGGCCCGGGCGTGCGCGTTGACCACGTAGTCCAGGTCCTTCACCGCTCTTTGGACCTTGGCGCGCGAGGCCGCCGATGTCGGGTAGTTGCCCGCCAGGACCCGCGAAACAGTCGCGACCGAGACGCCCGCGCGCGCGGCCACATCACGGATGGTGACCCGCTCACCCACTGTTGTCTCTCCTCAACTTGCCCGTCCGGGGCGGGCGATGCCGCCCCGGACCATCATGGACGATGCCGTGCGTTCAGTGCGCCGCCTCGTACTCCTTGGCGAATTCCTCCAGCGCCTGCTGCCCGCCCTGGTTCAGCCACTTCTTGTAGACCTTGTCCCAGTCGGAGACGCTCTGGCGGCCGGTGACCGTGGCCGCCACGCCGTCGCTGATGATCTGGTCGAGGGTCGCGCCCTGCTTGTTGTACGTGTCCGACTGCAGGCCCCAGCGGTCGTTCGGCACCATCATCGGGATCACCTTCTGCTGCCAGGCGTGGAGGCGTTCGACGATGTCTGCGTAGCCCGGCGCGTACAGGACCTGCGGGGCGTCGCTCAGGTAGACGAACGGCAGGTTCACCTTCGACTCGACGAGGCCGAGCGGTGTCGCTATCGGGTTGTTGTCCTTGTCCCGCTTGAAGTGCGTTCCCTCTAGGCCGAAGTGCACCAGCTCGTACTCCTCGGTCCCGAACGGCGAGGCCAGGTAGTCGAGGATCCGCAGCATCAGCTTCACCCGGTCCTTCGATGCCTTCTTGATCACCGTGTAGCCGAAGATGCCTTGAGATTGTTGGTAGCCGGGTGTCGTGTCTTTGGGGGTGTAGGGGACCAGCGCGTCCAGGTCGAAGGCGTTCTTGATGCCTTGTGCCGAGCCGGGGTAGGAGAGGAAGCCGTCCGTCATGGAGAGGGCCGTGCCGTTCCAGAACTGCGTCTTCAGGTCCACCTGCGAGACGGATGTCGCTTCCGGGTAGTACGCGCCGGCCTTGCGCAGGTTCGACATGAATTCGAGCGTGGTCTTGAACTCGTCCGTGCTCGCGAAGAACGTCGCCTTGTTGTCCTTGATGCGCCACTGGTTCGGTGCCCCGTGCCAGGTGGCGTGCGTCTTGTAGCCGAAGTACGCGGTTGAGGACGCTCCCAGAGCCCATGTTCTGGTGGTTGTCGCTTCCTTGGCCATGGTCGCGAAGTCCTCTGCCGACATGCCCGGCTCGTAGCCCGCCTTCGTGAACGCCTGGCCGTTGAAGTACATCGTGTCCTGCGGCTTCGGGCGCTCCACGGGGACGCCGAAGATCCGGCCCGAGATCCGGCCCATGCCCTGCCAGGCGTACGTCGGGATGCCCGCCAGGTTCGGGTAGTCCTTCACTGCGTCGCCCGACAGGTACTCGGTGAGGTCCGCGCAGCGGGACTTCACGAACTGCGCCTCGCGCGGCAGGACGTAGCCACCGCCGATGTTGATGATGTCCGGCAGGTCGTCGCCCGCGAACAGCGTCGCCATCTTCGTGCGGAAGTCCGCGTCCGGGACGACCGTGAACTCGACCTCGACGCCGAGGGCCTTGTTCATCGCCGCCCACAGCTTGTTCTGCGCCGCCGGCTTCGGGGGTGTGCCGTAGGTGATGGAGAGGACCTTGATCTTCTCCTTGCCCGTGCCGGGCTTCTCAGCGACGGCCTTGACCAGTTTGCCGGGGTACGTGATGTAGCCCGCCTGGACGCCCTCCGCGGTGGCCGCCAGGTCCGGCTTCGCGCCGGTGGCGGGGGTGAACGTCGGCCACGCGGCCGCCTTCTTGCCCGCGTTGGAGACCGAACCGCCGCCACCCGAGTCGGTGGAACAGGCGGTGAGGAAGGACGGGGCGGCCAGGGCGGCGCCGCCGACGGCTATGGAACGCAGCAGGGTGCGGCGCGACATCGAGGAACCGGACACGTGAGTGGACCCTTCGGGGAAGGTGGGCTGGCTAGCTCTTGACGGCGCCGGTGAGCACGCCCTTGGTGAAGTACTTCTGGAGGAACGGGTAGACGAGGAGGATCGGGACGGTGGCGATCACCAGGACCGCCATCTGCGTCGTCTGCGGGGCCGAGACCATGCCGGCCTCACTGAGGCCCGTGTCGGAGATCTGCGCGCCGCCGATCACGTAGGTGCGCAGGACCTGCGAGAGCGGCCAGTGGTCGGATTCCAGGTAGATCGAGGCGTTGAACCAGGCGTTCCAGTAGCTCACCGCGTAGAACAGGCCCACCACGGCGAGGGCCGCCTTGGACAGCGGGAGCACGATCCGCCAGAACACCGTCCAGTCGCCCGCGCCGTCCAGGCGGGCCGCCTCGTACAGCTCCTCCGGTATCCCCTGGAAGAAGCCTCGCAGGACCACCAGATTGAAGACGTTGATCAGGACGGGGGCTATCAGGGCCGCGTACATGTCCTGCAGGCCGAGGCCCTTGACCAGGAGGAACGCCGGGATCATGCCCGGGGGGAAGAGGAAGGTGAAGAGGATGACGAGGAGGACCGGTTTGCCGCCGAGTACCCCTGGGCGGCTCAGGGCGTAGGCCAGGAACGATGTGCAGGCCAGGGACACCAGGGTGCCGGTGAGTGTGACGCCGATGCTTACGCCCAGGGCCTTGGTGACTATGCCGCCGCTGAGGATGTTCCGGTACGCCCTCAGGGTCGGGTCCGTGGGCCACAGGACCCAGCCGCCGTTGTCCACCACCTCTTTGTTCGAGGCGAGTGACGTGGAGATGATCACCAGGAACGGGATCAGGACCAGGGCCAGGACGACGGCTATCGCGACCGCTTTGGCCGTCTGGGTGGCCGGCCTGGGCTTCTCCTTCCAGGCCGGGCGCGTGGGGTTTCTTGTCGTCGTGGTCACTTGTAGATCCCCTGTTCGCCCAGCTTGTGCGCCACCCGGTTGGCCGTGAAGACGAGGACCGCGCCCACCAGGCCCTTGAACAGTCCCGCCGCTGCGGCGTATCCGGTGTCCCCGCCGACGATTCCCTGCCAGAACACGAACGTGTCCAGGACCTCGCCCACCTCCGGGCCCACCGACTGGCGCTGGAGCAGCATCTGTTCGAAGCCGACGGACAGGATGTCGCCGAGCCGCATGATCAGGAGCAGCACGATGATCGGGCGGATGGACGGCAGCGTGATGTGCCAGAAGCGGCGCCAGGGGCCCGCGCCGTCGATCGCCGCCGCTTCGTACTGCTGCTCGTCGACCTGCATCAGCGCCGCGAGGAAGATGATCGTGCCCCAGCCGGCGTCCTTCCAGACCACCTCGGCGACGACGAGGGGGCGGTACGCGTCCGGGTTGCCGATGATGTCGACCGTATGGATCCCAGAGTCGCCCAGGAACGAGTTCAACAGGCCTGTGTCGGACAGGACTTGCTGGAACAGCGCGACCACGATCACCCAGGACAGGAAGTGCGGCAGATAGACCACCGACTGCACGAAGCGGCGCAGGAAGTCCGACGTCAGGCTGTGGAGGAGCAGGGCGATCGACAGGGGGACGGGAAAGAAGAAGGTCAACTGCAGGATTGCTATGTAGAAGGTGTTCCACGTCGCGTGCCAGAAGTCCGCGTCGCCGAACATCCTGGTGAAGTTCTCGAAGCCCACCCAGGGGCTCGCCCAGAGGCCGTCGAACGGGACGTACTCCTTGAACGCCACGACGTTGCCGACGAAGGCGCCGTAGTGGAACACCAGGAAGTAGGCCAGGCCCGGGACCATGAGCAGCAGGAACGTGCGGCTGCTCCGAAACCGTTTCCGGAAGCTGTCCTGCCTGGATTTGTGTGTGTTTGACCCGATGCCCTCAGTGCCGGGGGGCTTCACCGCCTCGGTCTCGGGCCTGTCCTTCGCCACCGTGGGCACGGAAACCCCTCCGTTGTTGGAACAAGGTGAGCGGGAATCTAAAACGGTTACTACGCCGGGTCAACCCCCTTGTTCCAGCGATCTATTGACCATCCTTCAGAGTTGGACCTAGCCTCCTGACGTCTTGAGGTAACCGGTTTCTATAGATCTGCAGCTGGAGGGTGGTAGCGCGTGGCAGCACACCGACCGATCGCGGCACTGGCCATGGACGCCGAGGTGCTCGACCGGGTCATCCCGACCGACCTGCGGCAACGGCTCGGGCGGTGCGCCGACCTCGCACCTGTTCCGCTGACCGGACCGCTCGGCACCCCCGAGTCCCGCGCGGTCCTCTCCGGCGTCGAGGTGCTGATCACCGGCTGGGGCTGCCCGCGGCTCACCGAGGACGTCCTGGCCCACGCGCCCCGGCTCCGCGCCGTCGTGCACGCCGCCGGGTCGGTCAAACCCGTCGTCTCGGACGCCCTGTGGGACCGGCCCGGCGTCACCGTTTCCTCCGCCGCCGACGCCAACGCGGGCCCCGTCGTCGCCTTCACGCTCGCCGCGATCACCTTCGCCGCGAAGAAGGTGCTGCCCGTCGCCGCCCGCTACTCCGGCGGCTGGCCCGGCTTCACCGAGCGCGCGGGCGCCGACGGCCGAGTCGTCGGGATCATCGGCGCCTCCCGCATCGGCCGGCGCGTCATCGCCGGGCTGCGCGCCTCGGACGCGGGGTACCGGATCCTGCTCACCGATCCGTACGTCACCGAGGCCGATGCCGCCGCGCTCGGCGCCGAACTCGTCGAGCTGCCCGAGCTGTGCCGGCGCAGTTCCGTCGTCAGCGTGCACGCGCCCCAACTGCCCGAGACTCGCGGGTTGTTGGGGGAGGAGATGCTGAAGCTCGTGCCGGACGGGGGTGTCGTCGTGAACACCGCTCGGGGTTCGCTCGTCGACACCGAGGCGCTGACTCGGGAGTGTGCCGCCGGGCGACTTGACGCGTTCCTCGATGTCACCGACCCCGAACCGCTGCCCCCGGAGCACCCGTTGCTCGCCCTGCCCAACGTCCTCGTCACCCCGCACGTGGCGGGCGCGCAAGGCAGCGAGGTGCGTCGCCTGGGGTTGTACGCGGTGGAGGAGGCCGAGCGGTACTCGCGAGGCGAGGAGCTTCTCGGGCGGCTTGTCAGGGGGGAGCTCGGGCGGCTCGCCTGAGGGGGCGGAAGGTTGTTGATGTAACCGTTTCCTGTCGAACTCTTGACGTCAACTGCCGTCCTGGACACGGTACTTGCCGAACGCCTCTCCTATCCCCAGGAGCAAGAATGGCACCGGTTACATCCAGGCTCCGAAGAGCCTGCACCACGCTCGCGGCCGGTCTCGCGCTGGCCGCCTCCGCCCTTGTGTCCCCGCCCGGCGCCCAGGCCGCCGGCCCCGCGCACCCCGGCCATCCGTCCCACCCCTCGCAGTCCGCGAGCACCCCCTACTACGTGGACTGTTCCGCCGCCGCGAACGGTGACGGCAGCCTCGCCGCGCCCTACAACAGCCTCGCCGCTGCCAACGCCGTCACCTACGGGCCCGGCGACCGGCTCTACTTCAAGCGCGGAGCCACCTGCCCCGGTCAGCTCAAGCCCACCGGATCGGGCTCCGCCGCCGCCCCCGTCAGGGTCGCCCCCTACGGCTCCGGCGGCGCGCGCCCCGTGATCGAGGGCGGTGGCACCGTCTACGCCGCAGTCCATCTGCTCAATGTCGAGCAGTGGGAGATCAAGGGACTTGAGGTCACCAACAAGGGCGCCACGGACGCCGAGCGCAACGGCATCCTCGTCGAACTCGCCGACCACGGCACCGGCACCCACTACGTCCTCGACGACGTCTACGTCCACGACGTCAACGGCGGCGACACCAAGAGCAGCAACGGCATCCAGTTCCGCGTCTCGGGCACGGTGACGCCGACCCGCTTCGATGACGTACTCGTCCAGAACAGCGAGATCTACAAGGTCGACCGCGAGGGCCTGACCACCCAGTCCAGCTGGGCCTGCCGCGCCGTCTACGGCTGCACCAGTGGTCCCGCGCGGACGGCGAGTACGCGCGTCGTCTTCCGTGGCAACAAGATCCACGACATCGGCGGCGACGGCATGGTCGTCCGCGTGACCCGTGACGCGCTGGCCGAGCACAACGAGGCGTACGACATCTGGATGCGTTCGGCGGGCAACAACGCGGGCCTGTGGACCATCAACAGCGACGGGACCGTCTTCCAGTACAACGAGGTCCACCATGTGCGCCGTAAGGCGGGCATGAACGACGGCATGGCCTTCGACGCCGACTTCGGCACCCGCGGCGCCGTCTTCCAGTACAACTACAGCCACGACAACGAGGGCGGCTTCCTGCTGCTGTGCGGGGCCTGCGGCAGCGGCGCCGACACGGCCGGGACGGTCGCGCGCTACAACCTCTCCGTCGACGACGGCTCGCGCATCCTGTACGCCGTCGGCGACGCGGCCGCCCAGATCCTCGACAACACCTTCTACATGGGGGCCGGTTCCACCACGTCCGTCGTGGAGAGCAGCGGTGGCGCGTCCACCACCCTGTGGAGCAACAACATCTTCTACAACCTCGGCACCGGCGGCTACGGCGGCAAGCCCGCCGAGCACACCTGGCGCAACAACGTCATGTACGGCAACCATCCGGCATCCGAGCCCGCCGACCCCGGCAAGGTGACCGCCGACCCGCTGCTCGCCGACCCGGGCTCCGCCGATCCCGCGGGGTACAAGCTGAAGGCCGGTTCTCCCGCGCGCGGCGCCGGGCAGGTCACCACCGGCTCCGGCGGCAAGGACTACTTCGGCTCGCCCGCGCCCGTCGCCTGTCGTCCCGACATCGGCGCCCACCAGGGCTCGGCCTTTGATGACACCGCCTGTTCGGGCGGGACCGACCTGGTTGCCAATCCCGGCTTCGAGACGGGCGTCTCACCCTGGGTGCCCTCGGGGACCGTTGCGGCCGACACCGCGAATCCGCACGGGGGCGACGCCGGCCTGCGCGTCTCGGGGACCCCGAGCACGGCCGAGCAGAAGATCACCGTCGCGCCGAACACGACGTACACGCTCTCCGGCTGGGGGCGCGTCGACGCGGACGACACCCAGCTCGCCGTGGGGGTGAAGAACTTCGGGGGTGCCGAGACCCGGATCCCTGCGTTCACTGCCTTCGGGTGGCGTACGGGCAGCATCACCTTCACCACGGGCGCCACCAACACCTCGGCGACGCTCTACTGCTACACCCGCACCGGCAAGGGCAGCGGCTGGTGCGACGACCTGAGAGTCGTCAAGCAGTAATGCCTGTACGGGAATTGAGGGCGGCGCCCGTCCCGGTGATGTCCGGGGCGGGCGCCGCTCTTTCGTGGGTCAGCGACGGCCGAAGGACGTCACGTAGCCCGGCGCCGGCGAGCCGACACCCGTCACGTCGTCGTAGCCGCGGACCGCCTTGAGCGAGCTGTCCTTGCCGAGGCTGCGCAGGGAGGTCAGCAGGCCGTCGGCCGCGTCGAACCCGTTCGCGTAGTCGACGCGGACCACCGCGAGGTCACGGCCGGTCGGCTTGTCCGTCACGTCGTGGTAGATCTTCGAGCCGGAGCGGTCGTAGATCGCCGGGTTGGCGAAGCCGAGCGCGTGCCCGCCGCGGGCCTCCTGGACCAGTGCCTGCACACCCGCGATGACGGGCGCCGCGAGCGACGTGCCGCCGATGCGGTACTCGTCGTACTTGAGCGAGCCGTCGGGGAACGTCTGCGACTGGCCGACGAGGAAGCCGGTGTTCGGGTCGGCCACCGCGGAGATGTCCGGCACCGTACGCATCTTCTGCGAGCCGCCGTTGGCGCGCGCCAGCGAGTTCGGCACGACACCGCTCTGGTAGAACGGCTGCTTCACCGTCTTGCTGGTGCCGCCGCCCGCGCCCGAGGTGTACGCCCCGGGGAAGGCCTTCCAGCTCTTGCCGTCCGCCGCGAGGTCCGCCTTGAGCGTGCCCCAGCCGGTCTCGAACTGGTACTTGTCGCCCTTGCCCACGGCCAGCGACGTACCGCCGACGGACGTCACCCACGCCGAGTTGGCGGGCACGTCGACCTGCTTCGTGCCGGTGTGCGCCACCTCGTCGCCGTTGTCGCCGGACGAGAAGTAGAAGCCGATGCCCTCGATCGCGCCGAACTGGAAGATCTGGTCGTACGCGGCGGCGAGGTCGGGGGTCTGGTTGGCCTCGATGTCGCCCCACGAGTTCGACACGATGTCGGCGAGGTGACCGTCGACGATCTTGCCGAGCGAGTCGAGCAGCGCGTCGTCGTAGCAGGACGCGGCGCCGACGTAGGTGATGTCGGCCGCGGGAGCCACGGCGTGCACGGCTTCGACGTCGAGGGTCTCCTCGCCGTACCAGCCGGAAGCCCCGCACTCCTCGGTCTTGGTGTAGTCCGCGGGCAGGACCTGCTTCAACTGGCCGCTGCGGTAGGCCGCGTCACCGTTGCGCTTGGCGTAGGTGGCCGCGTCCTTCGCGATGGTCGGCGAGGCGTACGCGTCGGTGATGGCGACGCGGACCCCCTTGCCGGTCTTCTTGCCGGCGCCGTAGGCGGCACGCAGCTGCTTGCCGGTGTAGCCCTTCACGGCGTACGGGGCCTTCTGGCCGTACGCGGACGGCAGGGTGCTCGCCGTCTTCGAGCCGAAGTACGACGAGAAGGGGCCGGCGTTGTGGAACACGGCGTCCGGCGGCGGCAGCGTCTCGTCGTGGTCCGCCTTGTGCGGCGCGTTGTCCAGGCCGG
This sequence comes from Streptomyces sp. NPDC045026, assembly GCF_056432625.1. Taxonomy (NCBI): domain Bacteria; kingdom Bacillati; phylum Actinomycetota; class Actinomycetes; order Kitasatosporales; family Streptomycetaceae; genus Streptomyces; species Streptomyces sp. NPDC045026. The sequence continues at coordinate 381,056 of NZ_JBWKIS010000002.1, forward strand.
TCACGGTGAGGACCGCGCCGTTCAGGGACGTGGGCACCGTGGCGGCGGCCGTGGGCGCGCGGTAGGTGTGCTTGCCCTTGGCGTAGTTGTGCAGCTGGGCGCCGAACGCCTTCTCGGCGGCGGCGACCTCGCCCGAGACGGAGATGTAGTGCTTGCTGACGTCGGTCACGGTGAGGCCCGAGGACTCGAGCCACTTCGTGACCTCGGCTATCTGCGCCTTGGTCGCGCCGAAGCGGGCCTGGGCCTGCTTGGCGCTGAGGTGCTTGCCGTACGACGCCGACTGCGGGTCGGACACGGCTTTCGCGTACGCCGCGAGGCCCGCCGCGTCGCGCCCCGCGAGGTAGACGCGGGCGTGCACGGTGGAGCTGTTCGACGCGGCACCCTGGTCGGCCTTGGCCGTGGCCCACAGCGGCTTGGTACCGGTCAGTGCGTCGCGGGCGCCCGGGTTCGGGTCGGCCTGGGCGACGGGTGCTGCGATGGCGAGCGCGCCGGCGAGCAGTGGCAGTGTCGCTGCCAGGCTGAGCCCGGCGCGGGCCGCGGCACGGGTGGATCTCATACAACCCCCTGCGATGTGGTTCGTCGCGTGTGGCGACTGTGATGCGCGTGCACTGGATCGACCTGCGCACGCAACTGATCACTGTTGCGCCGAACCGTTCATGCAAGGGGAATGGAAGCGCCAAGAAGAGCCCAAGGAACGCCATTCGAGGGCGATTTGGGGCAGTACGTGATCGGGGTGGGGGCTCTCCTTCGGGTTTCCGTCCGGATTTCCCTTCAGGTTTCCCTTCAGGTTTCCCGTTGGGGTTCCCCTACGACCGCTCCTTCAACATCCCCGCCATGAGGTCGAGTTCCGACTTCTGCGAGGCGACCATGCCCGCCGCGAGCCGCTTCTCCACCCCGACCCCGCACCGCTCCACGCACCCCTCGGCCATGTGGACGCCGCCCTTGTGGTGCGCGGTCATCAGCTGGAGGTACAGCACCTCGGCCCGCTTGCCGTTCGCCTTGCGGAGCTCGTCGAGCTGCGTGTTCGTGGCCATGCCCGGCATCAGCGCGCCGTCCTGTCCCGGTGGCATGTCACCCATGCCCATCCAGGACATCGGCGGCTTCGCGGACACCTTGGGCAGCCCCCACAGGTCGAGCCAGCCGAGCAGCATGCCGCGCTGGTTGGCCTGTGTCTGCGCGATGTCGTAGGCGAGGCGGCGCACCTCCTCGTCCTTCGTGCGGTCGCGCACGATGTACGACATCTCGACGGCCTGCTGATGGTGGACCGCCATGTCCCGCGCGAACCCCGCGTCGGCGGACTCGGCGCCCGGCACCCGAACGGCCGCCGAACCGACGCCGTCCCCGTCGGCGACCGCGTACGTGACCGCCCCGGCCGCGACGAGCACCGCCGCCACGGCCGGCGCGATCCACACCGCGCGCCTCACTGGGACAGACCGTTGGTGCAGGCGGCACCCGGCTCGGGGGTCTGCTTGCCCTGGACGAACGTCGAGAAGAACGAGGCCACGTCCGGGTCGGTGGCGCTCTTCACGGTCCGCTGGTGACCCCAGGCGCTCAGCATGATCGGGTCCTTCTGGTCCTGGTCCGGGCTCATCAGCGAGTACGGCGTCTGGCGGACCTTCGCCGCGAGCTTCTGCACGTCGCCCGGGTCGGCCTTGTCCGTGTACGTCACCCAGACCGCGCCGTGCTCCAGGGCGTGCACCGCGTTCTCGTTCGGGATCGGCTTCTTGTAGACGTCGCCGTTGCAGTTCATCCAGACCTGGTTGTGGTCCCCGCCCACCGGTGGCGTCATCGGGTACGTCACCTTCTTCGCGACGTGGTTGCGGTCCAGCTTCCCGGTCCAGGTCTTCACGCCGTCCGAGCCGGTCTTGAACGACCCGGCCGACGACTTCGCGTCCGCCGTGTCCTTCGAGTCGTCACCCTTCATGAGGGCCCACGCCCCGAATCCGGCGAGGCCCACGACGACGACGGCGCTGACTACGACGACGAGGACGCGGCGCAGCCGCTCGCGGGAGCGGTCGGCGCGGCGCATCTCCTCTATCCGGGCCTTGCGCGTCGCGGAGCCGGTGTTCTTGGCGGAACCCATGGTGAGTCCTTCTGGGAAAGGGACGGGACGGCGATACGGGTCCGCTGATCGTAGTGGGGAGAACGGGGCCGTTGCCATGCCGTGTAGCAGGTGCTCCGGGCGGCAGGGACTATGGGACGAGGGGCCTCGGCAGGCACTATGGGCACGGAGTCGTATACATCTGCCGTTCGCACGATGTTCGGGCCCGGGTCGACCGGTCGATCAAGGTCGGCAACGCGCACGAAACGGTGATGTGGTGGGATGCTCAGGAGCCTGCCGACGGTGTCCCGCAGGGCGCGGACGCAGGCGGCCTGACCAGCAAGGATGGGTGGAATCGGAAGATGGACAAGCAGCAGGAATTCGTGCTCCGGACGCTCGAGGAGCGGGATATCCGGTTCGTCCGCCTGTGGTTCACGGATGTCCTCGGCTTCCTGAAGTCGGTGGCCGTGGCCCCGGCGGAGCTGGAGCAGGCCTTCGACGAGGGCATCGGCTTCGACGGCTCCGCGATCGAGGGCTTCGCCCGCGTGTACGAGTCGGACATGATCGCCAAGCCGGATCCGTCGACCTTCCAGGTGCTGCCCTGGCGCGCCGAGGCCCCCGGCACCGCACGGATGTTCTGCGACATCCTGATGCCCGACGGCTCCCCGTCGTTCGCGGACCCGCGCTACGTGCTGAAGAGGGCCCTCGCGAAGACCTCGGATCTGGGCTTCACCTTCTACACGCACCCCGAGATCGAGTTCTTCCTCCTGAAGGACAAGCCGCTCGACGGCTCCCGCCCCACCCCGGCCGACAACTCCGGCTACTTCGACCACACCCCGCAGAACGTCGGCATGGACTTCCGCCGCCAGGCGATCACCATGCTCGAATCCATGGGCATCTCCGTCGAGTTCAGCCACCACGAGGGCGCCCCCGGCCAGCAGGAGATCGACCTGCGGTACGCCGACGCGCTGTCCACGGCCGACAACATCATGACGTTCCGCCTCGTCATGAAGCAGGTGGCGCTGGAGCAGGGCGTGCAGGCGACCTTCATGCCGAAGCCGTTCTCGGACTACCCCGGCTCCGGCATGCACACGCACCTCTCCCTCTTCGAGGGCGACCGCAACGCGTTCTACGAGTCCGGTTCCGAGTACCAGCTGTCCAAGGTCGGCCGCTCCTTCATCGCGGGCCTGCTCAAGCACGCCGCCGAGATCTCCGCCGTCACCAACCAGTGGGTCAACTCCTACAAGCGCATCTGGGGCGGCGGCGGCCGCACCGCGGGCGCCGGCGGCGAGGCCCCCTCGTACATCTGCTGGGGCCACAACAACCGCTCGGCGCTGATCCGCGTACCGATGTACAAGCCCGGCAAGACCGGCTCCGCACGCGTCGAGGTCCGCTCCATCGACTCGGGCGCGAACCCGTACCTGACGTACGCCGTGCTGCTCGCCGCCGGACTCAAGGGCATCGAGGAGGGCTACGAGCTCCCGCCGGGCGCCGACGACGACGTGTGGGCCCTGTCCGACGCCGAGCGCCGCGCCATGGGCATCGAGCCGCTCCCGCAGAACCTCGGCGAGGCCATCGCCCTCATGGAGCGCAGCGAACTCGTCGCCGAGACCCTGGGCGAGCACGTGTACGACTTCTTCCTCCGCAACAAGAAGCAGGAGTGGGAGGAGTACCGCTCCGAGGTGACCGCGTTCGAGCTGCGGAAGAATCTGCCGGTGCTGTAAGGACTGGTCAGGGCGGTTTCTCGCCGCGTCGAGTCTCTGGGGCCGTCGGTCTACGACCGGCGGCCCCGCCTCGTGCGCCGGAGGCTGGGCCGTCTGTGGGCCGTGGGCCGTCGGATCGGGCCTCCGGACAGGCCTCCTGGATCACTTGAGCGGCACAGGGGTAACCGGACCAGGTCCTCAGCTGCGTGCTCCGAGGCTTGGCCAGGGACGCCCATCGGGAGGTGTCGGAGTGGCTGAGGTCGCACGACTCCTGCTCGTACTGCGTGACGTCCACATCGCCGAGCAGCGCGCGGGCCTGCGGCACTGTTCGCTGCCACGCTTCGAGGGGCTCGGCCGGGATCGGCCCGCTGCCTTCGGGCGCAGCCTCGGTTCCTGAGCTCATGGGAGAAGTCCCGGCAAGCGGTCACGTTCAGCGCAGTCCGGCTGGCAGAGCAGCGCGGCGGACCAAAGGATGTGCTGTGACGGTCGTGGACGTTCTTTGCTGCTCAGCCGTCGCACTCATCATGACGGCCCCAAGAGTCGACCGGCCTGGAGGAAGAATGTCCAGAACTCTCCCTGAGCTTCTGCCAGGCGACGTTCCCGCATCCCCACGCCGTGGCGCACGGCGCCAGTGGCTCGGCCGATTGAGCGTCATCCTGGCGGCGTTCTCCAGCGCCCTCCTGTCCGCCACGGCTCCTCACGCCTTTGCTGCGCCGCACAAGGACCAGCGCAGTGATCGCCTGTATGTCGTCAACGGCGGCTCGGGCACCGTGTCGGTGATCGACACCAGGACCAACGCGTTCGTGGGCCCCCCGATCCACGTCGGCAAAGGTCCCGCCGGGGTGGCCGTCGACGGCGTGCGTGGTCGCGCGTACGTGACCAATTCCGGCTCGGGCACCGTTTCGGTGATCAATACCAGGACCAACAAGGTCGTGGGCTCCCGGATCCATGTCGGTAAAGGTCCCGCCGGGGTGGCCGTCGACGGCGTGCGTGGTCGCGCGTACGTGACCAATTCCGGCTCGGACAGCGTTTCGGTGATCAATACCAGGACCAACAAGGTCGTGGGCTCCCGGATCCATGTCGGTAAAGGTCCCGCCGGGGTGGCCGTCGACGGCGTGCGTGGTCGCGCGTACGTGACCAATTCCGGCTCGGACAGCGTTTCGGTGATCAATACCAGGACCAACAAGGTCGTGGGCTCCCGGATCCATGTCGGTAAAGGTCCCGCCGGGGTGGCCGTCGACGGCGTCCGCGGTCGCGCCTACGTGACCAACGCCCACTCGCACGCCGTGTCGGTGATCAACACCAGGACCAACAAGGTCGTGGGCTCCCGGATCCATGTCGGCAAAGGCCCCGCCGGGGTGGCCGTCGACGGCGTCCGCGGCCGCGCGTACGTGACCAACTCCGGCTCGTACGCCGTGTCGCTGATCAACACCAGGACCAACGCGGTCGTCGGCTCCCCGATCCTCGTCCGCTACGGCCCCGCCTGGGTGGCCACCGACGCCCTCCGCGGTCGCGCCTACGTTGCCAACTCCCTCTCGGACAGCGTGTCGGTGATCGACACCAAGACCAACACCGTCGTGGGCTCCCCGATCCCCGTTGGCAACGCCCCCGCCGGGGTGGCATTGGGGAAGTCGCTCCGGCCCGCGAATCACTCACCCTTCAAGGCGAGTACCGCTCCGAGGTGACCGCGTTCGAGCTGCGGAAGAACTTGCCGGTGCTGTAAGGCTGTTGGGTCGGAGGGGCGGGGTACTTGATGCGGTCCCGCCCCTTCGGCGTTTCCCGGTCGCTACCGTGGTCGGTGAGCGAGAAGGGAGCGCATCATGGCCGAGCCGCTCAAGACCCTCGTCGACGGGGTCGAGGTCGAGGTACCCAACAGCATCCCCGCCATCCGTGACGCCCTGCCGCAGGAGCGGCGCGAGGAGTTCGACCGGGAGATCAACGCGGCCGGGGTGCACGAGATCCACGCCGTGATGCGGCACTGGATGCTGGAGGCCGTGCCCGATCCGGCCGCCGACGCCATCATGGACCGGCTCGCCCGTGAGGAAGCGGAGAGGGCCGGAGCCGCGTGAGCCATCGTCATCGCCGCCGCCACCGCATCGCGTACGCCCCGCCCGCCGACGACACCCTCGCGAAGATGGCGGGACCCGTGCCGTTCAGGGCGGAGCTGGAACGCACCCTCGGCGTCGACCCGTACGGGCATGGGTCCCTTCCCATCGGCCGGTGGGCCGACCGCAGGGAGGCGACCGTGCACGGCGTCATCGTGCGGTACTACGTCTCCGGGTCGATCCTGGTCTTGACGGTGGTGCGGCTGATCCCGGAGCCGTGAGGCGGGTCAGCCCCGGCGCTGTTCGCTCAGCAGCTCGTGCAGGGGTTGCGTGGCGCGCTTGCGGTACTCCTGGATCGCCCAGCCTCCCCCAAGTTCTCGGCTTCGCTCGAACAGGGGGGACCCCCATCGTCCGGGTCGGTGAAGTACATGAACGTGCCGCCGTCGTCCGGGGCGTACTGCTGGGGCTCCGAGACGTCGAGGCCGCGCGCCGTCAGCTCCGCGTGGGCCGCCTTGATGTCCGCGACGATGAGCTGCAGGCCGTGGTACGTGCCCGGCTGCGGGGTGCCGGTGGGATTCGGGACGCCCTCGGCGAGATTCACCGAACAGCCGGAGCCGGGCGGCGTGAGCTGGATGATCCGGACACCCGGCATCACCTCGCGGTCCACGTCGCAGCTGAAACCGACCTTGCTCGTGTAGAAGTCCTTCGCCCGGTCCAGGTCCGTGACGGGCAGTTGAATCACTTCGAGAGTCATGCCCATCGTCCCAGCCTTGCCGGTGGCGGACCCGTCTGCCACCGGTATCAGCGGTTCCGGGTCGCCCGCGGTCACAGGTACGCCGGGGACACCGCCGCCTTGGTGAGGCGGTGCGGGGCCCCCGTGCCGTCCGCCGGGACCGTGTAGAGGTCCGCGCCGTAGTCGCCCGGCAGCGCGTAGGTCAGGGTGTGCGCGTCGCTCCAGACCGCCTGGTCGTCCACGCTGCGGGTCTCCGCCAGGGGCGTCTCGCGCAGCGTGCGCAGGTCGAGTACGTACAGCCGCCAAGGGGCGTCCGCCGAAAGGCCCTTCACGCGTTTCTTGTACGCGATGCGGGTGCCGTCGGGGGAGAGGGACGGGCATTCGACGTTCTGGTGGACGGTGGTGAGCGTGCGGGTCCGCAGGTCGCCCCGTACGAGGTACGTCTTTCCGTGCGTCGCGAGCGTCGCGTAGAAGTGGCGGTCGTCCGCGGCGAACGTGATGCCCCAGAAGTTGATGTCCGCCGCGCGGTAGGTCCGGCCGTCCTTGACGACCCGGAAGTCCTCGAGCGTCGGCGTGAGGTGACCCGTGCGGGTGTCCACGATCGCCGCCCGCGTCGAGAAGTTCGTGCCCGCGTAACTGTCGCCGCCCACGAACACCGTCCACGCCGCGTACCGCCCGCTCGGCGAGACGCGGGCGCGGGACGGGATGCCCGGCAGCGCGTAGTGGGCCTTCTCCTTCAGCCGCGAGTCCAGGACGCGCGCCGTGTACGTGTCCTGCATCGCGCCCCGCTCGGCCCGCAGGCAGACGGCCGTGCCCGAAGCGGCGTAGAAACGCAGGCACTTGACGCCCGACGCGGTGCGGGGCGCGTCCGGGCGGCCCGCCGGGACCGTGGTGAGCTCGTCCCGGTGGGGGCCCCACGCCATGTTGCGGAAGACGAGGTGGCGGGGGGCCGCGGTGGGCTCGGCCGGCAGGGTGACCCGGCCAGCCGTGACCGTCGGGCCGCCCGCGTGCGCCTGGTTCCTGCGGTCGGCGCGCGCCGCCGCGTGCCAGACGGAGGCCGTCGCGACGGCCGCCAGGGCGATGACCGCGGCGACCAGTACGAGCAGCCTGTTACGTGTCGTCATGCGGGTACTACCTCCGCGGGGGTGGGGGCGGTGGGCCGGAACGCGTACGCCACCGCCGCGCCCGCGGCCAGCGCCACCGTGGCCGCGCCCAGAGCCGTGCGGTCGCCCCACGCCGTCCAGGCGGCGCCGAAGCCGATGGAGCAGACGAAGCGCGCGAGCGCCTGGCCGGTCTGGACGACGGCGAGTCCCGACGAGCGCAGCTCCTGGGGGATGGCGGTGGAGGCCGCGGCCATCAGGACGCCGTCCGTCGCCGCGTAGAAGCAGCCGTGCAGTGCCAGCACCGCGTACGGCAGGGCGCTGCCGTGCCACGGCGAGAGCAGCAGGCCGTACGCGGTGAGGAGCGCGGCGTGGCCGGCGAGGAACACGCGCCAGCTGCCCACGCGGTCCGCGAGCCGGCCCAGGGGCGCGGCCAGGAGCAGGAACGCGGCCGCCGTGCCCAGGGGGAGCAGCGCGAACCACTGGTCGGGGACGCCCAGGCGGCGCTGGAGGAGCAGGTAGATGAAGGAGTCGCTGACCGTGGCCAGGCCGAGGAGCAGGGCGCAGACCGTGGTGCGGCGGACCTCGCGGCGGCGCAGGAGCGCGAACGCGGACCGGAAGGTGGGGCGAGGGGGTGCGGGGCGGTCGTCCTTGGTGGTCTCGTGCTGGACTTCGTGGCGGTCGTCCTTGGTGGTCTCCTGCTGGACTTCGTGGCGGCCGTCCTTGGTGGTCTCCTGCTGGACTTCGTGGCGGCCGTCCTTGGTGGTCGCCTGCGCGGGTGCGGGGCGGCTGTCCTCGGTCGTCACCTGTTGGGCTTCGTGGCGGCGGGGGACGAAGAGGACCAGGATCAGTACGCCCGTTGCCGCGACGCAGAAGCTGACGGTGAAGACCGCGTCGTAGCCGTCCGTCGTCGCGCGCAGGATCAGGAAGGCCGCGAGGGGGCCGAGGAGGGCGCCGGTCGTGTCCATCGCCCGGTGTACGCCGAAGGCCCTGCCGCGGGTGGCCGGGGTGCTGCTCAGGGAGATCAGGGCGTCCCGCGGCGCCGTGCGCAGGCCCTTCCCGGTGCGGTCGGCCGCCAGGACCATGCCGATCGTGGGGAGCGTGGCGACCAGCAGGAGCAGGGGCTTGCAGAGCGCCGAGAGCCCGTAGCCGAACAGGGCGACGGTCTTGTGACGGCCGCCTCCGCGGTCCGCGAAGTGGCCGCCGACGAGGCGGACCAGCGCCGAGAAGCCGTTGTAGACGCCGTCGAGGAGACCGAAGCCGAGGGGGGAGAGGCCGAGTCCCGCGACCAGGTAGAGCGGCAGCACCGCCGTGACCATCTCGGACGAGACGTCGGTGATCAGGCTGACCGAGCCGAGGGCCAGGACCGTGGGGGCGATCGCGGTGCCGCGCCGCCCGGCCGGTGGCCGGGCGGCGGGTTCCGCGGACGCCGTGCTGGAGTTCCCCCTTGCTCGGGGGCGGCTGTCCGCTACGTACATGTCAGGACGTCCAGATGCCCGTGATGTCCTTGCCGGACGCCGCGTTGCCCGCGTGCGGGAGGCCGTGCATGTCCTCGATCGTGCGCAGGACGTCGTAGTGGTTGTAGGTGGTCGCCGAGGTGGCGCCCGGGGTGACCTGCTGGCCGTAGAGGACCGTCGGGATCTTGTTGCCGGCCAGGCGGTTGTCCTCGTCGAAGGTGACGACGAGGAGGCTGTTGTGCGCCTTCGCCCAGGTCGCGTAGGCGGACAGGTTGTTCTTCAGCCAGGTGTCACCGGTCGACACCGAGCAGTCGTGCATGTCGCTGCACAGGTCGGGGACCACGAAGGAGACCTGGGGGAGCGTCGAGTAGTCCGAGGGGAACTGCGCGAAGGTCTTCGCCGTGGACGTGGGCACGTTGCTGAACCCGAACCACGGGTTGTGCTTGCGGGCGTAGTCGCCGGACGAGCAGGTGGTCGAACCCTGGCTCGGCAGGCCCTCGTTGTAGCTGCCCCAGGTCTTGCCGGCGGCGATCAGCTCGGAGGCCAGGTTGGGCTGCGAGGAGAAGCCCGGCGTGTAGCAGCTGTCGTCCGTGATGCCCTGCGTGGCGCCCGAGAACAGCGCGAAGTAGTTCGGCTGGCTCGGGTGCGTCATGGCGTACGACGCCGAGAGGCTCGCGCCGTTCGTCTTCAGGCTGTTGATGTACGGGGCGCTGGAGGAGCCGATCACCTGGTTGTAGGCGTGGTTCTCGAAGACCACGACCACGGTGTGGTCCGGGGTGGGGACGCCCGCCGCGGCCTGCGCGGACGAGCCGCCCACGCCGGACCAGAGCGCGACCGCGGTGGCGGTCAGGGCGAAGGCCGACGCGAGCGCCGCGGCGCGACTGCGTCGGAACAGTGATCTGCCAAGCACGTGAGACCTCCGGTGGGGGGGAGAGACGGCGGCGGTGCGGCTAGAGCATGCACACGCCAAGATGCCCCTGTCCCACGCACATGTGAAGGGCCGATGAACCCTCAGCGCTCCGAGAGCGGGGCCGGTGCCTGCTGCACCGTCCATCCGTTGCCGTCCGGGTCGGTGAAGAACATGAACGAGTTCCACACGTTGCCGGGCCCGTCCTCCCAGCCCGTGGCCCCCACGTGCTGCACCGGGCTCACGTCCACGCCCCGCTCCAGCAGCTCGGTCCGCGCGGCGTCGATGTCCGTCACGCACATCTGGACGCCGGTCAGCGAGCCCGGCTGCATCGGCCGCTGCCCCGGCGCCCCCGGCACCCCCTCTTCCAGGGTGATCGAACAGCGCGACCCGGGCGGGGTCAGCTGGACGATGCGGACGCCCTCCGTGACGACCTGGTCGACGTCGACCTTGAAACCGAGCCGGTTCTCGTAGAAGTCCTTCGCCCGGTCGACGTCCGAGACGGGCACGACGATCACTTCGAGGGTCCAGTCCATGGGTGTTCCCCTTCGATTGAGGTTTCCCGCCACACGGCGAGCGGCGGCGTGACAGGGGACGCCCGTCCGGCCGTACCGTCGGGATCCGGAACAGCTCGGCCGCGGCGGCCTTCTCCCCGCCTCGGCCATCCCGATGCTCCCGTCAAAGGGCAGACCCCGCACGCGGGCGGGACTCACCGGTGAATCCTTGGGGCCTGTTCGGCGGATCGGGCCGGGGGCGCAGACTGATTCCGGCAACCTGGAACCGGCCCGATCCGCCGGACAGGCCCTAGGCTCTGGACCAGTGCGTGATCGAACAGGAGGCCGTGCGATGTCGGTGCCGCAAGGGCGCAGGAGCAGTACGTTCACGCGGCTGCTGCGGCACGGATTCACGGATCCCTCCGCCGCCGAGCGGCTCCTGGACGTGCCGGGCCTGTCCGCCGTGCGCTCCGACCCGCTGCTTCTCGACGCCCTCGGCGCCACCGCCGACCCGGATCTGGCCCTCCTCGGGCTCGTCCGGCTCGTCGAGGCGCAGGCCGGTGACCCCGAGCGCCGGGAGCTCCTCGACACGCTCATCACGGCCAAGCCGCTGCGCGACCGGCTCCTCGGTGTCCTCGGCGCGTCCGAGGCGCTCGCCGACCATCTGGCCCGGCACCCGCTGGACTGGCAGGCGCTCGTCACCTATGAGCCGTCCGACCTGCACCCCGGGGTGGAGGAGTTCGAGCGGGGCCTCGCGGACGCCGTCGACCCGAACTCCCTGCGGGTCGCCTACCGGCGCTGCCTCCTGTCGATCGCCGCCCGTGACGTGTGCGGGACGACCGACGTCGCCCAGACCGCCGCCGAACTCGCCGACCTGGCCACGGCCACCCTGCGCGCGGCCCTCGCCCTGGCGCAGGCGGACGCGCCCGGGGACGCCGCGCTGTGCCGGCTCGCGGTCATCGCGATGGGCAAGTGCGGCGGCCACGAACTCAACTACATCTCCGACGTGGACGTCATCTTCGTCGGCGAGGCCGTCGAAGGCGCCGACGAAGGCAAGGCCGTCCAGGCGGCGACCCGGCTCGCCTCGCACATGATGCGGATCTGCTCCGAGACGACCGTCGAAGGCGCCATCTGGCCGGTCGACGCCAACCTGCGCCCCGAGGGGCGCAACGGCCCCCTCGTGCGGACGCTCTCCTCGCACCTCGCCTACTACCAGCGCTGGGCCAAGACCTGGGAGTTCCAGGCGCTGCTCAAGGCGCGGCCCGTCGCCGGCGACCTCGAACTCGGCGACGCGTACGTCAGGACGCTCTCGCCCCTCGTCTGGCAGGCCGCCGAGCGCGAGAACTTCGTGCCCGACGTGCAGAAGATGCGCAAGCGCGTCGTGGAGAACATCCCCGCCGGCGAGGTCGACCGGGAGCTGAAGCTGGGGCCCGGCGGGCTCAGGGACGTCGAATTCGCCGTACAGCTCCTGCAGTTGGTGCACGGCAGGGCGGACCTCTCGCTGCGCAGCGGCACCACCCTGGACGCGCTGGCCGCCCTCGCCGACGGCGGGTACGTGGGACGGGTCGACGCCGTCCAGCTCGACGACGCCTACCGTTTCCTGCGCACCCTCGAACACCGCATCCAGCTCTACAAGTTGAGGCGCACGCACCTCGTCCCCGAGGGGGACGCGGACCTGCGGCGCACCGGGCGGTCCATGGGTATGCGGACCGAGCCGATCACCGAACTCCACCGCGCCTGGCGCCGCCACACCTCCGTCGTACGCCGTCTGCACGAGAAGCTCTTCTACCGGCCGCTGCTCGACGCCGTGGCCCAACTCGCCTCCGGCGAGACCAGGTTGAGCACCGAGGCCGCGCGCGAGCGGCTCGTGGCCCTCGGCTACCACGACCCGAGCGCCGCACTGCGTCATCTGGAGGCGCTGGCCTCCGGTGTGACCCGCAAGGCGGCGATCCAGCGGACGCTGCTCCCGGTGCTCCTGGGCTGGTTCGCCGACTCCGCCGACCCGGACGCCGGCCTGCTCAACTTCCGCAAGGTGTCCGACGCCCTGGGCAAGACCCCCTGGTACCTGCGGCTGCTGCGGGACGAGGGCGCGGCGGCGGAGAACCTCGCCCGGGTCCTGTCGGCGGGGCGGCTCGCCCCCGATCTGCTGATGCGCGCGCCTGAGGCCGTCGCCCTGCTCGGCGACCAGCGGGGCCTCGAACCGCGCGGGCACGCCCAGTTGGAGCAGGAGGTGCTCGCCGCGGTCGGGCGCGCGAACGGCGCCGAGCAGGCCGTCGCCGCGGCCCGTGGCGTACGGCGGCGTGAGCTGTTCCGTACGTCGGCCGCCGACATCATCGCCTCGTACGGCACCGAGGACTCGCCCGCCGAGGCCGACCAGGGCGCGCTGGTGGACCGCGTGGGCGGCGCGGTCTCCGACATCACGGCCGCGACCCTCGCCGGGACGCTGCGCGCCGTCGTGCGCGAGGGGTGGGGCGACGAGCTCCCCACCCGGTTCGCGATCATCGCCATGGGGCGGTTCGGCGGGCACGAGCTCGGCTACGGGTCGGACGCCGACGTGCTGTTCGTGCACGAGCCCCGCGAGGGCGTCGACGACCAGGAGGCGGCGAAGGCCGCGAACCGCGTCGTGTCCGAGATGCGCCGGCTGCTCGCCCTGCCGAGCGCGGATCCGCCGCTGCTCATCGACGCCGATCTGCGTCCCGAGGGCAAGTCCGGGCCGCTGGTGCGCAGCCTCAAGTCCTACGAGGCGTACTACCGCCGGTGGTCCCTGGTGTGGGAGTCGCAGGCGCTCCTGCGGGCCGAACCGGTCGCGGGCGACCTGGACCTGGGGCAGCGCTTCATCGATCTCATCGACCCGCTGCGGTTTCCCGCCGAAGGGCTCGGGGAGGACGCGGTGCGCGAGATCCGGCGGCTCAAGGCGCGCATGGAGTCCGAGCGGCTGCCGCGCGGCGCGGACCCGACGCTGCACACGAAACTGGGCCGCGGCGGGCTCTCCGACGTCGAGTGGACGGTCCAGCTGCTCCAGCTCCAGAACGGGTGGGCGGAGCCGGGGCTGCGCACGACCCGCACGCGGGAGGCGCTCGCCGCGGCGTGCGCGGCGGAGCTGATCCCGGGCGAGGAGGCGGCGATCCTCGACGAGGCGTGGATCCTGGCGTCCCGTGTGCGCGGCGCGGTCATGCTGGTGCGCGGCCGTCCGGGCGACACGTTCCCGTCCGACGGGCGTGAACTCGCGGCGGTGGGCCGGTACTTGGGCTACGACCCCGGACACGTCGGCGACATGCTGGAGGACTACCGCCGGATGACGCGCCGGGCGCGCGCGGTGATGGAGGAGCGCTTCTACGGGGCGTAGGCCGCTTCTGCGGGCCGTAGGCCCGGAGAGTCACCCGGCCATCGCGGACACGTGCGCGAGGAAGCCGGTCAGGGCCAGTTCGAACGCCGCGTCGGCGCGGCCCGTGCCCATCGCGGCCAGGGCCGCCGCCAGGCGCGGCGTCGCCGTCTCGTCGGCCAGCTCCCACATCGCCTCCGGCGCCGCCATGTCCAGGGCGGAGCCGAGGACGACGTTCTCCAGGCCGATGATCACCGGCATCACGTCCGGCAGGGCGAATCCGGCGTCGAGCAGGAGCCCGGCCGCGAGCTCGTACTGGTCCAGGACCCGCTGGGCCCGCACGGGTGACGTGGTGAGCAGCGGGATCGCCTTGGGATGGGCGGCGAAGGCCGCCCGGTAGGAGCGGGCCCAGCCCGCGAGCGCCTCGGTCCACGGCCGCTCGCCGCCGGTGAGCGTCGCGGGATCGATCGCGACGGCGACCCGCTCGCGCAGCAGCTCCACGATCCCGTCCCGGCCGTCCACGTGGTGATACACGGATCCCGTCTGGACGCCGAGCCGTTTCGCGATCCGCGGAACGCTGAAGTCGCCCTTCTCGTCGACGAGTTCGAGCGCGGTCGTGGTGATCCGCTCCCTGTCCAGCAGCGGCTTGCTCGGCCGTCCCATCGCGCGCTCCCCGAATCTGAGGTCTTCCCGAATGCCCAAAGGGAGGCTACATTGCCGAAACCGAAAGCCTTTAGGTTTCGCTTCCCGGCCACCGGGACGATGCCTCCGGGACCCCCGTCCCCCGCCGCCAGAAGGGCTTCCCTCCCCATGCCCGTGACCTCACCGCAGACGCAGAACAGCGCGACCGCCCCCGCAGCAGAACCCACCCTGCGCGCCGGCACCCTCGGCACCGCCGACATCGCCTTCTTCGTCGTCTCCGCCGCCGCCCCGCTCACCGTCATGGCGGGCGTCGCCCCGATCGCCATCGCGCTCGGCGGCATCGGCGCCCCCGTCGGCTATCTCCTCGCCGGCCTGACGCTCGCCGTCTTCGCCGTCGGCTTCACCACGATGAGCCGCCACGTCCGCAGCGCCGGCGCCTTCTACGCCTACATCACCCGCGGCCTCGGCCGCTCCGTCGGCATCGGCGCCGCCCTGCTCGCCATGGTCGGCTACAACGGCATGGAGATCGGCGTCTACGGCCTGCTCGGCACCGCCACGCAGGACACCCTGCACGCCCTCTTCGGCATCGACATCCCCTGGCTGCCCGTCTCCCTCGCGGGGCTCGTGCTCATCTGGTACGGCGGCTTCCGGTCCATCGACTTCGGGGCCAAACTCCTCGGCGTCCTGCTCTGCGCCGAGACCGGCATCCTCGTCCTGCTCGCGGGCGGCGTCCTCCTCAAGGGCGGCGCGCACGGCCTGTCCGCCGCGTCGTTCGCGCCGGGCAACGTGCTCGTCCCCGGCACCGCCGCCGTACTGGCCTTCGCCTTCGCGGCGTTCACCGGCTTCGAGTCGACCGTCATCTACCGCCGCGAAGCCCGCGACCCCGGCCGCACGGTGCGCCGCGCGACGTACATCGCGGTCGCCTTCCTCGGCCTGTTCTACGCGTTCATCGTCTGGACCGTCATCCAGGCCTTCGGCGACGCCCACGTCGTCGCGGCGGCCGGCAGCGACCCGGTCGGCCTGTTCTTCTCCGCCATCACCACCTTCGTGGGCGGCTGGGCGGCCGACCTGATGCACATCCTCATCGTGACCAGCGTCCTCGCCTCGCTCCTCGCCTTCCACAACGCGATCAACCGCTACGGGCTCGCGCTCGCCGAGGAGGGCGTCCTGCCGAAGGCCTTCGGCACGGTCCACGCCAAGCACCGTTCCCCGTACGTCGCCGGTGTCGCGCAGACCGTGCTCGGCGCGGCCGTCGTCCTCGCCTTCTGGGCCGCGGGCGCCGACCCGTACGCGCAGCTGCTCCTGTGGGTGAACACCCCCGGCATGATCGGCCTGATGGCGCTCCAGCTCCTCGCGGCGATCGCCGTGCCGTTCTACTTCCGCCGCATCACCCATGAGGAGGGCGTGCTGCGCACGGTCGTCGCGCCGATCGCGGCGACGGTGCTGCTCAGCGTCGCGATCGTGCTGGTCTGCACCCACCTCGACCTGTTCACGGGCGCGTCCTCCCTGGTCAACATGGTCCTGATGGCCGTGGCCCCCGCCGTCTTCGTCCTCGGTATCGCCCTCGCCCGCCGCCTGCGCCGCACCAGGCCCGACGTGTACGAGCGCTTCGCGGCGGAACCGTCCGACGGCGTGGAAACCGCCTAGGACCCCCGCCCTCCACGGAACACAGCCCCACCCCGAACGGAGTTCACCCTCATGCCCGCAGCCGATCTCCTCCTCACCGGCGCCCGCGTCCGCACCCTCGACCCCTCGAACCCCGAGGCGACCGCCGTGGCCGTCCGCGACGGCCTGATCGCCGCCGTGGGCGCCACCGAGGACGTCGTACGCGACTGGAGCGGACCGGGCACCGAGCGCGTCGACCTCACGGGAGCGACCCTCGTGCCCGGCCTCGTCGACGCGCACAGCCACCCCGTGTGGGGCCTGGAGATGGCGACCGGCGCGGACCTGTCCGGCGTACGGAACACGGACGAGCTGCGGGCGGCCCTGCGCGCGGCGCCCCGCGTCGACGGCTGGATCGTCGCCTGGGGCCTCGACCACAACGCCTTCGGCGGCCGCCCTGTCGACCGCGCCCTGATCGAGGACGTACTCGACGGAGCGCCCGCCTTCGTCCGCCTCTACGACGGGCACTCCGCGCTGGCCAGCGGGGCCGCACTGGCGGCGGCCGGGATCACCGGGCCGCGCGAGTTCGTCCAGCGCGCGGAGATCGTGTGCGACGCGGACGGGCGCCCGACCGGGCACCTCGTCGAGCACGCCGCGATGGACCTGATGCTCGCCGTCATGCCGAGGCCCTCGTTCGCCGAGCGCCGCGCCGGACTCCTCGCGCTGCTCTCCGACATGGCCGCCACGGGCCTGACCGGTGCCCACGTCATGGACCTCGGCCACGGCGACGTACCGCAGCTGCTGGCCTCGGTCGAGGAAGAGGCCGTGCTGCCGCTGCGGCTGCGGCTCGCGCCCTGGTGCATGCCGGGCGTGGACAAGGCCGGCCTGGACGAGCTGATCGCCGTCCAGCGCGAGGCCGGGCGGCACTGGCGGGTCGGCGGCGTCAAGTTCTTCATGGACGGCACCGTCGAGGGCGGCACCGCGTGGCTGGAGCACGCTGACTGCCACGGCCAGGGCACCGACGCGTTCTGGCCGGACCCGAAGGCGTACGCGGACGCGGTGCGGTACCTGCACGCGGCGGGCGTCGGCACCGCGACCCACGCGATCGGGGACGCGGCCGTCCGGCACGTCCTGGACACCGTCGAGTCCCTGGGCGAGAGCGGCCGGGGCGCGCACCGCATCGAGCACATCGAGACGGTGCCCGACGACACGATCCCGCGGTTCGCCGCCCTGGGCGTCGCCGCGTCGATGCAGCCGCCGCACACCGCGTACACCCGCAGCGACCAGGGCGACGAGTGGTCGAAGCGGCTCGGCACGGAACGGGCCTCGCGCGCCTGGCGCATCCGGGACCTGCGGGACGCGGGCGCCGTACTCGCCCTGGGCTCGGACTGGCCGATCGCGCACTACGACGTGCGCCGGGTCCTGTCCATGGCCCGGGTGCCTCAAGGCGCGGTGGGTCCCGGGCAGGGGCTGACGGGGCTCATGGCCCTTGAGGGCTGCACGTCACACGCGGCGCGCGCCGCCGGTGAGGACGCCGGGCGCATCGCCCCCGGTCTGCGGGCCGACCTCACGGCGTTCGGCCTCGACCCGGTCGACGCGCCGGCCGACGAGGTGGCCGAGGCGCCGGTCCGTCTGACGGCGGTCGGCGGTCACGTCACGTACCGGGGGGCCTGACGCCGGACGTGGCGGGCGCGGGCACGAGGCGCGGCATGGTGTGGGGCAGCGCCCCGTACCAGACCCGCGCCAGCGCGAAGCCGAACGCGAGGCAGGTCATGCCGCCCACCGCGTCCAGCCAGAAGTGGTTCGCGGTCGAGACGATGACGACCAGGGTCAGTGCCGGGTACAGGAGTCCGAGGACCCGCACCCACGGCGCCGAGGCGAGGGCGAAGATCGTCAGACCGCACCACAGTGACCAGCCGATGTGCATGGACGGCATTGCCGCGTACTGGTTCGACATGTGTTTCAGGTCGCCGGACGCCATCGAGCCCCAGGTGTGGTGGACCATGACGGTGTCGACGAAGTCCGAGCCGTTCATCAGGCGGGGCGGGGCGAGCGGGAACAGGTAGTAGCCGACCAGGGCGACCGCCGTCGTCGCGAAGAGCGTGAGCCGGGCCGCCGCGTAGCGGCCCGGATGGCGGCGGAACAGCCACACGAGCACACTGAGCGTGACGATGAAGTGCAGTGTCGCGTAGTAGTAGTTCATGCCGACGATGAGCCATGTCACCGAATTCACGGCGTGGTTGACGCTCTGCTCGACGGCGATGGACAGGTGGTGCTCCGTCCGCCAGATCCAGTCGGCGTTGCTCAGAGCCTTCGCGCGCTGCTCCGGAACGGCGTTGCGGATCAGGGAGTACGTCCAGTAACTCACCGCGATCAGCAGTATCTCGAACCAGAGTCTGGGACGACGCGGTGCGCGCATGCGGCCGAGGAGTCCCCGCCCATCGCGGCGGTCATCCGCCATGGGTGATGCGGTGGGCCCCTGTTGGCCGTCCAGTGTCCTCACGGTCGATTCACCCATAGAGACAGAGTCTGCCAGATACCGCCCCCGCGTCCGATCATCCCTCGGGTGGGTCATCGCCGCATGCTCTACACCCTGCGGACGACCGGTTACCTAGGGGCGCGCCACACGTTCCCCAGGCGCCGAAGCGGTTGAACCGCGGACCACCAGTTCGGGCATGAAGACGAATTCGCTGTGCGGTGCGGGCGTTCCGCCGATCTCCTCCAGGAGCGTGCGGACGGCGGCCTGGCCCATCGCCGGGACCGGCTTGCGCACGGTGGTCAGGGGCGGGTCCGTGAAGGCGATCAGCGGGGAGTCGTCGAAGCCGACGACCGAGACGTCGGAGGGGACGTCGAGGCCCCGCTGCCGCGCCGCCCTTATGGCGCCGAGGGCCATCATGTCGCTGGCGCACACGACCGCCGTACAGCCGCGGTCGATGAGCGCCGTGGCCGCCGCCTGGCCGCCCTCCAGCGTGTACAGCGAGTGCTGCACCAGATCGCGCTCGATCTCCTCGGCGGACAGGGGCAGGAGGTCCTGCATCGTGCGTACGAAGCCCTCGATCTTCCGCTGGACCGGCACGAACCGCTTCGGGCCGAGGGCGAGTCCGATCCGGGTGTGCCCCAGCGAGACGAGGTGGGTGACGGCGAGCTGCATCGCGGCCCTGTCGTCCGGCGAGATGAAAGGTGCCTGCACCTTCGGCGAGAAACCGTCGACCAGCACGAACGGCACGTCCTGCGCGCGCAGCTGTTCGTAGCGCTGCATGTCCGCCGAGGTGTCGGCGTGCAGGCCCGAGACGAAGATGATGCCGGAGACGCCCCGGTCGACGAGCATCTCCGTGAGCTCGTCCTCGGTGGAGCCGCCGGGGGTCTGGGTGGCGAGGACCGGGGTGTAGCCCTGGCGGGTCAGGGCCTGGCCGATGACCTGGGCGAGCGCCGGGAATATGGGGTTCTCCAGCTCCGGCGTGATCAGACCGACCAGTCCGGCGCTGCGCCGGCGCAGCCGCACGGGCCGCTCGTAGCCGAGGACGTCGAGCGCGGCCAGCACGGACTGGCGGGTGGCAGCGGCCACCCCCGGCTTGCCGTTGAGCACTCGGCTGACCGTCGCCTCGCTGACCCCCGCCTGCGCTGCGATATCGGCCAGTCGCGCGGTCACGGGATGGGACTGTACCGGCCGCGCGCCGGACTGCCCACCGTCAACCGGTCGCCGCGTGCGGGCAGTTGAACGGCCCGCTGCGGACTGCTGCGTCATGGCGCTCCCTCGTGTACTGGCATGTGGCTCGCGTGGGGCCCATGGGGTTTCGATGATCCCCGCGCCGACCCGGTCTAGCAAGAGCTTGCAGATTCTTGCACAAGGCATCCATGCCCTGTCCGGCCGGTCAGTCCGCCCGCACGCGCCGGGGTGCAGGTCACGGACCGATAACCGACTGGATCTCCTTGCAATATTTTTCTGCAAGGTCTTTCGCCGCGCTTGCAACGCTGTTACGTTCACGTCGCCCGGCGGCGGCAACGGTGCGGTCGGCGAGTCGGCAAGGGGTACGGACGGGACCGTCTCCCACCACTTCGGGCTTTCACCCTCAAGGAGATCTCATGCGGCGTGGCATAGCGGCCACCGCGCTGGTGGCGTCCCTCGCCCTCGCGGCGACGGCCTGCGGCACAAGCGACAGCGGCAGTGACAAGGCCTCCGGGCCCGTCACCATCACGTGGTGGGACACGTCGAACGCCACCAACGAGGCACCGACGTACAAGGCCCTGGTCAAGGAGTTCGAGAAGGCGAACTCCGGCATCAAGGTCAAGTACGTCAACGTTCCCTTCGACCAGGCGCAGAACAAGTTCGACACCGCCGCGGGCTCCAAGGGCGCCCCCGACGTGCTGCGCGCCGAGGTGGGCTGGACGCCGGCTTTCGCGAAGAAGAGCTACCTCCTGCCGCTCGACGGCACCGAGGCCCTCGCCGACAAGGACAAGTTCCAGCCGAGCCTGATCAAGCAGGCCCAGTTCGACGGCAAGACGTACGGCACGCCGCTGGTCACCGACACCCTGGCGCTCGTCTACAACAAGGACCTGTTCAAGAAGGCCGGCATCGACCTGCCGCCGGCCAACTGGGCCGACCTGAAGGCCGACGCGGCCAAGATCAAGTCGAAGACGGGCGTCGACGGCTACTGGGGCTCCACACAGGGCTACTACTCCATGCCGTTCCTGTACGGCGAGGGCAGCGACACCGTCGACGCCACCGCGAAGAAGATCACCATCGGTTCGCCCCAGGCCAAGAAGGGCCTCACCGCCTGGCAGGGCCTCTTCGACGGCAAGGGCCTGCACAAGGCCGACGCCACCGCCGACGCGTACGCCCACATCCAGGACGCGTTCGTGAACGGCAAGGTCGCCGCGATCATCCAGGGCCCGTGGGAGATCACCAACTTCTACAAGGGCTCCGCGTTCAAGGACAAGGAGAACCTGGGCATCGCGACCGTCCCGGCCGGCTCCACCGGCAAGGCGGGCGCCCCCACCGGCGGCCACAACCTCTCGGTCTACGCCGGCTCGGACAAGGCCCACCAGGACGCCTCGCTCACGTTCGTGAAGTGGATGACCTCCGCGAAGGCGCAGGAGCAGATCGCCCTCAAGAACTCGACGCTGCCCACGCGCCAGGACGCGTACACCACGAAGGTCGTCACCGACCCGGGCATCGCCGGCTTCCAGAAGGTCCTCACCAGCGCCCAGCCGCGCCCCGAACTGCCCGAGTACAGCTCGCTGTGGGCCCCGCTCGACACCGAGTGGCCCAGGGTCGCCACCGGCAAGGACTCCCTGGACAAGGGCATCGGCAACGCGCGGACCTCGTTCGCGAAGCTGGTCCCCGACTTCAGCAAGTGACCCCTCTTTGACGGCTGCCGCCGGTTCCGCCCGCGAGGGGGCGGGCGGAACCGGCGGCGCCGCGCCGCACGCACTGAGCAGCCGATCCCCAGAAGGTGCCGAACCATGACAGTCGCCGTCGACAGCACGGCCGCCAAGACGCGCGGCGGTCGCGCGCCGCGCCCCGGCCCGCTCAAGCGCCTGCGGCGCTCGTACCAGAAGCACTGGTACGCGTACGCGATGATCGCGCCGGTCGTCGTCGTGCTCGGGGTCCTCGTGATCTATCCCCTGATACGCGGCTTCTACCTGACGCTCACCGACGCCGACAGCCTCAACTCGGCCCGCACGATCGGCGTCAACCACATCGACGCCACGTACCGGTTCATCGGGCTCGACAACTACGCCGACATCCTGTGGGGCCCGACCTCCTACGACCGCTTCTGGTCGCACTTCATCTGGACGATCGTGTGGACGGCGCTCTGCGTCGCCCTGCACTACGTCATCGGGCTCGGCCTCGCGATGCTCCTCAACCAGAAGATGCGCGGGCGCACCTTCTACCGGCTGCTGCTCATCCTGCCGTGGGCCGTACCCACGTTCGTCACCGTGTTCTCGTGGCGGATCATGCTGTCCGACTCCGGGATCATCAACTCCGTGCTCGGCTCGCTGCATCTGCCGCAGCCGCAGTGGCTCGAGGACACCTTCTTCCAGCGCTCGGCCGCCATCCTGGTCAACACCTGGTGCGGCGTGCCGTTCATGATGGTGTCGCTGCTCGGCGGCCTCCAGTCGATCGACCCGGTGCTCTACGAGGCCGCGGAGATGGACGGCGCGAGCCCCTGGCAGCGCTTCTGGAACGTCACACTGCCCGGCCTCAGGTCGGTCAGCTCCACCGTCGTACTGCTCGGCGTCATCTGGACGTTCAACCAGTTCAACGTCATCTTCCTGCTGTTCGGCAACACCGCGCCCGACGCCCAGATCCTCGTCACCTGGGCCTACTACCTGGGCTTCGGCCAGCAGCCGCGCGACTACGCCCAGTCCGCCGCGTACGGCGTGCTGCTCCTGTCGCTCCTCGCCGTCTTCACCTCCTTCTACTACCGCTGGCTGAACCGCAATGAGCAGCTCGCCTGACGCCGCAGGAGCCGCCCCCATGAGCACCACGACCGTCGACACCCCGGCGACCGGCGCGCAGCCGGTCACCGAAGCCGTCCGCCCGCGCCGCGTGCGCCGGCGCGGCGAGCGCAGCCGCCTCGCGACGTTCCTGTCGCACGGCGTGCTGAGCATCGCGAGCCTGACAGCCCTCTTCCCGATCGCCTGGCTCGTCTACCTGTCGCTCGGCCCGGACAAGGACGACTACCTCCACCCCGGGCGCATCCTCGACAAGGCGACCTTCGCGAACTACTCGTTCGTCCTGGAGCACACCAACTTCTTCAAGTGGCTCCAGTCCACGCTGATCGTGTCCCTGGGCACGACGGTCGTCGGCGTCCTGTTCGCCGCCACCACCGGCTACGCCGTCTCGCGCATGCGCTTCCCCGGCCACCGCAAGCTGATGTGGGTGCTGCTGCTCACGCAGGCCTTCCCGATCGCCGTCCTGATCGTGCCGATGTACGAGATCCTCGGCGACCTCGGCCTGATCGACACCTACGGCGGCCTGATCCTCGTGTACTGCTCGACCGCCGTCCCGTACTGCGCGTGGCTCCTCAAGGGCTACTTCGACACCATCCCGTACGAGATCGACGAGGCCGGCCGTATCGACGGACTCTCGCCGTTCGGCACCTTCGCGCGCCTCATCGTCCCGCTGGCCAAGCCGGGCCTCGCGGTGGCCGCGTTCTACAGCTTCATCACCGCGTTCGGCGAGGTCGCCTTCGCCTCCACGTTCATGCTCGACGACGAGAAGTACACGTTCGCCGTGGGCCTGCGCAGCTTCGTCAGCGAGCACGACGCGCAGTGGAACTACATGGCGGCGACTGCGGTGTTGATCGCCATTCCGGTGTCCGCGTTCTTCTACCTTGTCCAGAAGAACCTGGTCACCGGCCTCACGGCGGGCGGCACCAAGGGCTGAGCCCCGCCCCCTCCGTACGTACGCAAACCCCTGACGCAGCAAGGACACCATGAGTCAGCACACTGCCGACACGGCGCAGGCCGGCGCGGCCTCCGCCCCGACCTCCGTTCCCGCGCAGGCGTCCACCGGCTGGTGGCGCGACGCGGTGATCTACCAGGTCTATCCGCGCAGCTTCGCCGACAGCAACGCCGACGGTATGGGTGACCTCGAAGGCATCCGCGCCCGGCTGCCGCACCTCAGAGACCTCGGGGTGGACGCGGTGTGGCTCAGCCCGTTCTACGCGTCCCCGCAGGCGGACGCCGGCTACGACGTCGCCGACTACCGTGCCGTGGACCGGATGTTCGGCTCCCTCCTCGACGCGGACGCCGTGATCCGCGACGCCCACGGACTCGGTCTGCGCGTCATCGTCGACCTGGTGCCCAACCATTCGTCCGACCAGCACGAGTGGTTCAGGCGGGCCCTCGCCGAGGGGCCCGGATCGCCGCTGCGCGAGCGCTACCACTTCCGGGCGGGCAAGGGCGCGGACGGTGAACTGCCGCCCAACGACTGGGAGTCCATCTTCGGCGGCCCCGCCTGGACCCGCGTCGCCGACGGCGAGTGGTACCTCCACCTCTTCGCGCCCGAGCAGCCCGACCTCAACTGGGAACACCCCGCCGTCGGCGACGAGTTCCGCTCCATCCTGCGGTTCTGGCTCGACATGGGCGTCGACGGCTTCCGCATCGACGTCGCGCACGGCCTCGTCAAGGCCGCGGGCCTGCCCGACCTCGGCGCGCACGAACAGCTGAAGCTGCTCGGCAGTGACGTCATGCCGTTCTTCGACCAGGACGGCGTGCACGACATCTACCGCGCCTGGCGTTTGATCCTCGACGAGTACGCCGGCGAGCGCATTTTCGTTGCGGAGGCGTGGACCCCGACCGTCGAGCGCACCGCGAACTACGTACGCCCCGACGAGCTGCACCAGGCCTTCAACTTCCAGTACCTGTCGTCCTATTGGGACGCGGTCGAGCTGCGCGACATCATCGACCGCTCGCTGGACTCGATGCGCCCGGTCGGCGCCCCCGCCACCTGGGTCCTGTCCAACCACGACGTCACCCGGCACACCACGCGCTACGCCAACCCGCCCGGCCTCGGCACCCAGCAGCGCGTCGCCGCGGACCCGGCCCTCGGCCTGCGCCGCGCCCGCGCCGCGACCCTGCTCATGCTGGCGCTGCCCGGTTCCGCGTACGTCTACCAGGGCGAGGAGCTCGGCCTGCCCGACGT
Source organism: Streptomyces sp. NPDC045026 (assembly GCF_056432625.1). NCBI lineage: Bacteria > Bacillati > Actinomycetota > Actinomycetes > Kitasatosporales > Streptomycetaceae > Streptomyces > Streptomyces sp. NPDC045026. The sequence goes on from NZ_JBWKIS010000002.1 coordinate 405,755, forward strand.
CGTCGACCTGCCGGACGAGGTGCGCCAGGACCCCTCGTTCTTCCGCGCGGCCGGGCAGGACGGCTTCCGCGACGGGTGCCGGGTGCCGATCCCGTGGACCGTCGACGGCCCCTCGTACGGCTTCGGGGCGGGCGGCTCGTGGCTGCCGCAGCCCGCGGGCTGGGGCGCGCTGAGCGTGGAGGCGCAGACCGGGGTGCCCGGCTCGACGCTGGAGATGTACCGCTCCGCGCTGGCCGTGCGGCGCGAGCACCCGGCTCTCGGCGCGGGTGACTCGGTCGAGTGGCTCCGGGCGCCCGAGGGCGTGCTCGCGTTCCGGCGGGAGCCGCGCGGCGACGGCGAGGCGTTCGTGTGCGTCGCGAACACGACAGGCGCCGCGGTGCGCATGGCCGTGCCGGGCCGGATCCTGCTGACCAGCTCGGCCGCCGACGACATCGAGAACGGCGACGGCCACACGGTCGTTCCCGCCGACACGACCGTGTGGTGGACCGTCTGACGTTGTGAACCGCTCTCCCCGGCCCCCGCTCGGCCGGGGAGAGCATCCCCCCACAGCCCCCTGCGAATTGGCAGGGACACCTCATCAGCACACCGACGTGCAGGAGGAAACATGGCTATCAGATCGCGGGCGGCCGCGCTCGCCCTCGCGGCCGGCACCCTCATAGGGGCCGCCGGAACCGCCGGGCCGGCCCAGGCGGCCCCGCCCGGCACCAAGGACGTCACCGCCGTCCTCTTCGAGTGGCGGTTCGACTCGGTGGCGAAGGAGTGCACCGCCCGGCTCGGCCCCGCGGGCTACGGATACGTCCAGGTCTCGCCGCCCCAGGAGCACATCCAGGGCTCCCAGTGGTGGACCTCGTACCAGCCCGTCAGCTACAAGATCGCGGGACGGCTCGGGGACCGTACGGCCTTCAAAAACATGGTCGACACCTGTCACGCGGCCGGCGTCAAGGTCGTCACGGACACCGTGATCAACCACATGGCGGCCGGATCCGGCACCGGCACCGGCGGCTCCGCGTACTCCAAGTACGACTACCCCGGCACCTACTCGGCCGCCGACATGGACAACTGCACCGCACAGATCAGCAACTACCAGGATCGCTTCAACGTCCAGGAGTGCGAGCTCGTCGGCCTCGCCGACCTCGACACCGGCGAGGAGTACGTGCGCGGCCGCATCGCCGCGTACATGAACGACCTCCTCTCGCTCGGCGTCGACGGGTTCCGGATCGACGCCGCCAAGCACATCGCCGCCGCGGACCTGGCCAACATCAAGTCGCGGCTCAGCAACCCGAACGCCTACTGGAAACAGGAGGCGATCTACGGCGCCGGTGAGGCCGTCTCGCCCAGCGAGTACCTCGGCACCGGCGACGTCCAGGAGTTCCGCTACGCCCGCGACCTCAAGCGCGTCTTCCAGAGCGAGAACCTCGCCTACCTGAAGAACTACGGCGAGGGCTGGGGCTACATGGCCTCCGGCCAGTCCGCCGTCTTCGTCGACAACCACGACACCGAGCGCGGCGGCGACACCCTCAACTACAAGGACGGCGCCGACTACACCCTGGCCAACGTCTTCATGCTGGCCTGGCCCTACGGATCGCCGGACATCAACTCCGGCTACGAATGGACCGACAAGGACGCCGGACCGCCCAACGGCGGCACCGTGAACGCCTGTTGGCAGGACGGCTGGAAGTGCCAGCACGCCTGGCCCGAGATCCAGTCCATGGTCGCCTTCCGCAACGCCACCCGCGGCCAGTCCGTCACCGACTGGTGGGACAACGGCGCCGACGCCATCGCCTTCGGTCGCGGCAGCAAGGGCTACGTCGCGATCAACCACGAGTCCGCCGCGCTCACCCGCACCTACCAGACGTCGCTCGCCGCGGGCACGTACTGCGATGTGCAGAGCAACAAGACGGTGAGCGTGAACAGTTCGGGCCAGTTCACGGCGACGCTCGCCTCGAACACGGCCCTCGCCCTGTACTCCGGCAAGTCCGGCTGCTGACCCGGACCCCGGCCGCCCTTCCCCGGTAACCCCGTTCCGGCTGCCCGGCGCGTCCTCCCCGCTCGCGCCGGGCGGCCCTGTCCACGCGCCCCCGCGTTCCTCCCCCTCCCTCCCTCCGCCCTCCCGTCGAGGAGTTTCCCGTGATACGCCCCGCCCTGCCGCGAAGAACAGCGGCCGTCCTCGCCGTCGCCCTGTGCGCGGCCCTCGCCCCGGCCATGCCCCTGGCGGCTGCCGCGCAGAACCGGCCCGCACCCCTGTCCGACGCCCGGAACGCCGCCGCTTCCGCGAGCAGTCCCGACCTCGACCTGGCGAAGTCCGAGGCGCAGTGGATCGACCGCGACACGGTCGCCCTGCCCGCGGGCGGCGCGGCGGCCGTCTCCGCTCGGCTCGTCTACGACCGCGACGGCGGCATCACCGTCAAGGACGGCGCGCTCGGCAGCGAAGGGCGGTGGCTGCGGCTGAGCAAGGCCGCCGGCGGGCTCACCGACGCCCAGCTCGCCCGCTTCCCGCAGCTGAAGGAGTACGACGCCTACACGGTCGACCCCCGCGACCGCGACCGGGTCGGCGACGCCCTGAAGAGTCAGCTGATCCTCACCCGCCGCATCGCCGACGGCGCCCTCGTCACCGCAACGGGCGTACAGACGGCGGGAGTTCTCGACGACCTGTACGCGCAGAAGGCCGGCAAGGCGTCACTCGGTCCCGCCTTCACCAAGAGCGGCGTCGCCCTGTCCGTCTGGGCGCCCACTGCCCAGTCCGTGGCCGTCGACCTCGCCGGGCGCACCGTCGCCATGCGTCGCGACGCCGCGACCGGCGTCTGGTCCGTGAAGGGCCCGCGCTCCTGGCAGGGCAAGCAGTACCGCTACGCCGTGAAGGTGTGGGCGCCCAGCGTCCAGAAGGTCGTCACGAACAAGGTCACCGACCCGTACTCCACCGCCCTCACCGCCGACTCGGAGCGCAGCCTCGTCGTCGACCTCGACGCGAAGTCCCTCGCCCCGTCCGGCTGGTCGGCGCTGAAGAAGCCGAAGGCCGTGCCGCTGCGCGACGCGCAGATACAGGAGCTCCACATCCGCGACTTCTCCATCGAGGACCGCACCGCGAAGCACCCCGGCACCTACCTCGCCTTCACCGACAAGGACAGCAAGGGCAGCGAGCACCTGCGCGAACTGGCGAAGGCCGGCACCTCGTACGTGCACCTCCTGCCCGCGTTCGACATCGCCACGATCCCCGAGAAGAAGTCCGAACAGACCTCCCCGGACTGTGACTTGAACTCCTTCGGTGCCGCCTCGGACCGGCAGCAGGAGTGCGTCGGCAAGAGCGCCGCCAAGGACGCCTACAACTGGGGCTACGACCCGTACCACTACACCGTCCCCGAAGGCTCCTACGCCACCGACCCGGACGGCACCGCGCGCACGGTCGAGTTCCGCGAGATGGTCAAGTCCCTGAACGGGGACGGGCTGCGCGTCGTCATGGACGTCGTCTACAACCACACCGCCGCGAGCGGCCAGGCCAGGACGTCCGTGCTCGACCGCATCGTGCCCGGCTACTACCAGCGCCTCATGGCCGACGGCTCCGTCGCCACCTCCACATGCTGCGCGAACACCGCTCCCGAGAACGCGATGATGGGCAAGCTCGTCGTCGACTCGATCGTCACCTGGGCCAAGGAGTACAAGGTCGACGGCTTCCGCTTCGACCTGATGGGACACCACCCCAAGGCCAACATCCTCGCCGTCAGGAAGGCCCTCGACGCGCTCACCGTCGCGAAGGACGGCGTCGACGGCAAGAAGATCATCCTCTACGGGGAGGGCTGGAACTTCGGAGAGGTCGCCGACGACGCCCGCTTCGTGCAGGCCACGCAGAAGAACATGGCGGGCACCGGCATCGCCACCTTCTCCGACCGCGCCCGCGACGCGGTGCGCGGCGGCAGCCCCTTCGACGCCGACCCCGGCGTCCAGGGCTTCGCCTCCGGCCTCTACACCGACCCGAACTCCTCGAAGGCGAACGGCACCGAGGCCGAGCAGAAGGCCCGCCTCCTGCACTACCAGGACCTGATCAAGGTCGGCCTGACGGGGAACCTCGCCGCCTACACCTTCACCGGCAGCGACGGCCGCAAGGTCAAGGGCGCGGACGTCGACTACAACGGCGCGCCCGCCGGATACGCCGACGCGCCGGGCGATGCCCTCGCCTACGCCGACGCCCACGACAACGAGTCCCTCTACGACGCGCTCACCTACAAACTGCCCGCCTCCACCGCCCCGGCGGACCGCTCGCGCATGCAGGTCCTCGCCCTCGCGACGGCCGCGCTCTCGCAGGGACCCGCCCTCTCCCAGGCCGGCACCGACCTGCTGCGGTCCAAGTCCCTCGACCGAAACTCCTTCGACAGCGGCGACTGGTTCAACGCCATCCACTGGGACTGCCGCGACGGCAACGGCTTCGGGCGCGGACTGCCGCCGGCCGCCGACAACAAGGACAAGTGGCCCTACGCCACACCCCTGCTGACCTCGGTGCCCGCCGCGAAGTGCGCGGACATCGAAGGGACGTCGGCCGCGTACCGGGACCTGCTGAAGATCCGTACCACGGAGGCGGCGTTCGGGCTCGCCACGGCGGGGCAGGTGCAGGAGAAGCTGTCCTTCCCGCTCTCGGGCAAGGACGAGACACCCGGCGTGATCACCATGCGCCTCGGCGACCTCGTCGTCGTCTTCAACGCCACACCCAAGACACAGGAGCAGCGTGTCGGCGCGGTCGCGGGCACCTCGTACCGGCTGCATCCGGTGCAGGCGGCGGGCGCCGATCCCGTGGTGAAGTCGGCCTCTTACGACGCCGGTTCGGGAACGTTCCAGGTCCCGGCGCGCACGGTGGCGGTGTTCACCCGCTGACCGGAAGGAAGGCCGGACGCCCGGCACGGCAGGGGCAACACGCCCTGCCGCGCCGGGCGTTCGCGTCAGCCGAGCCGCTTCTCCATGAGCGTCACCGCGTACTTGCTGCCGCCCGCGCCCGACTTGAACGGCTGCTCGCCCACGACCACGTAGCCCGCTCGCTCGTAGTAGGCCCGCAGGCGGGGGTTCGTCGACACACAGTCCAGGCGGCACAGAGCGCGGCCCGCGGCGGCGACCCGCTCCTCGGCGTGCGCGAGCAGCGCGCGGCCCGTACCGGCCGGGGCGCCGCGCCGCACCATGAGGCGGTGCACATAGCCGGCCTCGGGCGGCCGGGCACCCCACGCGGGCTCGTCGTCCCACCACAGCTCGTACGCGCCGACCCCTTCACGCAGCGCGTCGTCGGCGAACCACACCTCGCCCTCCTTGATCCGGAGGCGGAAGTGGTCCTCGGTCTTCTCGCCGGGCTGCCACTGGTCGATGCCCTGCTCCACCATCCACTGCGCCGCCCCGTCGTACAGGGCGACGAGCGCGGCGAGGTCGTCGGGTCCGTCGGCCGCCCTGCGGAACGTGCATCGTGGCGTCATGGGGTCAGGATCCCGAGGAGGCGGGGGCGGGCGCGAGTGCGACAAGCCGGGTGATGAGGTCGCCGAACGTCCCGTCGGCCGGTTCGTCGGCCAGGATGTGGCGCAGCAGCCCCGCCATCTCCTCGTCGTACGCGGCGCTCACCGCGGCCAGCGCCGCGAAGTCGTGCACGAGCTGCGCCTCCAGCTCGCCGCGCGGGATGCGCCGCCCGTCCAGCCAGATCAGCGCCGTCGACTCGGCGAGCGAGATCCACGAGCGCACCACCAGCTCGAGGCGGGGCGGCGGGTCGGTGACGCCGAGGTGCGCGAGGATCTGTACGTACGCGGCCTGCCGGACCGAGTCGATGAGCGCGTTCGTCGTCGACGCCGCGCTGATCGAGCAGGCTCCGCCTGCCGAGACGGCGGGCCCGCCACGCATCAGCGCCGAGAAGCCGGGCCCGTGCTCGTCCACGAAGTCGAAGAACCGCCCCATGACCCGGATGAGCCGGGCCCCGAGCGGACCGTCCTGCGGTTCCACGAAGCGCTGCGCGAGATCGTCCGCCGCGCGCCTCAACGCCGCCTCGTACAGGCTGAGTTTGCCCGGGAAGTAGTGGTAGACCAGCGGCCGGGAAATGCCCGCGGCCGCTGCTATCTCGTCGATGGAGACGTCGTCGGGGGAGCGGTGGCTGAACAGTTCGAGTGCGACCCCGATCAACTGCTGCCGCCGCTCCTCGACTCCCATCCTGCGGCGCACCCCGGTTGTCATACGAACACCCTACCGAGCAATTCCGGCCCCGTGCGGAGCCGGTCCGCGCGAGCGGGTCACAGGTCGAGCACGAGGCGCTCACCGCGCGCCCGGGAGACACAGATCAGCATCGAGTCGTCACGCTCCGAGTCCGTGAGCAGCTCGTCCCTGTGGTCGATCTCGCCCTCCAGGACCCGCTGTTGGCACGTGCCGCAGAACCCCTGCTCGCAGGAGTACGACACATTCGGCACCTCGGCGCGCACCGCCGCGAGCACCGAAGTGCCCGCCGGTACGGGCACGGTACGGCCGCTGCGGCGCAGTTCGACCTCGAACGGGCCGTTCCCGTCGGCCGACGTGTGCGGGGCGAACCGCTCCAGATGCAGCTCGCAGTGGCCGGGGAGAGCCGCGGTCACCGCCTCCATCAGCCCCTCGGGCCCGCAGCAGTAGACCGCGGTCCCCGGCGCCGCGTCCGCGAGCAGGGCGGCCGGATCGGGGCGTCCGTCCTCGTCCTCGGCGACGATCCGCACCCTGCCCCGCTCGCCGCCGAGCTTGACCGCCTCCTCCAGGAACGGCATCGATGCGCGCGTGCGGCCCGCGTACAGCAGCCGCCAGTCGGCGCCCCGGGCTTCGAGGGCCCGCAGCATCGGCAGGACCGGCGTGATGCCGATGCCGCCCGCGACGAACACGTACGACGCGGCGCCGGCGGTGAGGGGGAAGCGGTTGCGCGGGCCGCGTACCTCGACCTCCGACCCCTCCTGGAGCTGCTCGTGCACCTCGCGCGAACCGCCCCTGCCGTCCGCGACGAGCCGCGTCGCCACGGTGTACGACGAGGTGTCCTCGGGGTCACCGCACAGCGAATACTGCCGGATCAGCCCCGACGGCAGGACGAGGTCGAGATGCGCGCCCGGCTCCCAGGCGGGCAGGTCCTGCCCCGCCAGGCGCAGTTGGACGACGCCGTCCGCGACGGACTCGTGCCGCGTGACGAGGAGCCGCAGGGCACGCGCGCGCGGCCGGCCGGAGACGGGCTCCTCAAGGGCGGGCATCGGCCACAGCGGGGAACCCTGGATGCGGCGGCGCAGGGCGCGGCGCGCGAGCAGGGCGGTGCCGGTGACGAGCAGGACGGTACGCAGCCGGGGGGTGATCGGGCGGGGCATGGTCAGACGGCTCCGTTCGAGGTCCGGGCTTCCGCCGCCGTCGCGGCGGGGGAGGCGGCCAGATAGGCGACCGCCTGCGCGGTGCTGCCCTCCTGGGAGGGGTGGTACGAGCGGCTGAGATAGCGCGGGATGGACTTCACCATGGCTCCCGTGGAGGGCAGGACGCCCCGCTTCCCGCCCTGGTAGAACTCCTTGAACGACGCCTTGCCGTCGAGCACCGTCGGGTCGTTCTCCATGAAGAAGCGCGTGCCGCGCTGCCACAGGAACATCAGCGCCGAGAACGCGAGCGCCCAGGTCCGCACCCGGCGCCGGTAGCCGCCGTCGACGTGCTCGAACACCTCGAAGGCGACGGAGCGGTGCTCGACCTCCTCCGCGCCGTGCCAGCGCAGCAGGTCCAGCATCGTGGGGTCCGCGCCCCTGCGGTCCAGCTCGTCCGCGTTCAGCACCCAGTCGCCGAGGAACGCCGTGTAGTGCTCGATCGCGGCGATGAGCGCGACCCGCTCCATCAGCCACCACTCGCGCGCCCGCCCCGGCGGCAGCGTCCGGTCACCGAGCAGCTTCTCGAAGAACCAGTCGACCTGCGCGGTGTACGGGGTCGGGTCGAGCCCCTGCTCCTTGAGGTGCGGCAGCACCTCGTCGTGGGCCTGCGAGTGCATGGCCTCCTGCCCGATGAACCCGATCACGTCCTCGCGGAGCCGGTCGTCGCGGATGTACGGCAGGACCTGCTTGTAGACGTGCACGAACCAGCGCTCTCCGGCGGGCAGCAGGAGATGCAGCACGTTGATGGTGTGCGTGGTGAACGGGTCGTCCGGGATCCAGTGCAGCGGAGTCCTGTCCCAGGAGAAGGAGACCCTGCGTGCCTTGAGCGCGACGCGCTCGTCAGCGACGGGCCGCGGTGCCCGGCTCTGCGTATTAGACATGGCGTCAATGTACTGACGGGTAGGGGGCGGGTACACCCCTCGTGCGCCGATTTCTTTACGGAGGTGTCAGCAAGGAGTGTCGGCGAGAGGTGCGGGAAAGGGGTGTCCGCCGAGGCGCCGGGGGTTCAGCGCAGGGCGCCCACCTCGCGGCCCGTCGCCGTGCGGCCGGTCAGCGTGGTCCTGGCTCCCTGCCGGGTGGGCGCGGCCAGGAGGTTGTCCGCGGCCCGTGCGCCGCCCGACGACGCGATCGACGTGACCTGCTTGCTCGCGGCGGCCACCACGTACCAGGTGCCGCCCCGCGACTTCCACAGCACACCCGCGAGGACCAGCGGGTCCCGGCTGCCGCAGGCCGGGGTCCCCTCCGACTTCGCGGCGACCGCCGCCGTCGTCCCGCCGGGCGCCGTGAACAGCGCCAGGGTCCGCGCCCCACCGCCCCGCCAGGTGTCGGCCCGCGCACAAGCCCAGTCCGCGGCGCCGCTGCTCTCGGGGAGCTGCTGGCGTGCGTACGCCCAGGAGTTGACCGTGCGCACGCCGTGCGAGCGTACGGAGGTGAGGGAGCACGCCGAGTGCTGCCAGTCGGCCGCGACTGCCTCGCGCGGCGCGCCGGGACGTCCCGCGGTGAGATGCGCGGGCACGAGCTCGCCGAGGTCGGTGGAGAGCCGGGTGCCCGCGTCGTCCCGCAGGGCGAGCGCGTTCCACGACGTGCAGTCGCGGGCGAGCGCGGGGCTGGCGAAGGGGGCCGTCACGCCGTCGGGGGCGCGGTCGAGCGGCATCGGCGCCGCCGACGGATCCAGCAGGTTCCGCACGGCGGCGCCGCGCACCCAGGGCGCCGTCAGATAGCGGACGTTGCCGTCGGCCCGGTCCACGACCAGGGCGCCCGCCTCGGGACCCGTGGCGCCGTCCGCCCGCGCGAAGTCGAGCGCGGCGCCGCTCGTCCCTTCCTTCGGCTCCGCGTACCGCACGATGCGAAGACCGTCGTAGAACAGCACGATCCGCGCCTGGTCGACCTCGCCCGCGTAGAGCAGTTGCGGGGGTCCGGGCGGGGCGCCCGCCTGGGTGTCCGTCGTCGCGGAGACCTGGACGGAGCCGCCCGGCCGCGCCCAGACCGCGAGGGCGCGCCGCAGCAGCGGCCGGTCGCCGGTCAGGGAGCCGCGCGCGGGCCACACCGAGAAGTCCGTGCGGGCCGACGTCTGCCACGCCGTGGCGGGGACCCTCGTCAACTTCCCGGGATCCAGGGCGGCCACGCCCGCCGGGTTCTGCGCGTACGCGGGAGCCGCGGCCCCTTCCGGTGCCCAGCCGCCGCCCGGCAGGCCGAGCAGCGCCCCGCACGCCAGCGTCGCGGTGGCGGCCGCGATCACGGCCTTCACATGCTGCCTGCGCCGCATCAGATCGGGCGGCCTGGCCTGGAGCGAGCAGGGGTCGAACTCGGTCGACTGCAGGAGGGCGAGCGCGTCCTTCCCCGCCGGCAGGGTCACGCCGTCCGCCTCGGCGAGCGCCGCGTCCGGGTCCTCGGCGCCGGCCGCGGCCAGCATGCTCCGTACGGCACTGTCGTCGAGCCGTTCGAGGCCGCGCAGGACGAAAGCGGCGCGGCCGGGGCCGCTGAGTGCGGACAGCCCCTGGTCCAGGGCCAGTTCGTCGGCACCGCCCGAGCGCGGGAAGAGCCGCAGGCCCCATACCTGGGGGAGCAGCGGCGGCAGCTGCGAGCGCCGGGGCCAGGCCCTGCGCCGCAGCGGGCGGCCCGCGTCGAGCGCGGTGCGCAGGACCCTGAGCCGTACGAAGCCGTAGCCCGGATCGCCGCCCCGCCCCTCGGCGGTGCGGGGTGCCGGGACGGCCGCCGCGTCGGCCGAGGTGCGGGCGCGCGGCAGGGCGCGCTGGGTCAGGGAGTGCGCCGTGAGCACCCGGCGGTTACGGCCGAGGCTGGGCGGGAGCACCAGATAGGCGAGCCGGACGAGCCGCGGGTAGTGCTCGACGAGAGCGGCCTCGGCCTGCTCCACGTCGACGACCGGACCGGGACGGGGGACGACATCCTGTGACTGCACCTTCGACTGCACGTTCATCTGAACGAGCGAATCGTCGGATGGTCACTTCACGCGGTCACTCCGGCTCCGGCTCCGGTTCGGCCAGCAGTCGGGCGTAATTCGCCATCGACCTCTGGTACCGGGGCAGATGGGGCGCCAGCGCGCCGAGCGCCAGCGACAGGCCCTCTCGGTCCCGGCCCAGGTTGGACAGGCACAACGCCAGCGTGGCGCGCACCGCGTCGTCCAACTCGTCAGAGGGTGCGTCGAGTTCGGGAGTGAGGAGCGCCACACCTTCCTCGGGGTGGCCGGTGTTCCGCAGCGAGCTGGAGAGCTGGATCTTCGCGCGGCGGCCCCGGTAGCCGGACAGGCCGAGCTTGAGGGCCTCCTGGTACAGCGGCACGGCCCGGTCCGAGTGGCCGGTCGAGTCGAACGCGCTGCCGCGTTCGAAGGGGCCGACCGGGCTGTCGTCCGGCAGCTCCGCGACGAGCGCGTCGATGGCGGCGCGGAAGTCGCCCGCACCGGACTCGTCGTAGTCGTCGAGCGTCGCCCATGCCGCGGCCAGGCGCGCTTCCCACTCTTCGCTGCTCATCGGGTCACCTTGGCACGGATGCGCCCACGCGGCACAGGGGTTTCCCCGCGATCCCCACGAGCCCTATTGGCGCTATGGGCCCTATGAGTCCTATGGCCCCGCGTCACCCGGCGACCAGCCGCTGCCGGATCCGCTCCACGGCCTCGTCAGGTACCCCGAGCCCCTCGCGCACGTACGTCTCGAAGTCCCCGAACCGCACCGCCACCTCGTCCTGCGCGGCGTGCAGGTACGACGCCCGTACGCCGATGAGCGCGAGCGCGATCTCCGGGTCGCCGCCCTGTGCGGTGAACCCCTCGACGAGCGGCGCGAAGGCCTCCCGTACCGCCGAGTTGACCGACAGGTACTCCGCCTCCAGGGCGGCCTCGTCCGCGCCGAGGAGCGTCAGGACGACCGTCGCACCCCAGCCGGTGCGGTCCTTGCCCGCGGTGCAGTGGAAGAGCAGCGGGCCCACGTCGGGGTCGGCCAGTTCGGTCAGGAGCGCGCGGTAGGCGGCACGCGCCGAGTTCGCCGAGACGAGGGAGCGGTAGGTGTCGGCGAAGAGCGCCTCGGCGCGCCCGCCGCCGAGCTTCTCGTCGGCGAGCGCCGGGTCGGACAGGACGTGCTTGAGCTGCGCGGCGGCGGGCGCGGCCCCGGTCTGGGCGATCTTGTCGGCGAGCGCGTCCGCGACCAGGACGTGGACGCCGTCGGGGACGTGGTCGGGGTAGGAGGCGCGCTCGGCGTTCGTGCGGAAGTCCACGATCGTGCGGATGCCGAGTGCGGCGAACTCCGGATCGGCGTCGGGGTCCAGCCGGTCGAGCTGCCCGGACCGCAGGGCGAGGCCCGGCCGTACGGTGCGGCCGCCGGACAGCGGGATCCCGCCGAGGTCACGGAGGTTGGCGACGGTGGTGGCGGGGATCGCGGGCATGGGCGGGACTCCAGGGGTCGCTGCCGTGACCTGATTCACGGCATTTGTCCCGCCCATTCTGGCCCAGCGCCACGCCCTACCCGAGCCGCCAGCCGTCGAACTCCACGGTGCCGCGCGCCCCGCCGCCCCCGTTCGTCGCCGTCATGAAGAGCCCCACGTCCTGAGCCGCCGCCGACCCCGGCACCGCCACGGTCGCCACGGTCCGCCAGGTCGCCCCGTCGTCCGTGGAGCACTCACCCGTGTACGAGCCGCCGGACCGGCTCAGCCGCAGCGTCACCGGCGCCTTGATCCCGGTGATGCGCTTGTACGTGTCGAGCGTCCCGTCCCCGTTCGTGTCGTACGACAGCACGACCCCGTTGGACGGCGTCACGGACAGGTTCAGGAACCCGGGGGAACCGGGCGCCGCCAGGGAGTTGCGGACGATGAGGCCCGCCCGCGCCCACGCGCCGGTGACGGCCTGCGAGACCACCTTCACCTGTGCCGACGAACCGTCCGCGAAGGCGCCCTCGCGGTACGCCGAGCCGAACTCGGTGGTTCCCTTCCACAGGTCGGCGCCGGCTCCGTCGATCGCGTACCGGTCGCCCAACTGCCCGAAGACGGCGGCATTGCTGGTGACGGTCCGCCAGGCGCCGTCGAGCGGCCCGGCCTCGAAGAGCGTCCCCGCGTGGACCGACGTCACCCGGTCCTCGCCCTGCGGCCCGTACCGCACGGTGAGCTCGTACGGCAGCGGGCGCAGCGGCCGGTCCAGGGGCGTGCCGGGAGCGCTCGCCTGCCAGCGGACCTTGCCCGTGCCCGCCGGCGCGACGCTCGCGAGGGACGTGGGGCCCTCGGGCGCGGCGTCGATGCCGGACAGGGCGAAGTCCACGCGCCCGGTCGCCCGCAGCCCGTTGACGTTGCGGAAAGCGGCTTCCACGCGCGCGTGCCCGCCGGGAGGGAACACGGTCGGCTGGGCGGTGACGGTCAGCGAGCCCTGGTAGGGCGCCCGCGCGAGCACGTCACGTACGCGCGCGGCCGTCTTGTACGCGTCCCCGATCGGCCGCAGCGGATAGTCCTTGCGCTCCCTGGTCCACGGCTCCTCGAACGCGTACCAGTCGACGGCCGCGGGCGCCGACCCCGTGGCCAGCGCGTCCTCCAGAGCGTCCAGCCACTTCTGCCAGCGCGGCACGTAGAAGTCCGACATCAGGCCGTGCCACTCGCGGTTGGCGTACTCGTGCAGGTTCCCCGGGTCGGACGTGGCGCGGTCGCCCCACACCGTGATGAGCACCTTCGCCGTGCGCTCGAACTCGGCGCGCTCGCCCTCGCTCGTCGCGAGCCGCCGCGCATCGTCGATCCACGGCCCGAGCAGGAACGCCGGATGCGTCCCCGTCACGTCGTCGGACAGCCGCATCAGCTTCAGCCACAGCGTCGCCAGGGCCCGGAAGGCGTCCCGGTCCTTCCTCGCGTACGCGGCCCGCAGCTGCGGCAGGAGCTGACGCGAGCGGTGCGCGAGCGCCTGCCGCGCCACGTCCACCAGGTCGTACTTGTACGCGGCGGAACTCCGCAGCCCGCCGGCCACGCCGAGCAGCCCGCTCAGGGCCGCGTCGAAGCGGCCCGGGTCATAGGCCAGGGCGCGGGGCGCGTACTCGGCGGCCCGGTTCGCGGCCAGGTCGGGCCGGGCGCAGAACAGCGAGTCGTGCGCGTCGCTGCGCTCCACCGCCGTGTGCTGGTACGCGGTGTCGTGCAGGGCGCGCCAGGCGGCCCGCGCGTCCGTGTCCCGGCCGCCGTAGCGGAAGTCGGCGTACCCGGAGAACCAGGCCGCCCGGTCGACCTCGCTCTCGGTCCACGCGAGTTCGGAGAACAGCTCGAAGGCGGCCGGGTCGCGGTCGGTGCCCTCCGGCATGAAGGCCGTGCCGGTGAGCGCGCTGCCCGCCTTGTCGCGCCACGCGAAGAACTTCTCGTTCCAGATGTGCGCGCGGGCGCCGATGGTGGTCCGCCCGCCGAAGTTCGGGATCGTGCCGAACGCGTAGGGCGTGCTGCCCCAGTCCTTCTCGCGGTCGGTGACGTTCGCGAAGCGGTCGGACACGCCGTCGACGATCAGCATGCGCTTCTTGTCGATCGCGTCGATGAGCGCGGGCAGCGGGTTGGCCTCCCAGCCGAGAATCACCCACGTGGCTCCCGGGTGCGCCTTCTGGAGGGCCTTCTCGACGCCGCGCGCCGCGTCCGGCACGGGCACGTCACCGGCCGTGCCGCCCTCGTGCAGCAGGTCCATCTTGAAGTGCCCGGCCGCGCCGAACAGGTCGCGCTGATGCCCGTAGAAGGAGGCGGCGACGTCCGCGAAGGACCGGGTGCGCGGGTCGAGCCAGTCGGGCCGGTCGAAGCCGTGCCAGGTGCCCTGCGGCACGACGTGCGCGTCACCGCCGTTGCGCTCCACGAAGCCGTGGGGGACGTGCCCGTAGTAGCCGGGGAACACGGGCGACATGCCGAGCTCGCGCAGCCTGCCGGTGATCTTCCGGCCCAGCTCCACGCGCTTCGCGATGAGTTCGGGCGAGAGGGGTCCGCCGTACCCCGACAGGTTCTGCAGGAGCCACCACGGCTGGTGCGTGGGCGCGGGCAGCCAGGCGCGCGACTCCGCGTCGCTGTACCCGAAGTCCTTGAGGACGCGCTCGTACACGGCCTCCGTGCCCGCGATGACGAGGACCTCGTTGCAGCCGTGCAGCGCGAGGACGTCGATCATCCGTTCCCAGTACGGCCAGTCGGCGTACGGCGCGGTGTAGCCGTCGTTCGTGTCGTTGAGCGCGAAGCGGTGGGGGAGCGCGGTGGATCTCTCCAGCGGGCGCGGGGGCGCCGGCAGGGTCTTCGGCAGGTCCAGCTGGCTGCCGTTCCACGCGATGTGCGCCCCGCAGACGTACTTGAGATACCAGTGAACTCCCGTGAGCAGCACGGCCGGTGTCGTGCCGGACACCGCGATCTTTCCCCGGGTGCCGGTCACCCGGAACCGGTCGCCGCCCTGCGGGGAGAGGAGTCTGAGGCTGAACTGGTCCGCGTGTCCCGGGAGCAGTCTGTTGAGTGCGGAACGTACGGGAGCCGTATCGAAGGCAGGGCCCTCGGCGGCGTGAGCCGTGAGAGGGAACCCCGCGGCGGCTCCCAGGCCGATGGCGCCGGCGGTGCCGAGGACGGAACGTCGCGACGGTGCGGTCATAGGTGTGCCCCCTGCGTCGGATGATGCGGCGCACGGTAACCCTGTGACCCCCCTTGCTCAACGCTGTGTACGGAGCTGGCGAATTCGTGTCGCCGCACGGGAGGTAAGGAAACGATGGGAATGACGCGACGCATGCGACCCATATGGGTGACCGCGGCGATGGTCTCGCTGGCGGTCCTGACCGGCTGCGGTTCAGGCGGCGACGGGGTGCCGAAGACGGCGACCGGCAGCCTGGAACAGCTCGCGGACAAGGCGAAATGCAGGCCCGACATCCAGACGGACGCCGACGAGCTGCGCCAGGCCACCTGCGGCGACGGCCGGGACCGCTACATCCTCGCGACCTTCGCCACCGACCGCGGCCAGGCCGAGTGGCTCGACCAGGCCGACGACTACGGCGGCACGTATCTGGTCGGCCGCCGCTGGATCGCCGTCGGCGACGACAAGGCGGTCACAGCGCTGCGCGGCCGGCTCGGCGGGACCGTGGAGAAGTCCTCCTCGCACCACTCGGGGAGTAGCGGTGGTGGGGGTCACGAGGAGGACGGGCACTCCGGGCACTGACGGTCACCGCGCGAGCTGACCGCGCAGCAGTCGACGGGGGGTCAGGCCGTCAGGTACAGCGCTGACCCCGGTTGATGCAGCTCGCGACGCGCTTCATCAGGCCCTCGTCGAAGACGTTGATGAAGTCGCCGTGGTCGGTCACGGGCTTGTGCAGCTGCTCGGGGAACGAGTCGACGGCGAAGCCGGGGCCCGGAGGCACGTCGTACACGATGCGCTGCTGCAGCTGGGGGATCGCCTGGAAGCCCTGCGGGCAGGCGCCGCTGTTCGGGTCGGCGAAGGCGACGTGCGTACGGTGGTTGGCGCTGTCGGTGTTGCGTCCGTCCCAGCAGCTCTGGAACTTGAACGACCGCACGACCTTGCTGCCTTCGGGGCAGATCGGGTACTTGTCCTTCAGCTGACGGTCCTCGAAACCGGTGCAGCTCCAGGACGCGTTCGCGTTCGCGTCGCCGTTGGTGAACGCCTTGGCGTCACCGGTGATGATGCGCAGGAACCGCGGCATGGCGACGACCTTGCCGGCCGGATTTCCCACGAACTTCAGCGTGACCGAGGCAGGGGTCTGGATCTCGCCGACATTCTGGTCCTTGCCGCCTCCGTCGGCCTGCGCGTCGTTCTCGTCCTTTCCGTTCTGAAGGCGCAGAACAGGCCAGTAATAGGTCGACTTGTCACCCTGATTGCGGCAGCTCGTGTCGCCATTCGCAAGATCGTCGTCACTGGCGAAAGCATCGTTCGCCTGATTTCCCACGTAGTCGTGCATATGGTGCGCGCCATTGCTCACACCCGGCGCCACGATGACGTTGTCGGGATTGAACTTGCCGTTCTCGTTCCGCCCGCATTTCGTGGTGAACGTGCCGCGGGAGGCGGCTCGCTGGTTGGGCGGAGTCTTCACGTTGGGCTGGACGGAGTTGATGTCGACGAAGTCGGAGGCGTCGGGGCCGTTGCCGTTCTGCTGGCCATCGCCTTGTCCGCCGCCTTGCTGTCCGCCGTCCTGCTGGCCGCCGTCCTGTCCGCCGTCGCCTTGCTGTCCGCCGTTCTGCTGGCCGCCGTCCGCGGGGGCGGACGGTGCGGCGGAGCCGGCCGGGGGGCTGCCGTCGGTGCCGGCCGACCTGGCCGTGCAGGCCGCGAGGTCCTTCATGCCCTCGGGCGCCGTTCCGCCGGCCCGGCTGATCTCCAGGCCGATCCGGTCGATGAGGTTCGAACGCCGCTCCTTCAACGGCTGCAGAATGCTGTTCTGTACGAACTGCGGATCCCGCGCCGCCGCGTCCCGCGAAGCCGCGAGGCGCTGGTACGACTCGGTGATCTGGCTGTCCATCGTGGCCAGTTCGCCGTCGACCTCCGACCGTGCGGCGTCCGGCACGTCGGAGAGCCCGTTGCCCACGTCGGGGCAGTCGATCGTGGCGACCTGCTGCTGTTGCTGCTGCGCGCCGTCGCCGCGCTGCGCCGGGTTCTCCTCGTGGGCGGACGCGTAGACGTTCACCGCGACCAGCCCTCCTCCACCCAGGAGCAGTGCGGCCGACGCGACCGTCATGCGCGTCGCGAGTGACGAGCGCCGTTTTCGTGATGTGCGTCCCATGGAGCTACGTACGCAACACGCGGGCCCCTTGTTCAAAGAGAGCACCGGTGTTTTCCCGACGGATTCTCAACGGCCCTGATCCAGATAGGCGATGACGGCGAGAACGCGCCGGTTGTCGTCGTCCGACACCGGAAGTCCCAGCTTCAGAAAGATATTGGAGGTGTGTTTCGCGATCGCCCGTTCCGTGACGACGAGTTGGCCCGCGATGGCCGCATTCGACCGGCCCTGCGCCATGAGTTCCAGAACCTCCATTTCGCGCGGTGTCAGACCGCCGAGCGGCTCGTCCGCGGCCCGCCGCGACAGGAGTTGCTGGATCACCTGCGGGTCCATCGCGGTCCCGCCCGCGGCGACCCGGCGCACCGCGTCGATGAACTGGTCCGCGTCGAACACCCGGTCCTTCAGCAGATAGCCGATCCCGCCGTTCCCGTCGGCGAGCAGCTCGCGCGCGTACAGCTGCTCCACGTGCTGCGACAGGACGAGGACCGGCAGTCCCGGCCGTGCCCGCCGCGCGGCGAGCGCGCACTGCAGCCCCTCGTCCGTGTGCGAGGGCGGCAGCCGTACGTCGACGACGGCGACGTCCGGCTCCAACTCGGCGAGCGCCTTGGTCAGTTCGGGCCCGCTCTCGACGGCCGCGGCGACCTCGAAGTCGTACGCCTCCAGCATCCGCACCAGGCCGTCGCGGAGCAGGAAGAGATCTTCGGCTAGGACAACGCGCAAGGAAGCTCCATCGTCACCATGGTCGGACCGCCCGCGGGGGAGCTGACGGCGAGGACGCCGTCGAATGTACCGAGCCGGCGCTCGATCCCGCTCAGCCCCGACCCGGCCCCGACGCTCGCGCCGCCCTTCCCGTTGTCGGTGACGGCGATCCGCAGCATGCCCGTCGCCCCGGTGTGGTGCACGTCGACCCAGACGCGGTCGGCCCCCGAGTGCTTGACGGCGTTCGTGAGGACCTCACTGACCGCGAAGTACGCAGCCGACTCGACGGGCGCCTCGGCTCGGCCCGGCAGGTCCACGTCGACGTCGGTGGCGACCGGCAGCCGCAGCGCGAGCGCCTTCACCGCGTCACCGAGGCCGCGCTCGGCGAGGACCGGCGGATGGATGCCGCGGACCAGGTCGCGCAGCTCGGTGAGGGCGTCGGCGGAGGACCTGCGGGCCTGCGCGAGCAGCTCCTTGGCCTTCTGCGGGTTCTTCTCGATCAGGGCCTCGATCGTGCCGAGGTCCATGCCCATGGCGACGAGGCGGGCCTGCGCGCCGTCGTGCAGGTCGCGCTCGATGCGGCGCAGCTCCGCAGCCGAGGTGTCGACGGCGTCGCGCCGCGTCTGGGTCAACACCTCGACGCGGGCGGCCAGTTCGCCGTCGTCCGGGGTGAGGACCGCGCGCGTCAGCTGGAAGTGGGCGCGCAGCAGGAGCGGGGCCGTGAAGTAACCGGCCACGAGCAGCGCGGTGGCGAGGCAGGCGGCCAGGAACGCGGAGCCCTGACCGCTGATGGGCACGAACCCGTACCACCAGCCGACGTACGTGCCGTCCGTGAAGACCCGCCACAGGCCGGCCGCGAGGGCGTACCCCTCCAGCGGATAGAAGACGACCGCGGCCGGCAGGAGCGCGGTCACGAACCCGGCCGTCATGTCGACGGGCAGCCAGCGCAGGTCCCGCCAGGTCGCCGGGTCACCGAGCATCAGCCGGCACCGCTCCGCCTGCCCGACGAGCCCGGTCCGCACATCGGCGGGGAAGGGCCGGTACAGCGCCGGTACGCGGATCCCGTACCACTCGGCGGCGGCGACGCGCCGCCAGTTCGCCCAGGACCTGACCAGGGACAGCACCGCCGGAGTGGTGAGCACGCCGACACCCAGGACGATGAACACGATCGACAGGACGGACAGCACGAACAGGGTGAGCGACCCGGCGAACCCCGCCACCGCGAGCGCGAGGCCACGCGCCCCCGCCACCAGGGCGCGCCGCGCCCGCCCGCCGAACGCACTCGACGCGTCCATCCCGCTCTCCGTCCACCGCCCGACCCGTACGCCCCCAGTCTCCCCGGCCGGGGCCGTACGGGGCATGGGGCCGGGCACCCGGCTGGGGGTGTATCTGGCACCACCCCTAGGACCCCTGGGTGTCGGCCCCCTTGGGGACCCCCGGGCGTCAGCCCGTCAGGACCTCCAGGGCCTCAAGCCTCCAGGACCTCCAGGGCCTTAAGCCTCCAGGACCTTGGCCTCCGTCGCCGGGTCGAGGCCGAGCACCGGCCGGTCCGGGCGCTGCGGGGCCGCCCCGCCGATGGATTCCAGCCACGCCCAGGTGTCGGCGACTGTCTCCTCGACGGGCCGGCACCGCAGCCCGGCCGCGACCGCCTTCGCCACGACGCCGCTGTGCAGCGCGGCATGCATGTCACTGCCCGGCGGCACCCACACCGGCAGCTGCATCCACGGCTCGATCCCGGCCGCGGCGATCACCTCGGGGGCGGTCCAGCGCAGTTCGGCGTCGCCCCCGGTGACCTGGGCACAGGCGTCGAGCAGCCCGCCCATGGTGGTGTGCCCGGAGGGGCTGATCACGGTGTACGGGCCGCTCAGGCCGGCCTGCGCCGCGTCGAGGATCCAGGTGGCGAGATCACGTACGTCGATGTACTGGAGGGGCAGGTCGCGGGGGCCGGGTGCAAGGACGGGGCCGCCCCGTGCGATCCGTGCCAGCCACCACGGGAGCCGGCCGATGTTCTCGTACGGGCCGAGGATCAGCCCGCACCGCACCAGCAGTGAACGCCCGGCGCCGAACGCGTCGACCGCCGCGAGCTCACCGCCCCGCTTGTCCCGCGCGTAGTCCGTCTGCTCCGCGTCGGGCGAGGCACCGGCGACGACCGGGGCGTCCTCGGTATAGCCGGGCGGGGGCGCCCACGCGTACACGGACGAGCTCGACACGTATACGTAGCGGCCCGCGCGCCCCGCGAGCAGCCGGGCGGAGTCGCGGACCACGCGGGGCGCCGCCGCCCAGGTGTCGACGACGACGTCCCACTCGCCCGCACTCTCCGCGAGTGCGGCGAGTCCGCCGTCGGTGTCCGACAGGGTCCGGTCCCCGTGCAGGGACCGCACTCCTTCGGGCGCCGCGTGCCGCCCTCGATGGAACACCGTCACGTCCCAGGACCGCGCGACCGCGGCCTCCACCACGGCGCGCCCCACGAATTCCGTACCGCCGAGCACCAGAAGTCTCATGCCGGTGACTCTGCCCGCTCGTGGCGCGTCAGGGAATCCGTTTCTGCCCGGGGGAGAACGATTCGGCCGGGGGAGGCCAGAGGAGGCGAGCGGCGGCGAGGGGCGGCCAGGGGCGGCGCGCTCCACCCTTCGGTCAACGCGTGGCCGGCGGGGCGTACTTGTACCCGACCCGCCGCACCGTCTGGATCGCCTGACGGTGCTCGGCCCCGAGCTTGCGGCGCAGCCGCGCGACATGGACGTCGACCGTCCGTCCGTCGCCCACGTGCCCGTAGCCCCACACGGTGGTCACGAGCTGGTCGCGGGTGTGTACCCGGTGCGGATGCGCGACGAGGTGCGCGAGCAGCTCGAACTCCAGGTATGTCAGGTCGAGTTGGCGTCCGTCGACCCGCGCGGTGCGCTGCACGCCGTCGATACGGACGAGTGCGTCGCTGTCGCTGCCGCTGTCCTGCGGAGCGGCCGCGGGCTGCCGCTCGGGCTCGTCGGGTACCGGGAGCAGCGGCTGCTGGTCCGCGGGTACGAGGACCAGGTAGCCGATCATCGGCGGCCGGCCCGGCAGCGTGGGCAGGGTGTGCGGGGGAGCGGGCAGCCAGGTCGCGCCCGGCGGCAGGAAGTCCACGACATCCACCACCTCGTCCCGGTCGACGGCGCGCAGCCGGTGGCGGCCGGAGGCGACGGGGGAGGGGGCGGCGGTCACGGAGGAAGCGGTGGAGAAGGAACGGGTGTTCGCCATGAGTGGTCAACTCTTTCGCGCGAGGAGTCATCGAGATCGTCGAGAACTGCGAGGTCACAGAAGGACCTGCGTCGTGCGCGCGGACCGAACGCCGGGGTGAGCCGGCTTTAGAGGGCCTGCGCGTTCTCCGCGCGGCAACACACCCGGTCGAAGTCGTGGTGCTGACGGGAAGGCCAGAACGGCTCGAGGTCGTGGCGACCCGGCGCGGTGTTCTGGAAGCTGGCCATGGACCCATTGAAGCAGACGGGCTCGCGGGGCAGGACCCCCCTCTCACCGGTCGGACGGCACCTTGGCGCGAACTTGACGTTCCGACGTTCCCCGAGGCGCGCGGCAACGCGAAGGGCGCCCACCGGACCGGTGGGCGCCCTTCGGCGATCAGGAGCCGCGGATCAGACCTGGCCGGCCTTCTCCAGGGCGGTGCAGCAGGTGTCGACGATCAGGCGCGTCACGACGTACGGGTCGACGTTCGCGTTCGGACGCCGGTCCTCGATGTAGCCCTTGCCGTCCTTCTCGACCTGCCACGGGATGCGGACCGAGGCGCCGCGGTCGGAGACGCCGTAGCTGTACTCGTTCCACGGGGCGGTCTCGTGCAGACCCGTCAGGCGGTCGTCGATGCCCGCGCCGTAGTTCTTGACGTGGTCCATCGGCTTCGAGCCCTCGCCGAGCGACTCGCACGCGGTGATGATCGCGGCGTAGCCCTCGCGCATCGCCTTGGTGGAGAAGTTGGTGTGCGCGCCCGCACCGTTCCAGTCGCCCTTGACCGGCTTCGGGTCGAGGGTCGCGGAGATGTTGAAGTCCTCGGCGGTGCGGTAGAGCAGCCAGCGGGCCACCCACAGCTGGTCGGAGACCTCGAGCGGGGCGAGCGGGCCGACCTGGAACTCCCACTGGCCGGGCATGACCTCGGCGTTGATGCCGGAGATCCCGAGACCCGCCTTGAGGCAGTTGTCCAGGTGCGCCTCGACGACGTCACGGCCGAAGATCTCGTCCGCGCCGACGCCGCAGTAGTAGCCGCCCTGCGCGGCCGGGAAGCCGCCCACGGGGAAGCCGAGCGGGCGCTCGCCCTCGAAGAACGTGTACTCCTGCTCGATGCCGAAGATCGACTCCTGCGCGGCGAACTGCTCCGCCACCTCGGCGAGCGCGGCACGCGTGTTGGACTCGTGCGGCGTCATGTCGATGTTCAGGACCTCGCACAGGACGAGGATGTCGTCGCCGCCGCGGATCGGGTCCGGGTAGGAGGCGACGGGACGCAGCACGCGGTCGGAGGCGTGGCCCTTGGCCTGGCTGGTGCTCGAACCGTCGAAGCCCCAGATCGGCAGCTCTTCGAGCGCCGGCGCGGAACCCGCGATTATCTTCGTCTTCGAACGGAGCTTGGCCGTCGGCTGGGTGCCGTCGATCCAGATGTACTCAGCCTTGAACGTCACGGGGGGCCACATCCTTCGGGTGGGTCTGTACGGCGCGGACATGTGCGGGTGCGGCGCCTCTGTGTGCTGCTCCGCAGAATGTCAACAGGCGATTTCCCGTCCGTTGCCCGAATGTGAACCCCGTGTTACCCGGACCCTTTGTGGCCGGAGTCACGTTTCGCCCAACGGCCCCGGCCTGCGTACGTCATGGGGGCACGCGCGCGGGCCGGGGCTGTTGGCCTGGTTGGTCTGGTGGGCCTGTGAGGTCAGCCCACCTTCTCTATGCGTGCGTTGCGGATGAGGAACTTGCCCGGTTCGCGGACCTGCTCGAACGCCGCGTTGTTCAGCAGCGCGCAGCTTCCGGAGGCGGACGTCACCTCGACGGACGTGGACTTGCCGTTGTCGAGGTTGGTGACCTTGAGCTTCGTCCCCGCCGGGAACTGACCGCTGGACGCGGCGGGAGCGCCGCCCTCACCGGAGAGCGTCACGGTCGAACCGGCACAGACCTGCTCACCCGCGGCGTCCCCTCCGGCGGCGTCGGTGGGATCGGGGTCTGTGGGGTCGGGGTCTGTGGGGTCGGGGTCGGCGGTGACCGTGGCCGGGGGTGCGGCCGTCACCGTCTCCATACCGCCGGCCGCGTCATCGGCACCGGCTCCGGCCCCTGCTCCGTCATCGGCTCCGGCCCCCGCTCCGCCCTCGCAGCCGGACGCCGCCTCCTTGCGCCGGATCTCCGCGATGACCGCTTCCCGGTTGGCGATGCGAGCCTCGGACTGCGCGTCCGGGGCGGCCCGCTGCCCGTCGATGAACTCCTGGTTGTTGGCGATCGCGGTCTCCAGGCCCTGGCAGACCTGGGCGTTCTGCGCGACCGGCGCCGCATTGCCCGTACTCGCGAGCGCGAAAGCCGCCCCACCGGCGACGAGGGCCGCGCTCACGGCGAGCGCGGCCTTCTTCCGGGGGCCCATCCTTCTCCTGCGGGACATGTCCGCCTCCTGTCGTCGTTACGAACGTCGGTGCGCGCACCGATACGTACGGGTAACCGGAGGGCGGAACTCAACTGACCCCAGGGGAAGCTCAAGTAACGTACGTCACACGAGAGTTGGGCTCCCGGGTGACTCCGCCGCGGCCCATCGGCGTCTCAGCGGCGGCTCACTTGCGACCGAGCGCGTCCCGGACGGCGTCCTCGCTGCGCGCCACCACGGCCGTACCGTCCTCCGCTGTGATGATGGGCCGCTGGATGAGCTTCGGGTGCGCGGAGAGTGCCGCGATCCACCGGTCCCGCGAACCCGCGTCCCGCGCCCAGTCCTTCAGACCGAGCTCCTTCGCGTCGGCCTCCTGTGTGCGCGTGATGTCCCATGGTTCGAGCCCGAGCCGCTCCAGGACGGCGCGGATGTCGTCCTCGGACGGCACGTCCTCCAGGTAGCGCCGCACCGTGTAGTCGGCGCCTTCCGCGTCGAGCAGGGTGAGCGCGCTGCGGCACTTCGAGCAGGCGGGGTTGATCCAGATCTCCATGGGGCCAAAGGTACGGGAAAGGCCTTGTGGCCAGCGGCTATTGTCAGTGCCCGGCAGTAGAATTGAAGCAGTGTTCGAGGGAGCGTCCGGGGCCGCGGAGGGTCTCGGAAGGTCTCCCTCCCGCGACAGGAGGATGCCTGTGCCCGCTGCCGCACCGATGCTCATCGACCTGCCCTGCAAGCCACTCGAAAAGCTCGAGAAGAAGGCCCTGCCCGCGGGGCGGCCGCGTGACTGGTACATCACGCACAACCGCCGCCTCAAGGCCATGCGCCTCGCGATCGCCCTGCTCGACTCGGGCGTCTACCTCCCGAACCAGGCCCACAACCGGACGATACGGAGCACGGCGGAGCGCGTCGGTATCCATCCGCCGTCGGACATCACCTGCCACATGGTGCGCGCGCTGATGCGCTACAGCCGCTGACGGCCAGGTGCGCCGCCCGCCCGGGTCCTGCTCAACGGGCGGGCGGCGCACGGCAGTTCAGTCACTCCCTTGCCGGTCCCGCCGGTCCCGCCGGTCCCGCCAGCTCCTTCTCCAGCGGCGTACGGAAGCGGGGCGTGACCCGCGCCTCGCCCACCCACTCCTGGAGCCGCGCGGCCTCCGCCTCCACGGCGGTCGCGGCCTCCCGGCCCACGTCCGCGAGCAGCCGCCACCGGACGTTGCCGTCCTTGCCCTGCGCCCACCCGCCGGCGATCCGCCCGTCCCACCACACGGTCGGACCGATGTTGCCCGCCCCGTCGAAGAGCGGCGCGCGCAGCTCCGGCGGCAGATACCAGTCGCGCTGCTGCCATCCCATCGGGCTCGGGTCGAGCCCGGGAAGCAGGGCCGCCCACGGCCCGGTGTCCGCGGTGACCGGCTCGACGGCGTCCGGGAGCACGAACCCGGCCCCTTCGTCCAGCTCCACCTCGACCGCCCCCACCGCCGTCAGTGCCTTGCGCACGTCGCTGACCTTCCACCCCGTCCACCACTTCAGGTCGGCCTCCGTGGCCGGACCGCACGAGCCGAGCCAGCGACGCAGCAGCTCCGACTGGGCCTCGGCCACGGGGAGTTCGGCGTGCGCGGGCATGAGCGCCCACCTGAACTGGCTGGACGTCCACGACCCGCGGGGCCGCCCGCGCACGACGCGCCCCTCCATGCCGAGCACACGCAGCAGCCGCGTCGAGATCGACTGCCACGCCTCGTACTTCTTGCCCGGCGCGTACAGCAGCTGCGTACGCAACCGCGGCTCGTCCTCGGCGAGTTCCGCCGCGGTCGCCTCGCCGCGCGCCCCGATCGCCGCCAGGGTGCCCGCCTCGACGTCGGCCAGCCACGCCGCGTCGTGTTCACTGCCCGCCTCCAGATGCTTGACGAAGGAGGCGCGCTCCCGGGCGGCGACCGCCACCCCCGTCGACGCGTGGACCACGGCGGCGAGCGCGGCGGGGAACACGAACACCGTGTGCCGCATGCCGTGCATCCGCACCAGGGAGCGGTCCGCATACAGGGCGCGCTCCACGTCGGCGACCGTCTTCGAGGCGTCCCTGAGGCGCGCGCCCACCGCCAGGTACACCGTGGCCGGGTCCGTGCCGTGCAGTGCCACGAGGGACCCGGCGACCTCCTCGGCGGATCCGGCCCGCGCGGCGGGCGCGAGCCGCTGCCCGACCGCGAGCCTGGCCCGCCGCTCCGCCCCGCCGATGTGCCGCCGCCGACCACTCAAGAGGACCTCCCGGAACCGTTCGCCGACCGTGCCCCCATCCTGCCCGGCCCCGGGGGCGTTCACCTGTTTGCCGTATCCGGCATGCCGCCCGGTCCCCGGCCGCCTTGACTGAGCTGACGGGGAGCGGAACGAGCAGCGGGAGGCGTGATGTCGGGACGTGGCATACGGGGCGCGGGGGCCGGGCTGCTGGTGGCGGCGGTGCTGCTGGCGGCGGCCGGGTGCTCGGGCAGCGACACCAGCCCCTCCGACGCGGTGTCCAAAGCCGCGTCCGCCGCGTCGTCCGTCGGGTCCCGGGCCGGTGACGTCGTCGCCTCGGCCACGGCCAAGGCCCAGGAGGAACTGGACCGCGTCAAGGGAGGCGTGAACGCCAAGGGCGACATCGGCCTCGGCGACGTGGCGAAGGACGGCGACCGGACCACGGCCCCCGTCACCGCCACCAACAGCTCCGGCTCCCAAGCCTCGTACGCGGTACAGGTCAACTTCCGCGACAGCGGCGGCAACCTCCTCGACGCGGTCGTCGTGACGATCGACGACGTCGACAAGGGCAAGTCCAAGAAGGCGACGGCCCGCAGCAACCGCACCCTCACCGGCGACGTGAAAGCGGACGTCGGCAGAGCGCTGCGGCACTAGCCGTGACCGCCCCCGCCCGCCACGCGGACGGTGCCGCGTGACCACCCCCCACGCCCGTGCCGCCCTGGGCAAGGCGGCCCGCAAGCGCGCGTCACGCTCCTCGCACGGCGCGTGGATCCCCGCCGCCGACCGCACCGACCCCGTCGTCGTACTGGAACGGCAGGCGGCCGACCGCGTCGCGGAACTGCTGCCCATCCGGTACGGACGGATGGCGGCCTCACCGTTCGCGTTCCTGCGCGGCGCCGCCGCCGTCATGACCGGCGACCTTGCCACGCAGCGCGCCACCGGCCTCACGGTCCAACTCTGCGGAGACGCCCACCTGTTGAACTTCGGCCTGTTCGCGTCCGCGGAACGGTCCCTGCTCTTCGACGTCAACGACTTCGACGAGACCAGTCCGGGCCCCTTCGAATGGGACGTGAAACGGCTGGCCGCGAGCGTGGCCGTCGCCGCCCGCGACAACGGGCACACCGACGCCCAGGCCCTCAGATCGGCCCGCGCCGCCGCAGCCGCGTACCGCACGGCGATACGCCGGCTCGCGGGGATGGGTGAACTCGCCGTCTGGTACGAGCACATCGACGCGCACCAGCTGCTGCCCCTCATCCGCTCCGGCCGCAGCCGACGCCGAGTCCAGGCGACCCTCGCCCACGCCACCCGCCGCACCAGCCTCCACGCGCTCGGCAAACTCACCGAGGTCGTCGACGGGCGCCGCCGCATCATCCAGGACCCGCCGCTCCTCGAACCGGCGAGCACCCCCGACACGGCCACGGTGCGCAAGCTGTTCGGCGACTACCGCTCCACCCTCGCCGAGGAACGCCGCCGTCTCCTCGACCGCTACCGCTTCGTCGAGGCCGCCCGCAAAGTCGTCGGCGTCGGCAGCGTCGGCACCCGCTGCTTCGTCGTGCTGCTCGAAGGTCGCGACGCCGACGACCCGCTGTTCCTCCAGATCAAGGAGGCCACCCGGTCCGTCATCGAGGAGTACCAGCCGCACGGCCCGTACGTGCATCCGGGCCACCGAGTCGTCGCGGGCCAGCGCCTGCTCCAGGCCTCCGGTGACATCTTCCTCGGCTGGATGACCGGCCCCCAGGGCCGCGCCTTCTACTGGCGGCAGCTGCGCGACATGAAGGGCTCCGCCGACGTCGCGGGCCTCTGCCCGGACGAACTGCGCGCCTACGCCGAACTGTGCGGCACCGCCCTGGCCCGCGCCCACGCCCGCTCGGGCGACCGCATCGCCATCGCCGGCTACCTCGGCCGCGCCGACATCTTCGACCGCGCTGTCGCCGACTTCGCGCTGCGCTACGCCGACCAGAACGCCATCGACCACACCGCCCTGCGCAGGGCGGCGGCGGAGGGCCTGATCACGATCGCTTCGGGCGTCTGAGAACGCCGGTGCGGCCGCCCCCGGACGGGGGCGGCCGCACCAACAGGACCGTACGGATACGTCAGGCCCCGTTCGAGCCCCCCTTCGAGGCCCCGTTCGAGGCCTCCTGTGCCGCCGCCTCACCCTTGGCCGCCTTCAGAGCCGCCCGCAACTGCTCCTCCTCCTCGTTGCTCAGCGAGGTCTGGACGAGCTGACCGCCGAACGACGCGATCTGGGGGATGACCTTGTCCGGGGAGGCCTGCTTCACCAGGACGAACAGCGCGGCGGCACCGGGCCGAAGGTTCTGGCTCAGCTCCTTCATGAAGTCGTCGTTGATGCCGGTGTCGGTCGCGGCACCACCGGCGGCCCCGGCCGCGGCACCGACGGCCGCGCCGAGCAGCGGCACGAGGAAGAGCAGCCCGATGACACCGCCCCACAAGGCCCCGCCGGCCGCACCCGTCGCCGTGTAGTTCACGGCCTGATGCAGCTTGATCTTCCCGTCCTCGCGCCGCTCGACGACCACGATGTCCTCGAGCTCGACGAGGTGCTGCTTGGCCAGATCGAGCATTTTCTCGCGCACCTGATTGGCCGTGGCGAGGTCTTCATAGGCGACGACGAACAGATTGCTCATACAGCACTCCTCGGAAGTCTGTCCAACTTCGCCCGAGTTTATGAGTGTTTGTGGCCGTGCGCAGAACGAAGCCCCGCCCCTCCCGAAGGAGGCGACGGTCCCTGCAGCGTCCTATCGGGCCGTGCCGAAGTCCTGGGTCCAGTAGCTGTTGGGCTGCGCGAGGCCGATGCCGATCTCCTTGAACGAGCAGTCGAGGATGTTGCGCTTGTGGCCCGGGCTGGACATCCAGGCGTCCATGACCTTCTCGGGTGTGGAGTAGCCGTAGGCGACGTTCTCGCCGTAGGAGCTCCAGCTGTAACCGGCACGCGTGATCCGGTCGCCGGGCGCCGACCCGTCGGAGCCCGTGTGGGACATGTTCCCGTGGGATGCCATGTCCTTGCTGTGGTCCTGAGCGGCCTTGGTCAGCTTCGCGTTCATCGTCAACGGAGAGCATCCGGCCTTGCTGCGCTCGCTGTTGACGAGCGCCAGTACGCGAGCTGCGTCCCCGGATGCCGGTGCGGTCGTGGCAGGTGCGCTGGGAGTCGCGGTGGTCCGCGGTGCGCTGGGGGTCGCGGTGGTCCGCGGTGCGCGGGGAGTTGCGGTGGTCCGCGGTGCGCTGGGAGTCGTGGTGGTCTGCCGTGCGCTGGGAGTCGCGGTGGTCCGCCGTGCGCTGGGGGTCTCAGTGGGGCTCTTCGACGCTCCCGCAGTCGGCTTATGACCCCACGACGATCCCGTCCACCGCTGGTGGGAGCTCGCGTTCTCCCGGTGGCCGGAGGGGCGACCGCCCGCATCACCCTGAGTCCCCATGCAGGCTATGGCGGCGGAGGGCACACCCACGGCTCCTACGGCGATGACAGCGATGGCTATCGGCCGGCGGTACGACTTCCTGCGGTGCTTACTCATGCGTGACCTCGTTCGGTGATCGCGGAGCGCCCCCAGGGGGTCCGGCTCTGCCCAGTTCCTGCACCAGGGCCGCGGAGACGCCTTGCGGCCGACATTCTTGGAACTGGTGTCGGGGCGCGGCAACAAGCGTCGGTACTACCTCGGCTCGTAGTCATGGACGGCGCTTGAAACGAGCGCGCACGCGTGCTGGTCCGGTCGCCGGGGGCGGCGAAGAAACCTGTTGGCCCGTCAGAAGCCGTTGCTCGCCAGCCGAACGGGCGAAAGCGCAGAGAGGGCCGAACAGTGCTGGATCCGGCTCGGAGAATGTCTGCACCAAGTCGGATAAAGCGCACTATGCCGTCAAGCCTCGATCTACTATTCGACTACCTGAGAGCCAGAAGTCTGTGTGGCTGATGTCACGCATGAGGCCGACGGCGACGACGGAGAGGCTCCCGTCGGAGCCTGATCAGCACCCACGGAAAAGGCCGTCGGCCGTGCCTTCCAGGAGTGGAAGAACACGGCCGACGGCCCACATATGTCCCAGGCGAGCGGAATCCGCTCTGACCCGTGGCGTTCTTAGAGGTCGAAGTAGAGCTCGAACTCGTGCGGGTGCGGGCGGAGCTGGATCGGGGCGATCTCGTTCGTGCGCTTGTAGTCGATCCACGTCTCGATCAGGTCGGGGGTGAAGACACCGCCGGCCAGGAGGTACTCGTGGTCGGCTTCCAGGGCGTCCAGGACGGCCGGCAGGGAGGTCGGGACCTGCTGGACGTTCGCGTGCTCCTCGGGAGCCAGCTCGTAGAGGTCCTTGTCGATCGGCTCGGCCGGCTCGATCTTGTTCTTCACGCCGTCGAGGCCGGCCATCAGGAGGGCCGAGAAGGCGAGGTACGGGTTCGAGGACGGGTCCGGCGCGCGGAACTCGACGCGCTTGGCCTTCGGGTTCGAGCCCGTGATCGGGATGCGCATCGCGGCGGAGCGGTTGCGCTGCGAGTAGACCATGTTGACCGGCGCCTCGAAGCCCGG
The DNA here is from genome assembly GCF_056432625.1 of Streptomyces sp. NPDC045026. Classification (NCBI taxonomy): domain Bacteria; kingdom Bacillati; phylum Actinomycetota; class Actinomycetes; order Kitasatosporales; family Streptomycetaceae; genus Streptomyces; species Streptomyces sp. NPDC045026. Next base: position 435,837 of record NZ_JBWKIS010000002.1, read on the forward strand.
GACCAGGCGGTGGTACGAGTTCACCGTGGGGTTGGTGAAGGCGAGCAGCGACGGGGCGTGCTTCAGGATGCCGCCGATGTAGTAGCGCGCCATGTCCGAGAGGCCCGCGTAGCCCTGCTCGTCGTAGAACAGCGGGTCGCCGTTCGCCCACAGGGACTGGTGGACGTGCATGCCCGAGCCGTTGTCACCGAAGATCGGCTTCGGCATGAAGGTCGCGGTCTTGTTGTTGCGCCACGCGACGTTCTTCACGATGTACTTGAAGAGCATCAGGTCGTCGGCCGCGGCGAGCAGCGTGTTGAACTTGTAGTTGATCTCCGCCTGGCCGGCGGTGCCGACCTCGTGGTGCTGGCGCTCGACCTGGAGGCCGTTCTTGTCCAGCTCGAGGGAGATCTCGGCGCGCAGGTCGGCGAAGTGGTCGACCGGCGGGGTCGGGAAGTAACCGCCCTTGTAGCGGACCTTGTAGCCGCGGTTGTTCTCTTCCGAACCGGTGTTCCAGGCGCCGGCCTCGGAGTCGATGTGGTAGAAGCTCTCGTTCGCCGACGTCTCGAAGCGGACCGAGTCGAAGACGTAGAACTCGGCCTCGGGGCCGAAGTACGCGGTGTCGGCGATGCCGGTCGAGGCGAGGTACGCCTCGGCCTTCTTCGCGACGTTGCGCGGGTCACGGGAGTACTGCTCGCCCGTGATCGGGTCGTGGATGAAGAAGTTGATGTTGACCGTCTTGTCGCGGCGGAAGGGGTCGACGCGCGCGGTGGACAGGTCGGCGCGGAGCGCCATGTCGGACTCGTGGATGGCCTGGAAGCCCCGGATCGAGGATCCGTCGAAGGCCAGCTCCTCGGTGGGGTCGAACGCCGCGGCCGGCACCGTGAAGTGCTGCATCACACCCGGCAGGTCGCAGAACCGGACGTCGACGAACTTGACGTCCTCGTCCGCGATGAACTTCTTGGCGTCATCGGCGTTCTGGAACATCCAACTCCTCCTACTCCCACCCGGGGAGGGGCGGGGTTGCAGCTCGGTGGTGCGGCCAGTGCGGTGGCACACGCTGGGACCTGACCATAGGGACGGGGGATTTCTCAAGCATGACCCATTTGTTTCGCCGAAGTTAACCGGGCCGGGGGCCGGGGCGGGCCGTGTGGCCGAGCGCAGTACCGTGGACGGGTGGACAACAGGCAAGTAATGGGATCGTGGCTCTCCGGGCCGCGGGCGGCCGCGGAGGACGCGGGTGTCGAGTTCGGTTACCGCGGTGAGCAGCTCGGGCTGCCCGAGCAGGGGCCGGGCTCCATCGCCCGCCCCGGCAGGCGCATGGTCGCCCTCGTCATCGACTGGGCCCTGTGCATGCTGATCGCATACGGGCTCCTCACGCACGGCTACAACCAGGCGACGGGGAACTGGGCCCTCGGGATCTTCTTCGCCCTCGGCCTGCTCACCGTCGGCACGGTCGGGTTCACGCCGGGCAAGCGGATCATGGGGCTGCGCGTCGTCGCGCAGGACGGCTCCGGCCGCCTCGGCCTCGGCCGCGTCCTGGTCCGCACGGTGCTCCTGTGCGTCGCCGTCCCCGCCCTGATCTGGGACCGTGACGGCCGCGGCCTGCACGACCGCCTGGCCCGCGCGGTCCAGGTCCGCACCTGACACACCGGCCCCCACCGGGACGCCGAGCACGCCCTGACGACGATGAGGCCCCGGAACCGATCGGTTCCGGGGCCTCATCGTCGTAGTAGAAGGATCAGCCGGCAGGGTCAGCGTCCCTTGCCGCCACCGCGCGGCATCCGCATGCCCTTGGGCATCGGGCCCTTGGGGAGCGGCATGTTGCTCATCAGGTCACCCATCGCCCTGAGGCGGTCGTTGGTCGTCGTGACCTGCGGGCCGGCCAGCACGCGGGGGAGCTTGAGCATCGTCGTGCGGAGCTTCTTGAGCGGCACCTGGCCCTCGCCGTTGCCGACGAGGATGTCGTGGACCGGGACGTCGGAGACGATGCGGGCCATCTTCCGCTTCTCCGCCGCGAGGAGCGTCTTCACCCGGTTCGGGTTGCCTTCGGCCACCAGGACGATGCCGGCCTTGCCGACCGCCCGGTGGACGACGTCCTGGCTGCGGTTCATCGCCACGGCCGGGGTCGTGGTCCAGCCACGGCCGATGTTGTCGAGTACCGCGGCAGCCGCGCCGGGCTGACCCTCCATCTGCCCGAAGGCTGCTCGCTCGGCACGGCGTCCGAAGACGATCGCCATCGCGAGGAAGGCGAGCAGGAAGCCGAGAATTCCGAGATATACCGGGTGACCGATCAAGAAACCGATCGCGAGGAACACACCAAAGGTGACGATTCCCACAGCCGCGAGTACAAGAGCGATCATCGGATCGGCCTTGCGGGTCATCTTAAAGGTCAGAGCGATCTGCTTGAGTCGCCCGGGGTTCGCAGCGTCCGCTGCGGTTTCCTTCCTCGCCATGCCTTGAAGTCTACGTGTCCGGGCAAGTGGCTACGACGTGCGGGCCGCCACAGCCTCCTCGAGCACCCGCTGCGCCTCGACCCGGTCCTTGGCACGGCGGCGGTCGTCGAGCACGGAGGTCCAGGCGTTGCGGCGTGCGGTGCGCTGTCCGCTGCTCATGAGCAGCGACTCGACCGCGCGCAGGGCGTCGGTGAAGGTCGGGATGGCGGTGGCGCGAACGGGCGCGGCCTGCATTGGGAGGTCCCCCTCGGGAGCGGCTCTGACTACGGGTGTACGTGGCGTGAGTACAGCGTCACTGTTTGGTGTTACCAGTGCGTGACCGAAGGGTCAAACGCCTATGAAGCCTTGATGCGTCAGGGCCGAACGATGACGCGGCCCTGACGGTGCCCCCCATCTGCGGGGACTGTCAGGGCCGCGTTGTCTCGGCCATTACCGGCCGGTAGCTGCTTGTGCGTGATTTCACACGGCTGGCGGGCCGCGCGGGTGGGACCGGATCAGACCGCCTGCGAGGCCACGTACGAGCCGCGCTTCTCGACGGCCATCTGGTAGAGGCGTCCGGCGCGGTACGAGGAGCGGACCAGCGGGCCCGACATGACGCCGGAGAAGCCGATCTGTTCGGCCTCCTCCTTCAGCTCCACGAACTCGGCCGGCTTCACCCAGCGCTCGACGGGGTGGTGCCGCGGCGTCGGGCGCAGGTACTGGGTGATGGTGATGAGCTCGGTGCCGGCCTCGTGCAGCTGGCGCAGCGCCTCGCTGACCTCGGCGCGCTCCTCGCCCATGCCCAGGATCAGGTTGGACTTGGTGACCAGGCCGGCCTCGCGGGCCTTCGTGATGACCTCGAGGGAGCGCTCGTACCGGAAGCCGGGACGGATCCGCTTGAAGATGCGCGGCACCGTCTCGACGTTGTGCCCGAGAACCTCGGGGCGGGACGAGAAGACCTCGGCCAGCTGGTCCGGGTCCGCGTTGAAGTCGGGGATGAGCAGTTCGACCTTGGTGTAGCCCTCGGCGCGCTCAGCCGTCATCGCGTGGATCTGGCGCACGGTCTCCGCGTACAGCCAGGCGCCGCCGTCCTCCAGGTCGTCGCGCGCGACGCCGGTGATCGTGGCGTAGTTCAGGTCCATCGTGACGACGGACTCACCGACGCGGCGCGGCTCGTCACGGTCGAGCGCCTCGGGCTTGCCCGTGTCGATCTGGCAGAAGTCACAGCGCCGCGTGCACTGGTCGCCGCCGATGAGGAAGGTGGCCTCGCGGTCTTCCCAGCACTCGTAGATGTTCGGACAGCCCGCCTCCTGGCAGACCGTGTGCAGGCCCTCGCTCTTCACGAGGCTCTGCATCTTCGTGTACTCGGGACCCATTTTCGCCCGGGTCTTGATCCACTCGGGCTTGCGCTCGATGGGGGTCTGGCTGTTGCGGACCTCCAGGCGCAGCATCTTGCGTCCGTCGGGTGCGACTGCGGACACGACCGGCTCCCTACAGCTTTGATTCTTCGGCGTACCTCAGGGTACGCCCGTGGTCTTCATGGGCCTTACGTGTGGCCAACCTCTGGCCTTCGGGGTGCATTCCCGTTCAAGCCGTGGCCTTGTCGGGCTCCCTCTCGGGCGCCTGCTCGATGACGCGCGGCGCGAGGGCCGCGTTCTCCAGGACGTCGCGCAGGTGGCGCTCCACGACCGGCAGCACCTCGTCGATCGTGACCTCGCGGCCCAGCTCGTACGAGAGCGAGGTGACGCCCGCGTCACGGATGCCGCACGGGATGATCTTGTCGAAGTTCGAGGTGTCCGGGTTCACGTTCAGCGCGAAGCCGTGCATCGTGACGCCCTTGGCGACGCGGATGCCCATGGCGCAGATCTTGCGGTCCTCGCGGCGCTGGCCCGCGTTCGAAGGCGCGTACTCGGGGCCGTTGAGGCGGGGGTCGAACTCGGAGTCGTTCATCCGGGGGTCGAAGTCCAGCGCCAGGCCGCCGAGCTTCGAGCGCTCATCGGCCGCATCCTTGGCGTCTCCGAGCACCCACACGCCCGCCCGGCCCTCGACGCGGGAGGTCTCCACGCCGAACTCGGCGCACACCGCGATCATCGCGTCTTCCAGACGGCGCAGGTGTGCGACGACGTCCACGGGGCGCGGCAGCTTCTGGATCGGGTAGCCGACGAGCTGGCCGGGACCGTGCCAGGTGATCTTGCCGCCCCGGTCCACGTCCACGACGGGGGTGCCGTCCAGCGGGCGCTCCTCGGGCGCGGTGCGGCGGCCCGCGGTGTAGACCGGCGGGTGTTCGAGGAGCAGGCAGGTGTCGGGGACCTCGTCGGCGAAACGGGCGGCGTGCACACGGCGCTGCTCGTCCCAGGCCTCCTGGTAGTCGACCGAGTCCGCTCCGAAACCCAAGCGGACGAACCGCAACTCATTCACGGTCAGTGCCTCCCTAGAACCTTCAGCGTGCACATATCGCGCCCCCAGCCACTGTACGGGCCGACTCTTCTCGTCAGTTCTCCGGGCAATCGTCACACGATCGGATGAAGGGATGTCGAACGCCGGGATGGGGCCCGTGATGGCCGTTACATTCGCGCCGTTCCATGTGGGCTGCACCAAAGGCCCGGAAGGCAGGAGACCGCACAGCTGATGACGGAACGACCTCCGCAGCGCACGCCCAACCGCCAGCTAGCCGCGCTCATCGCGGAGGCAGGGTTCTCCAACGCCGGACTGGCCCGCCGAGTCGATCAGCTCGGCCTGGAGCACGGTCTCGACCTGCGCTACGACAAGACATCCGTGACGCGCTGGCTGCGCGGCCAGCAGCCCCGCGGCACCACGCCCGCTCTGATCGCCGAGGTGTTCACCCGGCGCCTGGGACGCCGGCTCTCCGCCCAGGACCTGGGGCTCGACGCCTGCTCCCCGGTCTATGCGGGCCTGGAGTTCGCGGCCTCGCCCGAGGAGGCCGTCGACATCGTCAGCGGCCTGTGGCGCAAGGACTCGGGGAGCCATGCCGAGCTCCGCAAGATCGCGTTCACCCCGGCGGGGCTCGTCGTGCCCAGCCGGGACTGGCTGATCGGGCGGGCCGACGACCGGGTCGCCCACGGGGACCACGGCGGTCCTGGCGGCGTACGGATCCCCGCCCAGGGGCGCCCCTCGGCCAAACTCCAGGCCGGGCTCGAACAGGGGGCGCCCCCGTTGCCCCGGCAGCGCGGCCAGGCCGAGCGCGGGCCCGGCCAGCGGGTCACCGCGGGCGACATCGCGGCCCTGCGCTCCGTCGGCGAACTCTTCCGCTCCCTCGACCAGGCCTACGGCGGCGGCCACGCCCGCCAGGCACTGGTGCGCTACCTGGAGCACGAGGCCGAGCCGATGCTGCGGGGCACCTACGGGGAGCAGGTCGGCCGGCGGCTCTTCGCGGCCGTCTCCGATCTGACCCGGCTCGCCGGCTGGACCTCGTACGACATCGCCGCGCACGGGCTCGCGCAGCGGTACTTCGTGCAGGCGCTGCGGCTCTCGCAGGCGGCCGGGGACCGGACGTACGGGGCGTACGTCCTGGTCACGATGAGCCGTCAGGCCGTCTATCTCGGGCACGGGCGCGAGGCCGTCCAGCTGGCGCGGGTCGCCCAGCAGGGCGTGGGGTCCTCGGCGCCGCCCGCCGTGCAGGCGCTCCTGCACGCGGCCGAGGCGCGCGGGCAGGGCGTGCTCGGCGAGGTGCGCGCGTGCACGGCGTCGCTGGTGCGGGCCGAGCGGACCCTGGAGGGGGTGCGGACCGGGGACGACGTGCCGCACTGGGCGCGGTTCTTCGACGAGGCGCAGCTGGCCGACGAGTTCGGGCACTGCCACCGGGATCTCCAGCAGTACCGCGCGGCCGCCCAGCACGCGGAGCGTTCGCTCCAGCTGCGGGCGCCCGGGTTCGCGCGCAGCCGGCTGTTCTGCCGGGTGGTGCTCGCCTCCGCGCGGCTCGGGCTCGGCGAGCTGGACCAGGCGTGCACCCTCGGCGCCGAAGCCGCGCAGGCCGCCTCCGAGATGCGCTCCGTGCGGGCGCACGAGTACGTGCGGGAGTTCGAGCGGCGCTTGGAGCCCTATCGCGACGCGGCCCCGGTACGCGGATACCGGGACCGCATCGCCGCCCTCAGCCACTGACGGCACGGGGGCGGGGTCCGGCCCGTACTACTGGGTGTCGTTGCCGGACAGGGCGGCGATCCGGGTGGCCGTCAACGGCTCGTCCCAGGTGGTGAGTTCGTCGAGGTCGCCACGCAGGCTCGCCTTCTCGGTGCCGATCGAGCGCATCGGCAGGGGGATCGACGCGTCGACCGTGCCGACCCGCTTCCCGTCGGCGTAGAGCGTGGTGTGGCCCAAGGTCGCCACCCAGGTCAGCCGGGTCCAGCGGTCGAGCGGCAGCGTGTAGTCGAAGCTGAGGTCGGCCGAGCCGTACCGGGTGAAGCCGACCTTGCCCGTGCCGTACTGCATGAGCTTGAGCGCGCCCGCCTTCGAGCTGAGCAGGACCTGGTCAGCGGTGCGGGCCGTGGGGCGGACCTGCACCGACACCGTCCACGGCTCGGCGACGTCCATGCCGCCGAAGCCGACACCGTCCCGGTCCGAGTCGAAGCGCCACGCCTGTCCGCGCACGCCGTCGGCCACCGGCGCCGGGTTGTTGATGATGTACGACGTGCCCGGCAGGTCACCCGCCGTGTCCTCGGCGAAGATCGTGTTGCCGGGGCTGCCCGCGTACGTCCAGCCCTTCGGGTACGCGGCCGGGTCGAAGGTCCAGTGGTGGCTCGGCCGGCCGTCGTCCACCCGCGGCTTCACGGGCGTGGGCGTGATGCCGGGCGGGTCGCCGATGCGGGCCGCGCGGGCCCGGAAGTCGGCGAGGGCGTCCGGGGTCGCGGACCCGTTCCAGGCCCGGTCGGCGAGGATCGCCCGCGCCCCGGCCATCTGCTGCTCGAAGTACGCGTCGTCCGACCAGAAGTTGTAGTCGGCCCAGTTGGTGAGGCCGGAGCCGAGCATGTCGGGGGAGGTGCTGGGGGTCCAGGTGTCGTACATCCAGGGCTCGTCCGGGTACAGGTGGTGGTAGTTGTTCGGCGTCACGTAGAACGGGCCGATGGCGATCTCGTCGTGTCCCGGGATCTCCGGCTCCGCGCCGGTGCCCTCCCAGGTGAGGAAGACGACCGGGCCGTGGACGGTCTGCTGGGGCGCGGCCAGGTGCTCGGAGCCGTTGTACACGGCGGTGCGCCTGCCGTGTGAGGTCACCACGTCGTCAAGGGTGTTGATGTAGCGGTTGAGCAGGTCGCCGAGCGTCGACACGTCGGGCGCGGACGCCAGGTAGTCCTTGACGCGAGGACAGTCGGCCAGCTGCCCGGGGACCTCTTCCGCGCCGATCGAGAACAGCGGCGCGTCGAACCAGCCGGCGAACTCGTCGACGATCTGCTTCGTCTTCGCCACCGCCTTCTCGCTGGTCATGTCGATGATCCAGTCGGGTGTGAGGTGGGAGTGCGTGTGCGCGGCCGTGCAGGGGTTCGTACCGGACCCGAAGCCGATGCCGAACGCGTCGCTGATCACCGTCGCGTGGCCGGGGATCTCCAGGCCCGGCATCAGCTGTACGTGGTGACGCGCCGCGAAGGACTTGAGGTGCTCGATGTCGGCGCGGCTGTAGCTGTGCGCGGGGTCCGCGAGACCCGGGAACTTCGGGCTGTAGAGGCGGAAGCCCTCCGACTCGGAGAGGTGCAGCATGAGCGTGTTCAGCTTCTGGTCGCCCATCCTGCGGATCAGGTTCTCCAGGTACGGGATCTTCCAGTACTTGCGGCCCGCGTCGAGGTGGACCATGCGGATCGCCTGCGTGGGGACGTCGGTGGCGCGGGCCCGGGGGAGTGTGCGGTGCTCGTCGTCGGTGGAGCGCAGGAGCTGGAGGAGCGTACGGGTGCCGTAGAAGAGGCCGTGCGTGGAGGCGGCCCGGATGCGGACGGCGCCGTTCGAACTGTCGAACCGGTAGCCCTCCGCGCCGAGTTCACGGTCGTCGGCGAGGCCGAGGACGATGTCGCCGGGTCCGGCGTGGGCCACGTCGCCCGCGATGCGCGGCGAGACGCCTGAGACCTGCCCGAGCTCTGTGCGCAGCTGGGCGGCGAGCTGCTGCACGCTCTGGCGGGCCGGACCGGGGAACTCGGCGCGGCCGGTCGGCAGGGCGGTCTCGGTGCGGGCGCGCGGGTCGACCAGGACGCGGGTGCGGGGGGTGATCGCCACCGTGCCGCCGAGGGACGTCCAGTCGGTGGGGCGGGGGACCACGGAGGGCTGCCCGGTGAGCGGTTGGGGGGACCGCTCCTCCGGCTGGGTTGCGGATGACGGCACTACAGATCCGATGAATCCGGTGACGAGGGCTAGGACGAACAGCAGGGCTGACGCCGTTCTTCGCACTGCGGCCTCCAGGGACGGGGGTGCGGACTTGGGGACCGTAGAGGGGAGTTGCTGGGGAGGCAAGAGTGCGGGTGGGGGCAATGAGAGCGCCCGCCTCCGGAATGTGCCACGGAGACGGGCGCGTGAGGGGGACCTGTAGAGGTCGGATGTGTGGTGAGAGTGGCTGTGGACTTCCTGTTGCTGGACTGTGCTTGGCCCGTACGGTTCGGGTCATGCGGGTTCGAGTCGTGCGGGTCGTGTGGGTTCGGGCCGCGCGGGTTGTACGGGGCAGCCGTGCGGGTCGGTCAGGCGGCGGTCGCCAACGCGCCCACGTCCGGGGCCAGTTGGACGCCCAGGTCCGCGAGGATCGCCTGCGAGGCCCGGCGGCCCGAGTGGAGGGCGCCCTGCACCGTGCTCGTGGCGCGGTGGTCGCCGCACACATAGAGCCCGTCGAGGAGCCGCACCGGGCGGTGCAGGTCGTGCGGGGCCGGCATCGCGGGCACCGCTTCCGGGTCGTGGTGGACCGCGAGGGTCTCCCAGTCGGCGGTCGATGTGCCGTAGAGGGCGGCCAGTTGGGCCCGCAGCTCGCGCTCGGGCGGCGGCGGGCCGAGGACCGTCGAGGAGACGAGCGCGCGGCCGGCCGGGGCGCGGGTCGGGTCGACCTGGCTGATCACCGCGGTGTACGCGACGGGGCCGAGCCGGTCGGCGTCGAGGAGCAGCGCCGGGTCGGCGAGCGGCGGCTCGGGGACCGCGTGGTGGACGACCGTGACGGGGTGGAAGTCCGGCACCCGTAGCCCCGGGAGCAGCTCCGCCGCGGCCCGCGCCCCGGTCGCCAACAGCGTCGCGCGGCACCGGAGTTCACCGTGCTCCTCGGTCGCCACCGAGTTCGCGGAGATGGCGCTGACGCGGACACCGGTGCGGACCGTGCCCGGCGGCAGTCCGGCGGCGAGCAGCTCCGGCAGCGCGTCGGCGCCGCCCTCGGGGACGCAGAGACGGCCACGGGCGTAGGCGAGCAGGGCGAGGTCCGCGCACCGGCTCGACGAGGTCAGGTCCGGGTCGCACAGGAGCGCCGACAGGAGGGGGCGCACAAAGCCGTCGAGAGTGCGGGCCGGCAGTCCGCGGCCGGTCAGGGCGTCGGCGGCGGGGAGTTCGGGGCGCGCGAGCAGGCGGGGGACCGGTGTCGCGGCAAGGCGGGCCAGGGCCCTGGCGAGCCGGTCCTGGTCGAGCGGGCTGCCGAGTGGGGCGGCGGGGCGCGGACTCCTGGCGGTGCGGGGGCGGGGCACCCGCGGGGCGCTCGCGAGGGCGCGCGCCGTTGTGAGTGCGCCCTTTGCGCGCCGTGCGGTCGCGGGCCCTCCGGCGCGATGGCGGCGGCCGTCGCTGTGCACCAGCACCCCGGGCGAGAAGGAGCGCAGGACGAGCGTGTCCAGGCCCGGGGTGCGGCGCAGTTCGGGGTACGAGGTGCACAGGAGCCGGCCGATCCGGTCGAGCCGGAACCCGTCGACCTTCTCGGTGGACATACGGCCGCCCACACAGGGGGCGGCCTCCAGGACCAGGGTGGGTACGCCCGCCCTGGTCAGGCGGTGGGCGGCCAGGAGTCCCGCGACCCCGGCTCCCACGATGACGACGTCCGCGTACTGTGCGGGCTCAGGCACGTGCGCCTCCCTGGCGGTTGTGCGGCTGGTGAGAGCCGTCGCTCGTACCCCGGGCCGTCCGGCCGGCGCACGAAGGCGGGCCCCGAAGGCGTCCTACCCCCCGGCGAACCCGCGTACGGCTCCGCACACCCGGGCTGTACCCGAGTCCGTCGAGGGTAGATCCGGGCCCCGGCCGAGGGGGTCGCGCATGACCCGGGCACGGTCGCACGGGGGGCGCCCGGGGCCGCCGGACGCGAGGCCGGCCTGATCCGAACGAAGCCCTACCGCCAAGCCCTACCGCCCCTGGAGCGCCGCCGCCCGCTGCCTGATCTCCGGGAGCGCGGCCATCAGGGCCTGGCCCGGACAGTACGTCTCGTACTCGTCCCGGTGCGCGGCGATGGCGTTGAACTCGGCCGTCCTGCCCTTGCGGAAGCGGCTGAGGCTGTTCGTCGAGGTGAGGCGGACGCGGGAGCGCGGGTCGATGTTCGCGAGGCCCAGCTTCCAGGCGGAGAGCGCCGCGATGGACTTCGTCATGGAAGGCGGCACCGGGGTGCCCGCGGTGAAGGTGCCGATGGCGGCGATGCCCGCCGTGCCCTGGTTGAAGCCCTGGGCGTGCGCCCCCACGACCGCCTTGTCGACGCCGCCCGCCCGGCCCTCGTAGATCGTGCCGCACCTGTCGACGAGGAAGTTGTAGCCGATGTCGTCCCAGTTCCGGCCGCCCGCCTGGCCCGCGTACAGATAGCGGATGATGCGGGGCGTGTCGGCGCAGTCGTAGACGTTCGGCGAGTCCGTGTGGTGGATGAAGACTGCCGTGACGCGGTCGGCGTACCGGGCGGGCGGCTTGCGGTAGGCGGCATCCGCCAGCCAGTCGGCCCGCGGCACGATCCGGGGCAGCGCGGCGGTGTGCGGACGGTCGACAGTCCGGAGCACCGGTGCGGAAATGACCGGCGGCCGGCGCACCGGTACGGCGGCCGGCGGCAGCACCGGCGCGGCCCGGTCGGCGGGGGTGGAGCCCGCCGCCCGCGCCGACTTCGCCGCTGAACCGCCGTCCCCGGGCCCGACGGTCACGGCGCACAGCAGCAGCAGGCCGAAGGCCGTGGCCGCCGGTGCGCAGCACAACGTCATACGGAAGACGCGCATACGTGCCACTCTCCGCCGTGCGCCCGGGACCCGCTTCACAGGGTGCGCCGTACGAGTGGATCCGTGCGGGCCCCGTCGCAGATCAGAAGTGCGTGCCGCCGTCGACCCTGACCTCCGTACCGGTGATGAACTTGCCGTCGTCCGAGCCGAGCATCGCGACGACGGACGCCACGCTCTCCGGTCCTGCGAAGCCCTGGCCTATCGCCGGGGCCAGCTTCATGAACAGGCTCATGTCGGCGTCCTCGGGCAGGCCGGGGCCGCTGCTCTGGCGGCTGGCGCCCGAGCCGTCGGTCATGCCGGAGGAGATGGATCCGGGCTGCACGGCCGTGAACCGGATGCCCTGCTTGCTGTACTCGCTCGCCAGGGCGTGCGTCATGGACTGGATGCCGCCCTTGCTCGCCGCGTACGCCGCCATGTAGGGGTGCGCGAAGGTCGCCGACGTGGAGCTGAAGTTGATGACGGCGGCGCCGTCGCCGGCGAGGAGCGCCGGGACCGACTCGCGGATCATCAGGAACGTACCGGCCAGGTTGATCTGCAGCACCTGGTTGAAGTCGGCGAGCGACGTCTCGTGGGTGTGCGAGGAGCGCAGGATGCCGGCCGCGTTGACCAGCACGTCCAGGCCGCCGAGCGCCTCGGTGGCGGCGGCGACGCCCGCGCGCACGGAGGTCTCGTCCGCGACGTTCACGACGACCGTGGTCAGCCGGTCCGCGGTGCCCGCCGCGGTCGCCTTCTCGACGGTGTCCTTCAGGCCCGCCTCGCTGACGTCGGCGGCGACCGCGCGGGCGCCCTCGGCGAGTACGCGCAGCACCGCGGCCTGGCCGATGCCGGAGCCACCGCCGGTGACGAGTACGCGACGGCCTTCGTAGCGGTTCAGGTTCGGGCTCATGTGCTACTCCACTTCGTTCTCTTCGCGATCCGCGTCACTGGGATCGCCGGGTTGCTGGAATCCGCCGTGATCCGCTGTGATCGCCGCGATTCCTGTCCACCGTACGCCTGAGTGGCACGTTTTGCCATAACGTCAGAACGTGCAGACTTGTTCCCTGGCGCATAGGCTTCCCCGGTGAGCCCCACGAACGATCAGCGCAGTCCGCAGCCCTCCCTGACCGAGCGGCGCAAGGCCGCCACCCAGCTGGACATCGCCCGCGCCGCCGCCGAGCTCTTCGCCGAGCACGGCCCCGACGGCACGACGGCCGAGGACATCGCCCAGCGGGCAGGCGTCGCGCTGCGCACCTTCTACCGCTATTTCCGGGGCAAGCAGGACGCGGTCGGCCCGCTCCTCGCCGCGGGCGGCGACGCCTGGCGCGCCCTCCTCGCGGACGCAGAACCCGGCGCCGACCTGCGGATCACCCTGGAGACGGCCGTCACCGCCACGCTCTCCGCCCCCGGCGACCACGGGCCGGAACAGCTGGAGACGACCAGGGGGCTGCTGCGCGCGGCCCAGGACGACGCGGCGCTGCGGGCCGTCTGGTACCGGGTCAACCAGGAGTCGGAGGAGCGCCTCGTCCCCGTCCTCACCCGGCTCGCGGGCGAGCAGGCGGACCCCCTCGACGTACGGCTCGCCGCCGCCGCGGCCACCGACGCCATCCGGATCGCCCTGGAGGCCTGGGCCGTCACCGACGCCCCCGCGACGGGCGCGACCGGCTCCCCGGCGGTCCTCGCGCTCCGCTGTCTGCGCGAACTGACGGGCGGGATCAGCCTGTTGGGGTGAGGCAGGGGCGGGGCCCGATAGGGGCTCAGTCGTCCGCCGGGTCGATCTCCGGAGCGAAAACGAGCAGCGTCAGGTCGTCCCGTACCGTCCCTGCGAACCGCACCACGTCCCGCCACAGCGCGTCCGTCAGCTCCGCCGGGTCGTCCGCGCTGAACCGGACCAGGCGCTCCCGCAGCGGATAGAAGGCACCGGACGGGTCCCGTGCCTCGATCAGTCCGTCCGTCAGCCCGAGCAGCCGGTCTCCGGGCCGCAGCCGCACCGTGAGCCGCTCCGGCGGCGAGAGGCCCGAGATCCCGAGCCCGAGCGGCGCCCCGGACGGCACCGGCAGCTCGATGACCTCCTTGCCGCGCAGCAGCAGCGGCCGCGGATGGCCGTACGAAACGGCCCGAACCACCGGGGAGTCGTCGGGGAACTCGAGGAACAGCGCGGTCGCGAACAGCTCGGCGTGCTCGACCTCGGCCGAGTCGACCACCAGCCTGCGGTCGAGGCGCGCCGCGACCCCCTCCAGGTCCGACTGGTCGAGCACGGCCTCACGGAACGCGCCGAGCAGCCCGGCGACCGTGGCCACCGCGGACAGACCGTGCCCCTGCACATCGCCGATCACCGCCCGCACCCCCGTCGGCCCCCTGCGCACGTCGAACAGGTCACCACCGACCAGGGTCCCGCGCTGGGCCGCCCGGTACAGGCCCGCGCAGCGCACCGTGCCGACCCGGTCGCGCAGCGGCGGAAGGACGGCGAACTGGGCCGCCTCGGCGACCGTGCGCACGGTGACGAGCTGGGCGTCGCGCCGGCTGCGGACCCAGCCGATGAGCACGCTGAGCAGCGCCACGAAGGAAACCGTGAGCACGTCGCTGTTGCCGGGGTGCCCGAGGTTCATGAAGGGCACGTTCAGCAGGACGATCACGATCCCGCCGAGCAGCGCCGTGGCGGCGGGCCCGTAGGTGAGGGCGGCCAGCGGCGGGATCGCCCCCAGCAGGAAACCGAGGTCCAGCTTCTCCTCGGTGAGCAGCTGGGCCGCGCACAGCGCGAGGAGGAGCACGACCGGCAGCCATCGCACCCAGCGCGGTGGCGGTGCCCCGCGAAGCCAGGCCCGCTCCTCGCCGTCGTGGCGACGCGCCAACGCCCCGGTCATCGGCGGGCTCCTTCCCCTGGACCCCTTCACGCTCCTACGGGAGGACCGTCACCGCACGCCGGGTGGTCCGTCAGAACCCCGGTGCCCGGCTCACAGGGCCTGGCCCATCAGGATGTCGTCGACGTACGCCCCGTCGAGCAGGAACTCCTCCGGCAGGACGCCCTCGACCGTGAACCCCTCGGACTCGTACAGCGCCCGCGCCGGGGCGTTGTGCCCGAGCACCCGCAGCGTCATACGGCGCGCGCCGGCCTTGCGGGCGTGCTCCACCGCCGCGCGGACCAGCGCCCGGCCGACCCCGGCGCCCCGCGCCTGCGCATCGACCGCGAGGCCCTGGATCTGCCGCACATGGGTGTTGGCGGCGAGCGCGGTGGGATAGGCGATGCGTACGTAACCCGCCAGCCGCCCGTCGAGCTCCGCGACCAGATGGTCCCGCGGACCGAACCGCTCCGAGAAGAACGGGTCGTACGGCGGCTGCGGCTTCGGCTGGACGGCGTGCAGCGTCGACCAGGCGGCGCGGTCGAGCCGGGCGAGCCCGTCCTCGTCGTCGACCCCGGCGAACCGTATGTGCGGCTGTGACATGGGGCCACTGTACGACCGGCCCACGACCGGCCGCCGTGCGTTTCACGCGGCAGGATGGACCCATGACCCAGAGCGATTCCGCACCCGCACGACGCTCCCGGTTCGCCGTCGCCGGCGCCTCCGGCCTCATCGGTTCCGCCCTGACCCGGTCCCTGCGCGCCGACGGGCACGACGTCGTCCGCCTGGTCCGCAGACAGCCGGCGGCCGCGGACGAGGTCCGCTGGGACCCGGAGCGCGGATCCGTCGACGTGGCCGGGCTCTCCGGATGCGACGCCGTCCTCAACTTCGCCGCCGCGGGCGTCGGCGACCACCGCTGGACCGACGCCTACAAGAAGAAGATCCGCGACAGCCGGGTCCTCGGCACAGCGACGCTCGCCGAGGCCGTCGCCACCCTCGAAGAGCCTCCCCGCGTCTTCGTCAACGGCAGCGCCGTCGGCTACTACGGCGACACCGGCACACGCGCCGTCGACGAGAGCGCGCCGCCCGGGGACGGGTTCCTGCCACAGCTGTGCGTGGAGTGGGAGGAGGCCGCGGCGCCCGCCCAGGAGGCCGGTATCCGCACGGTGTTCGCGCGGTCCGGGCTCGTCGTGTCCCGGGCCGGCGGGGCCTGGGCGCGGCTCTTCCCGCTGTTCCGCGCCGGGCTCGGCGGACGCCTGGGCGACGGCCGCCAGTTCTGGTCGTACATCGCGCTGCACGACGAGATCGCGGCCGTGCGCCACATCCTCGACACGCAGGAACTGTCGGGCCCGGTGAACCTCACCGCCCCGCACCCCGTCACGAACGGCGAGGTGACCGCCGCGATGGGGCGCGTGCTCCACCGCCCGACCCTGTTCACCGCGCCCGCCCCCGCGCTGCGCCTGGTCCTCGGCGAGATGGCGGGCGACGTCCTCGGCAGCACGCGGGCCGTGCCGGCCCGGCTCCTGGAGTCCGGCTTCACCTTCGCGTTCCCCGGCATCGAGGGGTCGATCCGGGCGGCCGGGAAGTGAACCGGCCGAAGGCCTACGCCGCCCCCTGCGCCCCCTACACCCCCTGCAACCCGAAGCGCTCCGAGAGCTTCGGATACAGCCGCTCCAGCTCCGCCGTGTTCTCGAAGTCGACCGGCGTGCCCTCCGGTTCCGCGGGCGCGGCCGGGATGCCGAGGTCCGGCGCCACCGCCCCGGTCAGCTCCTCGTACGCCTCGTCCGCCGCGTAGCCGAGCTCCTCGCCGTCACCGTCGATCTCCTCGTCGAAGTCCCCCAGCAGATCGGCGAGCGCGTCCGGCTCGTGCAGCGCGCCCTCGAAGACCTCCCGGCCCTGGCCGATCAGCCAGCAGCGGAAGTAGTCGAACGCGTCGTCGCTCGCCCCGCCGAGCAGCACCCACGCGGCGCCCCACAGATCCCAGCGGTAGGCGCGGTGATAGCGGGACTCGAAGTGACGGGCGAAGTCGAGCACCGCGTCGGGGTCGGCCCGGAGCAGCCGGTCGACGAGCAGCTCGGCATGGTCCTCGGGGTCGCCTTCGGCGGCCTCGCGGGTGGTGTCCACGATCTCCCAGAACTCCGTCTCGTCCATCACGGGACAAGCATCTGCCTTGGGGGTCGGGGGCGCACGCCGAGTGCCGGAGCTGCGTCAGTTCGTTATGCGCGCACATGCCGACGGCACGGCGCCCGGGGCTCACCGGTAGCGGTCCGCCAGCCGCCGCGCGGCCTCGGCGAACCGCTCGCGCAGCGCATCCGGTGCGACGACCTCCGCCTCGGGCCCGAGCCCGAACAGCTGCCCGTACGCGACGTCCTCCGACTCGACCGGCAGAGTCACCGTCACCCACCCCTCCTCGTCCGGCTCGC
This sequence comes from Streptomyces sp. NPDC045026, assembly GCF_056432625.1. Classification (NCBI taxonomy): domain Bacteria; kingdom Bacillati; phylum Actinomycetota; class Actinomycetes; order Kitasatosporales; family Streptomycetaceae; genus Streptomyces; species Streptomyces sp. NPDC045026. The sequence goes on from NZ_JBWKIS010000002.1 coordinate 452,624, forward strand.
CGGCCGACTCCCGCGCCGCACGCACGGACGCGGGATCGGTCGCGTACGGAAGCCGCCGCAGCCCCGCGGGGGACAGCCGCAGGACGACCTCCGCGCGCAGGATGGACCGCGCGAACTGCTCGGCCCGCTCCTCCCAGAACCCCGGCAGATCGAACTCCTCGTCCCGTACGAAGCGCTCCTCGCCCGCCTCGACGCCGGTGAACCGGTCGATCCGGTACACCCGGTGGGTCCCGCCGCCGGCGACACGGGCGCACAGATACCAGACGCCCGCCTTCAGAACGAGCCCGTACGGCTCCAGCTCCCGCTCGACCTCGGCCCCGGCCTCGTCACGGCGGTAGCGGGCGCGCACCACCCGGTCGTCCCACACCGCGTCCGCCACCGCGGGCAGCAGCTCCGGTGTCCGCGGCTCCCTGAACCAGCCCGGCGCGTCCAGATGGAAGCGCTGCGCCGCCGTGCGCGAGGCGTCCCGCAGCGAAGGCAGCAGCGCCGCCGACACCTTCAGCCGCGCCGCGGACGCCGCGTCCTCCAGGCCCATCTCGCGCAGCGCGCCCGGCACCCCGGACAGGAACAGGGCCTCCGCCTCACCGCGCGCCAGACCGGTCAGCCGCGTCCGGTACCCGCCGATCAGCCGGTACCCGCCCGCCCTGCCCCGGTCCGCGTACACCGGCACGCCCGCCTCGGACAGTGCCTGCGCGTCCCGGGTCACGGTCCGCTCGGAGACCTCCAGTTCGCGCGCCAGCTCACCCGCCGTCATCGACGGCCGGGACTGGAGCAACAACACCATCTTGATCAGGCGGGCAGCGCGCATACGCCCATGATGCGGGGGGTTCAGCGCGGGGTGTACGTGATGACCGCGAACGAGGCGCCCTGCGGATCGGCGAGCACCGCGAACCGGCCCGGCTCGATCGTCGTCGGGTGCACCAGGATCTGCCCGCCGAGTTGCTTGCAGCGGGCCGTCGTCGCGTCGGTGTCCCCGACGGCGACGTACACCATCCAGTGCGCCGGCAGATCCTTGGGGAACGAGTCCGACGTCGTGTCGAGCATGCCGCCGAAGGGCTCCGCGTCGACGCTCCACTCCGTGTAGGTGCCGCCGCCCCCGTAGGGGTGCTGCTTCGCCCCCCAGCCGAGCACGGACTGGTAGAAGTCCTTGGACCCGTCCGGATCGCGGGTCAGGAGCTCGAACCAGCAGAAGCTCCCCGGCGCGTTCACGACGCCGAAGCCCGTGTTCGTGATCGGCTGCCACAGTCCGAACGCGGCCCCCGCGGGGTCCCGGCAGACCGCGAAGACGCCGTCCTCCTCGATGGTCACCGGGTCCGTGACCACCGTGCCGCCGTTGCCCTTCACGCGCGCGATGACCGCGTCGACCCCGGCCGTCTGGTAGTACGGCAGCCACGCCGACGGTTCCTTCGGGCCCGTGGCCGGGCCGACGCCGGCGACCGGCTCGTCGCCGGACCTGAAAATGCCGTAGCCCTCCGACACTTCGCTGCGCCAGCCGAGGAGACCCTCGTAGAAGAGCCGGGCCGCGTCGGTGTCGGACGTGGAGAGGTCCGCCCAGCAAGGGGCTGACGGGGTTTTGGAGATCTTCATGGACGTACGTCTCCCCTGAACGGCGCCCCCCTGGAACTCCTGCGGACTCCTCCTCATTCACGCACGCGTGCCCCGCCCCGGCAATCGGGACGGGGCACGTATGACAAGGAACTACAGGCCGTAGCGCTCGCGCGCCTCCTTCACGGCCGAGGCATTGACCTCGCCGCGGCGGGCGAGCTGGGCCAGGGCCGCGACGACGATCGACTGCGCGTCGATGCCGAAGTGGCGGCGGGCCGCCTCGCGGGTGTCGGAGAGGCCGAAGCCGTCCGCACCGAGCGAGGAGTAGTCCTGCTCGACCCACTGCGCGATCTGGTCGGGGACCTGGCGCATGTAGTCGGAGACCGCGAGGACCGGGCCCTGGGCGCCGTCGAGCGCCGTACGGATGTAGGGAGTGCGCTCCTCGCCCCGCAGGACCGCCTCGTCCGCCTCCAGGGCGTCGCGGCGCAGCTCGGTCCAGGAGGTCGCGGACCACACGTCGGCGGCCACGCCCCACTCCTCGGCGAGCAGCTTCTGCGCCTCGAGGGTCCAGTGGATCGCGGTGCCCGAACCGAGCAGCTGGATGCGCGGGGCGTTGGCGGCCGCGACGTTCACCCCGGCCGACTCGGCGGTGTTGAAGCGGTACAGGCCCTTGAGGATGCCCTCGTCCACGCCCGCGGGCTTGGCCGGCTGCGGCATCGGCTCGTTGTAGACCGTCAGGTAGTAGAAGACGTTCTGGTCCTCGCCCGGGGCGGCCTCGCCGTACATGCGGCGCAGACCGTCCTTGACGATCGCGCCGATCTCGTACGCGAACGCCGGGTCGTAGGACAGCGCGGCCGGGTTGGTCGCCGCGATGACCGGCGAGTGACCGTCCGCGTGCTGCAGACCCTCACCCGTCAGCGTCGTACGGCCCGCGGTGGCACCCACCAGGAAGCCGCGGCCCAGCTGGTCGCCGAGCTGCCACATCTGGTCGGCCGTGCGCTGCCAGCCGAACATCGAGTAGAAGATGTAGAAGGGGATCATCGCCTCGCCGTGCGTGGAGTACGCGCTGGCGGCGGCGATGAAGTCCGCCATGGAGCCGGCCTCGGTGATGCCCTCGTTGAGGATCTGGCCGTCCGTGGCTTCCTTGTAGTACATCAGCTGGTCGCGGTCGACCGGCTCGTACGTCTGCCCCTTGGGGGAGTAGATGCCGAGCGAGGGGAACAGCGACTCCATGCCGAAGGTGCGCGCCTCGTCCGGGACGATCGGAACCCAGCGCTTGCCGGTCTCCTTGTCGCGTACGAGGTCCTTGACCAGGCGTACGAAGGCCATGGTCGTCGCGACCGACTGCGAGCCGGAGCCCTTGTCGAAGGACGCGAACGCCTTGTCGGCCGGGGCCGGCAGCGGGGCGATCGCGTGCGTGCGGCGGGCCGGGGCGGGGCCGCCGAGGGCAGCGCGGCGCTCCTGGAGGTAGCGGACCTCGGGGGAGTCGGCGCCCGGGTGGCCGTAGGGGACCTGGCCGTCGACGAACTGGCTGTCGGAGATGGGCAGTTCAAGGAGGTCACGCATGTCCTTGAACTCGTCCACCGTCAGCTTCTTCATCTGGTGGTTGGCGTTCTTGGACTCGAAGCCCTTGCCGAGCGTGAAGCCCTTGACCGTCTGGACCAGGATCACGGTCGGCGCGCCCTCGTGCGACAGGGCCGCACGGTAGGCCGCGTACACCTTGCGGGGCTCGTGGCCGCCGCGCGAGACCTTGAAGCACTCGGCGATCTTGTCGTCCGTGAGCAGCCGGCCCAGCTCGACGAGCGCGGGCTCGGAGCCGAAGAAGTGCTCGCGGATGTACGCGGCGTCGCGCGTCGCGTACGTCTGGAACTGGGCGTCCGGCACCTCGCGCAGCCGGCGCACGAGCGCGCCGGTGGTGTCGAGCTGGAACAGCTCGTCCCAGGCGGAGCCCCAGAGCGTCTTGATGACGTTCCAGCCGGCGCCGCGGAACTGCGCCTCCAGCTCCTGGACCACGCGGAAGTTGGCGCGGACCGGGCCGTCGAGGCGCTGCAGGTTGCAGTTGATGACGAAGGTCAGGTTGTCCAGACCCTCACGCGAGGCGAGCGCCAGGGCAGCGGTGGCCTCGGGCTCGTCCATCTCGCCGTCACCGAGGAACGCCCACACGTGCGAGGCGGAGACGTCCTTGATCTTGCGGTTGGTGAGGTAGCGGTTGAACCGCGCCTGGTAGATCGCCGACAGCGGGCCGAGGCCCATGGAGACGGTCGGGAACTCCCACAGCCAGGGCAGGCGCCGCGGGTGCGGATACGACGGCAGGCCGTCGCCGCCGGACTCCTGGCGGAAGTGGTCGAGCTGCTGCTCGCTCAGGCGGCCGTCGAGGAAGGCGCGGGCGTAGATGCCGGGGGAGGCGTGGCCCTGGATGTACAGCTGGTCACCGGAGCCGTCGCCCTCCTTCCCCTTGAAGAAGTGGTTGAAGCCGGTCTCGTAGAGCCAGGCCGCCGAGGCGAACGTCGCGATGTGGCCGCCGACGCCGTACTTGGAGCCACGGGTCACCATCGCGGCCGCGTTCCAGCGGTTCCACGCGGCGATCTTCAGTTCAAGCGCCTCGTCACCCTCGATCGCCGGCTCGGCGGCGGTCGGGATGGTGTTGACGTAGTCGGTCTCGAGGAGCTTCGGCAGCGCCAGGCCTGAGCCCTCGGCGCGCTCCAGCGTGCGGCGCATCAGGTACGCGGCACGGTGCGGCCCGGCCGCCTTGGTAACGGCGTCCAGAGAGGCCTGCCATTCGGCGGTCTCCTCGGGGTCGCGGTCCGGGAGCTGGTCGAGCTCGCTCGGCTGGATTGCGGAGGGGTCGGTCATTGCGCCGCCTTCCTGAGTCGGAGGGGGGTTCCCTTAGCGGAAAGGGTGGGGGTGCCCTAGGTCTTTGGCAGGACAGGGCGTGGGTCCCTGGTGGAGACCCGTCGGCGACTCTAACTCCCTGATCGATGATCGATCAAAGGGTTGAAGGGGAAAACTTCCTCAGACGGAGAAAGTGGGCATCCGGTGCCATTGAACGGGGCACCGGGTGCCTTGTTTTCGAAGGCGGAACCGCGAATTCGTGCAGGTGGGAGGGGCGGCGCGGCGACGTCTGAGCGGGGTGTGGCTCAGGCGCGCGGGGCGCAGCCGAGCACGTGCGCCTTCACCAGCTCCGGAATCGCCGGATCCCGGCGCCGGAACGCGGCGACGAGCGCCTCGTGCTCCTCCGCGTACGACTGCTGGACGGTGCCCAGCCACCGGATGGACAGGGCCGTGAACACCTCGATGCCGAGGCCCTCCCAGGTGTGCAGCAGTACGGAGTTCCCCGCGGCCCGCACCAGCTCGCGGTGGAACCCGACCGTGTGCCGCACCTGGCCCGTCCCGTCGGCCTCCTGGTCGGCGCGGTACAGGGCCGCCACATGGAGTTCGAGGGCCGAGCAGTCCTCGGCCAGCTTCCCGGCCGCGAGCTCCGCCGCGATGGCCTCCAGGCCGGCCCTGACCGGGTAGCTCTCCTCCAGGTCGGCGGCCGTCAGATTCCGTACCCGGACGCCCTTGTTGGGTGCGGACTCGATCAGCCGCAGACTCTCCAGCTCCCGCAGGGCCTCGCGCACGGGCGTCTGGCTGACCTCGAGCTCCGTCGCGATCCGGCGCTCCACGATGCGCTCGCCCGGCTTCCAGCGCCCACTGACGATCCCCTCGACGATGTGCTCGCGGATCTGTTCGCGCAGCGAGTGGACGACGGGCGCGGTCATGATGGCTCCTCCAGAGGGGGCGGGGACCCCAAGGTGCGGTGACCTCTAGACAATACGGCGGCGCCCCCGTCCGGAAGACCTCCGGACAGGGGCGTACGCGCTGATGAGACGAGAGTTACAGGCCGAGCTCGACCTCGAACTCGCCGGCCTCCAGGATCGCCTTGACCGTGGTCAGGTAGCGGGCGGCGTCCGCGCCGTCCACCAGACGGTGGTCGTAGGAGAGCGACAGGAACGTCATGTCCCGGACGGCGATGGTCTCGCCGAGGTCCGGGTGGTTGATGACGACCGGGCGCTTCACCGTGGCGCCGATGCCCAGGATCGCGGCCTGGTTCGGCGGCACGATGACGGTGTCGAACAGCGCACCGCGCGAGCCCGTGTTGGAGATCGTGAAGGTCGCGCCGGACATGTCGTCCGGCGTGAGGCCGCCACCGCGGGCCTTGCCGGCCAGCTCGGCGGTCTTCTTCGAGATCCCGGCGATGTTCAGGTCGCCCGCGCCCTTGATGACCGGCGTCATCAGACCCTTCTCGGCGTCAACGGCGATGCCGATGTTCTCCGAGTCGAAGTACGTGATGGTGCCTTCGTCGTCGTTGATCCGGGCGTTGACGACCGGGTGGGCCTTCAGCGCCTGGGCGGCGGCCTTGACGAAGAACGGCATCGGGGAGAGCTTGACGCCCTCACGGGCCGCGAACGCGTCCTTCGCCTTGGCGCGCAGCTTCATCAGCTTGGTGATGTCGACCTCGACGACCGAGGTCAGCTGGGCCTGCGAGTGCAGCGCCTTCATCATGTTGTCGCCGATGACCTTGCGCATGCGGGTCATCTTGACCGTCTGACCGCGGAGGGGGGAGACCTCCAGGGCCGGGGCCTTCGCGGCGGCCGGAGCGGCAGCAGCGGCGGCGGGGGCCGGGGCGGCCTTCGCGGCCTCGGCAGCCGCGATGACGTCCTGCTTGCGGATACGGCCACCGACGCCGGTGCCCTTGAGGGTGCCCAGGTCCACGCCGTTCTCCGACGCGAGCTTGCGCACCAGCGGGGTCACGTACGCGCCGTCGTCACCGGAGACCGCGGCGGGGGCCGGGGCAGCGGGGGCGACCGGAGCGGGAGCGGCGACCGGGGCCGGAGCGGCCGGAGCCGCGGGGGCGACCGGGGCCGGAGCGGCCGGAGCCGCGGGGGCGACCGGGGCCGGGGCGGCGGCCGGAGCCGGAGCAGGGGCAGCCGGAGCCGCGGGGGCAGCCGGAGCCGGGGCCGGAGCGGCGGCCGGAGCAGCCGGGGCGGCGGGCGCGGCGGCGGCCGGAGCGGCACCGGGAGCACCGATGACGGCGAGCTTGGCGCCGACCTCGGCGGTCTCGTCCTCGGCGACGGAGATCTCCAGGAGAACGCCGGCGACGGGGGAGGGGATCTCGGTGTCGACCTTGTCCGTGGAGACCTCGAGCAGGGGCTCGTCCTCCGCGACCTCCTCGCCGACCTCCTTCAGCCAGCGGGTGACGGTGCCCTCGGTGACGGACTCACCGAGAGCGGGCAGCACGACGTCGGTGCCGGAAGCGGCACCGGCGGGGGCGGCCGGAGCGGCCGGGGCGGCGGCCGGAGCCGCGGGGGCCTCGGCGACGGGGGCCGGAGCGGCGGCCGGGGCCGGGGCCTCGGCAGCGGCGGGAGCCGGGGCGGCGGCGGGCGCGCCCGTGCCGTCGTCGATGACGGCCAGCTCGGCGCCGACCTCGACGGTCTCGTCCTCGGCGACCTTGATGGAGGCCAGGATGCCGGCGGCGGGCGAGGGGATCTCGGTGTCGACCTTGTCGGTCGAGACCTCGAGCAGCGGCTCGTCGACCTCGACGCGCTCGCCCTCGGCCTTCAGCCAGCGGGTGACGGTGCCCTCGGTGACACTCTCACCGAGCGCCGGAAGGGATACGGAAACCGACATGGTTTCTGTTGCTCCTTAGTGGGGTCTCCCCTGCTCGAGCGATGTTGAGAGCTTGGGGGAGTGCGGAAGTCTGTGGTCGGTCGTCGCGCCCAGGGGACGACAGGGGCGACTGGGTCCAGCCTGCGGCCTGACCTAGTCGTGCGAGTGCAGCGGCTTGCCCGCGAGGGCCAGGTGGGCCTCTCCGAGTGCCTCGTTCTGCGTCGGGTGGGCGTGGATGAGCTGGGCGACCTCGGCGGGCAGCGCTTCCCAGTTGTAGATCAGCTGGGCTTCACCGACCTGCTCGCCCATACGGTCGCCGACCATGTGGACGCCGACCACGGCACCGTCCTTGACCTGGACGAGCTTGATCTCGCCCGCGGTCTTGAGGATCTTGGACTTGCCGTTGCCCGCAAGGTTGTACTTCAGAGCGACGACCTTGTCCGCACCGTAGATCTCCTTGGCCTTGGCCTCGGTGATACCGACGGAGGCGACCTCGGGGTGGCAGTACGTCACCTTCGGCACGCCGTCGTAGTCGATCGGGACGGTCTTGAGACCGGCCAGACGCTCCGCCACCAGGATGCCCTCGGCGAAGCCGACGTGCGCGAGCTGGAGGGTGGGGACGAGGTCACCGACGGCCGAGACGGTCGGCACGTTGGTCTGCATGTACTCGTCGACCAGGACGTAACCGCGGTCCATCGCGACGCCCTGCTCCTCGTAACCGAGACCGGCCGAGACCGGGCCGCGGCCGATGGCGACCAGGAGGACCTCGGCCTCGAAGGTCTTGCCGTCGGCGAGGGTCACGCGGACGCCGTCCTGCGTGTACTCGGCCTTCTCGAAGAAGGTGCCGAGGTTGAACTTGATGCCGCGCTTGCGGAACGCGCGCTCCAGGAGCTTGGAGCTGTTCTCGTCCTCGACGGGCACGAGGTGCTTGAGGCCCTCGACGACGGTGACGTCGGTGCCGAAGGACTTCCACGCGGAGGCGAACTCGACGCCGATGACGCCGCCGCCCAGGATGATCGCGGACTGCGGGACGCGGTCCAGCTTCAGCGCGTGGTCCGAGGAGATGATGCGGTTGCCGTCGATCTCCAGGCCCGGCAGCGACTTCGGCACGGAGCCGGTCGCGAGGAGCACGTGGCGGCCCTGGACGCGCTGGCCGTTCACATCCACGGAGGTCGGGGACGACAGGCGGCCCTCGCCCTCGATGTACGTCACCTTGCGGGAGGCGACGAGACCCTGCAGGCCCTTGTACAGGCCGGAGATCACGTCGTCCTTGTACTTGTGGACGCCCGCGATGTCGATGCCCTCGAAGGAGGCCTTGACACCGAACTGCTCGGCCTCGCGCGCCTGGTCGGCGATCTCGCCGGCGTGCAGCAGGGCCTTCGTCGGGATGCATCCGTTGTGCAGGCAGGTGCCGCCGAGCTTGTTCTTCTCGATCAGGGCGACGTCCAGGCCCAGCTGCGCTCCGCGCAGGGCCGCGGCGTAACCGCCACTGCCACCGCCGAGGATCACTAGGTCGAAAACGGTGCTGGCGTCGTTCGCCACGTCACGTCCTCCATGCATGTGCGCCGTACGCCGGTCTGCGGTGACCGGGCGGCGGCTGGTGTCCGGCCGCTTTTTATGCTTCGGCCCTGTGGTGGGGGCCCTATCCTGCCGAGGCCATCCTCGCACTTGTCGACGGCGGACGGGACGCCGGGCCCGGGGGTGAGACGGCCGTTACACCTGAAACCCGGGTGAGGAGGTCCGGCAGGCTGCGGATTTCGTTGAAAGCGAACAGCCCCCGGGTGCCGTCGCACCCGGGGGCCGTCGAGTCGTGCCTACGCGTCAGCCGAGGTCACCGGCGGCCGTGCGCTCCGCGAGGCGCACCAGCGTACGGACCGCGGAACCGGTGCCGCCCTTGGGCGTGTAGCCGAACGCGCCGGCCTCGTTGAAGGCCGGGCCCGCGATGTCGAGGTGGGCCCAGGTGATGCCCTCGCCGACGAACTCCTGAAGGAAGAGGCCGGCCACCAGGCCGCCGCCCATGCGCTCGCCCATGTTGGCGATGTCGGCGGTGGGGGAGTCCATGCCCTTCTTCAGGTCGGCGGGGAGCGGCATGGGCCAGGACGGCTCGCCGACCTCCCCGGCGACCTCGTGGATCGTCGTACGGAAAGCGTCGTCGTTCGCCATGATGCCGAACGTGCGGTTGCCGAGCGCCAGCATCATCGCGCCGGTCAGCGTGGCGACGTCGACGATCGCGTCCGGGGTCTCCTCGGAGGCCTTGGCGATGGCGTCGGCCAGGACCAGACGGCCCTCGGCGTCGGTGTTCAGGACCTCGACGGTCTTGCCGGAGTACATGCGCAGCACGTCACCCGGGCGGGTGGCCGAGCCCGACGGCATGTTCTCGGCGAGCGCGAGCCAGCCGGTGACGTTCACGTCCAGCTTGAGACGGGCCGCGGCGACGACGGCGGCGAACACGGCGGCGGCGCCGGCCATGTCGCACTTCATCGTCTCGTTGTGACCGGCCGGCTTGAGGGAGATGCCGCCCGAGTCGTACGTGATGCCCTTGCCGACGAAGGCGAGGTGCTTGTCCGCCTTGGACGACGTGTAGGAGAGCTTCACCAGGCGCGGCGGGGCCTCGGAGCCGGCGCCGACGCCGAGGATGCCGCCGAAGCCGCCCTTGACGAGCGCCTTCTCGTCGAGGACCTGCACCTTGATGCCGTGCTCCTTGGCCGCGGCCGAGGCGACGGCGGCGAAGGCTTCCGGGGTCAGGTCGTTCGGCGGGGTGTTGACCAGGTCGCGGGCGCGGTTGAGCTCCTCGGTCACGGCGAGGGCGCGCTCCACGGCGGCCTTGAACACCTTGTCGCGCGGCTTGGCGCCGAGCAGGGCGATCTCGGCGAGCGGCGCCTTGCCGTTCTTGCCGCCGTCCTGGGCGGACTCCTTGTAGGCGTCGAAGGAGTACGCGCCGAGCAGGGCGCCCTCCGCGATCGCGCCCGCGTCACCCGAGTCGTCGACGGGCAGCGCGAACGCGGCCTTCTTCGCACCGGCCAGCGCGCGGGCGGCGGCACCGGCGGCGCGGCGCAGGGCCTCCGGGTCGTACGACTCGTCCTTCTCCGGCACCGGACCGAGACCGACAGCCAGGACGACCGGGGCCTTGAAGCCGGAGGGGGCGGGGAGCTTCGTCACCTCCCCCTCACCGCCAGAGGCGCCGAGGGTCTCCAGAACGGCGGCGAGCTTGCCGTCGTAGGCCTTGTCCACGGCCTCTGCGCCGGGGGCGACGACGAGCCCTCCGGGCTTGGATGCAGCACCCTTCGCCACACCGACGACGATCGCGTCGGCACGCAGGCCGGACGCTGCGGCGGTGCTGAGAGTCAGAGCAGTCACGGTGGTGAGGTCCCTACTTTCATGGGTTCTGAACGAGTTCTGACGGGCCGTGGGGTGTATGGCCCCTTGGGGAGCCTACGCCCGTGTACGCGCGGGTGCGCTTCGCGGTATGTGACCGCGGGCCGTGTCAGCCGAAGGTGAGGACGACGAGGGCGGCGGTGGCGGCTGTCTCGGCGACGCCGCCGAAGACGTCACCGGTCACCCCGCCGAAGCGCCGGACGCAGTGGCGCAGCAGGAGTTCGGCCGCGCAGCAGGCCAGGACGGCGGCCGCGGCGCCGCGCACGGCGCCGTACGCGGCGCCGGTGACGGCGCCCGCTGCCCCGGCGGCGCACACGGTGACGGCGGCGGCGAGCAGCGCCCCGCGCACCGGCACCGTCCCGGCGACGGCCGCGCCCAGGCCCTCGGGCCGGGCCGGCGGGACACCGGCGCGCGAGGCCAGCGTGAGCGCGAGCCGGGCGGTGAGTGCCGAGACGACGGCGGCGAGCGCGCCGCGGGCCCACGAATCCGCGTACAGCTCGGCGAGCGCGGCGACCTGGGCGAGCAGCGCGAGCACGAGCGTGATGACGCCGAACGGGCCGATGTCCGACTGCTTCATGATGCGCAGCGCGTCCTCGGCCGGCTTGCCGCTGCCGAGGCCGTCGGCGGTGTCGGCGAGCCCGTCCAGGTGCAGTCCGCGGGTCAGCGCGGCCGGGACGCTCACGCTCGCCACGGCCGCGAGCAGGGGGCCGGCGCCGAGCACCGTCAGGAGCCCGCCGAGCGCGGCGGCGGCCAGGCCCACGACGAGCCCGGCGACGGGGGCGCAGAGCATTCCGGCGCGGGCCGCCTCACGGTCCCAGCGGGTGACCTTGACCGGCAGCACGGTGAGGGTGCCGAAGGCGAAGCGGAGGCCGTCGGCCGGGGTTGCGGGCATCCCGGCAGGTTACCCGGGGGGCCCAGCACAGCGGGCGGCGCCTGTGCCCCGGCGGCAGGATGACCGTATGGGTCACTGGTGGTACCGGAACATCGGCGAGCCGGGGAAGCTGCCGCTGCTGCTCGCCCTCGCCGCGTTCCTGCTGACCTTCGCGGCGACCCGTACGATCACGCGCCTCATCCGCGCCGGGCGCGGACCGTTCCGCAACGTCGCCCCGGGCGGCATGCACATCCATCACGTGGTGCCCGGCGTGATCCTCACCGTCATCGGCGGGTTCGGCGCGGTCGGCAGCGGGCGGCACGGGCTGGGCGCCTCGATCTGCGCGGTGATCTTCGGGATCGGCGCGGGCCTGGTCCTCGACGAGTTCGCCCTGATCCTGCACCTCGCCGACGTGTACTGGACCGAGCAGGGCCGGCAGAGCGTCGAGGTGGTGGTCCTCGCGGCGGCGCTCGGGCTGCTCGTCCTCAGCGGCTTCTCGCCGCTCGGGGTGAACGACGTGACGGGACAGGAGGAACAGGGGCGCGGCACCGCGATCTTCACGGCCCTGGTGAACCTCTTGTTCGTCGTGCTGGCCATGTTCAAGGGGAAGCCCCGGCTCGCGGTCGTCGGCGTACTCGTCCCGTTCGTCGCGCTGTTCGGGGCCATCAGGCTCGCGCGGCCCGGGTCGGTGTGGGCGAAGCGCTGGTACCGGCGGCGCCCGAAGGCCAGGGCCAGATCGCGGCTGCGCGCCTACCGGCACGACCGGCGCTGGTCGAAGCTGAGCCGGGGTTTTCAGGACCTGATCGGCGGCACACCCGACCCGGAGCGCTCGGCGCCCCGGTGACGTACGGCGTCACACGCCCACCGCGCCGCGACGGGCAGGGCGACCGCGGCGATCGCCGCCAGGTGCTCCTTGCCCGCGAGGTTCGGCTTCACGGCCGCCTCGGTCGCCATGACGGCGACCACCAACCCCGCCGTGCACCGGGCGCGATGGCGCCAGCACACGTACACGGCGAGCCCCACGACCGCCGCCGACGGGCCGTTGTCGACGATCAGCGCGTCCGACGCGGGCAGGCCGAGCGGGCCGTCGGGGCCGAGGGTGATGCCGAGGCGGGCGTAGAGGGTGCCGGCGAGGGTGGCGACGGATCCGACGGCGAGCGTGACCCACCGGCCGAGGCAGATCTCCGCGATGCCGAACACGATCAGGATCTGCGCGAGCGCGCCCCACGCGGGCAGGTCGAGCGCCGGCACGAAGAGGGACAGCGGGGTGCGCAGCAGGGACAGCCACAGCGGGTCCTCGGCCCGTACGGAGCCGATGTCCTGCACGAACCGATAGCCCCAGGACTGGTTCTGGGCGTAGTGGAACAGGGCCGTGAGGCAGACCGCGCCGAGCGTCATCGGCGCCGCCCGCCACCTCTTGGTGACGAGCTCCCCGTGCACCGTCGACCACAGCGGGCCCCACTCGGCGCGCGCCAGGGCGGCCGGGGATCTCACGGGCGCGGCTCCAGATGTCTGCGGTGCATCCAGTTCGGCAGGCCCGGCGCCTCCAGGAAGCCCTCGGCGCGCGCGGAGGCGAGGCCGATCCGCGGCAGGTCGGCGCTCTTCTCGAAGAGCAGGAAGCGGGGCTCCCAGATGGGCCGGTACTTCGCGTTGGCGCGGTACAGGGATTCGATCTGCCACCACCGTGAGAAGAAGCTGAGCAGCGAGCGCCACAGGCGCAGCACCGGGCCCGCGCCGAGCCGCGAGCCACGTTCGAAGACGGACCGGAACATCGCGAAGTTGAGCGACACCTGCGTGATCCCGATCTCCTCGGCCCGCTGGAGCAGTTCGATGACCATGAACTCCATCAGCCCGTTCTCGGAGTCCCTGTCGCGCCGCATCAGATCGAGCGAGAGCCCCTCGGGCCCCCACGGGACGAACGAGAGCACCGCCTTCAACTCGCCTTTACCGTCGGTGCATTCGAGCATCACGCAGCGCCCGTCGCCCGGGTCGCCGAGCCGCCCGAGCGCCATCGAGAAGCCGCGCTCGGTCGCCCCGTCGCGCCAGTCGTCGGCGCGCTGGAGCAGGTACGTCATCTCGTCCGCGGGGATGTCCTCGTGGCGCCGGATCCGCACCTCGTAACCCGCGCGCTTGACCCGGTTGTAGGCCTGCCGGACGGTGCGCATGGCTCGGCCCTCGAGTGTGAACTCGTTGATCTCGACGATGGCTTCGTCCCCGAGTTCGAGGGCGTCGAGGCCGTGCCGCGCGTAGATGGTGCCCGCCTCCTCGCTTGCGCCCATCACGGCCGGGATCCAGCCGTGTTCGCGTGCCTGGACGAGCCAGGGGGCGATGGCGCCGGGCCACGCCTCGGGGTCGCCGATCGGATCGCCCGACGCGAGCGAGACCCCGCCGACGACGCGGTACGCAACGGCCGCCTTGCCCGTCGGCGACCACACGACGCTCTTCTCGCGGCGCAGCGCGAAGTAGCCGAGCGAGTCCCGGTCGCCGTCCTTGTCGAGCAGCGCGCGCAGCTTCGCCTCGTCGTCGGGGGTGATGGGGTCGACGGCCTTGCGGGAGCGGAACGCGGCGTACGCGACGGCGAGCAGGAGGAGGGTGCTCAGGATGTTGATGGCGACGTTGACCCAGTTCGGCGACGTGATGCCGGGGTAGCGGGACTCGTCGGTGGCGACCGAGATGAGGCGCAGGGTGCCGTAGCGCCAGCGCTCGAGGAACGTCGAGTGGTGCCCGTTGTGCGCCTGGTTGGTGACGGTCACGAGGAACGTCGCGAACAGGGACGTCACGAGGAGTCCGCCGATCCCGACCGCGGCCGCGAGCTTCGCGTTCGAGCGGTCCCCCTTCGCGTAGAACTCCCGCCGCCCGAGCAGCAGCGCGACGACGAACGCGGCGGTCAGGACGAGCGAGATCCAGTTCTGTGCGTAGCGGCGCACCTCGGGGAAGAACATCACGACGATGAACAGGAGCAGGAAGAGCCCGCTGAGCACGAGGTTGAGGATCCACGCGGCACGCTTGCGGCGGCGCATCGTGATCGCCAGGAACCAGGTGAAGACCCCGGACGCGAAGCCGGCCGTCAGCAGGTACGGGGTGAAGTAGTTGTCGGTGTTGTGCCGTTGCAGGTCCTGGCCGAGGGAGACCCAGACCGCGCTCAGGAAGTTGATGAACGTGACGACGCGCAGGTACCAGACGAGGAAGGCGGCCGCCCGTTTCGTGGTGGGGGTGGAGGCGTGGGCGTGGCGCGCGGGTGGAGCGTTCGTCTGTTCATCTGCCATAAGCAGGGAGCATATGGGGCATTTGGGGCGATGCGGGCTGAGCAGCGCCGGGACGTGAAACGGCGGGTCGCGGCGGGACCGAACCCGCCGCGACCCGCCGCCAAAGAGGCGTGTCCGGTGCCCTACTCGCCCGCGTCGGCGGTCGCCGGCTCGTCGGCGGCCGCCTCGGTGATCTGCGGCTCGTCGGCGGCCTGCGGGACCTCCGGCAGCTCCGCGGCCAGCGCCGCGGCGGCCTGCACCAGCGGCAGCGCGAGCAGCGCCCCCGCCCCCTCGCCCACGGTGACGCCCTGGTCGAGCAGCGGCTCCATCGCCATCCGGTCCAGCGCCTTCGCCTGCGCGGGCTCCCCGCTCGACTGGCCCGCCAGCCACCAGTCCGGCGCCCGGAACGCGATCCGCTGCCCGACGAGCGCGCAGGCCGCCGACACGACGCCGTCCAGGATCACCGGCGTACGCCGCACCGCGCTCTGCAGCAGGAACCCGGTCGCGGCGGCGAGGTCCGCGCCGCCCACCGCGCCGAGCAGCGCCAGCTGGTCGCCGAGCACGGGCCTGGCCCGCCGCAGGGCGTCCCGCACGGCCGCGCACTTGCGCATCCATGCGAGGTCGTCGATCGGCGCGCCGCCGCGTCCGGTCACCACGGACGCGTCCGTCCCGCACAGCGCCGCGATCAGCGTCGCGGCCGCCGTCGTGCCGCCCACGCTGAGATCGCCGAGCACCACCAGGTCCGTGCCCGAGTCCGCCTCCTCGTCGGCGACGGCCATGCCCGCGCGGAACGCGGCCTCCGTCTCCTCGGGCGTCAGCGCGTCCTCGATGTCGATGCGCCCGGACGACCTGCGCACCCGGTGCCGTACGACCTCGGCGGGCAGCTCGCCGGGCTCGCAGTCCAGCGACATGTCGACCACCCGCACCGGAACGCCCAGGCGCCGCGCGAGGATCGCCGACGCGCTCGCACCCTCGACGGCCTGGCGCACCAGCGCCGCGGCACTGCCGGCGGGCCGCGCCGACACCCCGAGTTCGGCGACCCCGTGGTCACCCGCGAACAGCACGACGCGCGGCCGCTCAAGGGGCTTGACCGGCACCGCGGCCTGAGCGGCCGACAGCCACTCGCCCAGCTCGTCGAGGCGGCCCAGGGCGCCGGTCGGCACCGCGAAGCGGGCACGGCGTTCCTCGGCGTCGCGACGCGTCCCGCCGTCGGGGCGCTCGATCAGATCGGTGAAGTCGTCGAGATTCAGCGAGCTCATTCGCCGAACAGTACCGGCCGTTCCCCGACACGGCGCATGACGTGGTGTTACGCCATGCGATGCATCGGATCCGCAGCGTCATTGCGGGTCTCTCCGTGATCCTTTACGTTCCTGGATGCCCCGGATTGTCGTATCGCCCCAGGGTGGTGTGGCGCCCCCCGGACCGTCCCACAGGAGTTCGTGATGACCCCCACGACCGAGGCCGTCGCCGAGCGGCGGCCCGCCTATCTCACCGAACTCGCCCAGGGCACCGACCGGTTCCACGAGCCGCGCAGGACCGACTGCCCCTGGTGCGGCTCCAGCCGGCTGCGCACCCGGCTGCGGACCACCGACCTCCTCCAGCACAAGCCGGGCAGCTTCGTCGTCGACCAGTGCCGCGCCTGCTCGCACTCCTTCCAGAACCCGCGCCTGACCCCCGAGGGCCTGGCCTTCTACTACCGGGACTTCTACGACGGGCTCAACGCCGGCCACTCCGCCCGACTCCTGAAGGCCCAGCACTCCGCACGGCGCTCGGCCCGGCGCCACCGTGCCGCCGCCCGCACCCTGCTGGCCCTCATCGAGCCGGAGAGCTGGCTGGACGTCGCCACCGGGCAGGGCCACTTCCCGGCGGCCGCCAAGGAGGTCCACCCGTACACCGCCTTCGACGGGCTCGACACCGGAGCCGCCGTCGAGGAGGGCCGCAGGGCCGGCCGCGTCGAGGAGGCCCACCGCGGCACCCTCACCGAACTCGCCCCCGCGCTCGCAGGACGCTACGACGCGCTGAGCATGTTCCACTACCTGGAGCACGCCACCGACCCGCGCGAGGAACTCAAGGCCGCCCGCACCGTCCTGCGCCCCGGCGGCCACCTCCTCATCGAGGTCCCCGACCCCGAGAGCCGCTACGCGAAGCTGCTCGGCAAGTGGTGGGTGTCGTACTTCCAGCCCCAGCACCTGCACCTCATCCCGATGGACAACCTCCGCCGCGAGCTGGAGCGCCTCGGTTACACCGTCGTCGCGACCGACCGCCGCGAGGCGCACGTGCCGCTCGACCTCACCGCCGGCCTCGCCCTGTTCCTCGGCCACTGGCTGCCGAGCGCCGACGCTCCCTGGCGCAGCAAGGCCCCCACCCGGCTCCAGCGCAGGCTGCGCACGGCCCTGACGTACGCCGTCGGACCCCTCGTCGCCGCGGCCTACGCGGCGGACCAGCTGCTCGCCCCGCTGGCGGGCCGCACCCGCTTCTCCAACGCCTACCGGGTCGTCGCCCGCAGAAACCCTGGCGGGCGCACCGCGGACTGATCCCGCGTCAGCCGCGCAGCACCAGCGCCTGACCGGCCACCACGAGCAGTACCTGTTCGCACTCGGCCGCGAACGCCGCGTTCAGGCGCCCCAGTTCGTCCCGGTAGCGGCGGCCCGACGCGGTGGCCGGGACGATCCCGGACCCGACCTCGTTCGACACGGCGACGACCGTGCGCGAGGTGCCCCGCACGGCCTCCGTCAGCGCCGCGACCTTCTCCCGCAGCGCCCGCTCCCCGCCGCCCGCCCACTCCGCGTCGTCCCAGGCCTGCACCTCGTCCATGGCGTACGTCAGCCACAGCGACAGGCAGTCGATGAGCAGCGGGGGCCCGTCCTGCGCGAGGAGCGGCACGAGGTCACAGGTCTCCGTCGTGTTCCAGGAGCCCGGACGCCGCTCGCGGTGCAGCGCCACCCGCTGCGACCACTCGGTGTCCCCGCCCCGCGTGCCGCCCGTCGCCACGTACAGCACGCCCGGGAACGCCTCGAGCCGCCGCTCGGCCTCGACCGACTTCCCCGACCTGGCACCGCCGAGGACCAGCGTCCTGCGCGGTACGTCCGGCACGTTCTCGTACTCCCCCACCACGAGCGTCGTCCCGTCCGGCACGGCCCGCGCGCCCGCCGCCGCCAGACGGCGCGTCAGCTCCGGCCCCGGCGGCACGTCGTGGTCGATGTGGACCGCGAGCACATCGGTCGTCGCACCGATCGCGCCCACGGCCCGCAGCCTCGCCGCCGCGTCCGGGCGGTCCACGATGTCGGCGAGCACCATCTCGTACGGCCGCTCGGCCTCCTCGAAGCCCGCGGGCGCCGCGCCCGGCGGCAGATACAGCAGACGTTCGCCGTCCGGGCCGGTCACCTCGTAGGCCGTCCCCGGCGAGTCCGTCGGCAGCGCCCGCACCCGGTGCCCGGTCAGCAGCGCCAGCTCGCTCCCGTCCGGCACCCGGACCGGCGACACCAGCCCTGCCGGCACCTCGACGGGCGGCCCGTCGTGCGGATGCGAGAGCAGGACCTGCCGTACGCCGCCGAGACCGTGCCCCGAGCGGGCGGCGGCGAACGCCGCCCCCGGCGTGAGGTCGAGCAGCAGCACGCCGTCGATCAGGAGCGCGGTCGCGGCGCGCGCGCCCGGCCCGAGGGCGGTGGCGCAGGCCGCGCAGGGGCAGTCCGGACGGGGCAGGCCGGTGGGTGCGCCGGTGCCGAGCAGAGTGAGTTCCACGGGAAGATCCTCCCGCGCCACCGCGAGCGGCGCTCGCCCGGCTAGGCTTCCGGGCAGTAGTTGAGACGGTGAGCTGGTCCGTTGACTCTCTGGAGGCTGACATGGCGGCGTGGACGTGGAGGTTCGAGAAGTCGGACGGGACGGAGGTCCAGCCGGCGGTGCAGCCGGAGGAGTTCACGACCCAGGGCGACGCGGAGTCGTGGATCGGCGAGTTCTGGAAGGCCCTCGCGGAAGGCGGCGCCGACCAGGTCACCCTCTTCGAGGACGACGCGGTGATCTACGGCCCGATGGGCCTGCACGCGGAGGACGCGCCGGCGTAGGTCCGCAGCACCTTCCGGAACGCCGAGAGGGGCGGGGGCCCGCACGGCGCGCCGCCCCCCGTGTGGACCCGGAGGAGCGTCACGACGTGCGGCACAGCGACCACGACACGGGGGGCCCCCCCCCGGCCGGGCGGCGGGGGGCGCGCGGGTCCGCGGAGCTCTGATTGCTGGGGTGTGCTCGGTTGGGTTTGCTCTCGCCTCTGGCCGCCGGGGGGGGCGCCCCCCCCCCGGGGCCCCCGCCCCTCTTGTGCCCGATGCGTCCGTCCTGGATCTCGCCGAGCGTGACCTCGACCGTCTCCTCGGCCCCGCTCCTCGTGTACGTCGCCGAGACTCGTCGTCCGGCTAGTGGGGCGCGCGTTCCTCCGCGAGCGACGTCATCGTGGTGATGCCGGTCCCGCCGAACAGGGGCGCGCCGCCGGGACCCCTCAGCCCCGCACGCCGCACAGGTGCAGCAGCGCCGCGACCCGGCGGTACGGCTCCGTGCGGCCCGCCCGTTCCTCCGCTGCGAGCAGCGTGTGGAACTCGCCGGGCGGCGGCACGGGCGCGTCGTCCCCCGCCGTGTCCGTGAAGACCCGCACCCCGTACCAGGCGTGCAGCGGAGCCCCGATCCCGGCCAGCGTCGCGGTCAGGGCGTCGAGGCGGTCGGCCCGCACGTCGAGTCCGAGCCGGTTGCGGTACGCGAGCGAGTCGAAGGAGCCGAGCGCCGTCTGCCAGTCCCCGGCGAGGCCGGGCCGCATGGCGAGCGCGTCACCGTTGCGCACGAGGAGCGAGAGCAGGCCGCCAGGGGCCAGCATCCGCGCCAGGCCCGCGAGCAGCGCGTCGGGGTCCTCGGCGTACATCAGGACCCCGTGGCACAGCACCACGTCGAAGCTGCCGGGCAGGAAGTGCACCCCGGTGTCCCGGCCGTCGCCCTCCACGAGGCGCACCCGGCCGCGGATGCCCTCGGGCTCCTCGGCGAGCGCGGCCCGCGCCGCGGCGATCATCCCTGGATCCTGCTCGACCCCGGTCACCTGATGTCCGGCCCGCGCCAGGCGCAGGGCCTGCGTGCCCTGGCCCATGCCGACGTCGAGGATCCGCAGCCGCTGCCCGACGGGGTAGCGCGCGGCCAGCTGCTCGTCGAGCTGCCGGGCCACGAGCTCCTGGCGCACGGCGTTGCGCAGACCGTCCAGCTTGCCGAGCCAGGACGCCGCGGCGCCGCCGGAGAAAGCCTCCGTGCTCAGGGCCGCTCCCCGCGCTTGACCTGGGGCTTGGGCAGACGGAGCCGGCGCATCTGGAGCGTGCGCATCAGGGCGTACGCGACGGCGCCCTTCTTCGGCTCGTTCGGGAACTTCTCGGCCAGGCGCTTCTTCAGGCGGAACGCGGTGACGACCGAGTCGAGCACGATCAGCACGATCACGATGAGCCAGAGCAGCAACGCGATGTTCTGCAGGCTGGAGATCCGGACCATGGTCATCACGAGGATCACCACCGCCAGCGGCAGGAAGAACTCGGCGATGCAGAAGCGGGAGTCGACGAAGTCGCGTGCGAACCTGCGCACCGGACCCTTGTCACGGGCGGGAAGGTAACGCTCGTCACCGTTGGCGAGGGCCTGGCGCTGCCTCTCCATCGCGGTGCGGCGCTCGTCGCGCTGCCGCTTAGCCGCCTCCTTGCGGTTCGTCGGCGTATTGGCCACGCTGCGGCGCTGGGTCTGTGCCTGGCTGCGCTTGGGCGTGGGGCGGCCCTTGGGGGCCTGCGGGTCACGGGGCTGCGTGGAGTCGGTCACCGGCGCCTTGGCGGCCTGGGCCTTCTCGTCCTTGGATCGGCTACGGAACACAAAACCCAAGGGTACGGGGTGCGGCCGAATGGACCAGAGGCGAGTGGGGAACGATCCGGCAACACCCTGCGTCAGTGTTGCTGAGCGTTCCCGGCGGCTGCACCGCGTGCTCGTCGGTCCGGCCCCAGGGGGACACCTACTCCCTGTGCCGGAGCGGCACAGGACGCAGTCGTCCTTGGGGATGAGCGCATCCGTACCTGAACAGTGCGGTAATAGAGGCAGGACCCGTACTGTGGGTTCTGTCGCAGTGGCTGGTGCTGGACGTCTGCTGGATCTTTCAGAAGGGGGCGCGCGAAGCCCATGAGCGGTGTCATGAAGCGTATGGGGATGATCTTCCGCGCGAAGGCGAACAAGGCCCTTGACCGGGCCGAGGACCCGCGCGAGACCCTCGATTACTCGTACCAGAAGCAGCTGGAGCTGCTCCAGAAGGTGCGCCGCGGCGTCGCCGACGTGGCGACCTCGCGCAAGCGTCTGGAGCTGCAGCTCAACCAGCTCCAGACCCAGTCGTCCAAGCTGGAGGACCAGGGCCGCAAGGCGCTCGCGCTCGGCCGCGAGGACCTGGCCCGCGAGGCGCTCTCGCGCCGGGCCGCCCTCCAGCAGCAGGTCACCGACCTGGAGACGCAGCACCAGACCCTCCAGGGCGAGGAGGAGAAGCTCACCCTCGCGGCGCAGCGCCTCCAGGCCAAGGTCGACGCCTTCCGTACGAAGAAGGAGACGATCAAGGCGACCTACACCGCGGCCCAGGCGCAGACCCGGATCGGCGAGGCCTTCTCCGGCATCTCCGAGGAGATGGGCGACGTGGGCATGGCCATCCAGCGTGCCGAGGACAAGACGGCGCAGCTCCAGGCCCGCGCCGGCGCGATCGACGAACTGCTTGCCTCCGGCGCCCTCGACGACCAGTCCGGCCTCGCCAAGGACGACATCCAGAGCGAGCTGGACCGCCTCTCCGGTGGTACGGATGTAGAGCTGGAACTCCAGCGGATGAAGGCCGAGCTGTCGGGCGGTTCCTCCTCCTCGCAGCAGGCCATCGAGGGCGGGCAGGGCCAGCAGTCCCCGACGCAGACGCCGCAGGACACCCCGCGCTTCGACAAGCAGTAGTCCCACGCCGAGGAGGGCGTCATGATCGTACGGATCATGGGGGAGGGGCAGGTGGAGCTGGCCGACAGCCACTTCGCCGAGCTCAACAAGCTCGACGACGAGCTCCTGGCCGAGATGGAGAACGGGGACGGTCCCGCTTTCCGCCGCACGCTCAACGCCCTGCTCGAAAGGGTGCGCTCCCTCGGCACCCCGCTGCCCGACGCGTCCCTCGAACCGTCGGAACTCATTCTTCCGTCCGCGGACGCGACCCTGGAAGAGGTCCGGGAGATGCTGAGCGACGAAGGTCTGATCCCTGGGTGAGCCGCCGGCGGCAGTACGCGGACTGCCGCGCTGACCGCACACGGGCGGGCATGCCGCGCACGGACGAGGGGGCGATACCGTGACGCCGGTGACCCCCTTCGTACGCTGGGCCAGGGCCCATCCCCGGGCCATGGACGCGGCCCTCGCGGCAGCGGTGCTGCTCTGCATGATCGCCGCCTCCTTCGCCGATCCGAACGGCGGCCCGGACGGCACCCCCACCTGGGGCACCCGCAGCCCCCAGGTCCTCAGCGTCCTCCTCATGGTGCTCGGAGCGGCCGCCCTCGTCCTGCGGCGCCGGGCCCCCATGGCGGTCCTGGCGGCCACCTCCGCCGTCACCCTGGCCGAGCTCATCACCGGCGACCCCCGTGCACCCGTCGCGATGAGCGCTGTCGTCGCGCTCTACACCGTCGCCGCCACCACCGACCGCCCCACCACCTGGCGCGTCGGCCTCGCCACCATGACCGTCCTCACCGCCGCCGCCATGCTGGCGGGCCCACTGCCCTGGTACGCGCAGGAGAACATCGGCATCTTCGCCTGGACCGGCATGGCCGCCGCGGCCGGGGACGCCGTGCGCAGCCGGCGCGCGTTCGTCGACGCGATACGCGAGCGGGCCGAGCGGGCCGAGCGCACGCGGGAGGAGGAGGCCCGGCGCCGCGTCGCCGAGGAGCGCCTGCGCATCGCCCGCGACCTGCACGACGTCGTCGCGCACCACATCGCCCTGGTCAACGTCCAGGCGGGCGTCGCCTCGCACGTCATGGACAAGCGCCCCGACCAGGCCAAGGAGGCGCTGGCGCACGTGCGTGAGGCGAGCCGCTCCGCGCTCAACGAACTCCGCGCCACCGTGGGCCTGTTGAGGCAGTCCGGCGACCCCGAGGCCCCCACCGAACCGGCACCGGGACTCGACCGCCTCGAAGACCTCGTCGGCACGTTCCGCAACGCGGGCCTGCCCGTGGAGGTCGCCTGCGCCGACCGGGCCGGTGATCTGCCGGCCGCCGTCGACCTGGCCGCCTACCGCATCATCCAGGAGGCCCTCACCAATGTGCGCAAGCACGCGGGCGCCGAGGCCAAGGCCGAGGTCAGCGTCGTGCGCGTAGGCCCGAACATCGAGGTCACGATCCTCGACAACGGGCCGGGCACCGCGCAGCCCTCGGCCGACAGCGGCGGCCACGGTCTGCTCGGCATGCGCGAGCGCGCCGCCGCGATCGGCGGCAGCTGCTCGGCGGGACCGCGGTACGGGGGAGGGTTCCGCGTCCATGCGATCCTGCCCGTCCAGGCCCACGTCACCGCGGGCCGCGCCACGGACACGAGGGACGCTGGATGACCATTCGGGTACTGCTCGCCGACGACCAGGCCCTGCTGCGCAGCGCCTTCCGCGTCCTCGTGGACTCCGAACCCGACATGCTCGTCGTCGGCGAGGCCTCGGACGGCGCGGAGGCGGTCCGCCTCGCCAAGTCCGAGAAGGCCGATGTGGTCCTGATGGACATCCGGATGCCCGGCACCGACGGACTCGCCGCGACCCGTCTGATCAGCGCCGACCCCGAACTCGCGCACGTACGCGTCGTGATGCTCACGACGTTCGAGGTCGACGAGTACGTCGTCCAGTCGCTGCGCGCGGGCGCCTCCGGCTTCCTCGGCAAGGGAGCCGAACCCGAGGAGCTGCTCGGCGCCGTGCGGATCGCCGCCGCGGGCGATGCGCTCCTGTCACCCGTCGCGACCAAGGGGCTGATCGCCAAGTTCCTCGCGCAGGGCGAGGGTTACGGGGACTGGGAGGAGGGTGCGCGCCCCGGCGGCGCCCACGGCGAACGCCTCGCCGCGCTCACCACCCGCGAGCGCGAGGTCCTCGTCCAGGTCGCCGGCGGCCACTCGAACGACGAGATCGCGGAGCGCCTCCAGGTCAGCCCCCTCACGGTCAAGACCCATGTGAACCGCGCCATGGCCAAGCTCGGCGCCCGCGACCGTGCCCAACTCGTAGTAATCGCGTACGAATCGGGCCTGGTCCGTCCAAGGGTGGAGTGAGCCGGGGGCTCCGCGTACTACGGGCGCAGTATGCGGTGCATAAGAACGGGACCTGGGAGCGACGGAACCGGCCTCCGGCATGACTGAGGGTGTAGGGGGCCCCGCACGTGTCTTCGGACGCACCCGCGTCCCCCGGACGCCCGGGGCCTCCTCCTGCCGCGCTCGCCACAGAGAGAGACCCACACCATGTCCTGGCTGTCGAGATTCAGCCTCGCTCAACGGGCCCTGATCGGGCTGATGTCGATCATCGCGATCGTCTTCGGCGCCATCGCGATCCCTCAGCTCAAGCAGCAGCTGCTGCCCTCCATCGAACTGCCCATGGTGTCCGTCCTGGCCCCGTACCAGGGCGCGTCTCCCGACGTGGTCGAGAAGCAGGTCATCGAGCCGCTCGAATCGACCATCGACGCGGTCGACGGCATCACCGGCATCACCTCCACGGCGAGCGAGGGCAACGCCGTGATCATGGCCCAGTTCGACTACGGCAACGGCTCCAAGCAGCTCGTCGCCGACGTCCAGCAGGCCGTGAACCGGGCCCGCGCCCAGCTCCCCGACGACGTCGACCCGCAGGTCATCGCGGGCTCCACGGACGACATACCGACCGTCGTCCTCGCCGTCACGTCCGACAAGGACCAGCAGGCGCTCGCCGACCAGCTCGACAAGACCGTCGTCCCGACCCTCAAGGACATCGACGGCGTCGGTCAGGTCACCGTCGACGGTGTGCGCGACCTCCAGGTCACCGTCACCCCCGACGACAAGAAGCTCGCCGCGGCCGGCGTCAGCCAGGCCGCGCTCGGCCAGTCCCTCCAGGCGGGCGGCGCGACCGTGCCGGCCGGCTCCTTCGACGAGGGCGGCAGCAACCGCACCGTCCAGGTCGGCGGCGGCTTCACCTCCCTGAAGCAGATCCAGGACCTGATGGTCACCGGCGAAGGCGTCAGGAAGCCCGTACGCCTCGGTGACGTCGCCAAGGTGGCGCAGCAGCCCGCCAAGGCCGACTCGATCACCCGCACCGACGGCAAGCCCAGCCTCGCGGTCATGGTCACCATGGACCACGACGGCAGTGCGGTCGCCATCTCCGACGCGGTCAAGGACAAGCTCCCCGACCTGCGCAAGGACCTCGGTACCGGCGCGAAGCTCACGGTCGTCAGCGACCAGGGCCCCGCCGTCTCCAAGTCCATCGACGGCCTGACCACGGAGGGCGCGCTCGGTCTGCTCTTCGCGGTCCTCGTCATCCTGGTCTTCCTGGCGTCGATCCGCTCGACCCTGGTCACCGCGGTCTCGATCCCGCTCTCGGTCGTCCTGGCCCTGATCGTCCTGTGGACCCGCGACCTCTCGCTCAACATGCTCACGCTCGGCGCGCTGACCATCGCGATCGGCCGTGTCGTGGACGACTCCATCGTCGTCCTGGAGAACATCAAGCGGCACCTCGGCTACGGCGAGGAGCGCCAGGAGGCGATCCTCAAGGCGGTCCGCGAGGTCGCGGGCGCCGTCACGTCGTCCACCCTGACCACCGTCGCCGTCTTCCTGCCCATCGGCCTGGTGGGCGGCATGGTCGGCGAGCTGTTCGGCTCGTTCTCGCTGACGGTCACGGCGGCCCTGCTGGCCTCCCTGATCGTCTCGCTCACGGTCGTCCCGGTCCTGTCGTACTGGTTCCTGCGCCCGCCGAAGGCGATCAAGGGCGTCGACCCGGAGGAGGCGCGCCGCAAGGCGGAGGAGAAGGAGGCGCGTTCCTGGCTCCAGCGGATCTACGTCCCCGTCCTGCGCTTCGCGACCCGTCGCCGCCTCACCAGCGTCCTCATCGCGGTCGTGGTCCTGGTCGGCACGTTCGGCATGGCCCCCATGCTGAAGACGAACTTCTTCGACCAGGGCGAGCAGGAAGTCCTGTCCGTCAAGCAGGAGTTGAAGCCCGGCACCAGCCTGGCGGCGACCGACGCCGCGGCGAAGAAGATCGAGGGGATGCTCGACGGCATCGACTCGGTCAAGGACTACCAGGTCACCATCGGCTCGTCCGGCTTCATGGCGGCCTTCGGTGGCGGTACGGACACCAACCAGGCGTCGTACCAGGTGACGCTGAAGGACAAGGCGTCGTACGAGAAGACCCAGGACCGCATAGAGAAGGGTCTCAAGGCGCTCTCCGGGGTCGGCCGGACCACCATCGCGGCCGGTGACGGCTTCGGCAGCCAGGACCTCAGCGTCGTGGTGAAGGCGGCCGACGGCCAGGTCCTGCGCAAGGCGGCCGACGAGGTACGCGACGAGGTCGCCAAGCTCGACGACGTCACGGACGTCACCAGCGACCTGTCGCAGTCGGTCCCGCGGATCTCGGTCAAGGCCAACTCCAAGGCCGCGGCGGCCGGGTTCAACGACACCACGCTCGGCGCGGCCGTCGGCCAGGCCGTGCGCGGCACCACCAGCGGCAAGGCGATCCTCGACGACACCGAGCGCGATGTCGTCGTGAAGTCGGCGAAGCCCGCCACCACCATGGACGAGCTCAAGAAGCTCCCGATGGGCCCCGGCGGTCTGAAGCTCGGCGACATCGCCACCGTGAAGCTGGTCGACGGGCCGGTCTCCATGACCCGGATCGACGGCGCCCGCGCCGCGACGATCACAGCCAAGCCGACCGGTGACAACACGGGCGCGGTCAGCGCCGACCTGCAGACGAAGATCAACGCGCTGAAGCTGCCCGCGGGCGCGACGGCCACGATCGGCGGCGTCACGTCCGACCAGGACGACGCGTTCAAGAACCTCGGCCTCGCGATGCTGGCCGCGATCGCGATCGTGTTCATGCTCCTGGTCGCCACGTTCCGCTCGCTGGCCCAGCCGCTGATCCTGCTGGTCTCGATCCCGTTCGCGGCGACCGGCGCGATCGGCCTGCTCGTCGCCACCGGCACCCCGATGGGCGTCCCGGCGATGATCGGCATGCTGATGCTCATCGGCATCGTGGTCACCAACGCGATCGTCCTGATCGACCTGATCAACCAGTACCGCAAGGAGGGCTACGGCACGATCGAGGCGGTCATCGAGGGCGGCCGCCACCGTCTGCGCCCGATCCTCATGACGGCCCTGGCGACGATCTTCGCCCTGCTCCCGATGGCGCTCGGCGTCACCGGCGAGGGCGGCTTCATCGCCCAGCCGCTCGCGGTCGTGGTGATCGGCGGTCTGATCACGTCGACGCTCCTGACGCTCCTCCTCGTCCCGACGCTCTACGCGATGCTGGAGCTCCGCAAGGAGCGGCGCCGCAAGAAGCGCGAGGCGAAGCGGGCGAAGAAGGCGGGCGCTCTGCCGGAGCAGGCGCCGGATGCGGCGTCGGACGAGCCGGAGCCGGCGCAGGTCTGACGCACACGTCGAACAGCCCGGAGCCCGGGTCCCACCGCGAGGTGGGACCCGGGCTCCGGGCTTGTTCAGTGGTTGCGCCTACGGCAGCGCCAGCATCCGCTCCAGCGCCTGCTTGGCGAACTGCTCGGTCTCGCGGTCGACCTCGATCCGGTTGACCAGGTTGCCCTCTGCCAGGGACTCCAGGGTCCACACCAGGTGCGGCAGGTCGATGCGGTTCATCGTCGAGCAGAAGCAGACCGTCTTGTCGAGGAAGACGATCTCCTTGTCGGGGTGGGCATTGGCGAGGCGCCGCACCAGGTTGAGCTCGGTGCCGATCGCCCACTTCGACCCGGCCGGGGCCGCGTCGAGCGCCTTGATGATGTACTCCGTCGAGCCGACCTCGTCCGCCGCGGCGACGACCTCGTGCTTGCACTCGGGGTGCACCAGGACCCGTACGCCGGGGATCCGCTCGCGGACGTCGTTGACCGAGTCGATCGAGAAGCGCCCGTGCACCGAGCAGTGCCCGCGCCACAGGATCATCTTCGCGTTCCGCAGCTCCTCGGCGGTCAGGCCGCCGTTCGGCTTGTGCGGGTTGTACAGGACGCAGTCCTCCAGGGACATGCCCATGTCCCGCACGGCGGTGTTGCGGCCCAGGTGCTGGTCCGGCAGGAACAGCACCTTCTCGCCCTGCTCGAAGGCCCAGTCCAGCGCCCTCTTCGCGTTGGACGAGGTGCAGATGGTGCCGCCGTGCTTGCCGGTGAACGCCTTGATGTCCGCCGAGGAGTTCATGTACGAGACGGGCACGACCTGCTCGGCGATGCCGGCCTCGGTCAGCACGTCCCAGCACTCGGCGACCTGCTCGGCGGTGGCCATGTCGGCCATGGAGCACCCGGCGGCCAGGTCGGGCAGGACCACCTTCTGGTCGTCGCCGGTGAGGATGTCGGCGGACTCGGCCATGAAGTGCACACCGCAGAAGACGATGTACTCGGCCTCCGGCCTGGCGGCAGCGTCGCGGGCGAGCTTGAAGGAGTCGCCGGTGACGTCCGCGAACTGGATGACCTCGTCGCGCTGGTAGTGGTGGCCGAGCACGAAGACCTTGTCCCCGAGCCTCTCCTTGGCCGCGCGGGCGCGCTCCACCAGGTCCGGGTCGGACGGGGAGGGCAGGTCTCCAGGGCACTCCACGCCGCGCTCGCTCCGCGGGTCGGCCTCGCGGCCGAGCAGCAGGAGAGCCAGCGGAGTCGGCTGGACGTCCAGGTCAACGGTGGTCTGGGCCGTGGTCACGTCACGCACCCTTTCTTGTTATGACATTCGTGCGGCGAGGCTTCTCGTCGAAATGACGCTATCTATGATAACTGCTTCACGTCAGAATGACGATGGCCATCGTGTCGATGTGACGCAATCCGCGTGGACCGGCCCGTGCCCGCCGCGCGCCGGGTGTGCGAGCATGAAAGGGCAAGGAAGCCGAACTCGCCGAGAGGCGAAACACGAGCGCCAGGGCCGGAATGAAACCGCGGCCCCGCCGGTTGGAACGTCGGCAAGCAGTCTCCGTACAACCCTGGAGAGAAGCAGATGTCCGTATCGGACGAGACCACCACCGTGAGCGACGGCATCCTCCTGTCCGACGCCGCCGCGGCCAAGGTCAAGGCCCTCCTTGACCAGGAAGGGCGCGACGACCTGGCGCTGCGCGTCGCCGTTCAGCCCGGAGGCTGCTCCGGCCTGCGCTACCAGCTCTTCTTCGACGAGCGCTCCCTCGACGGGGACGTCGTCAAGGACTTCGGTGGCGTCAAGGTCGTCACCGACCGCATGAGCGCCCCGTACCTGGGCGGCGCCTCCGTCGACTTCGTCGACACCATCGAGAAGCAGGGCTTCACGATCGACAACCCGAACGCCACGGGCTCCTGCGCCTGCGGCGACTCGTTCAGCTGAGCCTGAGCCTGTACGTACACGAAGCGGCGGTTCCCTGCTCGAGGGGGAACCGCCGCTTCGTGTCTCGTCACGCGCTCAGCTCTGCGGCGCCGGCTCGTGCCCGCGCCCGCTGTCCGCGTGCGGCACCGCCTTGTCCTTCGAGTCCACGACCTTACGGCCGTCGAGCGGCTCGTCCAGCGTCACCGGCAGCGTGTAGAACTTCGCCATCGCGATGCAGACCGTGCCCTTCTTCCGGGTCTCCGTGACCTTCAGGGCGACCTTGCCGTCCTGCTCCGTCGCCGAGGCCGTGTAGGTGCTGCACACACCGCCCGTGAAGTGCGCCGTGAGCGTCCGCCCGTCCACGGTGTAGCCGTCGGGGCGCACGTCGCGGGTTTCGGTCCCCGGGTCGCCGGGCCGCACGCTCGGCCGCGGGCTCGGCTTGTCCGTCGGCCCCTGCGCCTGCGGCGACGTCAGGAACTTCGGGTCCACCGCGGGATGCGTCACCGTGAAGGCCGCCTGCCCGCCCTGCGGCTTCACCTGGAACAGCCACGACGGTACGAGGATCTGCCGCCCCTGCGTGAACTGCGCCGCGAGCCCGAACGTCGCGCCCTTGACATGGACGGGCTCCGCCGCGGGCAGCTTCGTCGGCGCCTTGCACGGCGCCTCGTCCCGCTCCTTCACCGGCACCGGGCTCGCGCAGCCGCCGATACCGACGCGACCGGCCCCGACAGCCGTGGAGTTGAGTAGATCGAGCGTCTTCTGCGCGCTGATCACGGGATACGTGTCGCCCTTGACCGGCTTCTTCAACTGGCCGCTGCCGCCGACCACTTGACCGTCTGAACCGACCTGGACGCCCGTGGTCCAGCCGTACGTGGGCAGGTCGCCGACGCGGGGCTCCGCGTTCACCACCCGTACCGCGCCCATCAGTTGGCGCGTGTCGAGCTTGGCATCGTCCTGCCCGAGCGCCTTGAGGACGGGGGCGGCCGCCTTCTTCGCGGCGCCCTCGCTCACGGCGTCCTTGGTGCTGCCGTTCCCCGGCGTCTCGGTGCACTTGGCCGGGCTCGCGCACTTGTGGCCCGCGGACGGTGCGTAGCGCGCGTACGTCCAGGCGCCGGGTGCCCGCTCGGTCACCTGGAGTGAGGGGCCCGAGCCGTCCTTCGCCGGGCCCACCTTCCATGCGCCGTTCTCCAGGCGCGGGGTGCCCTGCGCGTCCAGGGTCCTGGCGAGTGCGGCGACATCGGCCGCGGTCACCTTGCCCTCGGTCCGGTAGACGGGGGCGTCGCCGGGCCCCGTGGGGAGCTTGCCGTCGGCCCGGTAGCGGGTGCCGTTCGGGTCGGGCTCACCCGGTGCTATTCCCGAGGTGGAGCCCGTGCCGCCCGCCCGGTAGCCGTCCAGGGCGAGAGGCGGGGGAGTGGAGTCTTCGCCGGCGGCCGGGGTGCCGCCGCGGCCACTGCCGTCGGCCGAGGTCGCCGCGAGATACGCGCCACCGCCACCGACGAGGAGTACCGCTGCCGCGACCGAGGCGACGGCCAGCGGGGACCGCCCCCGGTGTCGATCCTGCGTCTGCTCGGTGCTCACCGCATCGCTCCTTTGCCTGCTGCGTCGTACGCCGTATCCCCTTTACGGGGGAACAGCGATGGGACGCGGCGGGGGAGCGTGCGGTTCCCTCCTCGCTCCGCAGGGGCCGCGCCGGGCCGCCTCTAGTCCCCGTATTCGGACATCGAGTCGATGAGCCGCGCGGACTTGGAGGGCACGACGACGCCGTGGATGCGGGAGGGGGTGACGGGGGCCTGCTTGTTCTTGGCGGGGGCCCTCCAGCGCGGGGCCATACGGGCGCAGTCGCCGCGCAGGGAGGCGAGGCCGCCTTCGAGGTCGAGCGGTGCGGACGCGGTGCGGACCTTGAGGTTCGTCATAGAAGAACGCTAAGCAGGTCCAGCCCCGCGAAGAAAGCCCTACTATCGGGTAGTTTTGCCGCTTCGGCCGGACGGGCGTGACCCGGTAGCGTAAAGCGTCAACCCCCTCCGCTCAGGAAGACGTGACCACGCCGTGCGTATCGCAGTCACCGGTTCCATCGCCACCGACCACCTCATGACCTTCCCCGGCCGCTTCGCCGACCAGCTGGTCGCGGATCAGCTGCACACGGTCTCCCTCTCCTTCCTCGTCGACAACCTCGACGTCCGCCGGGGCGGTGTCGGCGCGAACATCGCGTTCGGCATGGGGCAGCTCGGTACGGACCCGATCCTGGTCGGCGCCGCGGGCTCCGACTTCGACGAGTACCGCGCCTGGCTCGACCGGCACGGCGTGGACACCGCCTCCGTGCGCATCTCCGAGGTCCTGCACACCGCCCGCTTCGTGTGCACCACGGACGCCGACCACAACCAGATCGGCTCCTTCTACACGGGCGCCATGAGCGAGGCCCGCCTCATCGAGCTCCAGTCCGTCGCCGAGCGCGTCGGCGGCCTCGACCTGGTCCTGATCGGCGCGGACGACCCGGAGGGCATGCTCCGCCACACGGAGGAGTGCCGCTCGCGCTCCATCCCGTTCGCCGCGGACTTCTCGCAGCAGATCGCCCGGATGAACGGCGACGAGATCCGCACGCTCCTGGACGGCGCGACCTACCTCTTCTCCAACGAGTACGAGAAGGGCCTCATCGAGAGCAAGACCGGCTGGACCGACGAGGAGATCCTCGGCAAGGTCGGCCACCGCGTCACGACCCTCGGCTCGCGCGGCGTCCGGATCGAGAGCACCGGCGGGGACCCGATCGAGGTCGGCTGCGCCGAGGAGAAGGCCAAGGTCGACCCGACCGGCGTCGGCGACGCGTTCCGCGCGGGCTTCCTGTCCGGCCTGGCCTGGGGCGTCGGCCACGAGCGCGCCGCCCAGGTCGGCTGCATGCTCGCCACGCTGGTCATCGAGACCCTCGGTACGCAGGAGTACCAGCTGAGCCGCAGCTCCTTCATGGACCGCTTCACCAAGGCGTACGGCCACGAGGCCGCGGCCGAGGTCAAGCAGCACCTGAAGTAGCCCCGTCAGGAGAGCCGGCGGACCACATAGGCGGCACCGCGCTCCGCCGGCTCCTCCCCGACGTACTCCTGGCTCCGCATCTCGCACCACGCCGGGATGTCGAGCCGCGCCGCCTCGTCGTCGGCGAGCACGGTCACGGTCCCGCCCACCGGCACGTCCCCGATCACCTTCGCCAGCTCGATGACGGGGATGGGGCACCGCTTCCCGAGCGCGTCGACCACGAGCGAGGGAGCACTCGCCGGCGCGGGAGCGGGCGCGGTCACGGCCGTCGCCCCGAGCCGCTCCCGTACCGCCGCGACCGTCCCCGGCAGCACCTCGAGGAACCTCTCCACGTCGTCCGCCGCCGTCCCGAGCGGCAGCGACACCCGTACGTTCCCCTCGCTCAGCACCCCCATCGCCTTGAGCACATGGCTCGGCGTCAGCGTGCTGCTCGTGCACGACGATCCGGACGAAACAGAAAAACCGGCCCGGTCCAGCTCGTGCAGCAGGGTCTCTCCGTCGAC
The DNA here is from genome assembly GCF_056432625.1 of Streptomyces sp. NPDC045026. NCBI lineage: Bacteria > Bacillati > Actinomycetota > Actinomycetes > Kitasatosporales > Streptomycetaceae > Streptomyces > Streptomyces sp. NPDC045026. Next base: position 485,335 of record NZ_JBWKIS010000002.1, read on the forward strand.
ATAGAGACAGGAGAAGGTGACCACGTGCGGCAGCCGCCGCACCGGGTCACCCACCACCTCGACGTCGGGCACGAGCCCCGGCACCCGCGCCCGGATCCGCTCCGTCAACTCCCGCAGCCGCGCATCCTCCTCCGCCGCCTCGGCCCGCACCGCCCGCAGCGAGGCCGCCGCCGCCACGACGGCCGGAATGTTCTCGAACCCGGCCGCCCGCCCCGACTCCCGCTCGTCCGCCGGGCCTTGGGCCGCGAACCGCACCCCCTTGCGCACCACGAGCAGCCCGACCCCCGCCGGGCCGCCCCACTTGTGCGCGCTGCCCGCGAGCAGCGACCAGTCACCCTCGACCGGACCCCACGCGAGCGACTGCGCCGCGTCCACGAGCAGCGGCACCCCGGCGGCCCGGCACGCCCCGGCGGCCTCGGCCACCGGCTGCGCCGTCCCCACCTCGTGGTTGGCGGACTGGAGACAGGCGAGCGCCGTGTCTTCCCTGAGCGCGTCGGCGTACGCGGCAGGCGAGACCGCACCGGCCCGGTCCACGCCCACCTCGGTCACGGAACCCCCGTCCGCCTCCAGCGCGGCAGCCGAATGGAGTACCGAGGAGTGCTCGACCGCGGAAACCACCAGGTGCCGACCGACACGCCGACGTCCCGCGAGTGCGCCGGAGATCCCGGAGTGCACGGCGCGCGTCCCCGAAGGGGTGAAAACAAGCTCGTCCGGGCGGCAGCCCACGGCGTCGGCGGCGGCCTCGCGGGCGGCGTCGAGCAGCAGCCGGGCCCGCCTCCCCTCACGGTAGAGCCGGGCGGGGTCGGCCCACCCCTCGTCGAGCGAGGCGAGCAGCGCCTGCCGGGCCACGGGGTGTAGGGGAGCGGAGGAGGCAGCGTCGAAGTAGGACACACCGCAACGGTAAAGCCCCGGGTGAGCGCGGTGTCCCGCAAGGGGCGGGGGGAACGGGGAGGCAGTTCACCCCACGCCCGCGCCCGCCGGGCCACCTTGGCCCGCACCAGGCGGACCACCTTGGCCCGCGCCCGCCGGACCACCCGGGCCTGCACACCCTGGACCACCTGGGCCCGCACCAGCCGGACCACCCGGGTCCGCCACCCACCGGACATCCCCCCGACCCCCCGTCAGATCCCCCCGGAACAGCAAGTTCCACCCCTTCTGAGTGACCCGCGGCGCGTTAGGCACCCTCCCCGCGCGACCCCAAATAGCGTCCAGTAGGGTTTGGTCCGCATAAACATCCAAACCCCTGCCCGTGTGCCAGGGCGGCGAGCGACCAGCGAGACGGCCGTAGCCAACCAGCGCGGGCGAGACTCTCGGGAAGGCGCTACGTGAGTCCCAACGGCTCCGACCGCTCGTCGCGGCGCCCGATGCGGCGGAAGCTGCCGCAGGTGCTGACTGCGGGCCTGATCCTGGTAACCGCTACTGGTTGCACATACAAGGACTTTCCTCGTCTTGGTATGCCGACCCCGGTTACGGAAGAAGGTCCCAGGATCCTCTCCCTCTGGCAGGGCTCGTGGGCGGCAGCGCTCGCCACGGGTGTCCTTGTCTGGGGCCTGATCCTGTGGAGCATCATCTTCCACCGGCGCAGCCGCACCAAGATCGAGGTACCTACGCAGACGCGGTACAACATGCCGCTAGAGGCGCTGTACACGGTGGTACCGCTCATCATCGTCTCGGTCCTCTTCTACTTCACGGCGCGAGACGAGACGAAGCTCCTCAACCTCGACGACAAGCCGGCCCACACCATCAACGTGGTCGGCTATCAGTGGAGCTGGGGCTTCAACTACATCGAGAACGTGCCCGGCTCCACGGGTGACGCGAAGACCTCCAAGGAGCTGGCCGGCATTCCGGACCGCTTCATCAAGGACTTCCCGGCGAACGCCGGCGGCGTCTACGAGGCCGGTACGCCGGCCTCGGTGAACCCGCAGACGAAGAACCCCGGCCCCACCCTCTGGCTCCCCAAGGGCGAGAAGGTCCGGTTCGTCCTCACCTCGCGCGACGTCATCCATGACTTCTGGGTGGTGCCGTTCCTGATGAAGCAGGACGTCATTCCCGGCCACACCAACGCCTTCGAGGTGACTCCCAACCGGGAAGGCACCTTCCTGGGCAAGTGCGCCGAGCTCTGCGGCGTCGACCACTCGCGCATGCTGTTCAACGTGAAGGTCGTCTCTCCTGAGCGCTACCAGCAGCACCTCAAGGACCTCGTGAAGAAGGGGCAGACCGGTTACATCCCGTCCGGCATCGCGCAGACGAGCCACGAGAAGAACCGGGAGACGAACAACCTGTGAGCATCCTCAACGAACCTCAGGGTGCCGCCGCAGCTGACGACTCGTACGAGAACGAGCTGCCGGTCAGGCGCAAGCAGCCGGGGAATGTCGTCGTCAAGTGGCTGACCACCACTGACCACAAGACGATCGGCACGCTCTACCTGGTCACGTCGTTCGCGTTCTTCTGCATCGGCGGAATCATGGCGCTCTTCATGCGCGCCGAACTCGCTCGTCCCGGCAACCAGATCATGTCGAACGAGCAGTTCAACCAGGCGTTCACGATGCACGGCACGATCATGCTGCTGATGTTCGCGACGCCGCTGTTCGCCGGTTTCACGAACTGGATCATGCCGCTGCAGATCGGCGCGCCCGACGTGGCGTTCCCGCGGCTGAACATGTTCGCCTACTGGCTCTACCTGTTCGGCTCGACCATCGCCGTCGGCGGTTTCCTCACCCCGCAGGGTGCGGCCGACTTCGGCTGGTTCGCCTACAGCCCGCTCTCGGACGCCGTCCGCTCGCCGGGCATCGGCGCCGACATGTGGATCATGGGTCTGGCCTTCTCCGGCTTCGGCACCATCCTCGGCGCGGTCAACTTCATCACCACGATCATCTGCATGCGCGCTCCCGGCATGACGATGTTCCGCATGCCGATCTTCGTGTGGAACGTGCTGCTGACCGCCGTCCTGGTCCTGCTCGCCTTCCCGGTCCTGGCCGCCGCGCTGTTCGCCCTGGAGGCGGACCGTAAATTCGGTGCCCATGTGTTCGACGCCAGTAATGGCGGCGCCTTGCTATGGCAACACCTCTTCTGGTTCTTCGGACACCCAGAGGTGTACATCATCGCGTTGCCATTCTTCGGAATCATTTCCGAAGTGATCCCGGTGTTCTCGAGGAAGCCGATGTTCGGCTACTCGGGCCTGATCGGTGCGACCATCGCGATCGCGGGTCTCTCCGTGACCGTGTGGGCGCACCACATGTACGTCACCGGCGGCGTGCTGTTGCCGTTCTTCTCCTTCATGACGTTCCTCATCGCTGTACCGACCGGCGTGAAGTTCTTCAACTGGATCGGCACGATGTGGAAGGGCTCGCTGTCCTTCGAGACACCGATGCTCTGGACGATCGGCTTCCTGATCACCTTCGTCTTCGGTGGTCTGACCGGCGTCATCCTGGCGGCCCCGCCGCTGGACTTCCACGTCTCGGACTCGTACTTCGTCGTCGCGCACTTCCACTACGTCGTCTTCGGCACCGTGGTCTTCGCGATGTTCGCCGGATTCCACTTCTGGTGGCCGAAGTTCACGGGCAAGATGCTCGACGAGCGGCTCGGCAAGATCACGTTCTGGACGCTGTTCATCGGCTTCCACGGCACGTTCCTGGTGCAGCACTGGCTGGGCGTCGAGGGCATGCCGCGTCGTTACGCGGACTACCTCGCGGCCGACGGCTTCACCGCGCTGAACACGATCTCGACGATCTCCTCGTTCCTGCTCGGTCTGTCGATCCTGCCGTTCTTCTACAACGTGTGGAAGACCGCCAAGTACGGCAAGAAGGTCGAGGTCGACGACCCGTGGGGCTACGGCCGTTCGCTCGAATGGGCTACGTCCTGCCCGCCGCCGCGGCACAACTTCCTCACCCTGCCGCGCATTCGCAGTGAATCGCCGGCGTTCGACCTGCACCACCCGGAGATCGCCGCGATGGACCAGCTCCAGAACGGCGGCCACGGGGGCAACGCTCTCGCAGGTGGCAAGGAGGCCGGCAAGTGAAGGTCCAAGGCAAGATGTTCATCTGGCTGAGCGTCTTCGTGCTCGCCACGGCGATCGTCTACGGCGTGTGGTCGAAGGAGCCTGCCGGAACCACGGCGCTCTTCCTGGCCTTCGGCCTGTGCATCATGGTCGGCTACTACCTGGCCTTCACGGCCCGGCGGCTCGACACGGGTGCGCAGGACAACAAGGAGGCCGAGGTCGCGGACGACGCCGGTGAGGTGGGCTTCTTCAGCCCGCACAGCTGGCAGCCGCTCGCGCTGGCCATCGGTGGTGCGCTCGGCTTCATGGGCGTCGTCTTCGGCTGGTGGCTGATGTACTTCTCGGCCCCGATCATCGGGATCGGCCTGTGGGGCTGGGTCTTCGAGTACTACCGCGGCGAGAACCGGACCCAGTAGGGCCCGGCCGACGCCGAAGGGCCCGGACATTCCTGACGGAGTGTCCGGGCCCTTTCGCATGTCCCGTAAGGGCCGCGCCACGTACGGCCCAATCGGCGCGCCGGAAGCGGTGATGGTTCATACCGTGAGTCTCATGAACAACTCACCGAGAATTCGCACGGTAATGAGCTGCACTCTGCTGGTGGCCGCACTCGGTGCGAGCGTCACGGCCTGCGGTAGCTCCAGTCACCCGCTCTCCACCAAGCCGTACGACGCGGCGGGCGAGGTCAGCTTCAGCGCCCCGTCCGGGGGCAAGAAGGCCGACCCGGACAAGCCCATAGAGGTCACCTCGGAGGACGACGCACGCATCACCGACGTCACGGCCACCGATGCGATAGGCCGCTATGTCGTGGGCGAACTGTCCGCCGACGGAAGCAGGTGGCACAGCACGGCCCCGCTCGCCGCCGACGCCCACTACACGGTGCAGGTGAGCACCGAGGACGAGGACGGCGCGCCCGGCCGCAAGGTGCTCACCTTCGACACGGGCCACCCGGACAAGAAGAAGAAGGCCCTGAAGGTCACCTTCGGTCCCGAGGCCGGCAAGTACGGCGTCGGACAGCCCATCACCGCCGAGCTCAGCGCCGCCGTCAAGGACAAGGCCGCACGGGCCGTCGTGGAGCGGTCCCTCAAGGTCGAGTCGCAGCCCGCCGTGGCGGGTTCCTGGACCTGGGTGGACGACAAGACGCTGCACTACCGCCCCGAGGAGTACTGGCCCGCGGGCGCCACCGTGGAGGCGCACAGCAACCTCGACGGCATAAAGGTCAGTGACCGCCTCTGGGGCGGCGCCTCCAAGTCGCTCCGCCTCACCATCGGCGACCGAATAGAGGCCATAACCGACGCCGCCTCGCACCAGATGACCGTGTACCGCAACGGCCGAGTGATCAACACCATCCCCGTCACGACCGGCAAGCCCGGCTTCGAGACCCGCAACGGCGTCAAGGTCGTACTCGGCAAGGAACGCTTCGTACGGATGCGCAGCACCAGCATCGGCATCGCCGCGGGCTCGTCGGAGTCGTACGACATGCCGGTGTACTTCGCGACCCGGGTGACCTGGAGCGGCGAATACGTGCACGCCGCGCCCTGGTCCCAGGGCTCGCAGGGGTACGCCAACGTCAGCCACGGCTGCACCGGCATGAGCATGAGCAACGCCGAGTGGTTCTTCAACACCGTCCGCACCGGCGACGTCGTGAAGGTCATCAACAGCAACGGCGCGCAGATGGACCCGTTCGGCAACGGCTTCGGCGACTGGAACCTCAGCTGGCAGAAGTGGGAGAAGGGCAGCGCCATACAGGCGGTCGCCACGGGCGACGGCCACAGCTCCGTCCAGACGGCCCGGCTCAGCCCGGAGGTGTGAGACTTCTGACTCCGGACCGGACGCACACGGGGCGGCCCGCAGCGCTGCTGCAGGCCGCCCCGTCGGCGTACCGAAGTGCCTTACGCCTCCACGGCGTGCCGGGAGCGCAGCAGGGAGGCCAGTGCGCCCGCGAACTCGACCGGGTCGACCGGCAGGGTCACCGCGGCCTCGGCGCGGCTCCAGGTGGCCAGCCAGGCGTCCTGCGGGCGGCCCATCAGGAGCAGCACCGGCGGGCAGTGGAAGATCTCGTCCTTGATCTGCCGGCAGACGCCCATGCCGCCCGCGGGAACGGCCTCGCCGTCCAGGACACAGACGTCGATGCCGCCGCGGTCCAGCTCCTTGAGGACCGCCGGGAGCGTGGCGCACTCGACGAACTCGATCTCGGGAGCATCGGCGGCGGGCCTGCGCCCGGTCGCGAGGCGGACCTGTTCGCGGGTACTTGCGTTGTCGCTGTAGACCAGGACCGTCGCGGTCGACTGCATCGTTCCTCCGAGACTTCGGCGTCTTTGACTCATCAAGGTGGGGAAGCGTTGCGCGGAGCCTACTCCTCCCGACACCCCGTCAACACCGGTTCGGACGCCGCCCCGATGGGCCATACGGGCTGGACACACCCCACAGACACTCCGAACGGCACCCCCCGGGGTGAGCGCGAGATAAGCGACCGACATAATGTCGGTCGTGGCGACAGCAACGACAGTAGAAACCGGGCACGCGCACCCGTCGGTCAATCGGCCGAACCTCACCAGCGTCGGAACCATCATCTGGCTGAGTTCCGAGCTGATGTTCTTCGCGGCCCTCTTCGCGATGTACTTCACCCTGCGATCGGTGACCGGGCCAGATCACTGGAAGGAAATGGCCGAGTCGCTGAACGTTCCGTTCTCAGCGACGAACACCACGATCCTGGTGCTCTCCTCACTGACCTGCCAGCTCGGCGTCTTCGCCGCCGAGCGCGGGGATGTGAAGAAGCTCAGGACATGGTTCATCGTCACCTTCATCATGGGTGCGATCTTCATCGGCGGTCAGATCTTCGAGTACACCGAGCTGGTCAAGAAGGACGGTCTCTCGCTGTCCTCCGACCCGTACGGTTCGGTGTTCTACCTGACGACTGGCTTCCATGGACTGCACGTGACAGGCGGCCTCATCGCCTTCCTGTTCGTCCTCGGCCGCACATACGCGGCCAGGAAGTTCACCCATGAGCAGGCGACCGCAGCCATCGTCGTGTCCTATTACTGGCACTTCGTCGATGTCGTCTGGATCGGCCTTTTCGCCACGATCTACTTGATCAAGTAGCCGGCACGTCGTCCCGACGTACCGACTCGTCCAGTAAGCACCGACGCAGAAGATCCTGACACCGGGGTAATCCGTGAAAAAGCTCTCCGCACGACGACGCCATCCGCTGGCGGCGGTCGTCGTCCTACTCCTCGCGCTGGCGGCCACCGGGGGGCTGTACGCCGCGTTCGCACCCGCGAGCAAGGCGCAGGCCGACGAAACCGCCCAGTCCCTCGCCATCGACGAGGGCAAGAAGCTCTATGCCGTTGGCTGCGCCAGCTGCCACGGCACCGGCGGTCAGGGATCCAGTGACGGTCCGCCGCTGACTGGCGTGGGCGCCGCGGCCGTCGACTTCCAGGTCGGCACCGGGCGCATGCCCGCGCAGCAGCCCGGCGCGCAGATCCCGAAGAAGAAGGTCATCTACTCGCAGGCCGAGATCGACCAGCTCGCGGCGTACGTCGCCTCGCTCGGCGCCGGTCCGACCGTCCCGACGAAGAACCAGGTCAGCCCTGAGGGTGCGAACATCGCCAACGGTGGCGAGCTGTTCCGTACCAACTGCGCGCAGTGCCACAACTTCACCGGTGAGGGCGGCGCGCTGACACACGGCAAGTTCGCGCCGAACCTGGAGGACGTGAGCCCGAAGCACATCTACGAGGCCATGCAGACGGGCCCGCAGAACATGCCTTCCTTCCCCGACACCACGATGCCGGAGAAGGACAAGAAGGACATCATCGCGTACATCAACGCGGTCAACGGCAACGAGACCGAGAGCCCCGGCGGGCTGACGCTGGGCGGGCTCGGCCCGTTCACTGAAGGCCTGTTCGCCTGGGTCTTCGGTCTCGGCGCCCTGGTCGCCGTCGCCGTCTGGGTCGCCGCTCGGACCGCAAAGGCCAAGAAGTCATGAGTAGTCAAGAGATTCCAGAAGAGAACCTGCCCAGCGCGCAGGACGCCGACCAGCCGCACGGCTCGGTCGCGGTGAAGGAAGACCCCTTCGCCGATCCGGGGCTGCCGCCCCACGAGCACCGGATCCAGGACATCGACGAGCGGGCCGCCAAGCGCTCCGAGCGCGTGGTCGCCTTCCTGTTCGTGCTCTCGATGCTCTCCACGGTCGCCTTCATCGCCGCGTTTGTGACGATCCCGGCCGACAAGAGCGTGTTCATCTTCCCGATCGGGCACATCAGCGGGCTGAACTTCGCGCTCGGCATGACGCTCGGCCTGGCGCTGTTCTGCATCGGCGCGGGCGCGGTCCACTGGGCCCGCACCCTGATGTCCGATGTGGAGGTCGCCGACGACCGTCACGCGATCTCGGCCGAGCCCGAGGTCAAGGCGAAGGTCCTGGCGGACTTCAAGCAGGGCGCCAAGGAGTCGCAGTTCGGCCGGCGCAAGCTGATCCGCAACACGCTCTTCGGTGCGGTCGCGATGGTCCCGCTCTCCGGCATCGTCCTTCTCCGTGACCTCGGTCCGCTGCCGGAGGACAAGCTCCGGCACACCGCGTGGAAGAAGGGCAAGCTCCTCGTCAACATGAACACGAACGAGCCGCTGCGTCCTTCGGACATCGTGGTCGGCTCGCTCACCTTCGCCAAGCCCGAGGGCGTGGAGCAGCACGACGAGGACTTCCAGCAGGTCATGGCCAAAGCCGCCCTGATGCTGGTCCGGATCCAGCCGGACGAGATCAAGGACAAGCAAGAGCTCGCGTGGGGCCACGAGGGTGTCGTCGCGTACTCGAAGGTCTGCACCCACGTGGGCTGCCCGATCTCCCTGTACGAGCAGCAGACGCACCACGTGCTCTGCCCCTGTCACCAGTCCACCTTCGACCTCTCCGACGGCGCCCGCGTCATCTTCGGTCCCGCCGGCCACGCGCTCCCGCAGCTGCGTATCGGCGTGAACGGCGAGGGTTACCTGCAGGCGCTCGGCGACTTCGCAGAGCCCGTCGGTCCTGCTTTCTGGGAGCGCGGATGAGCACTTCGACGACCAACGACGCGTCCTCGCGCGAGAAGGCGCCCGCCGGTGAGCGGGTTGCCGACTGGGCGGACGGCCGGCTCGGGATCTACTCCCTGGCCAAGGCCAACATGCGCAAGATCTTCCCGGACCACTGGTCCTTCATGCTCGGTGAGATCTGCCTCTACAGCTTCATCATCATCATCCTCACGGGTGTGTACCTGACGCTGTTCTTCCACCCGTCGATGAACGAGGTGGAGTACCACGGCAGCTACGTCCCGCTGCAGGGACAGCTGATGTCCGAGGCGTTCAACTCGACCATGCACATCTCCTTCGAGGTGCGCGGTGGTCTGCTGATCCGGCAGATCCACCACTGGGCGGCGCTGATCTTCCTCGCCGGCATGTTCGTGCACATGATGCGCGTGTTCTTCACGGGTGCGTTCCGCAAGCCGCGTGAGGTCAACTGGGTGTTCGGCTTCCTGCTGTTCGTCCTCGGCATGTTCACCGGCTTCACCGGTTACTCGCTCCCGGACGACCTGCTCTCCGGTACCGGTGTCCGCTTCATGGAGGGCGCGCTCCTGTCCGTGCCGATCGTCGGCACGTACCTGTCGTTCTTCCTCTTCGGCGGCGAGTTCCCGGGCGGCGACTTCGTCGCGCGGTTCTACTCGGTCCACATCCTGCTGCTGCCGGGCATCATGCTCGGCCTCGTGGTCGCTCACCTGATCCTGGTCTTCTACCACAAGCACACGCAGTTCGCGGGCCCCGGAAAGACGAACAAGAACGTCGTCGGCATGCCGCTGCTGCCGGTCTACATGGCCAAGGCGGGTGGCTTCTTCTTCCTGGTCTTCGGTGTCATCGCGGTCATCGCCGCGATCGCGTCGGTCAACCCGATCTGGGCCATGGGCCCGTACCGGGTCGACCAGGTCTCCACCGGCGCGCAGCCCGACTGGTACATGGGCTTCTCCGAGGGCCTGATCCGCTTCATGCCGGGCTGGGAGATCAACCTCTGGGGTCACACGCTCGTCCTGGGTGTGTTCATCCCGCTGATGATCTTCCCGCTGGTCCTGGTGGTGATCGCGGTCTACCCGTTCATCGAGTCCTGGATCACCGGCGACAAGCGCGAGCACCACATCCTGGACCGCCCGCGCAACGTCCCGACCCGGACCGCGTTCGGTGCCGCCTGGATCAGCTGGTACTTCGTCCTGCTCCTCGGTGGCGGTAACGACCTCTGGGCCACGCACTTCCACCTGTCGATCAACGCGATCACCTGGTTCGTGCGCATCGGGTTCTTCATCGTGCCCGTGCTGGCCTTCATCGTCACCAAGCGGATCTGCCTCGGCCTCCAGCGCCGCGACAAGGACAAGGTGCTGCACGGACGCGAGTCCGGTCTCATCAAGCGCCTGCCGCACGGTGAGTTCATCGAGGTCCACGAGCCGCTCGGGCCCGACGCCCTGCACACCCTCACCGCGCACGAGCAGTACGCGCCGCTCGAGATCGGCCCGACGGTCGACGAGAACGGTGTGGAGCGCAAGGTGTCCGGTACGGAGAAGCTGCGGGCCAAGCTCTCCGACGGGATGTACGGCGAGGAGAGCCAGATCCCCAAGCCGACTGTCGAGGAGTACAAGGAGATCACCAGCGGCCACGGCCACCACTGATCACCTGAACTGACCTCCCCCAGTCTCGGCTTCGTTCGAGCGGGGGGACCCCCATGGTCGCCACGGTAAGAGCCCCGTCCAGGCACTGGACGGGGCTCTTTGCCGCTCTCGGGGGTGGATAGGGTGGCCTTGTTCCCTTACACACTGAAAACCAGGAGCGGCAGATGAATGCTGTGACCCCCGCAGGAGGCAATACCGCGGCGGGCCGTTCCTGGCCCTCGGTACTGAACGGCCTGCTCGACGGGCGCGACCAGAGCGCCGACGACACCGCCTGGGCGATGGACCGCATCATGCGGGGCGAGGCCACCGACGCGCAGATCGCCGGGTTCGCGGTGGCGCTGCGGGCCAAGGGCGAGACCGTGGAGGAGATCTCCGGCCTCGTACGGGCCATGTACGACCACGCGAACGTGATCGAGGTCCCGGGCGACACGGTCGACATCGTCGGCACGGGCGGCGACGGCGCCAAGACGGTCAACATCTCCACGATGTCCGCGATCGTCATCGCCGGCGCGGGCGCCAAGGTCGTCAAGCACGGCAACCGCGCCGCCTCGTCGGCGTCCGGCGCCTCGGACGTCCTGGAGAAGCTCGGCGTGAATCTGGAGCTGACGCCGAAGCGCGTGGCCGAGGTCGCGGACGAGGCCGGGATCACGTTCTGCTTCGCCGTGAAGTTCCACCCGGCGCTGCGGTACGTGGCGGCCGCGCGCGGCCAGCTGGGCATCCGCACGACGTTCAACTTCCTGGGCCCGCTGACCAACCCGGCCAAGGTGCGGGCCCAGGCCGTCGGTGTCGCCGACGCACGGATGGCCGCCATCGTGGCCGGCGTCTTCGCGGAGCGCGGTCACTCCTCCCTCGTGTTCCGCGGCGACGACGGCCTGGACGAGCTGACGACGACGGCCACCTCGCGGATCTGGGTGGTCCGGGACGGCGCCGTGCGCGAGGAGGCCTTCGACCCGCGGGACGTCGGCATCGACCTGGTGCCGGTGTCCGCGCTGCGGGGCGCGGACGCGTCGTACAACGCGGAGGTCGCCCGCCGCCTCCTGGACGGTGAGAAGGGTCCGGTACGGGACGCGGTCCTCCTCAACTCGGCGGCGGCGCTCGTCGCCCTCACTCCCGGCGAGGGCCCGCTGGCCGATCAGCTCCGGGCCGGCATGGCCCGCGCCGCGGAGTCGATCGACTCGGGCTCGGCGAAGCGGACGCTGGAGCGCTGGGTGGCGGCCAGCAACGCGTAAGCGCGCAGCACGGACAGGGTGGGGAGGTGCCGAAAGGTGCCTCCCCACCACGCTGCGTCCGGGATGCGGACACGCTGTTGCGATGAAGCGATCAGCTGGCATACTTCACGGCAGGTCATGAGTGACAGCGATTAGGCCCCGGCTCGCTGTCCGGCAACCCTCCGTCCGTGGCGGGGTGCCCCGGGTGAAGACCAGGCAGTGCACAGCAAGGTGCGCTGCAAGCGCGGACCCCTGCACACCCTGGGGTCCTGGTCCTCAAGGGAGCAGTCTCGTGAGCAAGCGAATGCGATAGGGCATCTCCGCCCCACCTCCGCACCCCTTTTCCCTTTGCGGCTGCGCTGTCGAGCCATCGGCTCCGGCGTGGTCAATTCGCTTGTCTCTCACGGGAGTTCGCCATGTCTGTCTCCACCGCTGCCGCCGACCAGTCGCTTTGTCGCGAAATCGCCGGGTCCCTGCCGGTTCTGGGCCGGGATGTCACCGTTCCGCTCGTCACCGGGGGCGAGGTCACCTACGCGGCCCTCGACTACGCGGCCAGCGCCCCGGCGCTCCAGCGGGTCTGGGACGACGTGGCGGCCTACGCGCCGTACTACGGCAGCGTGCACCGCGGCGCGGGATACCTCTCGCAGCTGTCGACCGACCTCTTCGAGAGCTCCCGCGTGACGGTCGCCGAGTTCCTCGGCTGCCGCGCGGACGACCAGGTGATCTTCACGCGGTCGACCACCGACTCGCTCAACCTGCTCGCGGCCGTGCTGCCCGCCGACTGCGAGGTCTTCGTCTTCGAGACCGAGCACCACGCCTCGCTGCTGCCGTGGCGCGACGCCCGCGTGACGTACCTGAACGCGCCGCGCACGCCCGCCGAGGCCGTCCGGACCCTGGAGCGGGCCCTCGCCGGCCGCGACCCCCACGGGCCCGCCCTGGTGTGCGTCACCGGTGCCTCGAACGTCACCGGTGAGCTGTGGCCCGTCCGTGAGCTCGCCGCCGCGGCCCACGCCCACGGCGCCCGCATCGTCCTCGACGCCGCGCAGCTCGCCCCGCACCACCCCGTGGACATCCAGGACCTCGACGTCGACTGGGTCGCCTTCTCCGGGCACAAGCTGTACGCGCCCTTCGGTTCCGGCGTCCTCGCCGGCCGCGCCGACTGGCTCCAGGGCTCCGAGCCCTACCTCGCCGGCGGTGGCGCCTCGCGCAAGGTCGCGCGGCGCGCCGACGGCGGTGTGGACGTCGAGTGGCACGACAGCGCGGCCCGTCACGAGGCCGGTTCGCCGAACGTCATCGGCGTCTACTCCATCGCCTCCGCCTGCAAGGCACTCACCGAGGCGGGCTTCGACTCGCTCGTCGCCCGCGAGCAGTACCTGATCGGCAAGGTCCGGGACGGCCTCGACGCCGTGCCCGAGGTGAAGGTGCTCTCGCTGTTCGGCGACGACGCTCCGCGCGTCGGCGTCATCTCGTTCGTCGTCGACGGCTGGAACAGCTCGCACTTCGCGGCCGCGCTCTCCGCCGAGTACGGCATCGGCGTGCGCGACGGCCTCTTCTGCGCCCACCCCCTCGTGCGCACCCTGCTGGGCAGCGACCCGCAGTCACAGGGCGAGTGCGGGGCGCCCGAGGCCGCGCCCGGCGAGAAGTCCCTCAACGCGATCCGTGTCAGCTTCGGCGCCGGCACCCCGGACGAGCACGTCGAGCGCTTCGTCCGCGCCGTCACCGAGCTGGTCCGCGACGGCGCGCAGTGGAACTACCGCACGGAGGACGGGCGTTGCGTCCCCTCCGTGTGATCCGCTCCGTGTGATCCGCCCACCTCGCCGGACATGACGAAGGCCGCCCCTCGGGGCGGCCTTCGGTCGTCATGCGGACAGGATCAGGAGTCGAGCCCGATCGCGAACGCCGCCTCCAGGTCGTGCTGCGAGTACGTGCGGAACGCGACGTGCGTGTCCGTCGCCTCCACGCCCGGGATCTTGCTGATCTTCCCGGGGATGACGTCCGCCAGGTCGTCGTGGCGCGCGACGCGCACCATGGCGATCAGGTCGTACGTACCGGTCACGGAGAAGACCTCGCTGACGCTGTCCAGGGCGGCGATCGACTCGGCGATCTCGGGGATCCGGTCCACGCTGGTCTTGATGAGCACGATCGCGGTGATCACGGCTGGCTGTCTCCCTCGGTGGCCGTGGCTGGGGCACCTTCACTTTAGCCCTCCCGTGTCTCGCCGCCTTCCTCGAGCGGAAGCGCTTCGCCCACCCCTCTTTTGCCTCTGTAACGCACCCACGCGTAGAGGAAGCCGACGGAGAACCCGACCAGGTGCGCCAGGTACGCCACTCCGGGCCCCTGGCTGACCTGCCTCGCCGCCGCCCACTGGAGCGCCGCCCAGAACGGCAGCACCACCCACGCGGGAAACCGCAGTGGCAGGAAGAACAGGAACGGGAACAGGCTCGTCACGCGCGCCGCGGGGAAGAGATACAGCAGCGCCCCGAGCACCGCGGAGATCGCCCCCGAGGCGCCCACCAGGGTCTGCTCGGAGTCCGCGTACCCGATCGCGTAGCCGAGCAGCGCCGCGCAGCCGGCGAGCAGGTAGAAGAGCGCGAACGGGAGGTGGCCCATACGTTCCTCGACCATCGCGCCGAAGACGTACAGGAAGAGCATGTTGCCCAGCAGGTGCAGATAGCTGCCGTGGATGAAGGGGGCCGTGACGGTGGTGAGCGCGGCGCGCGGAGAGCCGGTGAGCAGCTGGGCGGGGATCACGCCCCAGCGCTCGAAGTAGTCGCTCTGCGCCGCGAGCAGCCGGTCGCCCGTGCCGTAGACGGGGTTGAACCCGGACGACGGGGAAAGCAGGAACACCACGCAGCACAGCGCGATCAGCCCGTACGTCACCGGTGCCGGATGGTTCCTGACGGCCGACCTGACCGTCCTGCGTGCCGTCGCACCCCGATTATCGATCATGCGACAGATCATGACGTAACGGTGCAGACCTGCCCAGGCGGCCTGCCGGGATTCCCCACTGTGGACGCCCGCGCGGGGGGTCCCCGCCAGGCCGTAGGGTTACGGACACCACGCACCACGGAAAACGTACGACCCCGAAAGAAGGCGAAAGCCCCGATGACGGTTCCCCTGCCGACCGCCGAGACCCGTTGGCGCTGCACTCTCTGCGGCAACCTGACGCGTTTCGACGTGACCCGCTCGTCGAAGGTCGTCGAATATGTGCACCTCGACCTCGCTGGTGACCCGAAGGTCGAGGAGCGCGAGGTGGTCAGTGAGACCATCGAGTCGGTCCGCTGCCGCTGGTGCAACGCGGTGGATCAGGTCGAACTCGTGGACAGGCCGGGTGCCGGCTCCTGAGAGGGAGCTGAACCCCCAGAAAATACGGACATTGGGGTGACGGATGGTGGAGAGCGCAGGCGGGGAGGCCGGGGACGGCGCCGCTGAGGTGCTCGACCGGCCGTTGCCCGAAGGTGTGCGGCGCCGGGTCGTGCAGATCGTCTCGGACGGCTTCGGCGGGCTGACGGTCGCCGAACTGCCGCCCCAGTTGCGGCAGTATGCGCGCTTCACCCCGACCCGGCGCGCCAAGTTCGCCGGCAATGCGATGGCCACCGCGCTGGAGGGCGACACTCTCTTCCGCCAGCGCATCGCTGAACGTCTCAGAGAGGCCCAGCCGGAGCTCGCCGGCGCACTGGACGCCGGGGCGCCGCCGCCGGCCGCCGACCCCCTGGACGTGGCTGCCGCGGCCTACGTGCTGCGGCCCGCGGGCTGGGTGAAGCTCGTCGCGGCCGCCGGCGAGGAGGCCGTGCGGGCCGACGCCGAGCGCGCCGACGAGGAGGCGCGGGCCGAGCTGGAGCGGCTGCGCGCCGAGGTCGGTGCCGTCCGCGATCAGACCAGGTCCGAGACCGAACGGCTGCGCACGGAGCTGGAGTCGGCGAAGAAGGAGGCCGAGTCCCTCCACCGCAAGCTGCGCAGCGCGCTCAGTGACGTGAAACGCGGCGAGGCGGCGCTGCGCAAGGTCCACAGCGAGACCGAAGCCGTACGGGCCGAGATGCAGGCGCAGCTGTCCGCGGCCGACAGCGAGACGCGGCGGCTCAAGGCCCGGCTCGGCGAGACGGAGGCGGCGCTCGAGGCCTCACGCAAGGCGGCGCGCGAGGGCCGCAGCGTCGAGGACATGCGCGTACGGCTGCTGCTCGACACCGTCCTGGAGTCCGCCCAGGGCCTGCGCCGCGAGCTGGCGCTGCCGCCCGTGTCCGTGCGTCCCGCCGAGACCGTGGACGCCGTCGAGCCGGGGCGGATGTCGCCCAAGGACATCGCGGCCCGCGCTCTGTCCGAGCACGACCCCGCCATCCTGGACCAGCTGCTCGCCCTGCCGCAGGCCCATCTGGTGGTCGACGGCTACAACGTGACGAAGACCGGCTATCCGACGATGCCGCTGGAGAAGCAGCGCCTCAGGCTGCTCGGGTCGCTCTCCCAGCTCGCCGCGCAGACCGGCGCCGAGGTCACCTGTGTCTTCGACGGGGCCGAACTCGCCGCGCCCGTACTGCTCGCGCCGCCGCGCGGAGTGCGCGTGCTCTTCTCGAAGGCGGGCGTCACGGCTGACGAACTGATCCGCCAGCTGGTGCGCGCCGAGCCGTCCGGACGGCCCGTCGTGGTCGTCTCCACGGACCGCGAGGTGGCCGACGGGGTCGCCAGGTCGGGCGCCCGTCCCGTCGCCTCCGTGATGCTCCTGAAGCGTCTCTCGCGCGGCTGACCATCCGCCCCGCAAGTTCCGACGCTTCGCCACATAGGCAACGTAGGTCTCATACGTAACCTCTGGGCCTGATGCCCGAATTGGCGGATCGTTTACGCAACGTAGTGTCAAACGAGCATTACCGCACGTGAGTTGAGTGCAAAGAATGCGCTCGGTGACCGACTTTTTTCTCGTCAGGATTTGAACTGATCACAAGAAGGTCACTAAGGTCTGGCCTCGAACCTCCGCTCGGGTGATCACTCATCAGGAGTGACGGCAGAGGGTCACCGCCCACCGGCGTGTCGGTAGGCGGCTGGAGGAAGAAGGAGCTCGCCTTCGTGGCGTCCCACCGTCGACCCAAGCAGCCGAGCCGCACCCGTGTGACCGTGCTCACCGCAACCGCCGCCGCAGCCGTGGCCCTCACTTCGCAGGCGGCGCAGGCCGCTCCGAAGCCGAGCAAGACCGAGGTCAAGGCCAAGGTCGACAAGCTTTACGAAGAGGCGGAGAAGGCCACCGACAAGTACAACGGGGCCAAGGAGAAGCAGAAGAAGCTCGAGAAGGAGATCGGCGACCTCCAGGACAAGGTCGCCCGCGGCCAGGAGGAGCTCAACACGCTGCGCTCCGGCCTCGGTTCGATGGCCAGCGCCCAGTACCGCTCCGGCGGCATCGACCCCTCCGTCCAGCTCTTCCTCTCCGCCGACCCGGACGACTTCCTGGACAAGGCCTCCACGCTCGACCAGCTCAGCGGTCAGCAGGTCGAGGGCCTGAAGAAGATCCAGGAGAAGCAGCGCTCGCTGGCGCAGGAGCGCCAGGAGGCCTCCGACAAGCTCAAGGACCTCGCCGACACCCGCACGGAACTCGGCAAGAAGAAGCAGCAGGTCCAGAGCAAGCTCAGCGCCGCGCAGAAGCTCCTCAACACCCTCACCGCCGCCGAGCGCCAGAAGATGGCCGCCGACGACGCCCGCGCGAGCCGCTCGGCCGGCGCCCGCGTCGACCTGGGCAACGAGGTCCCGGCCTCCAAGCGCGGCGCCGCCGCCCTGAACGCCGCCGCCACCCAGCTCGGCAAGGCGTACGTCTCCGGCGGCACCGGCCCCAACTCCTACGACTGCTCCGGGCTCACCCAGTGGTCGTACGCGCAGGCCGGCGTGAGCATAACCAGGACCACGTACACGCAGCAGAACGACGGCCCGAAGATCGGCATGAGCCAGCTCAAGCCCGGCGACCTGGTCTTCTTCAACAACCTCGCGCACGTGGGCCTCTACGCCGGCAACGGCCAGGTGCTGCACGCCCCGCACCCCGGCGCCGTCGTCCGCTACGAGTCGATGAGCACCGTCGGATCGTTCATGTTCGGCGTCCGTATCCCCGCCTGACCCCCGGACGAGCGCCACACGAAAACGCGCCCGTTCGGGCGAATTCCGACATCACGCGCTGACCCCACGCCCCGCCCATGACCTGCGTCATAGGCGGGGTGTCGCGTTTTCCGTCCGTACGACGGACGTTGGCCGCGCCCGCCCCTCGCGGCTAATGTCGCCCCGCATTCCCCCGACCGGGCTCTCCGGCCGGGGGTCGTTCGTCAGCGGAAGGGGGAGCGGCTACTCGTGGGGTCCCATCGCCGTCCCGCACAGTCCGGCCTCGACCAGAGTGCGCGCGGCTCCACTGTCTACGTTTTGTCGGCCCTGTCAGCCGTAGCGGCCACCGCCGCCACAGGGCTCACCGCCGCCCCCGCGGGCGCCGCGCCGCAGGACCGCCCGTCCGGCACCCGGGCCGAGGTCGACCGCCTCTTCGAGCAGGCCGAGCAGGCCACCGAGGCGTTCAACAAGGCCGACGAACGCGCCGGCAAGCTCCGCGACGAACTGGCGGACCTCCAGGACAGCGTCGCCCGCGGGCAGGGGCGCATCAACACCATGCGCGGCGCCCTCGGTTCGCTCGCCGGCGCCCAGTACCGCTCGGGCGGCCTCGACCCCGCCCTCGCCCTGCTCCTGTCCTCGGACCCCGACGGCTATCTCGACAAGGCGTCCGTCCTCGACCGCGTCACCGCCCGCCAGGCCGGCGAACTCACCCAACTGCAGCGGGCGCAGCGCGACCTGTCCCAGGAACGTGCCGAGGCCACCCGCAAGCTCCTCGACCTGGAGCAGTCCCGCAAAGCCGTCGCCCGGCACAAACGGACCGTCGAGGACAAGCTCGCCAGGGCCCGCCGCCTGCTCAACTCCCTGCCCGCCTCGCAGCGTGAGGCCTACGAGCGTGCCTCGCGCGGTGGCGGGCGCGACGGAATCCCCGATCTGTCGGGCGCGGGCGTGCCGTCGTCCGGCCGGGCCGCCGCGGCGGTCGCCGCCGCCATGTCCGCGGTCGGCAAGCCGTACGTCTGGGGCGCCAACGGGCCCTCCGGGTTCGACTGTTCGGGCCTCATGCAGTGGTCGTACGCGCGGGCGGGTGTGGGCCTGCCGCGCACCTCGCAGGCCCAGCGGTTCGCGGGCCGGCAGGTGCCCCTCTCCGAGGCGCGGCCCGGCGATCTCGTCGCCTACCGCTCGGACGCCAGCCACATCGGGATGTACGTGGGCAACGGCCAGGTCATCCACGCCCCCTATCCCGGCGCGCCCGTGCGCTACGACCCGGTGGGCATGATGCCGGTTTCGTCCGTGACGCGGGTCTGAGCGGTCGCGGCAGGAAGTGCCCGGCGCGGGAGGCGCCGTACGATCGGGAGGATGGCTGGTCGTAGGCGTGGTGCGGGTGGAGCGGGGGCGTGCGTCGCCCTGCTGTCCGTGGCCTCCCTGCTCGCCGGGCTCGTCGGCTGCGGCGGGGGCGCGGCGCAGGACACCGCGCGGGGCGATGTGCAGCGCACCCTCGACCGCCGGGCGGACGCCGTCCTCGCCCGGGATCCGGCCGCGTACCGGGCCACCGGCAGCGCGGACGCCGCGGCCCTGAAGAACCTCACCGACGTCCCGCTGACCTCCTGGACGTACCGGCTGACCCGCCTGGACCGCTCGGGCAGCCACGCCACGGCCGGCGCGGAACTGCGCTACCGGATCAAGGGCTACGACAGCGCGCCCGTCGTCTCCGGGCGTTCCCTCAAGCTCGAACTGCGCGAGGGCCGCTGGTACGTCACGTCCGACCGGCCCGCCCCGAAGACCGGCGAGCAGCTCTGGGAGCAGGGCAGAGTCGTCGTGGAGCGGGGCGCGCACAGTCTCGTCCTCGGCGTCGGCAGGTCCCACGGCGCGCTGCGCGACTACGCGGACCTCGCCGACGAGGCCGTACCCGCCGTGAGCGACGCCTGGGGGACGGGCTGGGCCCAGCGGGTCGTGGTCCTCGTCCCGAAGTCCCTTGACGGCATGGGCGCGCTGCTCGGGGCCCCCGCCGCCGGGTACCGGGGCATCGCCGCCGTCACGACCGGCGAGGCGGGCGCGCCGGGGCGGACGCCGGCCGACCGGATCATCGTGAACCCGGACGCGTACGACGTGCTCGGCTCCTTCGGCAAGCAGGTTGTCCTCACGCACGAGACGACCCACGTCGCCACCCGCGCGGCGACGTCGGGCGCGACTCCGCTGTGGTTGTCCGAGGGGTACGCGGACTGGGTCGGCTACCGCGGCACCGGACGCTCCGCGGGGCAGGCAGCCCCGGAACTGGAGCGCGCGGTGCGGCTCGGCCGGCTGCCGGGCGCACTCCCCGCCGACCCCGACTTCGGATTCTCCGGCGACGCGGGACGGCTCGCGCAGGCGTACGAGGGCGGTTGGCTGGCCTGCCGGATGATCGCCGACCGGTGGGGCGAGGCGAAGCTGAACGCCTTCTACCGCGCCGTCGGCGAGCACAAGCGGCGGGCCGGGGCGGTCGAGGACGCGATGGAGAGCGTGCTGGGGACGACCGAGGAGGAGTTCACGTCGGACTGGCGGGACTATCTGCGGGCCCAGCTCGGCTGACCGGCCGGCGAGGTCATGAGCTGGTCGAGCGGCGAGGTCATGACGAGAGCAGGCTTTCGTCGCGGGCCGGCTGAGGAGGCGGCGCCTGTTCGCGCAGCCGCGGCTGGGTGACCGTCTGCCGCCACAGGCGCCGGGCGGCGGTCAGCGAGGCGGCGACCAGCAGGCCGTTGCGTACGAGGATCAGGGCGAGGCCGAGTCCGTCGCCGTACACGACGTGTGCGAAGCCCAGCGGGAACTCCAGGAACGTCACGAGCGACGCCGCCAGGACCAGGCAGGCGGGCGGTGTCATCCGGCTCGCGGAGAACACCGTCGACACCGCGGCCAGACCCGTCAGCCACAGCATGTACTGGGGGCTGATCACCCGGCTCGTCGTCGTGAACAGCAGCACCGCGACGAACGCCGCGTCCGCGAGCGTGCCCGGCGCCCAGGCCCGCGCCCGCAGCCGCCACATCAGGAGCCAGCCGAACGCGGCCAGCGTCAGCACCTGCGCGACCACGCTCACGACGTCCACGTAAGGGCCGAGGAACTCCATCGAGCCGTAGTGCAGCCCGACGGAACCCGGCCAGCCGAACTGCCGCGCCACATGGAACACGAGCCCGCCGAGCGACTCGACCTCCGTGCCGCGGTCGCGCTGGGAGGTGAGGAAGTCGAGCGCGCCCGGCATCGCCGCCGCGAACGCGAGGACGAGGGCGCCGGCCATGAGGGCCGCGCTGCCCCAGGAGACCCGTGTGACGCGGCCGCGACGGGTCCCGAGCAGCAGGAGCACGGGCCACACCTTCAGCAGCGTGGCGAGCCCCGTGAGCGCCCCCATGACGCGCGGATGCCGGGCACCGGCCAGCAGCGCGGCGACCGCGACCGCGGTGACCATGACGTCGTAGCGGGCGTACGCGGTCGGACCGAGTAGCGGGACGCCCGCCACCCACACCCACGCCCCGCGCCACGACCTGCCCGGCCGCCCGCCCGCGGACACGAGGAGCCCGAAGGTGATGGCGTCGGCGAGGAGGGCGAGCACGTAGAACGCGGTGGCGTAGGACAGGAAGGGCAGGAGGGCGGGGGAGAGGATCGCGCCCGCGGCGGCCGGCGGGTACTGCCAGGTGACGTCGTCCAGCGGGAAGGTGCCCGTGCGCAGGATCCCGTACCAGCTGCGGTAGATGACGGAGACGTCGGTCGTCACGTCGGGACCCGGGACCGTGATCACCTTCAGGACGCACAGGAGGAGCAGCGCCCTGGTCGCGGCCCACACCAGCGCCGCGCGGACCGGGGTTCTCGGCATCATTCGGGCCATGATGCCCGGCAGAACTGTGCAGGGGCCATGAAGCACGGCCCACCGGCGCGTTAGGTACTGTCGGCGGCGATGCACAAGACAAACAAGACGCTGCTCGTGACCAACGACTTCCCGCCCCGGCCCGGTGGCATCCAGGCGTTCCTGCACAACATGGCGCTCCGTCTGGACCCCGAGCGGCTCGTCGTCTACGCCTCCACCTGGAAGCGCACCCGCGAGGGCGTCGAGGCGACCGCGGCGTTCGACGCCGAGCAGCCCTTCACCGTCGTGCGCGACCGTACGACGATGCTGCTGCCGACGCCCCGCGTCACCCGGCGCGCGGCCGGCCTGCTCCGGGAGCACGGCTGTACGTCGGTGTGGTTCGGCGCGGCCGCCCCGCTCGGCCTGATGGCACCGGCGCTGCGCAAGGCCGGCGCCCAGCGCCTGGTGGCCACCACTCACGGTCACGAGGCCGGCTGGGCGCAGCTGCCCGCGTCCCGCGGGCTCCTGCGCCGCATCGGTGAGTCGACGGACACGATCACCTATCTCGGCGAGTACACGAGGTCGCGGATCGCCGCCGCGCTGACGCCCGCCGCCGCGGGCCGGATGGTGCAGCTGCCGCCGGGTGTGGACGAGAAGACGTTCCACCCGGGCTCCGGCGGCGCCCTGGTGCGCGAGCGCCTCGGACTGACCGACCGGCCCGTCGTCGTGTGCGTCTCGCGGCTCGTGCCGCGCAAGGGGCAGGACACGCTGATCCTCGCGATGCCGCGGATCCTGGCGGCCGTCCCGGACGCGGTACTGCTCGTGGTGGGCGGCGGCCCGTACGAGAAGGAGCTGCGCAGGCTCGCCGTGGAGACGGGCGTCACCGACTCGGTGCGCTTCACGGGGGCCGTGCCGTGGTCGGAGCTGCCCGCGCACTACGGGGCGGGCGACGTGTTCGCCATGCCGTGCCGGACCCGGCGCGGCGGCCTCGACGTCGAGGGCCTCGGCATCGTCTACCTGGAGGCGTCGGCGACGGGCCTGCCGGTCGTGGCGGGCGACTCCGGCGGCGCGCCGGACGCGGTGCTCGACGGGGAGACGGGCTGGGTCGTGAAGGGCGGCGACGCGGAGGACTCCGCGGACCGGATCGTCACGCTCCTCGGCGACGCGGAGTTGCGGCGGCGCATGGGGGAGCGGGGGCGTGAGTGGGTCGAGGAGCGGTGGCGGTGGGATCTGCTGGCGGAGAAGCTGCGCGGACTGCTGTAACGCCGAACGCCGAACGCCGAACGCCGGACGGGCCGGATGGATCATCCAGCCCGTCCGGCGTTCGAGGACAAGGGACGCGGGGCGCGGGGGCGGAGCCCCCGCAAAGCTCAGCCCCGGTAGATCGCCTCGATCTCGTCGGCGTAGTCCTTCGCCACCACGTTCCGCTTCAGCTTCAGGGACGGCGTCAGGTGGCCCGACTCCTCCGTGAACTGGGTCGGCAGGATACGGAACTTGCGGACCGACTCCGCCTTGGAGACCGCCGCGTTGCCGTCGTCCACGGCGGCCTGGATCGCCGCGAGGAGATCCGCGTCGTCCCGCAGCGACACCGCCGTCGAGTCGGCCGGCTTGCCGTGTTCGGCGGCCCAGCGCCCCAGAAACTCGTCGTCGATCGTGACGAGTGCGCCGACGAAGGGGCGCCCGTCGCCGACGACCATGCACTCGGCGACCAGGGCGTGCGCACGGATGCGGTCCTCGATGACGGCCGGGGCGACGTTCTTGCCGCCCGCCGTCACGATGATCTCCTTCTTGCGGCCGGTGATCCGGAGGTAGCCGTCCTCGTCGAGCGTGCCGATGTCGCCCGTGTGGAACCAGCCGTCGGCGAGGGCTTCCTCGGTCGCGGCCTCGTTGTTCCAGTACCCCGAGAACAGGTGCTCGCCGTGCAGCAGCACCTCGCCGTCGTCGGCGATCCGGACCACGGAGCCGGGCAGCGGCTGGCCGACCGTGCCGATCTTCTGCCGGTCCCACGGGTTGAAGGCGGTGGCGGCGCAGGACTCGGTCAGGCCGTAGCCCTCCAGGACCGTGAAGCCGATGCCGCGGAAGAAGTGGCCGAGGCGCTCGCCGAGCGGGGCGCCGCCGGAGATCGCGTACTCGCCGCGGCCGCCGAGGACGGCGCGCAGCTTCGAGTAGACGAGCTTGTCGAACGTCTTGTACTTCAGCTTCAGACCGATGGACGGGCCCTTGGGGGTGTCCAGGGCACGGCTGTACTCGATGGCCGTGTCGGCCGCCTTGTCGAAGATCTTGCCCTTGCCGTCGGCCTGCGCCTTGGCGCGCGCCGAGTTGTAGACCTTCTCGAAGACGCGCGGCACACCCAGGATCAACGTCGGCCGGAACGCGGCCAGTTCATCGGTGAGGTGCTTGATGTCGGGGGCGTGGCCCAGCTTGATCGGGGCCATCAGCGAGGCGACCTCGACCAGGCGGCCGAAGACGTGCGCGACGGGCAGGAAGAGGAGCACCGAGCAATCGCCCGTACGGAAGAGGGGCTTGAGGCGCTCGACCACGTTCCCGCACTCGGCGAAGAAGCTGCGGTGCGTGAGGACACAGCCCTTGGGGCGGCCTGTGGTGCCCGAGGTGTAGACGATCGTCGCCGGGTCGTCGGCCTTCGCCACGGCGCTGCGCTCGTCGACGGTCACGTCGGGGACGCCGGCGCCCGCGCGGTCCAGCTCCTGGACGCCGCCGGCGTCGATCTGCCAGACGTGGGCGAGACCGGGAAGGCGGTCGCGCACGGACTCGACGGTGGCCTCGTGCGCGGCGCTCTCGACCACGCAGGCCACGGCGCCGGAGTCGCCAAGGATCCACTGGATCTGCTCGGCGGAGCTGGTCTCGTACACCGGGACGGTGATCGCGCCGGCGCTCCAGATCGCGAAGTCGAGGAGCGTCCACTCGTAACGGGTACGGGACATCAGGCCGACCCGGTCGCCCGGCTGCACGCCGGAGGCGATCAGGCCCTTGGCCGCGGCTCGCACCTCGGCGAGGAAGGTGGTGGCAGTGACGTCCTGCCAGGTGCCGTTCACCTTGCGGGCGATGACGGCGACGTCAGGGTGCTGCGCGGCGTTTCTGCGGACGATGTCGGTCAGATTGCCGTCCGCAGGGACCTCGTACAGGGCCGGAAGGCTGAACTCGCGCAAGACTGCTGCTCCTCATAGGGCACCGGCGCCACGGCATTGTGTGAGTCGACGATGCGGTCCAAGATCGGGCAGGTGCTCAGCTGCTGAAGCAGTGGTAGTTCAGTGGTTGAAACGCTGAGCACTACTGGACTGCCCGGACGTTACCCATCGGTACTGCTGTTCCGGTAGGGGGTCCAGGCGAGATGTTCGCTGCGTCACACGCCGTGCAATCGCTCCGCCGACCCTAGTCGACCGAATCGGCGAATAGGAAGTAACCGCAGGTCCGGCCCCCTCTACCCACGATTCCCACACAGTTCTAGGGTGATCGCATGCGCGTACATGTGGTCAGCGATGTGCACGGAAACTCCACAGACCTCGCCCGGGCGGGAGACGGGGCGGACGCTCTTGTCTGCCTCGGTGACCTGGTGCTCTTCCTCGACTACGCAGATCACTCGCGCGGCATCTTCCCCGATCTCTTCGGCGTGGAGAACGCGCACCGCATCGTCGAACTGCGCACCGAGCGCCGCTTCGAGGAGGCACGCGTGTTCGGCGCCGGGCTCTGGGCCGGGATCGATCGGGGGACCGCCATCGAGACAGCGGTGCGCAAGCAGTACGCCGAGCTCTTCGCGGCGTTCCCCACACCGACGTACGCCACCTACGGCAACGTCGACATCCCGCACCTGTGGTCCGAGTACGCCGGCCCCGGAACCACCGTCCTCGACGGCGAGCGCGTCGAGATCGGCGGCCTCGTCTTCGGCTTCGTCGGCGGCGGACTGCGCAGCGCCATGCGCACGCCGTACGAGATCAGCGACGAGGAGTACGCCGCCAAGATCGAGGCCGTCGGAGAAGTCGACGTGCTGTGCACCCACATCCCGCCGGACGTCCCCGAACTCGTCTACGACACCGTCGCGCGCCGCTTCGAGCGCGGCAGCGGCGCCCTCCTGGAGGCGATCCGGCGCACCCGTCCCCGCTACTCCCTGTTCGGCCACGTCCACCAGCCACTGGCCCGCCGCATGCGGATCGGGACGACGGAGTGCGTCAACGTCGGCCACTTCGCGGGTTCGGGCAGGCCCTGGGCCCTGGAGTGGTGACAGGGCCGCCTCCGGTGCGCGGTAGCCTTCACGCGATACACACCACCCCTCAGCGGACCGCATCTGGAGGAGCCACCGCGATGGCGGAACACACCAGCTCGAGCATCACGATCGAGGCGGCACCGGCCGATGTCATGGGGGTGATCGCCGACTTCGCCCGCTACCCCGACTGGACGGGAGAGGTGAAGGAGGCCGAGGTCCTCGCCACGGACGGCGCGGGCCGCGCCGAGCAGGTGCGCCTCGTCATGGACGCCGGAGCGATCAAGGACGACCAGACCCTGGCCTACACCTGGACCGGGGACAACGAGGTCTCCTGGACCCTGGTCAAGTCCCAGATGCTGCGCTCACTCGACGGCACGTACCTCCTGAAGCCGTCCGGCACGGGCACCGAGGTCACCTACCGCCTGACGGTCGACGTCAAGATCCCCATGCTTGGCATGATCAAGCGCAAGGCCGAGAAGGTCATCATCGACCGCGCCCTCGCCGGCCTGAAGAAGCGCGTGGAGACGAAGTAGCTTCCGGCGCCTGCGTCGGAGTACCTGCGTCGTAGCTGCCGGCCGTCGTTGCTGCCCGCACCTGCCCCCGGCGGCCTGCCGGGGGCGCCCTGCGCCCCAGGTAGCCTCACACCTCATGCGCACCGTTCTGGTAACCGGCCCCGGCGGCTCCGGCCGGACCACCGCCGCCGCGGCCACGGCCCTCACAGCTGCCCGCCGCGGAGCCCGCACCCTCGTGCTCTCGGCGGACCCCACGGACACCCTCGGCGCCGCCCTCGCCACCCCTACGAGCGCGGCGCCGACGTCCGTCGAACCCGGTCTCACCGCGATACGTCTCGCCCCGGCGGACCGCTTCCGCGAGGACCTCGCCGGCCTCCAGGAAAAGGCCGCGTCCGCCCTCGACCTCCTGGGCGCCACCCGCCTCGACGCCGAGGAGCTCACCCCGCTGCCCGGCAGCCACGAGCTCGCCCTGCTCCGCGCCCTGCGCGACAGTTCCCACGGTCCCTACGACCTGGTCGTCGTCGACCTCCCCCCGGCGCCGCAGGCCCTCGCCCTGCTCGCCCTGCCGGAACAGCTGCGCCGCTACCTGCGCCGCCTGCTCCCCCCGGAGCGGCAGGCCGCCCGCGCGCTGCGCCCCCTCCTCGGCCGCCTCGCCGGCGTCCCCATGCCCGCGGAATGGCTGTACGAGACAGCGGACCGCTGGGACACCGAACTCGCCGCCGTCCAGGCTGTGATCGAGGACCCGCGCACGACCGTGCGCCTCGTCGCCGAGCCCACGCCCGCCGCGGCCGACGCCCTGCTCACCACGACCACCGGTCTCGCCCTGCACGGCCTGCGCGCCGACGCGCTGCTCGCCTCCCGCCTGCTCCCCGACGGCTCCACCGACCCGTGGCTCACCGACGCCGCCGCCAGCCAGCGCAAGGTCCTCGCCGCCTGGCAGGGCACGTACGACGTGCATGAGCTGCCCCATCTGGGCCGTGACCCGCGCGGCGCCGACGACCTGGCCGCACTCGGTGCACCGCCGGTCCCGCCCGCTCCGCCGGCCATCGCCTGGCCCGTGGAGGACCGCATCGCGGACGAGGGCGTCCTCGTGTGGCACCTGCCGCTGCCCGGCGCCGTCCGCGAGGACCTCGGTCTGGTGCGGCGCGGCGACGAACTCGTCGTCACCGCCGGATCCCTCCGCCGCATCGTCGCCCTGCCGTCGGCGCTGCGCCGCTGCACCGTCGCCGGCGCCGGCCTGCGCGACGGCGTCCTGCGCATCAGGTTCACCCCCGACCCCGGCCTGTGGCCGCAAGGGCGATGAACGGACTACCGCCGTTCGGGTAACGTCGAAGGTACGCACCCACCTGGTACGCACCCACCCATACGTTCTCGCAGGAGTCAGCCGCCATGAGCGACGCCACCGAGCAGCCAACCCCCGAGGCCGACGCCGACGCGTGGGAGAAGGCATGCGCCGAGGACCTCGCGGAGGAGAAGGCCCGCCGCCGTGCCCAGTACGGGCCCCCGCCCGGCTCGGCCGCCGAGGAGCTGCGCAAGCTCGTCGACGCCGTCGCCGAGAAGCTTTCGGGGCTCCAGAGCCCTCTTCTCGGCGCGGTCGCCCAGGGCACCGCGCAGCAGGTCGTCAGCCAGGTCGTCAAGCAGGCGAAGGCCGCCGTCGAGCCCGTCGTCGAGCGCAACCCCGAGGTCTTCGACCACCTCGCGGCCGCGGGCAGCGAACTGCTCGCCGCCTACCGCTCCGCCGTCGAGCGCCAGGAGCAGCGCTGGACCCAGCGCTCGTCGGGCGCCCAGCCCGGACGGGCCGCCGGGGACGAGACCGACCCCCGTGACGAGGGCCCCGAGGCCCCGCCGCCGGGCGAACACATCGACCTCGACTGAGAACCGCTCGGGTACGGTGGGCCGTAGCGGGGCTCGACCGAACTGAGGGATTCATGGGACTCACCATCGGCGTCGACATCGGCGGCACAAAGATCGCGGCCGGCGTGGTCGACGAGGAAGGCAACATCCTCTCGACCTTCAAGGTGCCGACTCCCAGCACGTCCGAGGCCATCGTTGACGCGATCGCCTCGGCCGTCGAGGGCGCACGGGCAGGACACGAGATCGTCGGCGTGGGCATCGGCGCCGCCGGATACGTCAACCGCCAGCGCTCGACGGTCTACTTCGCGCCCAACATCGACTGGCGCCAGGAACCGCTGAAGGAAGAGGTCGAGAAGCGGGTCGGCCTGCCGGTCGTCGTCGAGAACGACGCGAACGCCGCCGCCTGGGGCGAATACAAGTTCGGCGCGGGCAAGGGCCACCGGAACGTCATCTGCATCACGCTCGGCACCGGCCTCGGCGGCGGCATCATCATCGGCAACAAGCTGCGCCGCGGCCACTTCGGTGTGGCCGCCGAGTTCGGCCACATCCGGATGGTCCCGGACGGCCTGCTGTGCGGCTGCGGCAGCCAGGGCTGCTGGGAGCAGTACGCCTCCGGCCGCGCGCTCGTCCGTTACGCCAAGCAGCGCGCCAACGCGACCCCGGAGAACGCGGAGGTCCTGCTCGCGCTGGGCGACGGCACTCCGGACGGCATCGAAGGCAAGCACATCTCGGTCGCCGCGCGCCAGGGCGACCCGGTGGCGGTGGACTCGTACCGCGAGCTGGCCCGCTGGGCCGGCGCGGGCCTCGCCGACCTGGCCTCGCTCTTCGACCCGTCCGCGTTCATCGTCGGCGGCGGACTCTCGGACGAGGGCGAGCTCGTCCTCGACCCGATCCGCAAGTCCTACAAGCGCTGGCTCGTCGGCGGCAACTGGCGCCCCGTGGCGGACGTCATCGCGGCCCAGCTCGGCAACAAGGCGGGCATGGTCGGAGCGGCGGACCTGGCACGGGAGCCGGACCCGATCATGTGACACCGGCTGCCTCAGCCACCGAACGCCCGCCGTTTCCCCGGAGAAACGGCGGGCGTTCGTCGTATCTTGATCGTCATGGTCACCGGATCACTCCCCAACTCCCGCACCGAGCCCGACGGTTCGGCCGTCGTCCGGGTGCTCAGCTACAACATCCGCTCGATGCGCGACGACACCGCCGCGCTCGCCCGCGTCATCGTGGCCTGCGCCCCCGACCTGGTCCTGATCCAGGAAGCGCCCCGCTTCTTCCGCTGGCGCAACAAGCTCGCCCGGCTCGCGGCCGCCTCGGACCTGGTGATCCTCTCGGGCGGCGCGAGCGCGGCGGGACCGGCGCTGCTCTGCTCCCTGCGCGCCACCGTCGAACGCACCGAGGACGTCCTCCTCCCGCTCACCCCCGGACTGCACCGGCGCGGCTTCGCGACCGCCGTCGTCCGCTTCGGCGGCGCCAGGATCGGCGTACTGAGCTGCCATCTGAGCCTGCAGAAGGACGAGCGGTACGCGCAGGGCGGGATGCTCCTCGACCGGCTCGCCGGGCTGGGCGTCGAGCATGCCGTCGCGGGCGGTGACCTCAACGAGCGCCCCAGCGGCCGCACCTTCCGGCGCCTCGCGGAGGCTCTCCAGGACGCCTGGGCGACGAAGCCGTGGCTCGGCGAGTACACCTCGACACCGGCCGACCCGCATCAGCGCATCGACGCGATCCTCGCGACGGAGGGTGTCGAGGTCCTCGGCTGCGGGGTCCCGGTGGGGATGCCGGGGGTGAGCGAGGACGACCTGAGGGCGGCCACGGACCATCTGCCGGTCCTGGCCGCCCTCAGGGTTCCCGCCGCGCGGGGCTGACGCGGGTCAGACGACCGCGCCGCGCCCCGGATCGTCGTCGTCATCGTCGCCCTGCATACGCATCACGAGTGTGCCGAAGCCGCCGAGGAAGCCACCGACACAGACGGTCGTCAGCCACCACGTCATCTGCCAGCCGAGGAGCACGGCCAGCAGCATCAGGACCGGGCCGCCGAGCACGGCGAGCCACGCGAACTTGGCGGTGACGTCGGCCTCGGGCAGCGGCGGGGGCTCCGGGGGCACGAAGTGGCCCTCGTCGTCGTCACCGTCGGACGGCTCGGCCGGCGTGTGGTCGCGGGGGCCGCCGCCGACGCCGGGCGCGAAGGAGACGGAGGAGCCCAGGGGCGTCACCGGCTTGCCGGTCTTCCCGGCGTCCGGCTGCGAACCCTTCGTCTCCGGGTCGCCCGGCTCCGAGCCGTTCGTCTCCGGGTCGAGCAGGGCCAGGTCCTCGATTGACTTGAACGGCTTGGCCCCCGGCGGGTCCGGCGGCTCCTCGCCGTACCCGGCGACGATGGCGGCCCAGGCGGCGTCCTCGTCCACGGGCGCGGCGTCGCCCCCGGCGGCCGCTTCTGCGGACGGCTGCGGCTCCTTGCCGAGCTGCGCCGGACCGGGCGGCGCCGTTCCTGACGCCGCCGTCTCGGCGGACGCGTCCTCCGGCTCGTGGCTCTCCTCGCCGGCGGGTTCACGTCGGTCCTGCTCAGCCACCGGTGGCCGTCCCTTCCTTACCGACACTGGGGGCGAACCGGCCGATGAACGCATAGCTCTCGTCGAAGATCCGGTCCGCGTCATGGTCCAACGTCGCGACGTGGTAGCTCTGTTCCAGCAGGATCTCCTTGACGTCCGTGGACGAGATCCGGCCGAGGACGCGGGCCGAGTCGACGGGCGGCACCACGTGGTCCTGCGTGCTGTGCAGGACCACCAACGGCTGTGTCACCTGCGGCAGTTCACGGTCGACGATGCGGAAGAAGTTCCGCAGGGAGTGCGCGGCGTGCAGCGGCACCCGGTCGTACCCGATCTCCGACGAGCCCTCCTTCGCGATGTCGCTCGCGATCCCCTTCGTCGAGCGCACGAGATGCCGGGCCACCGGGAGGGCGCGCGCGGCGAGGCCGTGCACCTTGTTCCCCGGGTTCACCAGGACCAGGCCCGCCACCTCGTCCCCGTGCTTCGCCGCGAGCCGCAGCGCGAGGGCGGCGCCCATCGACAGACCGAAGACGAAGACCTGGGAGCACCGGTCCAGCAGCTCGCGCAGGGCGCGGTCCACCTCCGCGTACCAGTCCTGCCAGCCGGTGACCTGCATGTCCTCCCAGCGCGTGCCGTGACCGGGCAGCAGGGGGAGCGAGACGGTGAGGCCGCGCGCGGCGAGGTACTCCGCCCAGGGGCGCAGCGACTGCGGGGAACCGGTGAAACCGTGACAGAGGAGGACGCCGACCTCTCCGCCCTCGTGGCGGTACGGCTCGGCTCCAGGAATGACCGGCACCTTCGGTCTCCTGTTCATGAGAGGGGGATCGCCCAGGATTGCGGGGCGTACTTCACCGTACGCGACCACGCTGACACCGACCAGGGCCGTCGGGCCCCCGAGCTGCGGCGCGGGTTAAGGTCTGATCCACAGACACAGGAAGGCAGTGGGTTGATCTACGGCGCAATGAAGGTGGCCATCGGAGGGCCGCTGAAGCTCGGCTTCAGGCCCTGGGTGGAGGGCCTCGAGAACATTCCCGCCGAGGGTCCCGCCATCCTGGCCAGCAACCACCTGTCCTTCTCGGACTCCTTCTTCCTGCCGGCGGTGCTCGACCGCAAGGTCACCTTCATCGCGAAGGCCGAGTACTTCACGACGCCCGGTGTGAAGGGCAAGCTCACGGCCGCCTTCTTCAAGGGCGTCGGCCAGCTCCCCGTGGACCGCTCGGGTTCGCGCGGCGCGGGCGAGGCCGCCATCAAGAGCGGCATCGAGGTCCTGGAGCGGGGCGAGCTCTTCGGCATCTACCCCGAGGGCACCCGCTCGCCCGACGGCCGCCTGTACCGGGGCAAGCCCGGCGGCCTCGCGCGCGTGGCGCTCGCCACCGGTGCGCCCGTCCTCCCGGTCGCGATGATCGACACCGAGAAGATCCAGCCCCCCGGCAAGGTCATGCCCAAGCTGATGCGCCCCGGCATCCGCATCGGCAAGCCCCTCGACTTCGGCCGCTACCAGGGCATGGAGCACGACCGGTTCGTGCTGCGGGCCCTGACCGACGAGGTCATGTACGAAATCATGAAGCTCTCCGGCCAGGAGTACGTCGACATGTACGCGACCGCCGCCAAGCGGCAGATGGCGGACGCGGCGAAGGTCGAGGCCAAGGCGGAGAAGGAAGCCAGGGCCGAGAGGGAAGCCGTGGAGAACAAGGGCGGCACGGAACGGCCTGCCTCCTAGCGGCGTCGTCGTTCTGAGAACGGTCGTTGCGGGAGCTGCGGTTCGGGGGGTGGGTGCGTGGCCAGGCGCGAACGCGTGATGAGGATGTCCGTCGAGCAGCCGCTGTGGCGCGCCCTGACGGCGTACCGGCTGCTGACGATGCTGTACGCGATCGGCCTCTTCGTCACCGCGCAGGACCGGTTCGTACGCCCCTGGGTGGCGATCGGCTACTTCGTGGTCCTGGTCGTGTGGACCCTGGCCACCCTGCCGCGCGTGGCGAACGCCGCGAGCTGCACCAAGCGCTTCCTCACCGCCGACCTGGTCGTCGCGCTCACCGGCATCCTGCTCACGCCGGTCGCCGTCGAGCACAGCCGGATCGTGTCCGGCGGCCCGACCCTGCCGTCGATCTGGACGGCCGGCGCGGTCCTGGCGTACGCGGTCAAGGGCGGCTGGCGGTGGGCGGCGTTCGCCTCGCTGCTCGTCGGCGTCGCGAACGTGGCGCAGCGCGGCGCCTTCAGCCGCGACACCCTCCACAACGTCCTGCTCGTGTGCATCGCGTCGATCGCCATCGGCTACGTCGTCGAGGTGGCCCGCGCCTCCGAGCGCACCCTCGCCAGGGCCCTGGAGATCGAGGCGACCACCCGCGAGCGGGAGCGGCTCGCCCGCGACATCCACGACGGAGTGCTCCAGGTCCTCGCCATGGTGCAGCGCCGCGGCACCGCGCTGGGAGGCGAGGCCGCCGAGCTCGGCAGGATGGCCGGCGAGCAGGAGGTCGCCCTGCGGACCCTGGTCGCCGGCGGCCTCGTGCCCACCTCACGTGCCTCCGAGGACGCCTCGCAGGGCGCGCTCGTGCGCGCCGTGGAGGAGCCGGACGAGCCGACCGACACCTCGCCGCGCGATCTGAGGCCGCTGCTCGCTCCGCACACGGGGTCGCGGGTGAGCTTCGCCGAGCCGGGCGCCCCGGTGTTCCTGGCGCCGGTCGCGGCGAAGGAACTCGCGGCCGCTGTCAGTGCCGCCCTGGACAATGTGCGCAGGCACGCCGGGACGGACGCCCGGGCCTGGATCCTGGTCGAGGACGAGCCCGATGCGGTGATCGTGACGGTCCGGGACGACGGTCCCGGCATCCCGGAAGGGCGTCTCGCGCAGGCCGAGGGGGAAGGGCGGCTCGGCGTCGCCCAGTCCATCCGCGGCCGGCTGCGGGACATCGGCGGCACGGCCGAGCTGATCTCGGTGCCGGGACAGGGCACCGAGGTCGAACTGACAGTTCCGAAGGTTTCACGGGGGAAGGCGGGATCGGGAAGATGACCGAGCAGCAGCGGGAAGGCGCCGCCGCAGGCGCGATCAGGGTCATGGTGGTCGACGACCATCCGATGTGGCGCGACGCCGTCGCGCGGGACCTCGCCGAGGCGGGTTTCGACGTGGTGGCCACCGCGGGCGACGGTGAGCAGGCGGTGCGCCGGGCCGGCGCCGCCGCGCCCGACGTCCTCGTACTCGACCTGAACCTGCCGAAGAAGCCCGGCGTCCAGGTCTGCAAGGAACTCGTCGGCGCCGACCCCGCCCTGCGCGTCCTCGTCCTGTCGGCGAGCGGGGAACACGCCGACGTGCTGGAGGCGGTGAAGTCCGGCGCCACCGGTTATCTGCTGAAGTCGGCGTCCACCGAGGAGCTGACCGACGCGGTGCGCCGCACGGCGGCCGGTGACCCCGTCTTCACCCCGGGGCTCGCGGGTCTCGTCCTCGGCGAGTACCGGCGCCTGGCCTCCGAGCCGGCGCCCGCCCCCGGCGCCGACGAGCCCAAGGCCCCGCAGCTCACCGAGCGCGAGACCGAGGTCCTGCGCCTGGTCGCCAAGGGCCTGAGCTACAAGCAGATCGCCGAACGGCTCGTCATCTCCCACCGCACCGTGCAGAACCATGTGCAGAACACCCTGGGCAAACTCCAGCTGCACAACCGCGTGGAGCTGGTCCGATACGCCATCGAGCGCGGCCTCGACGACGCGTAGCCGCCACCGCGCCCCCGGCCCGAGCCCTTAGAAGGATCACCACACAAAGGTCAACACCCTCACTCTTCAACGGAATTCACCCTTCACGTGCTGCCGAAGTGACGTGGATCACCATTAGCGTGACCAGGTCAGCTCACAGTGCTGTGGCGAAGGGACATTTCCATGCGGGTCGGAGTACTGACCGGAGGCGGCGACTGCCCCGGACTCAATGCCGTCATCCGGGGCATCGTCCGCAAGGGCGTGCAGGAGTACGGCTATGACTTCGTCGGTTTCCGGGACGGCTGGCGCGGGCCGCTCGAAGGCGACACCGTACGGCTCGACATCCCGGCAGTCCGGGGCATCCTGCCCCGCGGCGGCACCATCCTCGGCTCCTCGCGCACCAACCCCCTCAAGGTCGAGAACGGCATCCGCCGCATCAAGGAGACCCTCGCAAAGGAGGAGGTCGAGGCGCTCATCGCGATCGGCGGCGAGGACACCCTCGGCGTCGCCGCCCGCCTCACCGACGAGTACGGCGTGCCCGTCGTCGGCGTACCGAAGACCATCGACAACGACCTGTCCGCCACCGACTACACCTTCGGTTTCGACACCGCCGTCGGCATCGCCACCGAGGCCATCGACCGGCTGCACACCACCGCCGAGTCCCACATGAGGGTCCTGGTCTGCGAGGTCATGGGCCGCCACGCGGGCTGGATCGCGCTCCACTCGGGCCTCGCCGGCGGGGCCAACGTCATCCTCATCCCCGAGCAGCGCTTCGACGTCGATCAGGTCTGCGCCTGGGTGACCTCCCGCTTCAAGGCCTCGTACGCCCCGATCGTCGTCATCGCCGAGGGCGCCATGCCCAAGGACGGGCAGATGGTCCTCAAGGACGGATCGCAGGACTCCTTCGGGCACGTCCGCCTCTCCGGCGTCGGCGAATGGCTGGCCAAGGAGGTCGAGCGGCGGACCGGCAAGGAGGCGAGGACCACGGTCCTCGGACACATCCAGCGCGGCGGCACCCCCAGCGCCTTCGACCGCTGGCTCGCCACCCGCTTCGGGCTGCACGCCATCGAGGCCGTGCGTGACCGTGACTTCGGGAAGATGGTCGCGCTGCGCGGCACGGACATCGTGCGGGTGCCGATCGCCGAGGCGACCGCACGACTGAAGACGGTCGATCCGGCGCTGTACGAGGAGGTCGGGGTCTTCTTCGGCTGAAGCGCGACACCGGGGCGATGCCGGGGTGATGCCGGGGGTGGGGCGACGTCAGGTCCTCCCGCCCCGGGTGTCACGGGGTTGCCAGGCCCGTATATTCGCCGTAAACAGCGCACACGACGCGATACAGAAGAAAACGGGAGCAGTCGTGGAGATCCTCGCATTCGGCGTGCAGTCCGACGAGAAGCCCCTCATGGAGAAGGCGTTCGAGGGCCATCACGAGGTCCGCTGCCTGGACGTCTTCCTCAACGAGGACACGGCCCCCATCGCGGCCGGCTACGAGATCATCTCCACCAGCGTCAACGCCACCCTGAACCACCGCGTCCTGCAGACCCTCGCCGCCGGCGGCACGCAGATGATCGCCCAGCGCTCCACCGGCTTCAACAACATCGACCTCGAGGTCGCCGAGCGCCTCG
The DNA here is from genome assembly GCF_056432625.1 of Streptomyces sp. NPDC045026. Lineage (NCBI taxonomy): Bacteria > Bacillati > Actinomycetota > Actinomycetes > Kitasatosporales > Streptomycetaceae > Streptomyces > Streptomyces sp. NPDC045026. The sequence continues at coordinate 521,507 of NZ_JBWKIS010000002.1, forward strand.
GCCTGACCGTCGCCCGTGTCTCGTACTACTCGCCGTACTCCGTCGCCGAGTTCGCCTGGACCCTCGCGATGGCCGTCAACCGCCGCATCGTCCGCGCCTCGAACCGCACCCGCGACTTCGACTTCAGGCTCGACGGCCTGATGGGCCGCGACCTGCGCGGCCGCACCGTCGGCGTCCTCGGCACCGGCAAGATCGGCGAGGCGTTCACCCGGATCGCCCACGGCTTCGGCATGAAGCTCCTCGGCTGGGACATCGCCGAGAACCCGGCCTGCGTCGAGCTCGGCATGAAGTACGTCGACAAGGAGCAGCTCTTCACCGACGCCGACCTGATCAGCCTGCACGTGCCCCTGCTGCCCGCCACCGAGCACCTCGTCGACAGCGCCGCCCTGCGCACCATGAAGGACGACGCGATCCTGGTGAACTCCAGCCGTGGCGGCCTCATCGACACCAAGGCGCTCGTCTCCGAACTGCGCGAGGGCCGCTTCACGGGCGTCGGTCTCGACGTGTACGAGGCCGAGGCCGGGCTCTTCTTCCTCGACAAGTCGCTCGACGTCGTCGAGGACGACACCCTGGCCCGCCTCGTCACCTTCCCGAACGTCCTGGTCACGTCCCACCAGGCGTACTACACCGTGGACGCCGTGAGCCAGATCATCGAGACCACGGTGGCCAACGTCCTGGACCATCAGGCGGGCCGGCGCTCCGAGAACGTCCTCGTACCGTCCGCGCCCAAGAACTGACCCAGGAGCTGACCGAGCAGCTCCCGCACGACGTCGGCCCCGCGCAGCGACAGCACCGACTCCGGGTGGAACTGCACCCCGGCGACCGCACATCCCGGCCCGCCTGCGGCACGACGCGGCCCGCGCAGCGCGTGCACCTCGCCGCTCGCCGCGTCCCGGCTCACGTCGAAGCCGTGCGCGGCCAGCTCCGCCGCCGCGTCGTCGTCGCAGCGCGCCACGAAACTGTTGTAGAACCCGACGGTCTCGGCCTGTCCGAACAGGTCGATGTCCGTCTGCGCGCCCTGGTACGGCACCTCCTTGCGGACGATCTCCAGGCCCAGCTCGGCCGCGATCAGCTCATGGCCGAGGCACACACCGAGCACGCCGTGCCGGTGATCACGCAGCACCTCGGCGGTCAGCGCGCGCAGGAAACGCATCTTCGGGTCCGCCTCGTCACAGGGGTTGCCCGGTCCGGGGCCCAGGACGACGGGTCCCTCGTGGGCGAGCACGGCCTCCCGCAGCCCCGGCTCGTCATGACGCCGCACGGACACGGTCAGCCCCGACGACCGCAGCAGATGCGCCAGCATCGCCGTGAACGTGTCCTCGGCGTCCACCACGAGCGCGTGCCCCTCCAGGACCGCCGCCGGCTCCTGCATCCGCAGCCAGAACGGCGCCAGCGCCGCCCGCCGCCCGTCGAGTGCCGCCTGCACCCGCGGATCGTCGGCGAGCGCGGGCCGCACGGCCTCGCCGCGCGGCCGTCCGGGCCGCACCCCCAGCGCGGCAAGGACCCCGGCCGCCTTCGCGTGCGTCTCCTGGACCTCGCTCGCCGGGTCCGAGCCGCGCACCAGCGTCGCCCCGACCGGCACCCGCAGCCTCCCGCCCGCGTCGATGTCGGCGGTACGGATCAGGATCGGCGAGTCCAGGGTCTGCGCCCCGCCCGCGTCCCGCCCGACCAGCGCGAGCGCTCCCGCGTAGTAACCGCGCCCGACACCGTCCCGCCCGAGGGGCTCGTACCGCTCGATCACCCGGCACGCGTTCTGCACCGGCGACCCCGTGACGGTCGCCGCGAACATCGTCTCCTTCAGGACGTCGCGCACGTCCAGCGAGGACCGGCCCCTCAACTCGTACTCCGTGTGCGCGAGATGGGCCATCTCCTTCAGGCGCGGGCCGATCACGACCCCGCCCATGTCGCCGACGGTGCACATCATCTTGAGCTCCTCGTCGACGACCATCGACAGCTCCTCGATCTCCTTGCCGTCGGCGAGGAAGTCCAGCAGGTGCTCGGGCGTCGGGCCCTCGGCCGGGTAGCGATAGGTACCGCTGATCGGGTTCATCACGACCGTCCCGCCGCTCATCCGCACATGCACCTCGGGGCTCGCCCCGACCAATGTCCTCTCACCTGTATGCACGACGAACGTCCAGTACGCGCCCCGCTCCCCGGCGAGCAGCCGCCGGAACAGCGCGAGCGCGTCCGCCCGCCCGAACCCCGGGATCTCACCTTCGTACGTCCGACGGATCACGAAGTTGGCGCCCTCGCCCTGCCCGATCTCCTCGCGCAGGACCCGCTCCACGATGTCCGCGTACGCGGCGTCGTCCACGTCGAAGCCCCCGTCCGACACGCGGACGTCATGGGCCGGCAGCTGCGCCAGGACCTCGGCCAGCGGCAGCTCGTACGTCTCCTCGGGGGTGAGCACCGCGAGCGGGGTGCCGTCGTCGCGGACGTCGAAGCCGCGCTCCCTGATCTGCCGGAACGGCACGAGGGCGAGGCCCTCCGGGATGTCGGCGAGCCGCTCGTACGTGCTCACGGGGCCGATCAGGAGTTCCACGGTGTCGGTGGCACGGCCCGGCGCGCGGCGGCGTAGCAGGGCAAAGGGGCGGTCGTCGTGCAGCAGCTCGGACAGGTCCATGGCAGGTGATTCCTCTTCCGGACTCCGGTGCGGAGAGGAACGGCCAGGTCCCGGAAAACACTGAAGGCCGCCCTCGGGCGGCCTTCGCTTCGCTGTACGCGCAGTCAGTGGGCCGCTGGGTGAGCGGTCCACCACCAGTTACGGATCGTGTGCGCGAACATGAGCGGCACCCTACCCGATGGGCAGCTCATGTGTGGGCAACGTGTCTCAAAGGGTGAGCGGTCGGATGGACCGCTCACGTGACCCCGTAATGTTGATGTCGTGACCGTGAACGCTAAGACCAGCGCAAGCGCTGGCAACACCTGGCGAGACCTGCCCGCGGCGCAGCAGCCCGAGTACCCGGATGCCGAGGCTCTGCGCGATGTGATCGCGGACCTCGAGTCGTATCCGCCGCTCGTCTTCGCGGGCGAGTGTGACCAGCTGCGTGCCCGACTGGCGTCCGTCGCCAAGGGAGAGGCGTTCCTCCTCCAGGGCGGCGACTGCGCCGAAGCCTTCGACGGGGTGTCGGCCGACCACATCCGCAACAAGCTCAAGACGCTGCTCCAGATGGGCGCCGTCCTCACCTACGCCGCTTCGGTGCCGGTCGTGAAGGTCGGCCGCATCGCCGGCCAGTACTCCAAGCCGCGCTCCAAGCCGACCGAGACCCGCGACGGGGTGACGCTCCCGACCTACCGGGGCGACTCCGTCAACGGCTTCGACTTCACCGAAGAGGCCCGCATCCCGGACCCCGAGCGCCTGAAGCGGATGTACAACGCGTCCGCGTCCACGCTCAACCTGGTGCGCGCCTTCACCACCGGCGGTTACGCGGACCTGCGCCAGGTGCATGCCTGGAACCAGGACTTCGTGAAGTCGTCCCCGTCCGGCCAGCGCTACGAGCAGCTCGCCCGCGAGATCGACAACGCGCTGAACTTCATGCGCGCATGCGGCACGGACCCGGCCGAGTTCCAGACGGTCGAGTTCTTCTCCTCCCACGAGGCGCTGCTCCTCGACTACGAGTCGGCGCTGACCCGCGTGGACTCGCGTACGGGCAACCTGTACGACGTGTCGGGCCACATGGTGTGGATCGGTGAGCGCACCCGCCAGCTGGACGGCGCGCACATCGAGTTCGCCTCGAAGATCCGCAACCCGATCGGCATCAAGCTCGGCCCGACGACGACGGCCGAGGACGCGCTCCAGTACATCGAGCGCCTCGACCCGGACCGCGAGCCCGGCCGCCTGACCTTCATCGTCCGCATGGGCGCCGACAAGGTCCGCGACAAGCTCCCGGAGCTGGTCGAGAAGGTCACCGCTTCCGGCGCGACCGTCGCCTGGATCACCGACCCGATGCACGGCAACACCTACGAGGCGGCCTCGGGCCACAAGACCCGCCGCTTCGACGACGTGCTCGACGAGGTCAAGGGCTTCTTCGAGGTCCACAAGGAGCTCGGCACGCACCCGGGCGGCATCCACGTCGAGCTCACCGGTGACGACGTCACCGAGTGCGTGGGCGGCGGCGACGAGATCTTCGTCGACGATCTGCACCAGCGCTACGAGACGGCCTGCGACCCGCGTCTGAACCGCAGCCAGTCCCTCGACCTGGCGTTCCTGGTGGCGGAGATGTACCGCGACCAGTGATCTTGCAGTAAATGCCGTGGGGCGCGGATCACAGTGATCCGCGCCCCACGGCACTTTTGTGCTCCGGACCCGGCGGGTAAGGTTAGGTTAGCCTCACCGTTCATTAGGGCGGGAGCAACGAGCCGGTCCTGATCGCTGGGAGGTGAACCGCGTGTACGTCTGCAACTGCTTCGGTGTGACCGAGGACCAGGTCAAGAAGCACGCGGGCGACGGTGCGTGCACCCCCCGCCAGATAGCGTCGGCCTGCAAGGCCGGCACGGACTGCGGCTCCTGCGTACGCCGCATCCAGGCGCTGCTCGGCCGTGAAGCGTGCCCGCGCCGCGAGCTGGTCGAGAAGGGGAGGCCCGCCCTGACGGGTGACCCGAACGCCCGCGTGGAGCTCCCGGAAGCCGCCTGAGGTTCCCACCGGGGTTCCGCCCGAACGTTTGCGGCCGCTAGCTGTCCGCCTGCTCGATCAGCTGTCAGGCTGCTCGATCTGCTGGGCCAGGTACAGCGCCTCGCCGAGACTCTCGATCAGCTCCAGCTGGGTGTCGAGGTAGTCGATGTGGTGCTCCTCGTCCTCCAGGATGTCCTCGAAGATCCGCGCCGACGTCACATCGCCCTTGGCCCGCATGACGTCGATGCCGCGCTTGAGGCGGTCGATCGCCTCGACCTCGACCTGCCGGTCGGCCTGGAACATCTCCGTGACGGTCTGCCCGACCCGCACGTGGAAGAGCCGCTGGTAATTCGGCAGGGCGTCGAGGAAGAGAATTCGTTCCGTCAGCCGGTCCGCGTGCTTCATCTCGTCGATGGACTCTGCGCGGGTGTACTTCGCGAGCTTGGTCCAGCCGTTGTTGTCCTGGATCCGGTAGTGGAGCCAGTACTGGTTGATGGCCGTCAGCTCGCCCGTGAGCTGCTCGTTGAGGAATTCGATGACCTCGGGGTCGCCCTGCATCGCAGAGGCTCCTTCCACGTGGTGGACTCGGCAGGTTTCGCGCATCCTCGCACCGGCGCCGAAAACCGTCCAGTAAGTGCACGCTTAGTGCGAGTTGCCCGTTTCGGCGGCGGCCGGACTCTCGCTGGTCACGTCCACTGCCCGGGGTCTGTCAGGATGGAGGCATGGGTCAGCCGGTGGGTCGCGAGTCTGGGGGAGCAGTGCAGTCGGAGCTTCCACCGGGACAGCGTCTCCAGCGGGGCTGGCCGGTCACGCACTACGGCCCGGTGCCCAAGTTCCGCCCCGAGCGCTGGGAGTTCAGGGTCTTCGGTGCCACCGCCGACGGGGACAAGCACTGCTGGACCCACGAGGAGTTCTCCGCCCTGCCGTACGGCACGGTCGTGGCCGATCTGCACTGCGTCACGAAGTTCAGCATGCTCGGCGCGGAGTGGGGCGGGGTGCCCGCCGCGACGATCCTCGAACTGGCGCCGCCCGCGCGCGCCGTCACCCACGTGATGGTCTGGGCCGAGTACGGCTTCAGCGCGAATCTCCGGCTCGAGGACTTCGCCGGCGACCGCACGATCTTCGCCACCCACAAGGACGGTGAACTGCTCACCGCCGAACACGGCTTCCCGCTCCGCCTCGTCGTGCCCCACCTGTACGCCTGGAAGGGCCCGAAGTGGGTCCGCGGCATCGAGTACATGACGGCCGACCGCCGCGGTTTCTGGGAGGAGCGCGGCTATCACAACGTCGGCGACCCCTGGCGGGAACAGCGCTACTCGTACCAGGAAGAGCCCGAGGACGGCCCCGAGCTCTGATCCCTGGCACTTCTCGCACGGTCCTCCGGCGGGTCGTGCTTCTCGTACGGCTCGTCAGTGGTGGTACTGGTGCACCACCGCGTGGCCCTTGCCGCGGCCGATCATCCACTTGTTGACCGGCGTGGTGACCACGAAGGCGATCGCCAGTGAGGCCGCGAGCGCACCCCAGAACAGGGCATCCGACAGATGCGCGTCCATCGCGCTCGGCCACAGCGCGATCACGCCGTTGTCGATCAGCTCCATGACGGCGATGGACAGGGTGTCCGCGGCGAGCGCGACCCGGAACGCGGTCCTGAAGTCGACGCCCGCCTTCAGGACGCCGCGCAGCGTGAGCGAGTAGCCGAAGAAGAACGCCAGGACGATCGCCAGGATCATCGTCGGCAGGTTCCCCCAGCCGAGCGCCGTGCCGATCGCCATGCCGAGGACCTCGCCGATGGCGCATCCCGTGAGGCAGTGCAGGGTCGCCTGTGCGGCCATGGACCAGCTGACCTTGCCGGGGCCGGCGTGACTGCCGTGACCGGCGTGGGTGTGCTCAGACTGCTCGTGATCTGCGTGCTGACCGTGGTGCGCGTGTCCGGCGTGCGTCTCGTGCTTCATGAGTTCCCCCAACGTCAGAGAGCGGTTCCTGTCGCCGACAAGAACCGTATACCCCCCGGGGGTATTCCTCAAGAGATCTCCGAAGCGGTCTCCGAAGCGCGCCGCTAGCCCTTCCGCAGCTCCTTCAGACGGGCCACGTCCGTCGCGTGTCCCTCCTTGCCGCCGGGCGTCTCGATGATCAGCGGCACGTTCTCGGTCGCCGGGTGGGCCATCAGCGCGCGGAACGGCTCCGCGCCGATGTGGCCGGAACCGATGTTCTCGTGGCGGTCCTTGTGCGCCCCCACGACGTCCTTGGAGTCGTTGGCGTGGATCAGCTTGAGGCGGCCCTCGCCCACGGTGTCCACGAGCAGGTCCAGCGTCTGCCGCATGCCGTCGGGGCCGGTCAGGTCGTGGCCCGCCGCATAGATGTGGCACGTGTCCAGGCAGATACCCAGCTTCGGGTGGGCGTCGAGCACGTCGAAGTACGGCCCGAAGTCCCAGGTCCGCGAGCACAGCGAAGAGCCCTGGCCCGCGGTCGACTCGAGCAGGAGGTACGGGTCGTCGTCATGGGTCAGCTCGTCGAGGAGCGGCAGCATGTGCTCCCGCACCTGCGCGAGCGCCACGTCCCGCGCACGGCCGCCGGTCGCCGAACCCGTGTGCACGACGACGCCGAGCGCACCGATCTCCCGGCCGCGGCGCAGCGAATGCCGCAGCGACTCCACCGACTTCTCCACGGTCGCCTCGGTGTGCGAGCCGAAATTGATCAGATAGGGCGCGTGGACGTACGCCGGAATCCGCTCGGCGGCGCACGCCGCGCGGAACTCCTCGTCCTGCTTCGGATTGCCGGGAGGCGTCGCCCAGCCGCGCGGGTTGGCGACGAAGACCTGGACGGTCTCGGCGCCCAGCTCGCGCGCGTACGAAAGCCCTACGGAGGCCAGGCCGCCGGCGACGGGGACATGGCCGCCGACCGGGTTACGGGATGCGGTGTCGGTGCTGCTCACGCGGTCAAGGGTGGCATGCGCGCGTGAGCGTCCCGTCAGCGGATCTCGATGGTGATCGTCGACCCCTTGGGGGCCTCGTCACCGCCCTCCACGGACTGCTTCTTCACCGTGTCGCCGAGCCAGCCGAGCAGACCGCGGTCCTCGTCGACCTCGAAGCCCCTGTCCTTGAGCTTCTGCGTGGCGTCGTCGACGCTCATCCCCACGACGTCGGGAACCCTGACCATGACCGGGCCCTTGGAGATCGTCAGCATGACCGTGTCACCCTCGCCGAGCCGGGTGCCCTCGCGGGGAGACTGCTTGGCGACGCTGCCCTTGTCCGAATCGGAGTGGACCTGTTCCGTGGAGATCTCGGCTTTCAGGCCCGCGTCCTGAAGGTCGGCGATGGCGTCCTCCTCGGACTCGCCCGTCACGTCCGGGACGTCCACCGGGGCGCCCCTGCTGACCGTGAGCGCGACGGCCGAGCCGGCCTTGCGGGTGGTGCCGGACTCCGGGTTCGTGGCGATCACGGACCCCTTGGGGACGTCCTCGTCGAAGTCCTTGGTGACCATGCCGGGCTCCAGGCCCGCGTCCTTCAGCCGACGCTCGGCCTTGGCGAGGGGCGTGCCCTCGAGATCGGGGACCTTCACGGTCTCCGGGCCCAGGGACACCGTAAGATCCACCGCCCCGTTGTCCCGGATGCGGGCGCCCGCCCGGGGATCGCTGGAGATGACGGTGCCGCGCTTCACGGTGTCGCTGTACGCGCGCTTGACGTGCCCGAGGTCGAGCCCCGCGTCGCCGAGCCGCTCCTTCGCCTGCGTCTGCGTCTTGGCGAGCAGCGGAGGGACCTTCGTGAACTGGCCCGAGTTGATGTACCAGACGCCCGCGCCGAGGCCGAGAGCGAGCAGCAGGGCCGCGACGGCCGCGAGCACGCCGCGGCGCGGACGACGCCGGCGGGAAGGTGCGGGCGGCGGGGGCGGCGCCTCGAAGCGGCTCGTGCGGTTGAGCTCGGCCTGCGGGTCCTGGTCGTCGGCGGGCAGCGGGAGCTGTACGCCCCGGGTCCGCAGCGCCCGCGGGATCACGCTCGTACGGTCGTCGGAGATGTCACGGTCCTCGGGGCGCGCGGCCGGCGGCAGGGCGTCGAGCTGCGCGTCGGTGAGGGGGGCCCGGGCCCCCCTGGCCTGGGCGAGCAGCGCCACCGCGTCGTACGGCCTGAGGTCGGGCGTGCGCGCCGTTGCCGACGCGACGAGTGCGTCCAGCTCCGTGGGCAGGCCCGGCACGGACGCGGACGGAGGCGGCACGTCCTCGTTCAGGTGTTGGTAGAGGACCTGGGCGGGGGAGTCGCCCGAGTGCGGCTTGGAGCCCGTGAGCATCTCGTAGAGCACCACCCCGCACGCGTACACGTCGACGCGAGGGTCCGCGGTGCCCGACTCGATCTGCTCGGGGGCGAGATAGGAGACGGTGCCGAGGATGGCGCCCGTCGTGTTCGTGACGGTGTCCACGGCCCGCACGAGGCCGAAGTCCGCCACCTTCACGCGGCCGTCGTCGCCTATCAGGACGTTCTCCGGCTTCATGTCGCGGTGCACGAACCCCGCGCGGTGCGCGGCGCCGAGTGCGGCGAGGACCGGCTCCAGGATGTCGAGCGCGGCGCGCGGCCGCAGTGCCCCGCGGTCCCGCAGGACGTCCCGCAGGGTGCAGCCCGCGACGTACTCCATCGCCAGATAGACGTACTGGCCGTCCGCGCCCTGGTCGAAGACCCCGACCACATTCGGGTGGGAGAGCCGGGCGACGGACTTGGCCTCGCGGATGAAGCGCTCGACGAACGAGACGTCGGCGGCGAGGGCCGGGTGCATCACCTTGAGCGCGAGCACGCGGTCGAGGCGGGTGTCCACGGCCCTGTAGACCGTGGCCATCCCGCCGACCGCGATGCGTGCGTCGACGCGGTACCGGCCGTCGAGCACCTGCCCGACGAGAGGGTCCTGAAGGGTCGTGTCCACGCAGGTGAGTGTACGAGCCGCCGCCGACACCCGGGTCGGCTGCAGTCCTCGAGCGGCCGTACTGAAGCAGAGCTGTAACCGGGCTGTACGGACCTCAGAACGCGGGCCGCTCCGGGTCGAGCCTGGCCATGCCGGACACGGGCGACGAGGCGTCCGCGAAGTGCCTGCGGGGGATCCGGCCCGCCCGGAACGCCAGCCGCCCGGCCTCGACCGCGTGCCGCATGCCCTCCGCCATCAGGGTGGGCTCCTGCGCGCGGGTCACCGCTGAGGCGAGCATCACACCGGCGCACCCCAGCTCCATCGCGAGCGCCGCGTCGGACGCGGTCCCGGCGCCCGCGTCCAGGATCACCGGCACGCGCGCGTGCTCGGTGATCAGCTGGAAGTTGTGCGGGTTGCGGATGCCGAGCCCGGAGCCGATGGGGGAGCCGAGCGGCATGACCGCGGCGCAGCCCACGTCCTCCAGCTTCCGCGCGAGCACCGGGTCGTCGTTCGTGTACGGCAGCACAGTGAAGCCGTCGTCGACGAGGATCTCCGCCGCGTCCAGGAGCTCGATCGGGTCGGGCAGGAGGGTGCGCTCGTCCGCGATGACCTCCAGCTTGACCAGGTCGGTGCCGAGCGCCTCGCGCGCGAGGCGGGCGGTCAGGACGGCCTCACCGGCGGTGAAACAGCCCGCCGTGTTGGGCAGCACCTGGATCCCCAGCTTCTCCAGGACGGAGAGCACGGAGCCCTGCACGCTCGCGTCCACGCGCCGCATCGCGACCGTCGTCAGCTCCGTGCCGGACGCGACGAGGGAGCGTTCCAGGACGTCGAGGCTGGGCGCCCCGCCCGTGCCCATGATCAGGCGGGACGAGAAGGACGTGCCGCCGATGACCAAGGAGTCGTCAGCCATGGGTTCAGCCTCCCTGGACTGCGGTGAGGACCTCGACGCGGTCCCCGTCCGTGAGTGCGGTGCCGGCCCACTGCGCGCGCGGGACGACGGTTTCGTTGAGTGCGGCGGCGACGCCGGACGGCGCGGTGGTCAGCGCCGCGACGAGGACGTCGAGCGTGGTGCCCGGGGCGACCTCGCGGCCCTCGCCGTTCACGGATACGTGGGTGACGGACACGGTCATACGGACTGCTCCACAGAGACGGGTGCGGGGAGGGCGCCGAAGCGCCGCGGGGTGAAGGGGCGGGCCACTTCGGGGAGTTCGCCGGTGGCGAGCACGTGGGCCATGGAGTCGCCGGTGACCGGCGTGAGCAGCACGCCGTTGCGGTAGTGGCCGGTGGCGAGCAGCAGGCCCGGCAGGGCGGTCGGGCCGAGGATCGGGGCGTTGTCGGGGGAGCACGGGCGCAGGCCGGCGATGGTCTCCGTGAGCGGCAGTTCCGTGATGCCGGGCACCAGCTCGTGGGCGTCGCGCAGCAGCTCGTAGACGCCGCCCGCGGTGACCGTCGTGTCCCAGCCGAGTTCCTCGCTGGTGGCCCCGACGACCAGCTCGCCGTTGACCCGGGGCACCAGATAGAGGTTGCCGCCACGCACGACGGCGCGCACGGTGCGGCTCAGGAACGGCGCGTACACCTTCGGCACGGTCAGGCGCAGCACCTGCCCCTTCACCGGGCGCACCGGCGGCAGCACGTCGTCCGGTACCCCGGCGAGCCTGCCGCTGAGGCTGCCGCCGGCGAGGACGACCTGGTCCGCGTCGAGCCCGGTGCCGTCGGCGAGGACCACACCGCGAGCACCCTCTCGGACGACTGTCAGCCGCTCGGCCCACTGCCGGTGGAACTGCACCCCGGCCCGCTCGCAGGCCACGACAAGGGCCTTCGCGAGGCGCCTCGGGTCGATCTGGTGGTCACCGTCGACGCGCAGGCCGCCCCGCACGGACGGGGCCAGCATCGGTTCGAGGCGCCGGCACTCACGGCCCGACAGCCACTCCGACTCCAGACCCGACTTGCGCTGGAGGGCGTGCAGTTCCCGAAGATGCGCGCGGTCGTCCGCGTCGAGCGCGACGGCGAGGGTGCCGCACGCGCGGTAGCCGAGGTCGAGCCCGGTGGCCTCGGAGAGCTCGGCCGCGAACGCCGGATAGCGGCGCGCGGACTCCACGTTGAGCCCGAGGAGGGTCTGTTCGGCCTCTCCGTAGTGCAGTTCGGTGACGGCGGCGAGCATCCCGGCCGCCACCTGCGCGGCCCCGCCGCCCGGTTCGGGGTCCACGACCGCGGTGCGCAGCCCGCGCTGCGCGGCCCGCCACGCGGTGACGAGACCGATGATCCCGCCGCCCACGACCAGGACGTCGGAGCCTTCTGAAGTACGAGACATGGGCGTCCAGCCCCTCCCTTCGCCGGCATGACCCGGATCAGGTTCGTACGGTCGGAGGCCGTCCCAGCCTCCCTCTCAGCCCGGTACGTCCGGGCTCCCGCGAGTGCTTTACGGTGGCCACCCTAAACCCCTGCCCAGACCTCCAGTAAGGGAGCCCGCCCGCATGGCCCGCTCGCTCGACGGACTCGTCCTCGCCCCGGTCGCCGACCAGTCTCCAGGTCAGGTGGGCACGCGGACGCGGTTCACGTACCACGAGGAGGACGGCCGGATCTGGGCCGAGTACGCGGGCGGGGACGTCGTGCGCGGCCACCTCGTGGGCACTCGCGAGGGGGACCGGATCGACTTCAGGTACGTGCAGCTGAAGACGGACGCGACGACCTCCTCCGGGCACTGCGTCTCGCTCGTCGTCGACCTTCCCGACGGGCGCGTGCGGCTGGACGAGACGTGGGAGTGGGAGTCGCAGACGGGCAGCGGGACGAGCGTCGTCGAAGAGGTCCCGGGCGCTTGACGGCGGGAGCGGGAGCGGGGGAGGGTCGGAGCGGTCAAACCGGCGCCCGGTGTGGAAGACGTCACGGACACGGTGTGACCGGGCCCGATGACTGACTGAACGTCAGGTGCATATGGTGATCCGGTGAGCGAGCAGACCCAGAACCAGGCCCCGGTGCCCCAGGCAGGGCGGCACGTCGTCATCGTCGGCGCCGGGATGGCGGGGGTCCAGACCGCCGTGGCCCTGCGCGAACAGGGCTTCACCGGCGCCGTCACGCTGATCGGCGCGGAACCCCACCAGCCGTACGACCGGCCTCCGCTGTCCAAGGCCGTCCTGCTCGGCAAGGCCGAGGGGTCCGCCTTCGACGTGGACTTCGAAGCCCTCGACATCACGCTCGAACTGGGCCGCGAGGTCACCGGCGTAACCCCCGCCGAACACACCCTCGACACCGCCACGGGCCCCGCCCCCTACGACGTCCTCGTCCTCGCGACCGGCGCCGAGCCCATCAGGCTGCCCGGCACGGAGGACATCCCCGGTGTCCATCTGCTGCGCACGCTCGACGACGCCGAACGCCTGCGCCCCGTCCTCGCCGCGCAGCGCGACATCGTCGTCGTGGGCGCGGGCTGGATCGGCGCCGAGTTCGCCACCGCGGCCCGCGAGGCCGGTTGCGCGGTCACCGTCGTCGAGGCGGCCGAGCGGCCGCTCGCCGGGGCGCTGCCCGAGGAGGTCGCCGCCCCCATGGCCGCCTGGTACGCGGATGCCGGGGCGGAACTGCGCACCCACGCGCGCGTGGCGCACGTCGAGCCGGGATCCGTGGTCCTCGACGACGGCACCCGGGTGCCCGCCGGCGCCGTCGTCGTCGGCATCGGGGCCCGCCCCGCCACCGGCTGGCTCATCGGCTCCGGCATTACGCTCGGCGCCCACCGCGAGGTCGTGGCGGACAACCGCCTGCACACCTCCGAGCCCGATGTGTACGCCGTCGGCGACTGCTCGTCCTTCCCTTCGGGCCGGTACGGCGAGCGCCTGATGGTCCACCACTGGGACAACGCGCTCCAGGGCCCCCGCACGGTCGCCGCCAACATCATCGGCGAGAACCCGGCGACGTACGACCCGGTGCCGTACTTCTGGTCGGAGCAGTTCGGCCGCTTCGTGCAGTACGCCGGGCATCACGCGGCCGCCGACACCACCGTGTGGCGCGGCGACCCGCAGGGCGCGTCCTGGAGCGTGTGCTGGCTGCGCGAGAGCCGGCTCGTCGGCGTCCTCGCCGTGGGCCGCCCGCGCGACCTGGCGCAGGGGCGCAAGCTCATCGAGTCGGGTGCCCCGCTGGACGCGGAGGTCATCAGCGACCCGGCCCGCCCGCTGAAGGCCGCTGTCGTCTGACCGCCCCGCCGGGGCGACCGGGCCTTTTGTGCGGCCGCGTTTCCCACTGTCAGTCCGGGATGGCACGCTTGTCCTGTGACCGAGATTGACGCAAAGATCGATGCTCTCGTCCCCGAGTGGCTCACCCTCCCCGACATCGCCGAGCAGTTCGGTGTGGAGGTGACGCGCGTGCGGCAGCTGGTGAAGGAAGGCCAGGTGATCGCCGTACGCCGCGGTGAGAACAGGGCGCTGCACGTGCCCGCCGCCTTCATCGACGGCGACAAGGTCGTCAAGGGCCTCACCGGGACCCTGACCCTGCTGAGGGACGACGGCTACAACGACGAAGAGATGCTCGAGTGGCTCTTCACCCCCGACCCGACCCTGCCGGGCACCCCCGCGCAGGCGCTGAGCGAGAATCGCGGCACGGAGGTGAAGCGCCGCGCCCAGGCGCTCGCCGTCTGACCTGACAACCGTCCGGCGTGCGGGCCGCCCTCACGGCGGCCCGCACGCCACCGACCAAGGGGGGACTCACCCATGGCCATGGCCGCCACGCAGCGCGCCCAGTTCGCCGACGCCCGGCTGTACCTGTGCACGGACGCCCGTAAGCGCCAGGGCGACCTCCCCGAGTTCCTCGACACCGTCCTGGCGAACGGCGTGGACATCGTGCAGTTGCGCGACAAGGGCATGGAGGCGGGCGAGGAGCTGGAGCACCTCGCCGTCATGGCCGACGCCGCCGCCCGCCACGGCAAGCTGTTCGCGGTCAACGACCGGGCGGACGTCGCCCACGCCGCCGGCGCCGACGTCCTGCATCTGGGCCAGGGCGACCTGCCGGTCGCGGCCGCCCGCGCCATCCTCGGCGAGGACGTCCTGATCGGCCGCTCCACGCACGCCGACACGGAGGCCGCCGCGGCCGCCGTCCAGGACGGCGTGGACTACTTCTGCACCGGCCCCTGCTGGCCGACCCCCACCAAGCCCGGCCGGTACGCACCCGGCCTCGACCTGGTGCGTTACACCGCCTCGCTCGGCACGGACCGCCCCTGGTTCGCGATCGGCGGCATCGACGCGGGCAATCTGGACGAGGTGCTTGAAGCGGGCGCCCGCCGTGTCGTCGTCGTCCGCGCCATCACCGAGGCGGACGACCCGGGCGCAGCGGCGGCCGACTTCGCGAAGCGGCTGCGCACGGCCTGATCCGCACGGCCTGACCCGTTCGGTCGGGCCCCGCCAAGACGGGTGTCCGCAGGGTGGACGGAGATTAGGGACAGGGCGCTCCCGTGGCTAACCTGCCCATATGGCCCTTGGCACCGCTTCCACCAGGACTGATCGCGCACGCACCGTGCGCGACATGCTCGCGACCGGCAAGACGACCTTCTCGTTCGAGTTCTCGGCGCCGAAGACCCCGAAGGGTGAGCGGAACCTCTGGAACGCGCTGCGCCGGGTCGAGGCCGTCGCGCCCGACTTCGTCTCCGTGACGTACGGGGCCGGCGGCTCCACCCGCGCCGGCACCGTCCGCGAGACGGAGCAGATCGTCGCCGACACGACCCTGACCCCGGTCGCCCACCTCACGGCCGTCGACCACTCCGTGGCCGAGCTGCGCAACATCATCGGCCAGTACGCGGACGCGGGAATCAGGAACATCCTCGCTGTGCGCGGAGACCCGCCCGGCGACCCCATGGCCGACTGGGTCGCGCACCCCGAGGGCCTGACCTACGCGGCCGAGCTGGTCCAGCTCATCAAGGAGTCGGGCGATTTCTGTGTCGGCGTCGCGGCCTTCCCCGCGATGCACCCGCGCTCCGAGGACTGGGACTCCGACGTGCGGCACTTCGTGGACAAGTGCCGCGCGGGCGCCGACTACGCGATCACTCAGATGTTCTTCTACCCGGAGGAGTATCTGCGGCTGCGCGACCGGGTCGCGGCAGCGGGTTGCGACACCCCCGTCATCCCCGAGATCATGCCGGTGACGAGCGTGCGCATGCTGGAACGGCTGCCGCAGCTCAGCAACGCCTCGTTCCCGCCCGCCCTGAAAGAGCGCATCCTCACAGCCAAAGACGATCCGGCGGCTGTACGCTCCATTGGCATCGAGTTCGCGACGGAGTTCTGCGCGAAGCTGCTGGACGAGGGCGTTCCGGGTCTGCACTTCATCACGCTCAACAACTCCACGGCGACACTGGAGATCTACGAGAATCTGGGCCTGCACGACCAGCGGGCCTGACCCGGCCGTATTCCACCAGGGGCGGCGGCCGTACGAGAGGGGCGTACATGGGCTGGACGGTCCTCTACATCGCGTTCGGAATCGTCGCGTTGTGGCTGCTCGGTGAGGTACTGCTCCAGTACAAGGCGAGGCTGCGCTTCCGGCTGCTCGCCTTCGTCGGCTTTGTCGGCGTCGTCTTCGGTGTGCTGATCCCGTCGGTGATCGTCATCGGGATCGGCGCCATCACGTTCGCCGTCGGCCAGACGTACGTGACGCTGTCGTTCCGCAGGGGCTTCTCCACGGGCTGGGCGCTCGGCGGGAATCCCGGCGCGAGCAAGCGGCGCAAGATCAAGGAGCCGGTCCACCAGGACCCGACCCTCGAGGTCTCCGACCTGGAGTACGAGGGACGCGGTGAGCACGAGTCCGCCGCCCCGGACGCCCCCCGCGCCCCGGAACCCGAGTCCGCGGCCGAGGCGACGTCGGTCTACGCCCCGCAGCCGATGCCCGACGACACCGGCCAGTACGGCGTCTACACCCCGGCCGCCGCCCAGACGGACTCCGCCGCGCAGGGCTACGCCTACGACGCGTACGCGGGCTACGACCAGCAGCAGTACGGCTACGACAACGGCCAGCAGCAGTACGCCGCCTACTCCGACCCGTACATCGGGACGCAGACCTACCCGGCGCAGGCGCAGTACGGCGACGCGTACGGCACGGGACAGCAGTACGGCGACCCGTACGCGGCCGGCGGCTACGGCATGGAGACGCCGCCCGGCGGGGTCTGGGTGCCCCAGCAGCGCAACGGCGACGAGCAGCACCAGAGTTACGGCGGTGAACTGCCCCCGGAGCAGCCCTACCCGTACGAGCAGAACGGCCAGGGCGGGTACGACGCCGGCTCCGGCTACAACGAGCAGCAGCAGTACCGCTACTGAGCCCGGCGGGCGCGGGCCGTCACTGCGAGCCGCGGAAGTCCGCGCCCTCCACGATCAGCCCGGCCACCAGCGCGCCCGACATACCCGCGTGCGGCAGACCGCCGCCCGGGTGCGACCAGCCCCCGACGGCGAACAGGCCCGGGACGAGCGTGCTGTTCGACGGGTGCAGGAGCCGGCCACCGGCCGCGGCCAGGGTCGGCGCGGGCACCGAACCGCCGTCCGCTCCCGTCGCTTCGGCGACATCGGACGGCGTGCGGACCTCGTGCCACAGCAGGCGGTCGCGCAGCCCGGGGACCGCCTGCCCGGCGGCGTCGACGACCCGCTCCACGTCCGCGTCCGTCACGCTCGCGCCGCGCGCCACCGTGACCACCACAGTGACCGCCTCATGGTCCGGGTCCGGCACGACGGAGGAGTCGTCGGGACGAAGGACCGTGACCGTCGGCCGCTCGGCCACCGCCGTGCCTCCGCCGAACAGCGAGGCCAGCTCGGCGTCCCGGTCCGCCGTGTGCACGACCGTCCGGTGCGGGGCGTCGCCGGGACGCGCGCCGCGCAGTGCCAGGAACACCGTCAGCCGGCTCGGCAGCGCCGACTGCGGCGCCGCCTCGTCCGCACCCCGGAGCGCCCGCCCCGGCAGCAGATCGTCGAGGACACCGGGCGCCACACCGGCGACGACGAAGTCGGCCTCCACGACCCCGCCTTCGGCCAGCTCCACGCCCGCCACCCGGCCGTCCTTCTCCACGATCCGCGTCACCGGCGCGTCGAACTCGAACGCGACCTTCCGCTGAAGACACCGCTCGTACACGGCCCGCGCCAGCTCCCGCATCCCGCCGCGCACCGCCCAGGCGCCGAAGGTCTGCTCCATGTACGGCAGCACGGCCGCGCTCGCCGGCGCCGTACGTGGATCGAGGCCGGACGCGAGCGCATACTGCTCGAGGAGCGCCACGAGCCGAGGATCCGCGCCCAGCTCAAGAGCGGCGACCTCGGACAGCGTCGTCGCCGACACGTCCTTGCGCAGCATCCTGCGGCGGACCACCGCGGGGTACGGCTCGCGGTCCGCGAGGATCCGCCAGTTCGGCCACAGGGGCTCTTCGAGGAGCGGGCGCCGGGTGCGGTCCCAGGCCTCGCGCGCCCGGTTCATGAACGCCGACCAGTGCGCACCCGAGCCCTCGCCGAGCGCCGCGTCCAGGGCGTCGGCGGTGCCCCCGCGCCGCGCGTTCGGCAGGTCCACCGCCGTGCCGTCCGCGAAGACATGCCGCACGGCGGGCTCCACCTGGGTCAGCCCGACCGCGTCCTCCAGGGATTCCTTGCCCGTCTTGATGAACAAGTCCCGGTAGACCGCAGGCAGTTGGAGCAGCCCCGGGCCCGTGTCGAACGAGAAGCCGTCCCGTGCGAAGCCGCCGAGCGCCCCGCCGTACGTCGACGAGCGCTCGTACACCGCCACCCGGTGGCCTGCCACGGCCAGCCGGGCAGCGGCCGCCATCGCGCCCATTCCGGCGCCGATCACCGCAATCCGTGCCATGCGAGCGACTTTATCGGCCGCCACCGACACCCTCGCCGACAGCCCGGCCGGGGGCCGGATCAGCCCGGCCGGGGGCCGGATCAGCCCGGCCGGGGGCCGGATCAGCCCGGCGGCGCCCCGGTACGGTCCGCGATCCGCCGCTCCTCGTGCCGCTGCGCCCGGCGCCGCAGGAAGCGCCGGATCCGCGAAATCAGGAAGTACAGCATGAACAGCCCGAGGAAGAGCAGGACGGCGGCGATGATCGCGGCCGCCTCGGGATGGAATATGGCGAACGTGATGATCCCGGCGACCCCGAGGTCCTCGGCGGAGCTCACCGCGATGTTGCTGAACGGCTCGGGCGAGGTGTTGATCGCCATCCGCGTCCCGGCCTTCACGGCATGGCTGGCCAGCGCCGTCGACCCGCCGACCGCGCCCGCCGCGAGGTCGGAGAGGGAGCCGCTCTGGCCCGCGAGCAGAGCGCCGACGACGGCCCCGGACACCGGCCGGATCACCGTGTGCACGGTGTCCCAGAGCGAGTCCACGTAAGGGATCTTGTCGGCGACGGCCTCGCACAGGAACAGCACCCCGGCGGCGATGAGCACGTCGGTGCGCTGGAGCGACTCGGGGACTTCGTCGGTCAGCCCGGTCGCGCCGAAGATGCCGAGCAGCAGGACCACCGCGTACGCGTTGATCCCGCTCGCCCAGCCACTGGTGAAGACCAGGGGGAGTACGGACACGGACGTGATCGTAACCAGTCGCGGACTCCGAGTCCTGGGCATGAGCACCCAGGCCTGAGTATCCGTACCTAGTGCGTGAGATGAGTAGCTGCGCGGATGGGGCCGGACCTGCGGGGACGGGAGAGTGGAGGCACGGAAGGGGGCGCGGCGCCGGTACCGCCGACACGGGGCGGCGGAACAGCGCTTCGCCCCCTTGGCCGCTCCTCCCGCCCCGGCGGGGCGAGGGACGGGGGCCCGCCCGACCGACGGGCCCACGGGGGAAACACGGGGAACACTGGGGACAACGGGGGAACACGGGGGACGCGCCGGTCCGGTGAGGCCTGAGAATTCGGGCCACGCCGGACCGGCGCTCTGTTGTCACCGCTCTTGTCACTGCTGTGTTGTCACCGCTCCGCTGTCTTCCCTTCGCGTTCGGGAGCGGTCAGCGGCCGCCCGTCACGCGTCCTTGGAGCAGCCGCGACAGCGCCGCGTGGACGTCGTCCAGGGAGCGCTCCGGCTGGAAGGCCTGCCAGTCGAGCGCGGCCACGAGGACCATGCCGACCAGCGCGGCCGCCGTCAGCGGGATGTCGATCTCCTCGCTCAGCTCACGGCCCTCGACCGCGCCCCGCAGCACGTCCTCCACCACGGCGACGGCCTCCTGCCTGACCACCGCGAGCGTGGACTGCCAGGCGCGGTTGGTGCGCCACAGCTCGGCCACGTACAGCTGGGTGAAGGCCGGATAGCGGTCGATGAAGACGAGACCGGCCCGGATCATCGCGTCCAGGGCGTCGATCTTGCTGCCGCCGCTCGCGGCCGTCTTCTCCGACGCCTCCCGCAACGAGGCGGTGAGGAGCCCGACGCCGTGCCGGAGCAGCTCTTCGAAGAGGACCGACTTGCTGGCGAAGTTGTAGTAGACCGTGCCCTTCGCGACCCCGGCGCGCTCGGCGATCTCGTCGACCGTGGTGGCCGAGAACCCCTGCTCCGCGATGAGCGTGACCGCGGCCTCGTACAGCTTCTGCCGGGTGGCCTGGCGCCGTGCACTGCTTTCCATGCCCCTGATTCTCACAGGCGGCGATGTGGGTCCGCTCACAGGCTGAGCTCGGGGTGCAGCCGGTCGAGTGTCCACACCTGCTTGCTGCGTGCGCTCAGCGCGGTCAGGGCCAGCGCGCCGGCCGTGAACGCGGCGAGCACGGCACACGCCTGCCACACGGGGCCGAGGCCGCCGCCCGAGATCAGTCTCCGCAGCGCCTCGACGACGTAGGTCATCGGCAGGAAGGGGTGGATCGCGTTGAAGAAGCCGGGGCTCGTCTGTACGGGATACGTGCCGCCCGCCGACGTCAACTGGAGCATCAGGACGGCCAGTACGAGGATCCGGCCCGCCGCTCCGAAGCGGGCGTTCAGCCACTGCACGATCGCGGCGAAGCACGCCGTGACGAGGAACAGGAAGCCGACCGTTCCCGCCGCCCTGACCATCTGGAGGCCCAGCGCCCAGTGCAGCACCGACATCAGGGCGGCCACCTGGAGCACCCCGAGCACGGCCACGGGAAGCCAGCCGGCCAGCGCGATCCGCCAGGCGGAGGCGCCCGCGGCGAGTGCGCGCCGGTTGAGCGGCTGGATCAGCATGTAGGCCACCATCGCGCCGACCCACAGGGACAGCGGGATGAAGTACGGGGCGAACCCGGTGCCGTAGTTGGGCGCGTTGTGCAGGGACTGCGAGGCGAGCCGGACCGGGTCGGACATGACGCCGGTGCGCTGGTCGCGGTCCTTCTTGTCGTAGTCGGGGATCTGCTTCACCCCGTCGTGGAGCCCGCCGGCCAGCTCTCCGGAGCCGTCGGCCAGCTTGAACATGCCGCCGTTGAGATCGTTCGCACCCGTCTTCAGCTTGCCGACGCCCGTGTCGAGGTCCGCCGAGCCCGTCTTCGCCGTGCCCAGCCCGGCGTGCAGCTGCTTGGCGCCCTTGGCGACCTGACCCGCGCCCTTGTTGAGCGCGTTGATCTTCGAGACGGCGGTGGCGACGTCCTGGTCGAGCGTCGGGGCGTGCTTGGCCAGGGCCTCGGACTGCCGCTGGAGCGTGGCGAGATGGCCGTCGAGGGTGTTCAGGTCGCCGTGGTCGTCCTCGATCAGGACGTTCAGATCGTCGGCGACCTTCGCCACGTCGGCCGCCGCCACCTTTGCCTTCTTCAGGTCGGGGCAGGCCGGGTCGGGCAGGGGCAGCGTCTCGCAGCGCGCTTTGTAGACCCCGTCCAGGACGTCGGATCCCGCGTGCGCGCCCTTGGCGGCCGTCGGCGCCGTCTTCACCAGGACGTCGAGGTTGTGGCGGATGCCCTTCGCGGAGTCGGCGACGAGCCGGGCGGTGTCGCCGATCGCCTTCTTGTTGTCCTTCAGGAACGGCCGCACCTGTCCGGCGACGCCGTTGACCTTGTCGGCGAGCAGCTGGGTGCCGTCGGAGACCTGCTTCGAGCCGGACTCCAGATCCCCCGCGCCCTTGTTCAGCTTCTTGATCCCGCCGGCCAGCTCACCGCTGCCCTTCTTGGCGTCCTTCAGGCCGTCCGCCAGGTCCTTGGACCCCTTCTTCGCCTTGCCGATACCGCCCTTGAGCCGGTCGGCCCCCTTCGCGGCCTTCTTCGTCGCGTCGTGGATGTCGGAGAACGAGATGAAGATCCGGTCGAGGAAGGAGCGCGACGCGTTGGTGGACGCAGCCGAACGCACCTCGGAGAACACCGTCCGCGAGATCTGCCCGACGATGTAGTTGTTGGCGTCGTTCGTCCGCACCTGAAGCGCGCCGGTCTCCGGGGAGTCACCGGAACTGGACGCGATGCGTGCACTGAAGTCCGAGGGCATCGTCAGCGACAGGTAGTACGTCCCGTCCTCGACACCGGCACGTGCCTGCGCCGCGCTGACCTCGTGCCACTCGAAGGTCTTGCTGTCGTGCAGCCCCTCGGTGATGTCGTCGCCGGCCACGATCTTCTGGCCGGCGGCCCGCGCCCCCTTGTCGTCGTTGACGAGCGCGACGGGAATCTTGTCGAGACGCCCGTACGGGTCCCAGAACGACCACAGGTACAGGGCGCCGTACAGCAGGGGCAGCAGCAGGAGCGCGGCGAGCGCGGCGCGCGGCAGCTTCCCCCTGCCGAAGCGCCTGAGCTCAAGCGCGGCCAGCTTCGGCGAGCGCATCCGCCGTCTCCTTCTTGTCGGTCTCGGGATTCTCGGGGCTCTGCTCGTCCGCTTCGCCGCGGGGCGCCGTCGATACGACGACCGCGTCCTTCGGCGCCTCGCTGCACACCGCCACGACCGTCGTGCCGGACTCGGCGACGGACCTCAACAGGTCCCAGACCTGCGCCCGTTCGGCATCCGAGAGCTTCAGGTCGGTGTCGTCGACGCCGAGCAGCCGCGGCCGCCCGATCAGCGCGAGGGCGACGGACAGCCGGAGCGCCTCGATCCGCTCCAGGTCGCGCACGGCGGTGCGGGTGCCCTTGGGCAGCGCCTCCCGATCGAGGCCCGCGGCGGCCAGCGCGGTGTCGATCCGCAGCCGCGAGGCGGCCGCCCTCCCCCAAGCTCTCGACTCCGCTCGAGCAGGGGGCACCCCCATGCCCCGCGGCCGCAGCAGCGTCCGCAGGGAACCGTCGAACCGCCGCTGCAGCAGTGCCCGTTCACGCAGATGCTCCTCGACCGTCAGCGCGGGATCGAGGTCGGTGACCCCGGGCACATGGGCGAGGGCGCTGATCCGGCGGACGGCGGACAACTGCTTCGGCAGCCGGAAGGGGCCGACGGACGCGGAGCCCTCGGCGGACCGCATGCGTCCGGTGAGGGCGAGGAGCAGGCAGGTGCGGCCCGACCCGGACGGTCCTTCGACGGCGACGAGCGCCCCGGGCTCCGCGTCGATGTCCACCCCGCGGAACGCCCAGCCGCGTGGGCCCTTGAGCCCGAACCCCTCGGCGCTGACGGCGACCGCGTTCGAACCGTCCATGGCCAGGCCCCCCACTCTTTTGAACTGACTGGTCAGTGCAAAAACTAGCCCGAACTGTCGCTCGAAGCAAAAGTGCAGGTCAGGGCCGATTGTCAGTGGCGTACTCCACGATGGGCACATACGGCCACTGAGCCGTCACGCAGACGACAGGAGGTTCGTCATGGCTGGACATTCAGCAGCAGCCGCACGTCGGCCCCGCGCCACAGGCCCTGCACCCTCGCTGACCGGACCCGCCGCCGACGTCCACCCCGTACTCCGCCGGACAACTGCGCCTCCCGCCGCTCTTGACCTGCTCGCCCAGGCGCGCACGGGCCTCGACGAGGCGGCCCTCCTCGAAACGCCCAACGAGCGGTACGCCACGGCCCATCTCGCCGCGCTGCGCACCGCGGCCGCCGTACTCGCCGCCCGCGGCCGCCCCGAACCCACGCCCCGACGCCGCGCCCGGATACGGAGCGCCTGGGAAGTGCTCCCCGAGATCGCACCCGAACTGACCGAGTGGAGCGCCCTGTTCGCCTCCGGCGCCACCCGCAGGGCGCGCGCCGAGGCGGGCATCCAGGGAGCGGCGAGCATCCGCGACGCGGACGACCTGCTTCGAGACGTCGCGATGTTCCTGCGGCTCGTCGAGCGGATGCTGGTGCTCCAGCCCCTGCTGCCCCAGCCGAGGGCGCGGGACGAGGGCCCGGCGGCAGGCAGGGAGGCACCCGACGTGGGGTGATCCGGAGAGCTCTCACGAGGCAATAGGGTGGAGGCGCCCGAACCCCTCCACCCATCGCCGCGGAGCGATGGGAAGGGATCCCCATCGCTCCGCAGCCCATGAGCCGGAGCCGCGCCGAGGAGTCACCTGTCGTGTCGGACCCGATGCGCCCCCGCGCTTCTCTCCGTACCGCCGTGGTCTGGGACGTTCTCAAGGACGCCCTCGACCGTCGCGTCAAGGCCACGGGACGCGAGTCGCTCGACGTGCTCGACACCGGAGGCGGCAGCGGTAACTTCGCGGTGCCCGTGGCCGGCCTCGGCCACCGCGTCACCGTCGTCGACCCCAGCCCCAACGCGCTGTTCGCACTGGAGCGCCGCGCGGCCGAGGCCGGTGTGGCCGACCGCGTGCGCGGAGTGCAGGGCGACGTCTCGGGCCTCTTCGACGTCGTCGAGCGCGACGGCTACGACGTGGTCCTGTGCCATGGCGTCCTGGAGTACGTCGACGACCCGGCCGAGGGCGTCCGTAACGCGGTGGGCGCCCTGCGCTCCTCCGGTGTCCTCAGCCTGCTCGCCGCGGGACTCGGCGGCGCCGTGCTCGCACGGGCACTCGCCGGGCACTTCAAGGAGGCCAGGCAGGCCCTCGCCGACCCGGCGGGACGCTGGGGCGACGGCGACCCCGTGCCGCGCCGCTTCAGCGCCGAGCAGCTCACCCAGCTCGTCGGATCCGCGGGCGTCGAGGTGGGCGCGGTGCACGGTGTGCGGGTCTTCGCCGACCTCGTGCCGGGCGTCCTCGTGGACACCGAACCCGGCGCCCTGCAGGAACTCCTCAAGCTGGAGGCCGCCGCCGCCGAGCTGCCCGCCTTCCACTCCGTCGCCACGCAGCTGCACGTCCTCGGCGAGAAGCAGGAGCCCTCCGCGGGCCCAGCGGCCTGAGTGCCCCCGGTGACGCGCCGCTGATCAGCGGCGCAGCGGCGGATGGAGTACGCCACAGGCCCCCCGCTTCGGCGCCGGGCGCCGTATGATCGAGGGAACTGGTCCGGCATGACGGGACGGCTGCCGGGGCATTAACGCCTCAGCGAGCCGGAGCGGAGTGGTGGTCCTGGTTGGCGAAGTTGGCGTAGAGGGGCGGGTTTCACGGGGGCGATTCCCTGCCTATCCTGAAGGGGACCCCCGGTCGCCCCGGCGACTGCACGATGAGGAGGACTCCGTGCCGCTCTCGGAGCACGAGCAGCGAATGCTCGAGCAGATGGAGCGAGCGCTGTACGCCGAAGATCCCAAGTTCGCGACAGCGCTTGAGGGAAGCGGGCTGCGTACGTACACCCGACGTCGGGTCTACCAGGCAGTCGCCGGCTTCCTGGTGGGTATCGCGCTCCTCATGGCCGGAATGGTCGCACAGCAGATCTGGATCAGCGTGGTGGGGTTCCTCGTCATGCTGGGCTGCGCGGTCCTCGCCGTGACCGGATGGCGCAAAGCGCCCAAGCCCGGTGAACAACCGGCCGCCGGAGCAGCGCCAGGAGCGCCGCCGGCCGCGCGGCGTCAGGGCAAGCAGCGCCGCTCGATGATGAACCGGATCGAGCAGCGCTGGCAGCGGCGCCGAGACGAACAGGGCGGCCACTGAGCCCCCGCCGGACGAAGTCCTCACGGGATCAACAGTCCTCACAGGAACAGACGTAGCTGAGGGGTGACCACTCACGGGTGGTCACCCCTCAGGCGTGTCCGCGCGCCGGCGCCTCAGCGTGGCCACTTGCGCACGAGCGGCCGCCCCTCTCAGCTCTCCTGACCGGAAGGCCGCCGCGGACGCCGCAGGAGCGTCGACTTACGGGCCGTCCAGTGGGAGCCCAGCGCCGCCCAGTGCTGCGAAAGACTCCACGCCACTCGAACGGTCGAGCGCGGTGCGAGCGTCGCCCGCAGCCGGGCCGAGCGGCTCGACTTGACGCGCAGGCCCTGCTCAAGGCGGCGCACGTCGTCCCCGAGGCCCGCCGTCGGCTGCGGCCTCGGCGCGTAGAGGACCTGCTCCACCGCGGCCGCCACCCGATGCACGGAGTCCGCCGCCACCTGGTCGAGCTGCCCGACGCGGACGATCCGCGCCGCCGCCTTCCGCGGCGTCTGCGACTCGTCCGGAGCGATGCCGTGGTCCCACGCCGTATCGGTCACTTCCAGCCACGCCGCGAGGGTGCGCGCCGTCGCGTCCCCGTCTGTGCGGCCGGACGAGCCGAGCCGCACGGCCCGGACCCGCCGCCGCCACAGGAACGGGAGCAGCGGCACGAGCACCACCAGCAGTACGCCGAGCGTGACGAGCGCGATCGTGCCGAAGGGCGGGCCGTCGTCGCCGGACGCGCCGATCACCGCGGGCGCCGTGTTCGAGCAGCCGCCCAGCTTCCGCTCGGCCACCGGGCAGTTGTCCGACGCGGAGGGCTGTCCCGCCGAGGGCTCGGACGAAGCGGCCTCGCTGGGCGCCGCCGGGTTGCTCGGGTTGCCCGCCGGGGTGTCGGCACGCGTGTAGTCGGGCGCCGTGCCGCGGTTCGGCGTCGGCTCGAAGCGGGTCCAGCCCACGCCCTCGAAGTACAGCTCCGGCCACGCGTGCGCGTCCCGCAGGCCGACCGACATCCGGCCGTCCGCCTGCGGGGAGCCCGGCGTGAAGCCCACTGCCACCCGCGCCGGAATCCCCAGCGTTCTGGCCATCGCGGCCATCGAGAAGGAGAAGTGGACGCAGAACCCCTCCTTCTCCTTCAGGAACCGGGCTATGGCCGAGGAGCCGCTGCCCGCCTGGACCTCCGTGTTGTACGTGAAGCCGCCGCTGACGGCGAAGTAGTCCTGGAGCTTCACGGCCTGCTCGTAGTGGCTCGCCGAGCCCCGCGTGACGCGCAGCGCCGTCTTCCCGACGATCGCCGGCAGCGAGGACGGCACCTTGGTGAACTCGCGCCGCAGCTCGCTCGGTGGCTCGGGAGCGTTCGCCAGCTGCTCGGCGGTCGGCTGCACGATCAGGCTCTCGACGCCGTACTTCTTGCCGCGCGTGGTCTGGTCGTGGTCGCCGACGAGGGTCCGGCCCACCGGCTCGTACCGCCAGCGTCCCGAGATGTCGACGTTCGTCGCCGGGTAGGGGAGCGGCAGCCAGTCCTGGGCGTACCAGCCGGCCGCCGCGATGTTCGTGCGAATCTCCGTCCTGCGGACGTCCGCGCCCAGACCGCGCGGGCTCGGGAACGGTGAGGGCACGTCGATGATGCTGCGCTTGGCGGGCCGCCAGGTCGTCCCGTCGAACTCGTCGAGGGAGACGATCCGCAGATAGAGGTTCTGGGTGTCCTTCGAGGTGGTGCGGTACGACAGCACCTCCCGGTCCTCGGGCTGGTTCAGGCTGTTCTGGAGGGAGACCAGGGGGTTCACGGCGGAGATGGTGCCGCCGCCTCCGGAACCCACGCCCGTGCCCGTGCCCGACGGGCCGAGCAGGCCGCCGTCGAGCGCGGGCAGCACGAGCGGCACCACCAGGGCGATGCCGAGCGCGAGCGCGCCGATGCGGCGGCCCGTGCGGACCGGGGCCACGGCGTCGGCCGTGCTCTGTGCCGAGCCGCCCGCGCGGTCCGTTGAGCGGGCCGTACCGCCGAAGACGCGCCCCCACTGAGAGAGCCGGTCCCGGCCCTCGGCGAGGAGCAGCAGAAGATAGCCGCCGGCGGCGAGCAGGAACCACAGCCAGTCGGTGGAGCCCTGGGAGAGGCCCGCGGCGACCGAGTACAGCGCGAGCAGCGGCAGCCCGGCGGGCGCCGCGCTGCGGAACGTCACCGCGAGCGCGTCCACCGCGAGGCCGATCACCAGGACGCCGCCCACCAGCATCAGCCGGATCCCGTCGGACAGTGGCGCGGGGATCGCGAACCGGCCCACGTCGTCGCCCCCGGCCTGGAGCAGCTCCCCGAAGTGACGGAACGCCTCCGGCCCCGGCAGCACCCCGCCGATCGCCTGCGCGTTCGCGAACAGCACGGTCAGCAGCAGCAGCGTCACGAGCGCCTGCACGGCCACCGTGAGCGGCCGCGCGAGAGGCACCCGCCGGGTCAGCGCCCCCACCCCGGCCTGGACGACCAGCAGGAACGCGGCCTGGAAGATCCAGGTCGCCAGATCGACCAGCGGCAGCAGGGCGCACGCCGCCATGAACGTGGCCGCCGTCGCACACAGCGTCAGCCGAGCGCCTCCACTCATGACCGCGCCTTTCCCCCTGTGACATCCCGCATGATCAAGAACCCCACCCCGCCACAGCAGGCCCGCTCTCCGCGACGGTGGCCGACCGGTGCCGGTCGGCGTCGCGCCACAGCTCGGTCAGGGACGTGCCGGGCGGGACCGCGAGGGCGGACCAGCCCGCCTCGCGCAGCATCCGCAGCCGCTCCTCGCAGCGCTCCGAAGGGCCCTCGCGCGTCCATGCCCCGCTGTCCAGGACGAAGGCCACGGCGCCGCCACTGCGCTGCCGCATCTTGGCGGCGACCGCCGTCTGCTCCTCGTCGAGATCGCCGAAGAAGGCCACCAGCAGCCCCTCGTTCCCCCCGCGCAGCACGTCGTACGCGCGCGTGAGGCCCGAGCCGTCCGAGTGGTCGACGACGGCGAGCGTGTCCATCATCAGCCCGGCCGCGTCCGCCGACTCCTGGCTCGCGCCCGCGAACCCGTCCGACCCCTCGCCCGGCACCGAATTGCCCGTGTCGGTCAACAGCCGTACGGAGAAGCCCCGTTCGAGCATGTGGAACAGCGTCGACGCCGTACCGGACACGGCCCACTCGAAGGCCGAGTCGGGGCCCGCGCCCTGGAAGGCGAGGCGCCGGGTGTCGAGGAGCACCGTGCAGCGGGCCCGCTGAGGCTGCTCCTCGCGGCGCACCATCAACTCGCCGTAGCGCGCGGTCGAGCGCCAGTGGACGCGGCGCAGGTCGTCCCCGTAGCGGTACCCGCGCGGGATCACGTCGTCCTCGCCGGCCAGGGCCAGCGAGCGGTTGCGCCCGTCGCCGTACCCCTTGGCCTCGCCGGACAGCCGCACCGCGGGCAGCGGCTCCACGCGCGGGATGACCGTGAGGGTGTCGTACGTGGAGAAGGAGCGGGACAGCTCGCACAGGCCGAACGGGTCCGTCAGGCGCAGCTGGAGCGGGCCGAGCGGATAGCGGCCCCGCAGGTCCGAGCGCACGCGGTACGACACCTCGCGGCGGCCGCCCGCCTCGACCCGGTCCAGGACGAAGCGGGGGCGCGGCCCGAGCACGTACGGCACCCGGTCCTGGAGCATCAACAGGCCCGTGGGCAGCCGCGAGACGTTGTCCATGCGCAGATGGACGCGGGCCTCGCTGCCCGCGGGCACGCGCGCGGGGGACAGCCGGCGGCTGCTCGCCACCCGGTAGCGCGTGCGATAGAGGACGAATGCGCAGACCAGCGGCAGCACGGCGAGCAGCAGCCCGACCCGGAGCAGATCGCTCTGCCCCAGGACGTACGCGCAGACCGCCGCCGCGATCCCGGCGGCCAGGAACGAACGTCCCCTGGTGGTCAGCCCCGAGAGCGCGACCCGAAGGCCACCCTTGTCGTCCTCGCCCCCGAAGCCTCCCCCGTCGGACATCAAAGCCTCCGGGCGCCGGGCGGCTGCTGGCCGTAAATCGGGGACCCGTGGCCCGAGGCGGCCGGGACCGCCGTGTGCTGGAGGATCTCCAGGACGACCTGCTCGGACGTGCGCCGGTTCAGCTGGGCCTGCGCCGTGGGCAGCAGACGGTGCGCGAGGACCTGCACGGCGAGCGCCTGCACGTCGTCGGGCAGCGCGTACTCACGCCCGCTCAGCGCCGCGGATGCCTTCGCCGCCCGCAGCAGGTGCAGCGTGGCGCGCGGCGAGGCGCCGAGTCTGAGGTCGGGGTGGCTGCGCGTGGCGGCGACCAGGTCGACCGCGTACCGCCGCACCGAGTCGGCCACGTGGACCGAGCGGACGGCATCGACGAGCTTCACGATGTCGTGCGCGTGCGCCACCGGCTGGAGATCGTCCAGCGGGGAGGCGCCGCCGTGGATGTCGAGCATCTGCAGCTCGGCCTCCGGGCTCGGGTAGCCGATCGACACCCGGGCCATGAAGCGGTCGCGCTGCGCCTCGGGCAGCGGGTACGTGCCCTCCATCTCGACCGGGTTCTGCGTGGCCACCACCATGAAGGGACTGGGCAGCTCGTACGTCTGCCCGTCGATGGTGACCTGGCGCTCCTCCATGGACTCCAGGAGCGCGGACTGCGTCTTCGGGGACGCGCGGTTGATCTCGTCACCGATCACGATCTGCGCGAAGATCGCGCCGGGCTTGAACTCGAAGTCACGGCGCTGCTGGTCCCAGATGGACACACCGGTGATGTCCGACGGCAGCAGGTCGGGCGTGAACTGGATGCGACGCACCGAGCAGTCGATGGACTTGGCGAGCGCCTTCGCCAGCATCGTCTTGCCGACGCCCGGTACATCCTCGATGAGCAGGTGCCCCTCGGCCAGGAGCACCGTCAGCGAAAGCCGTACGACCTCCGGCTTGCCCTCGATCACACCCTCCACCGACCTGCGGACTCGCTCCACAGTGGTGGTCAGATCAGTGAGGCTCGCTCGATCGTCATAGGTCGTCACCCGGCCCTCCTCGGCCCGTACTTTCCGGGCCGACGCTCTTGGCTGCGGACCGGCCCACCCCGAAACACGGACACCACGCGCGACGAGTTCCATCTCCTCGCACGCGGTGCCATTCCGCATTCTTGTTGCCGTTACCGGTTCGTGTCATCCGCCTGTGGACAACTGCCAGCGATATGTCGGGTCTTACAGCCTTTTGTTATGCGGGATCGATCTCCCGAAGGAGGCCGGTCGTCACATCGAAGACGAATCCGCGCACGTTCTCGGTGTCCACCAGGAACGGGGAGGTCCGCACGCGCTGCATCGACTGGCGCACGTCCTGGTCGACGTCGCGGAACGCCTCGACGGCCCAGGCCGGGCGCTGGCCGACCTCCATCTCCAGCTCGTGGCGGAACTCCTCGGTGAGGCTCTCCAGGCCGCAGCCCGTGTGGTGGATCAGGACCACGCTGCGGGTGCCGAGCGCCCGCTGGCTGATGGTGAGCGAGCGTATGACGTCGTCGGTGACGACGCCGCCCGCGTTGCGGATGGTGTGGCAGTCGCCCAGTTCGAGGCCCAGGGCGGCGTGCAGGTCGAGCCGGGCGTCCATGCAGGCCACGACGGCCACCTTCAGGACGGGCCGGGCATCCATGCCGGGGTCGGTGAACGCCGCTGCGTAGCGCTGGTTCGCCTCGACGAGGCGGTCGGTCACGGTGCCGTCGACAGGTATGGCGCTTTCGGACTCGGCGGGGAGCGATGCGGAAGTCGTCATAGCTATGACGGTAATGGCCACTGTTGGGACAAGCCCGCTGTGAGAGGGGACAAAGAACGTCATCGCGGCTTGTTGTGAGGTAACCCACAGGGGCGGCGCGGACTCGCCCGTACGGGTGATTTCTCCTCCTCCGCGACATCGCGAGGAGGCGGCGCGCGGCGCGCAGGCCGGTTGATTGACCGGGCGACACCGTGGACTAAAGTGACGCGGAAACCCCAGGAAACACCGAAGATCCCGGCACTTCACCGGACTCTTCCCACGTGCGCGACGGGCACCCCGGCGGTGCGTGGCGCCGCGCCGGAACTGAGAGGGCCCCTTGAGCCAGACCCGACATGTCCCGGTGATGCTCCAGCGCTGCCTGGACCTGTTGGCCCCGGCCCTCGCCGAGCCGGGCGCGGTCGTCGTCGACTGCACGCTCGGCCTCGGCGGACACAGCGAGGCCCTCCTCTCCACCTTCCCCTCGTGCCGCCTCGTCGGTCTCGACCGAGACAAGGAGGCCCTGCGCCTCTCCGGCGAGCGCCTCGCCCCGTTCGGTGACCGCGCCACCCTCGTGCACGCCGTCTACGACGAGCTGCCCGAGGTCCTCGACCGGCTCGGCATCCCGCGCGTGCAGGGCGTCCTCTTCGACCTGGGCGTCTCCTCCATGCAGCTCGACGAGGCCGACCGCGGCTTCGCCTACGCGCAGGACGCGCCGCTCGACATGCGCATGGACCAGACGACGGGGATGAGCGCCGCCGAGGTCCTCAACACGTACCCCCCGGGCGAGCTGGTCCGGATCCTGCGGGCGTACGGCGAGGAGAAGCAGGCCAAGCGGATCGTCTCGGCGGTCGTGCGCGAGCGCGACAAGGAGCCGTTCAGCAACAGTGCCCGGCTCGTGGAGCTGATCCGCGACGCGCTGCCGCAGGCCGCCAAGCGCACCGGCGGCAACCCCGCCAAGCGCACCTTCCAGGCCCTGCGCATCGAGGTCAACGGCGAGCTCAGCGTCCTGGAGCGGGCGATTCCGGCCGCCGTGCAGACGCTCGCCGTCGGCGGACGCATCGCCGTCCTGTCGTACCACTCGCTCGAGGACCGGCTCGTGAAGCAGGTGTTCGCCGCCGGCGCCGCGAACACCGCGCCGGCCGGGCTCCCGGTCGTCCCCGAGCGCTACCAGCCGCGGCTCAAGCTGCTCACGCGCGGCGCGGAGCTCCCCACGGAGGAAGAGGTCGCCGAGAACCGCCGGGCGGCCCCGGCGCGGCTGCGGGGTGCGCAGCGCATCCGCGAGGAGGTCGCCGGGTGAGTTCCGGGCGCACGAGGAGGGGTCGATGAGTCCCAGGGGCGAACTGCGGGGGAGAGCCGCGCGACTCGCGCGGCTGCTGCCCTCCGGGCCCGCGGGCGGCGGTCAGGCCGCCCGCACACCGTTCGTGCTCCTCGTCGTGCTCCTGCTCGGCGGCGGGCTGATCACGCTCCTGATGCTGAACTCGGCGCTCAACGAAGGGTCGTTCAGGCTGAACGACCTCAAGAAGCAGACGACCGACCTCACCGAGGACGAGCAGGCGCTCCAGCGCGACGTCGACGCCTACGCGGCCCCCGACTCCCTGCAACGCCGTGCTCGTGAGCTGGGCATGGTCCCCGGCGGCGACCCGGCCTTCCTCAACCCCGACGGCACCGTCCGCGGCGTCCCCGGCGCGGCGGCCCCCTCCGCGCTGTGGCGGCCCGCGCCGCGCCCGCCCGAGGTCGCGGACACGACTCCGAGCCCTACGCCGACCCCGTCAGCGACGCCGTCAGCGCCGCTCAAGGCCACCCCGCCGGCGCCGCTCAAGGCCACCCCGAACCCCACGTCCTCGCAGGTGAAACCCGCGCCCTCGACCTCCGGCAGGTGACGGAATGACCGACAGGGAGCCCCCTCGACGCCGGGTCCCAGCGCCCGCGAGGCCCGCGAGGAACGGCCGCCCCGGCGCCCCCCGGCGCCCCGGCCCCGGCGCGCGGCGCCCGCGCCCCGCCCCCGTCAAGGCGCCCGCCGTCCTGCGCCTCGGCAGCCCGCGCCCCCGGCTGCGCATGGTCAGCCTCGGCCTCACCCTCATCCTCATCGCCTTCGTCGTACGCCTCCTTCAGGTGCAGGCCGTCGACGCCAGCGCATACGCGGCCAAGGCCGAACAGCACCGCTACGTCGAGCACGTCCTCGCGGCCGAGCGCGGCGGGATCACGGACCGCAGCGGCGTCGCGCTCGCCACCAGCGTGGACGCGTACGACATCACGGCCGACCCGACGATGTTCCGGCCGGCGGACACCGCGGCCACCAAGAACTCCCCGGCCCCGGTGGTGCCGCAGGACGCGCCCGAGCAGGCCGCGGCGCTCCTCGCACCGATCCTCGGCATGGACGCCGACGTGGTCGCGAAGAAGCTGCGGACCCCCAGGACGCGCTACGTCCTGCTGGCCCGCCGCCAGACCCCCCAGGTCTGGAAGCAGATCAAGGACCTCAAGAGCACGCTCGCCGAGAAGGCGGACCGGGAGAAGTCGGCGAGCGTCATCGCCGGAGTCTTCGCCGACCCCAGCAGCAAGCGCGTGTACCCGAAC
Source organism: Streptomyces sp. NPDC045026 (assembly GCF_056432625.1). Lineage (NCBI taxonomy): Bacteria > Bacillati > Actinomycetota > Actinomycetes > Kitasatosporales > Streptomycetaceae > Streptomyces > Streptomyces sp. NPDC045026. The sequence goes on from NZ_JBWKIS010000002.1 coordinate 555,038, forward strand.
GGCGATCTGGCCGCCGGGATACTGGGCTGGGTCAACGCCGACGGCAAGGGCGGCGGCGGTATCGAGCAGCAGCTGAACAAGGATCTGGCGGGCAAGCCCGGCAAGATCAAGTACGCCCAGTCCGGCGGCCGCCAGGTGCCCACGGCCGGCAGCAACGAGGAGCCCGCCGTGCCCGGTTCCCAGGTCGAGCTCACCATCGACCGCGACATCCAGTGGGCCGCGCAGAAGGCCATCACCGACCAGGTGAAGAAGTCCGGGGCCGACCGCGGTTACGTGATGGTGCAGGACACCAGGACCGGCGAGGTCCTGGCGATGGCCAACGCGCCCGGCTTCGATCCCAACGACCTCTCGCAGGCCAACTCCACCTCCATGGGCAACGCCGCGCTCCAGGACGCGTACGAGCCCGGCTCCACCGCGAAGGTCATGACGATGGCCGCCGTGCTCGAGGAGAACGCGGCCACCCCGGACACGCACGTCACGGTGCCCAACCGGCTGCACCGCGGCGACCGGCTCTTCCAGGACGACATCGACCACGCCACCTGGCACCTCACGCTGAACGGCGTGCTCGCCAAGTCCAGCAACATCGGCACCATCCTGGCGTCGGGCCAGCTCGGCAAGACCCAGCCCCAGGCCAACCGGGTGCTCTCGTCGTACCTGCGCGAGTTCGGCATCGGCCGCCCCACCGGGCTCGACTTCCCGGGCGAGACCTCGGGCATCCTGGCCCCCGCCGACAAGTGGTCGACCTCGCAGCAGTACACGATCCCTTTCGGCCAGGGCTTCTCCATCAACGCGATGCAGGCGGCCTCCGTCTACTCGACCATCGCCAACGGCGGCGTACGCGTGGAGCCCACCCTCGTACGCGGCACCAAGGGACCCGACGGCAGGTTCACCCCGGCCCCCAGGCCCAAGGAGAACCGGGTCGTCAGCGCGAAGACGGCCAAGACGCTCGCGCAGATGCTCGAGTCCGTCGTGGACGACGAGGAGGGCACCGGCGCCAAGGCGCGCATCCCCGGCTACCGAGTCGCCGGCAAGACCGGCACCGCCAACCGAGTCGATCCGGCCACCGGCAGGTACAAGGGGTACACGTCGTCGTTCGCCGGTTTCGCCCCCGCCGACAAGCCGCGCGTCACCGTCTACTGCGCCATCCAGAACGCCACCAAGGGAAGCTACTTCGGCGGTCAGATCTGCGGCCCCATCTACAAGCAGGTCATGGAGTTCGCCCTCAAGACGCTCCAGGTCCCGCCCACCGGGGCCGAGCCCGCCCGACTGCCCGTCAGCTTCAACCCCTGATCCGAGCCCCGAGAGTGACCAGGTACAGCCCGTGACAACGATCACCCCGGACCCCGGGAACCAGCCCGCGCCACGCCCCTCGCTTCGCTCCATGGGGGGTGAGCCCGGTACGCTCACCGCCGTGCCACACCCTGATCAGTCCCAAACCTCCCAGAAGGGCGCTCCCGTGACATTTCCGGGACCGCCGCGACCGGTGCAGGTCACCGCGACGCGACTTGCCGACCTCGCGGATCAGCTGGGTGTACCCGCGCCCGAAGAGCCCACGGCGTCGACGGGGAGCACCGGCATCACGCACGACTCGCGCGCCGTACGCCCCGGCGACATCTACGCGGCCCTGCCCGGCGCCCGCTTCCACGGTGCCGACTTCGCCGCCCAGGCCGCGAGCCTCGGCGCCGTCGCCGCCCTCACCGACCCGTCGGGCGCCGAACGCGTCGCGGCGGCCGGCCTGCCGGCCCTCGTCGTGGAGAACCCGCGCGGCCGGATGGGGGAGCTGGCGGCGACGATCTACGGCCACCCCGGCCGCGATCTGCTCCAGATCGGCATCACCGGCACCTCCGGCAAGACCACGACGGCCTACCTCATCGAGGGCGGCCTGCGCACGATGCGCAGCACCGGCCTCATCGGCACGGTCGAGATGCGCATCGGCGACGAGCGCATCAAGTCGGAGCGCACCACCCCCGAAGCCACCGACCTCCAGGCGCTGTTCGCGGTCATGCGCGAGCGCGGTGTGGACGCGGTCGCCATGGAGGTCTCCAGCCACGCCCTCGTGCTCGGCCGGGTCGACGGCTGTGTCTTCGACGTCGCGGTCTTCAACAACCTCAGCCCGGAACACATGGAGTTCCACTCCGACATGGAGGACTACTTCCGGGCCAAGGCGCAGCTGTTCACGCGTGCACGCAGCAAACAGGGCGTCGTGAACTACGACGACGAGTACGGCCGCCGCCTGGTCGGCGAGTCCGAAGTGCCCGTCGTGACCTTCTCCGCCGAGGGCCACCCGGACGCCGACTGGCGCGCCGAGGACGTCGAGGTCGGCCCGTTCGACTCCGCCTTCGTGGCCGTCGGCCCCAAGGGCGAGCGGATCACCGCCAAGTCCCCGCTCGCCGGGCCGTTCAACGTGGCCAACGCGCTCGCCGCGATCGTCGCTCTCGCCGTCGCGGGCATCGACCCGCAGCAGGCCGCGGACGGCGTCGCCGACGTGCCGGGCGTCCCCGGCCGCCTGGAGCGCGTCGACGCCGGCCAGCCCTACCTCGCCGTCGTCGACTACGCGCACAAGACCGACGCCGTCGAGTCCGTGCTGCGCGCGCTGCGCAAGGTCACCGAGAACAAGCTGCACATCGTGCTCGGCTGCGGCGGCGACCGTGACACCACCAAGCGGATGCCGATGGGTGCCGCCGCCGCCCGGCTCGCTGACACCGCCGTACTGACATCGGACAACCCCCGCTCCGAGGACCCCCTCGCGATCCTCGCCACCATGCTCGCCGGCGCCGCCGAGGTGCCGGCCCACGAGCGCGGCGAGGTCCAGGTCTTCGAGGACAGGGCGGCGGCCATCGCCGCCGTGGTCGCCCGCGCACAGCCGGGCGACACCGTCCTGGTCGCGGGCAAGGGCCACGAGCAGGGCCAGGACATCGCCGGGGTGGTGCGTCCCTTCGACGACCGCCTGGTGCTTCGCGAAGCTATCCAGCAAACCCAGGGATGAAGTTGTGATCGCCCTCTCCCTCGCCGAGATCGCCACAGTCGTCGGCGGGCAGACCTACGACATACCGGATCCGTCGGTCCAGGTGACCGGACCGGTCGTCATCGACTCCCGGAAGGTCACGGACGGCAGCCTGTTCGCTGCCTTCGCCGGCGAGCGCGTCGACGGCCACGACTACGCGGCCGCCGTGGTGGACGCCGGCGCGGTCGCCGTGCTCGCCTCGCGCCCGGTCGGCGTGCCCGCCATCGTTGTCGAGGACGTGCAGGCCGCCCTCGGCGCCTTGGCGCGCGCCGTCGTCGAACGGCTCGGCGCCACCCTCGTCGCGCTCACCGGCTCCGCCGGCAAGACCAGCACCAAGGACCTGATCGCCCAGGTCCTGCGCCGCAAGGCGCCCACGGTCTTCACGCCGGGCTCGTTCAACAACGAGATCGGCCTGCCGCTGACCGCGCTGAGCGCCACCGACGAAACCCGCTACCTCGTCCTGGAGATGGGCGCGCGCGGCAAGGGCCACATCCGGTACCTCACCGGCCTGACCCCGCCGCGGATCGGCGTCGTCCTCAACGTGGGCACCGCCCACATCGGCGAGTTCGGCGGCCGCGAGCAGATCGCCGAGGCCAAGGGCGAACTGGTCGAGAGTCTGCCCCCGCAGAGCGAGGGCGGCACCGCGATCCTCAACGCGGACGACCCCCTGGTCCGCGCGATGGCCTCCCGCACGAAGGCGAAGGTGCTGTTCTTCGGAGAGACCGCCGACGCCGACGTACGCGCCGAAAATGTCCGTCTCACGGAGAACGGACAGCCTTCCTTCAGCCTTCGCACACCCTCCGGGTGCAGTGACGTGACCATGCGCCTGTACGGTGAGCACCACGTGTCGAACGCGCTCGCCGCGGCCGCCGTCGCCCATGACCTTGGAATGTCCGTGGACGAGATCGCCCTCGCGCTCTCCGAGGCGGGCACACTGTCCCGCTGGCGTATGGAGGTCACCGAGCGCCCGGACGGCGTGACGGTCGTCAACGACGCCTACAACGCGAACCCCGAGTCCATGCGAGCCGCTCTGCGAGCGCTCGTAGCGATGGGCAAGCCCCGGCGGGCAATGGGGGGTCGTACATGGGCGGTGCTCGGTCCTATGGCCGAGCTCGGGGACGAGGCGCTGGCCGAGCACGACGCGGTCGGACGGCTTGCCGTCCGACTCAACGTCAGCAAGCTCGTGGCAGTCGGGGGCAGGGAAGCGTCCTGGCTGCAACTGGGCGCCTATAACGAGGGTTCGTGGGGTGAGGAGTCGGTGCACGTGTCCGACGCACAGGCGGCTGTCGACCTGTTGCGCAGCGAGCTGCGCCCGGGTGACGTCGTGCTCGTGAAGGCCTCCAGGTCGGTGGGCCTGGAGAGTGTCGCGCAGGCGCTGCTCGCCGTCGACGGCGACAACGTGGGCGAGGTTGCTGCCCGATGATGAAGCAGATCCTCTTCGCGGGTGTGATCGGGCTCTTCCTGACCCTGATCGGGACGCCCCTGCTGATCAAGCTCCTTGCGCGCAAGGGCTATGGCCAGTACATCCGTGACGACGGCCCGCGCGAGCACCACGCCAAGCGCGGTACGCCGACGATGGGTGGTATCGCCTTCATCCTGGCGACGTTCATCGCGTACTTCATGAGCAAGATCATCACCGGCGCCGCGCCGACCCTGTCGGGCCTGCTGGTGCTCGGCCTGATGGGCGGCATGGGCCTGGTCGGCTTCCTCGACGACTACATCAAGATCGTCAAGCGCCGCTCGCTCGGCCTGCGGGCCAAGGCGAAGATGGCCGGACAGCTGACCGTCGGCATCGCCTTCGCGGTGCTCTCGCTCCAGTTCGCCGACAACCGCGGCAACACCCCGGCCTCCACGAAGCTCTCCTTCGTGCAGGACTTCGGCTGGACGATCGGCCCGGTCCTGTTCGTGGTCTGGGCGCTGTTCATGATCCTCGCGATGTCGAACGGCGTGAACCTGACGGACGGCCTCGACGGCCTCGCCACCGGCGCCTCCGTGATGGTCTTCGGCGCGTACACCTTCATCGGTGTCTGGCAGTTCCAGGAGTCCTGCGCCAACGCGCAGACCCTCACCAACCCCGCCGCCTGTTTCGAGGTCAGAGACCCACTCGACCTGGCGGTCGTCGCATCGGCCCTGATGGGCGCCTGCTTCGGCTTCCTGTGGTGGAACACCTCGCCCGCGAAGATCTTCATGGGTGACACCGGCTCCCTCGCGCTCGGCGGCGCCCTCGCGGGTCTCGCCATCTGCTCCCGTACGGAGTTCCTGCTCGCCCTGCTCGGCGGCCTGTTCGTCCTGATCACCATGTCCGTGGTCATCCAGGTCGGCTCCTTCCGCCTCACCGGCAAGCGCGTCTTCCGTATGGCGCCACTGCAACACCACTTCGAACTCAAGGGCTGGTCCGAAGTCCTTGTGGTGGTCCGCTTCTGGATCATCCAGGGCATGTGCGTGATCGTCGGACTCGGCCTCTTCTACGCGGGATGGGCAGCCGACAAGTGACCACTGGGTCCGACTGGCAGAACAAGCGGGTCACCGTCGCCGGTCTCGGCGTGAGCGGCGTCAGCGCCGCCCGCGCCCTGGCCGGCCTCGGCGCCTCGGTCACGGTCGTGGACGGCGGTGACAGCGAGGCACACCGCGCCAAGGCGGCCGAGCTCGCACAGCTCGGCGTCACGGCGCGCCTCGGGGACGCCGAGACGCTCCCCGAGGGCACCGAACTCGTCGTCACGTCACCGGGCTGGAAGCCCTCGTCCCCGCTCTTCGCGGCGGCGGCGCAGGCCGGCGTGGACGTCGTCGGGGACGTGGAGATCGCCTGGCGCCTGCGCGGCCCCGGCGCCGCTCCCTGGCTCGCCATCACGGGCACCAACGGCAAGACCACCACGACGCAGATGCTCGCGTCGATCCTGGAGGCGGCGGGCCTGCGCACGGCGGCCGTCGGCAACATCGGTACGCCGATCATCGACGTCGTACTCGAAGGCGACGATGCGTACGACGTGTTCGCCGTCGAGCTCTCCTCATACCAGCTGCACTGGGCGCCCTCGCTGCGCGCCCACTCCGCGGCGGTCCTCAACCTCGCGCCCGACCACCTCGACTGGCACGGTTCCATGGAGGCGTACGCCGCCGACAAGGGCCGTATCTACGAGGGCAATCAGGTCGCCTGCGTCTACAACGTCGATGCCACCGACAAGCCGTCCACCGAGGACCTGGTCCGTGAGGCCGACGTCGAGGAGGGCTGCCGCGCGATCGGCTTCACCCTCGGCACGCCGGGCCCGTCCCAACTCGGCGTCGTGGACGGCATCCTGGTCGACCGGGCCTTCGTCGACCAGCGTCACAAGAACGCCCAGGAGCTCGCCGAGGTCGCGGACGTCAACCCGCCCGCCCCGCACAACATCGCCAACGCCCTCGCGGCCGCCGCCCTCGCGCGCGCCTTCGGCGTCGAGCCCGCCGCCGTGCGCGACGGACTGCGCGCCTTCACACCCGACGCGCACCGCATCGCGCACGTCGCCGACGTCGACTCGGTCGCCTATGTCGACGACTCCAAGGCGACCAACACCCATGCCGCGGAAGCCTCCTTGGCCGCCTACGAGTCGATCGTGTGGATCGCCGGCGGGCTCGCCAAGGGCGCGTCCTTCGACGAGCTCGTCACCAAGTCGGCGAAGCGGCTTCGCGGGGTCGTCCTGTTCGGCCAGGACCGCGCGCTGATCCGGGAAGCCCTCGCGCGACACGCCCCTGAAGTCCCGGTGGTCGACCTCGACCGGACTGACACTGGGGCGATGTCGCAGGCGGTCCAGGAGGCCGCGCGGCTCGCCCGGCCGGGGGACACCGTGCTGATGGCCCCGGCCTGTGCGTCGATGGACATGTTCACCAACTACAACAAGCGTGGCGACGCGTTCGCGGAAGCGGTCCGCGAACTCGGCTCCACGAGCGTCTGACGGGGCCTTCGGGTGCCCGGTGACGCCGGGCACCCTCGGGAGGGGATCGTGGCAGCGTCATCGTCGTACAACGGTCGGGTGCGCTGATGCCCGGCAGCAGCGCGCGGGCGGCCCGGCGGCCCCCGGCGGCGCGTCCCCCCAGGAAGCCGGCCCGGCCGGCCCGCGTCAGCCCCGTACGACGCCTCTACAACCAGGCCCGCCGCGCCTGGGACCGCCCCCTCACCGCGTACTACCTGATCCTCGGCTCCAGCCTCCTGATCACCGTGCTCGGCCTCGTGATGGTCTACTCGGCCTCGATGATCACGGCCCTGCAGAACGGGCTGCCCAGCTCGTACTACTTCCGCAAGCAGTTCCTCGCGGCGGCGATCGGCGGGGCCCTCCTGTTCGCCGCCATGCGGATGCCGGTGAAGCTGCACCGAGCGCTGGCCTACCCGCTGCTCGCCGTCAGCGTCTTCCTGATGGTCCTCGTGCAGGTGCCGGGGATAGGGGTCTCCATCGGGGGCAACCAGAACTGGATCTCGCTGGGCGGCCCCTTCATGCTCCAGCCCAGCGAGTTCGGGAAGCTGGCCCTCGTCCTGTGGGGCGCGGACCTGATGGCGCGCAAGCACGACAAGCGGCTGCTGACCCAGTGGAAGCACATGCTGGTACCGCTCGTCCCGGTGGCGTTCCTGCTGCTCGGACTGATCATGCTCGGCGGCGACATGGGCACGGCGATCCTGCTCACCGCCATCCTCTTCGGACTGCTCTGGCTGGCCGGGGCGCCCACCCGCCTGTTCGCCGGCGTGCTCTCCGTCGCGGCCGCGATCGGCGTCCTCCTCATCAAGACCAGCCCGAACCGCATGGCACGCCTGTCCTGCCTCGGCTCCACCGACGCGGGACCCGACGACATCTGCTGGCAGGGACTGCACGGCATCTACGCGCTCGCCTCGGGTGGATTCTTCGGATCCGGACTCGGTGCGAGTGTGGAAAAATGGGGCCAACTCCCCGAAGCGCACACCGACTTCATCTTCGCCATCACCGGTGAGGAACTGGGCCTTGCAGGGACGCTGTCGGTGCTCGCCCTGTACGCGGCTCTAGGCTATGCGGGTATCCGCGTGGCCGGACGCACGGAGGACCCCTTCGTGAGGTACGCCGCGGGTGGCGTGACCACCTGGATCACGGCCCAGGCCGTGGTCAACCTCGGTGCGGTGCTCGGTCTCCTGCCGATCGCCGGTGTCCCGCTCCCGCTGTTCTCGTACGGGGGGTCAGCGTTGCTGCCGACCATGTTCGCCGTAGGACTTCTGATCGCCTTCGCGCGTGACGAACCCGCGGCGCGGGCGGCCCTGGCCATGCGGCAGCCTCGGATGAGATGGAACACGATGCGACGGCGCGCCACGGCGCGTACGTCCGGAGAGCGGTGAATTTCGGTGCATGTCGTACTCGCCGGCGGGGGGACCGCCGGCCACATCGAGCCCGCGCTCGCCCTCGCGGACGCCCTGCGCAGGCAGGACCCGACCGTGGGCATCACGGCCCTCGGTACGGAGAAGGGGCTCGAGACGCGGCTCGTACCCGAGCGCGGATACGAACTCGCGCTGATCCCCGCCGTACCGCTGCCGCGCAAGCCAACCCCTGAACTCATCACCGTCCCCGGCCGGCTGCGCGGCACCATCAAGGCGGCCGAGCAGATCATGGAGCGCACCAAGGCGGACTGCGTCGTCGGCTTCGGCGGCTATGTCGCCCTGCCCGGCTACCTCGCGGCCAAGCGCCTCGGTGTGCCGATCATCGTGCACGAGGCCAACGCCCGTCCCGGCCTGGCCAACAAGATCGGTTCGCGTTACGCCGCGGGCGTCGCGGTCTCGACGCCCGACAGCAAGCTGCGCGGCGCCCGCTACGTGGGCATCCCGCTGCGCCGCACCATCGCCACGCTCGACCGGGCGCGCGTGCGGCCCGAGGCGCGCGCCGCCTTCGGCCTCGACCCGAACCTGCCGACACTGCTCGTCTCCGGCGGCTCCCAGGGCGCCCGCCGCCTCAACGAGGTCGTCCAGCGGGTCGCACCGCTGCTCCAGCAGTCCGGCATCCAGATCCTGCACGTCGTCGGCCCCAAGAACGAACTGCCGCACGTCCAGCAGATGCCGGGGATGCCCCCGTACATCCCGGTACCGTACGTGGACCGGATGGACCTCGCGTACGCCGCGGCCGACATGATGCTCTGCCGCGCGGGCGCGATGACCGTCGCCGAACTCTCCGCCGTCGGGCTCCCCGCCGCCTACGTCCCGCTGCCCATCGGCAACGGCGAACAGCGGCTCAACGCCCAGCCGGTGGTCAAGGCCGGTGGCGGACTGCTGGTCGACGACGCGGAACTGACGCCCGAGTGGATCATGGGCAACGTCCTGCCCGTGCTCGGCGACCCGCACCGGCTGTACGAGATGTCCCGCGCCGCCTCCGAGTTCGGCCGCCGGGACGCCGACGAACTGCTCGTCGGCATGGTGTACGAGGCGATCGCGTCGCGGCACCGCCAATAAGACACCGGCGAGTGAGCCGAAGGGGCGCGCCGGTGTCGAGAGGTCGAGCGCGCGGAGGCCCGAAGGGCTGAGCACGGTCGGGCTCCCGACACCGGCCGAGGCGCCCCGGAGGTGAACCGAGCCAGGAATGGGAGTGCGCGTGGCCGGACCGACGACCGCAGACCGCGGCGAGCGGCACAAGCCGAAGTCCGGCCCGCCCCGGCCCCCTCGGGGCAGCCGCCTGCGCCTGCCGCGCCCGCGCGTCCTGATCGTGCTGGGGGCCGCGCTCCTCCTCGGCGCCGGCACCATCTGGCTGCTGTACGGATCTCAGTGGCTGAAGGTGGAGCGCGTGACGACCTCGGGCACCGCGGTTCTGACGCCCGCTCAAGTGCGGGCGGCTGCCGCCGTTCCGGTCGGCGCCCCGCTGATTTCCGTCGACACGGGCTCCATTGAGGACCGACTCCGGCGAAAATTGCCCCGGATTGACTCGGTTGAAGTCACACGTTCCTGGCCGCACGGAATCGGATTGAAAGTGACCGAGCGCAAGCCGGTCCTGATTGCCGAAAACGACGCAAACAGTAAAAATGACGAACACAGCGACAATCGCGAAGGCGACTCCAATGCGGGCAAGTTCGTCGAAATTGACGTCAAGGGTGTCCGGTTCGCCACCGTTCGGAAGGCCCCTCGAGGCGTTCCCCGACTGGAGTTGACGCCGGATCAGTCCGCCGCCGCCGCAAGCCTTCGGCGCTTCGGCCCCGACCGTCTTGTGCGCGAGGCGGTCCGCGTCGCGGGCGATCTGCCCCCGGCCGTGGCCCGTGACACCCGCGCGCTCAGGGTCCGTTCGTACGACTCCGTGTCCCTGGAACTGAGCCGTGGCCGCACCGTCGCATGGGGAAGTGGTGAGAAGGGCGACACGAAGGCGACCACGCTCACCGCCCTCATGAAAGCCGCCCCGAAGGCCAGGCACTTCGACGTAAGTGTCCCCACCGCCCCTGCGTCATCGGGTAGTTGACGCACATCAGCGCAGGCCAGCACCCTGGTTGGGCACTGCTACGGCTGATCACATAGGGTGAAAAGAAAAACGGGAGGTTCGGCGTGTTCGTTGAACGTGCGCCACTTGTCGACTTAGTGTCCTGTTCGGAAGAGTCCAGGGAACAGACACACTGGTAACCCTAAACTTCAGCGTTAGGGTTCGGGTCGGCAGACAAGTAGTCCGGGCCGCCCCAATTCGGCATCAGTCGTCGCAACGTATCAATGCGAGGCGACGACACGTAACTCGAGGCGAGAGGCCTTCGACGTGGCAGCACCGCAGAACTACCTCGCAGTCATCAAAGTCATCGGTGTCGGCGGCGGTGGTGTCAATGCCATCAACCGGATGATCGAGGTCGGTCTCAAGGGCGTCGAGTTCATCGCCATCAACACCGACGCGCAAGCCCTGTTGATGAGCGACGCGGACGTCAAGCTCGACGTCGGCCGTGAACTCACCCGCGGACTCGGCGCCGGAGCCAATCCGGCCGTCGGACGCAAGGCGGCCGAGGATCACCGCGAGGAGATCGAGGAGGTCCTCAAGGGGGCCGACATGGTCTTCGTCACCGCCGGCGAAGGCGGTGGCACCGGCACCGGCGGCGCACCTGTCGTCGCCAACATCGCACGCTCACTGGGCGCCCTGACGATCGGTGTGGTCACCCGGCCGTTCACCTTCGAGGGCCGGCGTCGCGCGAACCAGGCGGAGGACGGCATCGCCGAGCTCCGCGAAGAGGTCGACACCCTCATCGTCATCCCCAACGACCGTCTCCTGTCCATCTCGGACCGGCAGGTCTCCGTCCTCGACGCCTTCAAGTCGGCCGACCAGGTCCTGCTTTCCGGTGTCCAGGGCATCACGGACCTGATCACCACGCCCGGCCTGATCAACCTCGACTTCGCCGACGTCAAGTCGGTCATGTCCGAGGCCGGTTCGGCGCTCATGGGCATCGGCTCGGCCCGCGGCGACGACCGCGCGGTGGCCGCCGCGGAGATGGCGATCTCCTCGCCGCTCCTCGAGGCGTCCATCGACGGCGCCCGCGGCGTGCTGCTCTCCATCTCCGGCGGCTCCGACCTCGGTCTCTTCGAGATCAACGAGGCGGCGCAGCTGGTCAGCGAGGCCGCGCACCCCGAGGCCAACATCATCTTCGGCGCAGTCATCGACGACGCCCTGGGTGACGAGGTGCGGGTCACGGTCATCGCGGCCGGCTTCGACGGCGGTCAGCCGCCGTCCAAGCGGGACACCGTCCTTGGCGGCACGTCCGCCAAGCGCGAGGAGCCGGCGCCGCGAGCCACCGAGGCCCGCCCGTCGTTCGGCAGCCTCGGCAGCGTCACCCCGCGCGACGAGCCGCAGGCTCCGGAGCCCGTTGAGGCCACCCCGGCGAACGAGATGCCGTCCGCCCCGGTCGTCACGCCGCAGGTTCCGCCGGCCCGTCCCTACCAGGACAGCCAGGCCGAAGAGCTGGACGTGCCGGACTTCCTGAAGTGACCGGCACAAGTGACCTGCAGAAGTGACCTCCTGAAGTGATAGGACAGCGCGACCACGCGAGCGGCGCCCACTTCGCCTTCACCGACCGGTGGGGCGGGGTGAGCGCCGCTCCGTACGAGGAGCTCAACCTCGGCGGCGCGGTCGGTGACGACCCGGCCGCCGTCCACGCCAACCGCAGGAGTGCGGCGCAGTCGCTCGGCCTCGACCCGGCGCACGTGGTCTGGATGAACCAGGTGCACGGCCCGGACGTGGCGGTGGTCGACGGGCCCTGGGGTCCGGCGGCCGGCATCCCGTCCGTCGACGCGATCGTCACCGCACGGCGCGGACTCGCCCTCGCGGTGCTCACCGCGGACTGCACTCCGGTCCTGCTCGCCGACCCGGTCGCGGGAATCGCCGCCGCCGCCCATGCCGGACGCCCCGGCATGGTCGCCGGAGTCGTCCCCGCGGCGGTCAAGGCGATGACGGAACTCGGCGCCGAACCCGCACGCATCGTGGCCCGCACCGGCCCCGCAGTCTGCGGGAAGTGCTACGAAGTCCCGGACGGGATGCGCGCCGAGGTGGCCGCCGTGGAACCCGCGGCGTACGCCGAAACCAGCTGGGGCACCCCTGCCGTCGATGTGACCGCCGGAGTGCATGCCCAGCTGGAGCGCCTCGGGGTGCGCGACCGGCAGCAGTCGCCGGTGTGCACCCTGGAGTCGCACGACCACTTCTCGTACCGCCGCGACCGCACCACCGGTCGGCTCGCTGGCTATGTCTGGCTGGACTGATGGGACATGACGGACCGTAAGACTCAACTCGCAGCAAATCTCGCACAGGTAGAGGAACGCATCACTTCGGCGTGCATCGCCTCGGGCCGTAAGCGCGAGGAAGTGACCCTGATCGTGGTCACCAAGACCTACCCCGCGAGCGATGTGCGGATCTTGTCGGAACTCGGTGTGCGCGATGTCGCCGAGAATCGCGACCAGGACGCGGCGCCCAAGGCGGCGGAATGTGCGGACCTGCCGCTGCGGTGGCACTTTGTCGGTCAGTTGCAGACCAACAAGGTTCGCTCCGTGGTCGGTTATGCCGATGTCGTGCAGTCCGTCGACCGGCCGAAGCTCGTCACGTCACTGTCGACGGCGGCCGTGCGCGCGGAGCGCGAACTCGGCTGCCTGATCCAGGTCGCGCTCGACGCCGAGGAGGACGGGCGGGGCGAGCGCGGGGGCGTGGGGCCGGGCGGAATCGAGGAGTTGGCCGCACTTGTGGCGGACGCTCCCGGTTTGCGCCTCGACGGTCTGATGACGGTCGCACCTCTGACCGGTCCGTACGCGGACCGCCAACAGGCGGCGTTCGAGCGGCTGATGGATTTGTCGACTGACCTGCGCCGGGCTCATCCGGCTGCGAACATGGTGTCAGCAGGGATGAGTGCGGACCTCGAACAGGCCGTGGCGGCCGGAGCGACACATGTGCGCGTCGGTACGGCGGTACTCGGAGTCCGACCCAGGCTCGGGTAACGTCGCCAAGAAGTCGGACCACAGCAGAAAATATGGTCATTCTCGCTGATGGGCGGGGAGATCGCGTGGATCGCAGGCACTTTGGTTGACGTCAGCCGATCCACCACAGAGCGGAGGACTCAGAGCAATGGCCGGCGCGATGCGCAAGATGGCGGTCTACCTCGGCCTCGTGGAGGACGATGGGTACGACGGCCGGGGCTTCGACCCCGACGACGACTTCGAGCCCGAGCTGGACCCCGAGCCCGAGCGGGACCGCAGGCGGCACGAACTGTCGCATCAGTCGCACAACACTCATCAGCCACACCAGTCCCAACGGGACGAATCGGTACGAGTGGTGCAGCCTCCCGCCCAGCGCGAACCGGCCCCGCTGCCCGCGGAATCCGGACGTCCGGCGCGAATCGCCCCCGTGGCATCCATCACACCTGAACGCCAGAGCCTGGAGAAGAACGCACCGGTGATCATGCCCAAGGTTGTGTCCGAGCGGGAGCCCTACCGCATCACGACGCTGCACCCCCGGACGTACAACGAGGCCCGTACCATCGGGGAACACTTCCGTGAAGGCACTCCGGTGATCATGAATCTGACGGAGATGGACGACACCGACGCGAAGCGACTTGTCGACTTTGCCGCCGGTCTCGTCTTCGGTCTGCACGGCAGCATTGAGCGGGTGACGCAGAAGGTGTTCCTGTTGTCGCCTGCTAACGTCGATGTCACGGCGGAGGACAAGGCCCGCATCGCAGAGGGCGGGTTCTTCAACCAGAGCTGAGACGCAGCACCGGTGAAGTGCCGGTGCAGTTACTAGCCACGAAGCACGAGACACAGGGGAGAGGGAACCGCGAACATGAGCGTGGTTTTGGATGTTGTCTACATCGCGCTGATGTGTTTCCTCATCGTGCTGATCTTCCGGCTGGTCATGGACTACGTCTTCCAGTTCGCCCGCTCGTGGCAACCCGGCAAGGCGATGGTGGTCGTACTAGAGGCCACCTACACTGTCACTGATCCACCGCTCAAGCTTCTGCGGCGGTTCATTCCGCCGCTGCGTCTCGGGGGCGTGGCGCTCGACCTGTCCTTCTTCGTACTGATGATCATCGTCTACATCCTGATCTCCGTCGTGAGCCGGCTGTGAACGATACGGTCTTGCCGAATGCCGACGACTACGTTGAGGTGAAGAGATGCCGTTGACCCCCGAGGACGTGCGGAACAAGCAGTTCACGACCGTCCGCCTCCGAGAAGGCTATGACGAGGACGAGGTCGATGCCTTCCTCGACGAGGTCGAAGGCGAACTGACTCGCCTTCTCCGAGAGAACGAGGACCTGCGCGCGAAGCTTGCCGCAGCCACCCGCGCCGCTGCGCAGAACCAGCAGCAGGGCGGCATGCGCAAGCCTCCGGAACCGCAGGACCAGCGCGGACCCGGTGCGCCGGTACCCGCCGCAATATCGGGCCCGCAGCCGGTGCAGCCGCAGCAGCAGATGGGTGGCCCCATGGGCGGCCCGCCCCAGCTGCCCAGCGGTGCGCCGCAGCTGCCCGCAGGTCCCGGTGGACATGGTCCGCAGGGTCCCGGTCCGCAGGGTCCCGGCCCGATGGGCCAGGGTCCGATGGGTCAGGGTCACCCCGGCCAGAACCAGCTCGGTCAGGGTCAGATGGGCCAGGGCCAGATGGGCCAGGGTCAGCTGCAGCAGCAGATGGGCGGCCCGATGGGCGGTCCCATGGGTGGCCCCATGGGCGGTCACGGTCCGCAGATGCCGCAGCCCGGTCAGGGCCCCGGTGGCGACAGCGCCGCCCGTGTCCTCTCTCTTGCGCAGCAGACCGCCGACCAGGCGATCGCGGAGGCCCGTTCCGAGGCCAACAAGATCGTCGGCGAGGCCCGCAGCCGCGCCGAGGGTCTCGAGCGTGACGCCCGTGCCAAGGCCGACGCCCTGGAGCGGGACGCGCAGGAGAAGCACCGCGTCGCGATGGGCTCCCTGGAGTCCGCCCGCGCCACGCTGGAGCGCAAGGTCGAGGACCTGCGTGGCTTCGAGCGCGAGTACCGCACGCGTCTGAAGTCCTACCTCGAGTCGCAGCTGCGTCAGCTGGAGACCCAGGCCGACGACTCGCTGGCTCCCCCGCGGACGCCGGCGACCGCGTCGCTGCCGCCGTCGCCCGCGCCTTCCATGGCGTCGGCCGGTGCGGGTGCCCCGTCCTACGGTGGCAACCAGACCATGGGCGGCAACCAGCCGCAGGCCGGTCCGTCCTACGGTGGCCAGCAGCAGATGTCGCCGGCGATGACTCAGCCGATGGCGCCGGTGCGGCCGCAGGGTCCCGCGCCGATGCAGCAGGCGCCGTCGCCGATGCGCGGTTTCCTCATCGACGAGGACGACAACTGACGGGCGTGACCACGCCTTAGGCGTCGGCAGCGTTCAAGGGCCGGGCCCCCGGATTTCCGGGGGCCCGGCCCTTTGCCGTGGTCAGGGTGCGGAAGCTGCCGTGAGCCAGGCGTGGATGCTGCGGTGGTCCAGGGGGCAGATGCTGCCCTGGGCGCGGTGCCGGCTCCGTGCCGGCTCGGTCCTGGCGCGGTGTCGGCGCGGTGCAGAAACGTTCAACTGTGCGTGAGTACGAAATGCCGAAGGCCCGGTCCCGCCAAGATCTTTGGCGGGACCGGGCCTTCGGTCGTGGGTTACGCCTTGCGGAGGCGGAACGTGAGGGCGAGAGGCTCGTCCGTGAACGTCTCGCCGTAGGTGTCGTCCGCCTCGCTCTGGGCGAAGTCCGTGGCGAGGACCTCGTCCGCGATCAGCGTCGCGTGCTCGGACAGGGCCGAGACGACCGCGGGCTCCGTGGACGTCCAGCGAAGGGCGATCCGGTCCGCGACGTCCAGGCCGCTGTTCTTACGGGCCTCCTGGATCAGGCGGATCGCGTCACGGGCCAGGCCGGCCTGACGCAGCTCCTCGGTGATCTCCAGGTCGAGCGCGACCGTCGCGCCGGAGTCCGAGGCGACGGACCAGCCCTCGCGCGGGGTCTCCGTGATGATGACCTCGTCGGGCGCCAGCGTGATCGTCTCGCCGTCGACCTCGACCGACGCCGTGCCTTCGCGCAGGCCGAGCGAGAGCGCGGCGGCGTCCGCCTCGGCGACCGCCTTGGCGACCGCCTGGACGCCCTTGCCGAACCGCTTGCCCAAGGCGCGGAAGTTCGCCTTGGCGGTCGTGTCGACCAGGGAGCCGCCGACTTCGGAGAGCGACGCCAGGGAGGAGACGTTGAGCTCCTCGGTGATCTGGGCGTGCAGTTCCGGATCGAGCGTCTCGAAGCCCGCGGCCGCGACCAGCGCGCGCGACAGCGGCTGACGGGTCTTGACACCCGACTCCGCGCGCGTGGCGCGGCCCAGCTCGACGAGGCGACGGACGAGGAGCATCTGCCGCGACAGGTCCGGGTCGATGGCGGAGAGGTCCGCCTCCGGCCAGGAGGACAGGTGGACCGACTCGGGGGCGCCCGGCGTGACCGGGACCACCAGGTCCTGCCAGACCCGCTCCGTGATGAACGGCGTCAGCGGCGCCATCAGACGCGTGACCGTCTCGATGACCTCGTGCAGTGTGCGCAGGGCCCCCTTGTCGCCCTGCCAGAAGCGGCGGCGGGAGCGGCGCACGTACCAGTTCGACAGGTCGTCGACGAACGAGGAGAGCAGCTTGCCGGCGCGCTGGGTGTCGTACGCCTCCAGGGCCTGCGTCACCTGGTCGGTGAGCGCGTGCAGCTCGGAGAGCAGCCAGCGGTCGAGCACGGTGCGGTCGGCGGGGGCCGGGTCGGCCTCGCTGGGCGACCAGTCCGACGTACGGGCGTACAGGGCCTGGAAGGCGACCGTGTTCCAGTACGTCAGAAGGGTCTTGCGGACCACTTCCTGGATCGTGCCGTGGCCGACGCGGCGCGCGGACCACGGGGAACCGCCGGCGGCCATGAACCAGCGCACCGCGTCCGCGCCGTGCTGGTCCATCAGCGGGATCGGCTGGAGGGTGTTCCCCAGGTGCTTGGACATCTTGCGGCCGTCCTCGGCGAGGATGTGGCCGAGGCACACGACGTTCTCGTAGGACGACTTGTCGAAGACGAGCGTGCCGACCGCCATGAGGGTGTAGAACCACCCGCGGGTCTGGTCGATGGCCTCCGAGATGAACTGCGCCGGGTACCGGCTCTCGAAGAGCTCCTTGTTCTTGTACGGGTATCCCCACTGCGCGAACGGCATCGAACCCGAGTCGTACCAGGCGTCGATGACCTCGGGCACGCGCGTGGCCGTCTTCTCGCACTGGGGGCACGCGAAGGTGACCTCGTCGATGAAGGGGCGGTGCGGGTCGAGGTCGGCCAGGTCGGTGCCGGTGAGCTCGCCGAGCTCGGCCAGCGAGCCGACGCAGGTGAGGTGATCGTCCTCACAGCGCCAGAGCGGGAGCGGGGTGCCCCAGTAGCGGCTGCGGGAGAGCGCCCAGTCGATGTTGTTGTTCAGCCAGTCGCCGAAGCGGCCGTGCTTCACGTTCTCCGGGAACCAGTTGGTTCCCTCGTTCTCCTGGAGCAGGCGGTCCTTGATCTCCGTGGTGCGGATGTACCAGGACGGCTGCGCGTAGTAGAGCAGCGCCGTGTGGCAGCGCCAGCAGTGCGGATAGCTGTGCTCATACGGGACGTGCAGGAAGAGCAGGCCGCGGTCCTTGAGGTCCTCGGTGAGCTTTTCGTCCGCCTTCTTGAAGAAGACACCGCCCACGAGGGGGACGTCCTCCTCGAAGGTGCCGTCGGGACGGACCGGGTTCACCACCGGCAGGCCGTACGCCTTGCAGACCTTGAGGTCGTCCTCACCGAACGCGGGGGACTGGTGGACGAGACCGGTGCCGTCCTCGGTCGTGACGTACTCGGCGTTCACCACGTAGTGGGCGGGCGCCGGGAACTCCACCAGCTCGAACGGACGTTGGTAGTTCCAGCGCTCCATCTCGGCGCCGGTGAAGGACTGGCCGGTCGTCTCCCAGCCCTCGCCGAGCGACTTCTCGACGAGGGGCTCGGCGACGACGACCTTCTCCTCGCCGTTCGTCGCGACGACGTAGGTGACGTCGGGGTGTGCGGCGACCGCCGTGTTCGAGACGAGCGTCCACGGGGTCGTCGTCCAGACGAGGAGCGAGGCCTCGCCGGCCAGCGGACCGGAGGTGAGCGGGAAACGGACGTAGACGGAGGGGTCGACGACCGTCTCGTAGCCCTGCGCCAGCTCGTGGTCCGAGAGCCCGGTGCCGCAGCGGGGGCACCAGGGGGCGACGCGGTGATCCTGGGTCAGCAGGCCCTTGTTGAAGATCTCCTTGAGCGACCACCAGACCGACTCGATGTACTCGGGGTCCATCGTGCGGTACGCGTCGTCGAGGTCGACCCAGTAACCCATGCGGGTCGTCAGGTCGGTGAAGGCGTCGGTGTGGCGGGTCACGGATTCGCGGCACATGGCGTTGAACTCGGCGATGCCGAAGGCCTCGATGTCCTTCTTGCCGTTGAAGCCGAGCTCCTGCTCGACGGCCAGCTCCACGGGCAGGCCGTGGCAGTCCCAGCCGGCCTTGCGGGCCACGTGGTAGCCGCGCATGGTGCGAAAGCGCGGGAAGACGTCCTTGAAGACGCGGGCCTCGATGTGGTGGGCGCCCGGCATGCCGTTGGCCGTGGGCGGGCCCTCGTAGAACACCCACTCGGGGCGTCCCTCGGACTGCTCCAAGCTCTTGGCAAAGATCTTCTGCTCGCGCCAGAAGTCGAGCACGGCGTGCTCGAGGGCGGGCAGGTCTACCTGGGCGGGCACCTGGCGGTACGTCATCGATCTTCCTCCGGCGGACACTGTTCTTCCGTCTCCGTCGGAGGGACGAGAGCTTCGTCTGTGACGTACGCCGTGTGCGGCGCGCTCCCGCGGTACCACCCTCCTTGGCCCCCCGGGGCGCTGGCTGCTCCGGTGAGCCCCCTCATTGGGGTCGCGATGCCGGTTCTAATCGCCCCGCGAGCGGGGCTTTCTTCCGGCGGCTCCGGGGTGATCTTCGCGTCGCGCTCGCCCCCGGGCTTCCACCGTCCCCGGGTCGCTCTTGGCTGCGTACGCCGCTACTCGGCCCCATCCACGCTTCTCGCTCCGCCCAGTGTACGGGGCCCGGGCGCGCGCGGCCGACCGGTTTCCGGGCGGGCGGCCGGAGGGGCCCGGGGCGGTCGGTGTCAGGCGTGCTGAGGGATCTCGTCCTTGAGGTTGCTGCGGATCATGTTCCGCAGCTCGGGGGTGTCGGTGTGACCGTGGACGGACACGGAGTGCTCGGCCGCGGCGCGGACCACCTCGTCCTCCTCGCCCGTGATGGCGAGCGTGCAGTTCGTCTCGCTCGGCACGTCACGGCAGTCGACTACTTTGCGCATGATCATGCACCTTCTCTGCTTTTGCCCCATTTTATTCCCCTGAGGCTCTGCCCGGCGGTGCCGTCAGGGGCTTTCGCCGGGCAGGTCGCGGCCGTGCGGGCTGACCCGAATGGCGACACGGGGCCCGCCGGATCACGGGGCAGGGGGCTCGGCGGATTACCCGGCGGGGAGCTGGGCACAACGCTTGCAAGTCTGCCGCGCGGGACGTGCGGGGCGGGCGCATCGGGCGGTGTGCCCCGTTGCCGCGGGTCAGAAGTCGATTTATCGTCCCAGCACGACTCGCGTGCAAGATCACAGAATGTGAAGGGGCCGCGGCCATGGTGGCGAAAAGGAGTGCGGCGGGGGTGCGTGAGGCATCCGCCGGCGTGAAGGCCGCGGTCGAGGAGGCGGTGCCCGCGAAGGCGGGGGCAAAGGCGTCCCCGGCCGCGAAGAGGCCGGCCTCCGGGAAGAAGAGCGACCCCGACGAAGCGAAGGCGGCGACCAAGAAGAGCGCGGCGGCTGCGAAGACCAAGGCCACTACTACGAAGGCGACGACTGCGAAGGGCGCGGGTACGAAGACCGCGGCCGCCAGGAAGACGGCGAAGACCGCGAAGACGGCGGCCGAGCCCGTAAGCAAGCCCACCAAACCCACCAAGCCCGCCAAGACCGCTAAAACCACCAAATCGACAAAGTCTGCGGAGGCCGCGAAGAGCGCGAAGTCCGCGCAGGCCGCCGCGGAAGCGGAAAGCGCCGTCGCCGAGAAGGGCGCGGCCGGGAGCACGGGCGCCAGGAAGAACGCGGTCAAGAAGGCCACCGGCCACAAGAGCGCGGAGAAGAAGGCGGTCGCGTCCGCGGCCGATGGCGCGGCGTCGGCCGCGGAGACGACGGGAGCCACGACTGTGGTTGCGAAGAAGACCCCCGGCACGGCCACGGCGAAGAAGTCCCGCGCGGTGCCGAAGGCGAGGGTCGCGGCCGCGAAGCCGGGCGAGCTCGCGGTACGGCCGGGCGAGGACCCCTGGACCCCGGCCGAGGTCGAGGACGCGCGGGCGGAGCTCCAGAGCGAGGCGCTGCGCCTGAACAGTGAGATCGAGTCGTCGGAGAAGGCGCTGGCCGGGCTCATGCGGGACTCCGGGGACGGCGCCGGCGACGATGAGGCGGACACCGGCACCAAGAACATCACGCGGGAGCACGAGCTGTCGCTCGCCGCGAACGCCAGGGAGATGGTCCAGCAGACCGAGCGCGCCCTGGAGCGGCTCGACGCGGGCACGTACGGAATCTGCGAGAACTGCGGGAATCCGATCGGCAAGGCGCGGATGCAGGCCTTCCCGCGGGCGACCCTGTGCGTCGAGTGCAAGCAGAAGCAGGAGCGCCGTTACTGACCCGGCACCGTGCGGCGTGACGGAGTCGCTCCTGGGCTGCTGAGGGCGTACGTGTGTGCCGTACTCTCGTCCTCAGTCAGGTACCTAGGTTGAGGGACTCACGTGGCAGAGGCGGAGCGCGTCATCGGTACTCCGGACACCCCGGACGCAGGGGCAGAGGGGCCGGACAACGGCGGGGAGACCCAGGAGCGGCCCAAGGGCAAGCGGAAGATCGCCGTGCTGTTCGCGGTGGCCGCCCTCGCGTACGCCCTCGACCTGGTCAGCAAGATGATCGTGGTCGCGAAGCTGGAGCACCATGAGCCGATCGAGCTCCTCGGTGACTGGCTGCGGCTCGAGGCGATCAGGAACGCGGGCGCCGCGTTCGGCATCGGCGAGGCCTTCACGATCATCTTCACGGTGATCGCCGCGGCCGTGATCGTCGTGATTGCCCGGCTGGCGCGCAAGCTCTACAGCCTGCCCTGGGCGATCGCCCTGGGGCTGCTCCTCGGCGGGGCGCTCGGCAATCTCACCGACCGGATCTTCCGCTCGCCCGGCGTCTTCGAAGGGGCCGTGGTCGACTTCATCGCGCCGAAGAACTTCGCCGTGTTCAACCTCGCCGACTCGGCGATCGTGTGCGGCGGCATCCTGATCGTGCTCCTGTCGTTCCGCGGGCTCGACCCGGACGGGACCGTTCACAAGGACTGAGGGACTCAGGGGCTGACGGACCGGGGTCTGCAGGCTTGCGGGCCTGCCGGGCCCAGGGCCGGGAGGCCAGGGGCTTTTCCCTCGCGCGGTCCGGAGTGTCGGCGGGCTCCTGCATACTCAATGGGTGAGCACGATTCCCGAGATCCGAACCCTGCCCGTGCCCGACGGCCTGGAGGGCGAGCGTGTAGACGCCGCCATCTCCCGCATGTTCGGCTTCTCCCGCACCAAGGCCGCCGAGCTCGCCGCGGCGGGGAAGGTGGCGGTCGACGGCTCGGTGGTCGGGAAGTCCGAGCGGGTGCACGGCGGTGCCTGGCTCGAGGTGGAGATGCCGCAGGCGCCCGCCCCGGTGCAGATCGTCGCCGAGCCCGTCGAGGGCATGGAGATCGTCCATGACGACGACGACATCGTCGTGATCATGAAGCCGGTCGGTGTCGCCGCGCACCCCAGCCCCGGCTGGACCGGGACGACCGTGATCGGCGGCCTCGCAGCCGCCGGGTACCGGATCTCCACGTCCGGCGCCGCCGAGCGCCAGGGCATCGTCCACCGGCTCGACGTCGGCACCTCCGGCCTCATGGTCGTCGCCAAGTCGGAGCGCGCGTACACGACGCTGAAGCGCCAGTTCAAGGAGCGCGTCGTCGACAAGCGCTACCACTCGCTGGTCCAGGGGCACCCGGACCCGATGAGCGGCACGATCGACGCCCCCATCGGGCGCCACCCGAACCACGACTACAAGTGGGCCGTGACAGCGGAGGGCAAGCCCTCCGTCACGCACTACGACCTCATCGAGGCGTTCCGCGCCGCCAGCCTCCTGGACATCAAGCTGGAGACGGGGCGTACGCACCAGATCCGCGTGCACATGTCGGCCCACCGGCACCCCTGCGTCGGCGACCTGACGTACGGCGCCGACCCCACGCTCGCCAAGCGGCTCGGCCTCACCCGGCAGTGGCTGCACGCCGTGCGCCTGGGCTTCGAGCACCCGGCCGACGGCGAGTGGGTCGAGTTCTCCAGCGACTATCCCGAGGACCTGCAGACGGCCCTCGACCGGGTCCGGGCCGAGAGCTCGTGACCGTGCCGCAGCCCTCTTCCGCGTACATGGTGCGGGTCGCCGACAGCGAGGCCGACCGCAAGGCGTGCTTCGCCGTGCGCCAGGAGGTCTTCGTCGTCGAGCAGCGGGTTCCCGAGGAGCTCGAGTACGACGAGTACGACGCGGGGGCCGGCACGGTGCACGTGCTGGCGCTGCGCGCCGACGGTGAGCCGCTCGGCACGGGGCGGCTGCTGACCGGCGCCGCCGCCGTGGCGAAGAACGGCGGGGACGCCGGGGTGGGCGCGCTCGGGCGCCTCGCGGTGGCGAAGGCCGCGCGCGGGCTCGGCGTGGGCGCGGCCCTCGTGCGGGCCATCGAGGACGCCGCGGCGGAGCGTGGGCTCGTCGCCGTGGACCTGCACGCGCAGACTCATGCGCTGGGGTTCTACGAGCGCCTCGGCTATGCCGTGTACGGGCCGGAGTTTCCCGACGCGGGCATTCCGCACCGGGCGATGCGTAAGGCGCTGGGGCAGGCGGACGCCCGCTAGGGCTGCGCGGCCTGGTCTCAACGCCGCCCACTCGCGTCTCGACGCAGCCGACTCGCGCCACAAATCACCACAGAGCGATGTGCGTGGCACGCTGGGGACTTGATCGTCCGATGGCTTGACCGCCGTTACTCGCCGGGGTGCGCACCGTGGATCAGTTGGCCCTGCTGTTCGTGCTGTTGCTCGGGGCCGTACTGAGCGTGCCGCTCGGAGACCGGCTCGGGCTGCCCGCGCCCGTGCTGATGACCCTGCTCGGGATCAGCCTGGCGCTCCTGCCGTTCGTGCCGAACGTCGAGGTCCCGCCCGACCTGATCCTCCCGATCCTGCTGCCGCCCCTGCTCTACGCGGCCGTGAAGCGCACGTCGTGGCGCCAGTTCGCTGCGAACAAGAGACCGATCTTCCTGCTCGCCGTGGCGCTGGTCTTCGTCACCACGGCGGCTGTCGCGTTCGTCGCCAACGCCATCGTGCCGGGCCTGCCGATCGCCGCGGCCGTCGCGCTGGGCGCTCTCGTCGCGCCGCCCGACCCCGTCGCCGCGACGGCGGTGGCCGGCCAACTCGGCCTGCCCCGCCGCCTAGTGTCGACTCTGGAGGGCGAGGGCCTGTTCAACGACGTGACCGCGATCGTGCTCTACCACGTGGCCATCGCCGCCGTCGTGAGTGGCAGCTTCTCGTGGCCGGAGGCCGTCGTCTCGCTCCTCCTGTCCGCCGTCGTCGCCCTCGTCGTCGGTCTCGTGATCGGCTGGGCGGCCAACAAGTTGATGAACTTCCTCGACGACTCCACACTCCAGATCGGCCTGACGCTCCTGATGCCGTTCGCCTCGTACGTGCTGGCCGAGGAGCTGCACGGCTCCGGAGTGCTCGCCGTACTCGTCACGGCGCTCTTCCTCGCCGAGTACGCGTTCGACGCGGACGACGTCATGACCCGGCTGACCGGCCGTGCCTTCTGGGACATCGTCGACACACTCGTCACCGGCGTCGCCTTCGGCCTCATCGGCCTCGAACTGCACAACGCGATCAGGACCGCGTCCGGCCGCTGGGGCGAGATGCTCGGCTGGGCCGGCACCGTCGTGGCGGTCGTCATCTTCGTACGCCTGCTGTGGCTGCTTCCGGCTACCTGGCTGACGCGGCGTCTGCATGCGCGGCGGGACCTCGACGAGGACATCCCCATCTCCTGGCGCGAGACCGTGATCATGTGGTGGGCCGGAATGCGCGGGGTCGCCTCCGTCGCACTGGCCCTCGCCATCCCGTTCACGATGGACGACAAGTCACCGTTCCCCGACCGCGACGAGATCGTCTTCATCGCGTTCGGCGTCATCATGGGCACCCTCGTGCTCCAGGGGCTGAGCCTGCCCTGGCTGGTGAAGAAGCTGGGGGTCAAGGCGGACGCCGAGAAGGAGAAGGAGTTCGAGCAGCAGCTCGCGCTCCGCGCGGCCAGGGCCGCCAAGCGTCGCCTCAAGGAGATCGAGGAGGTCGAGGAGCTCCCCGACGACCTCTCCGACCAGATGGCGCGCAGGGCCTACGACATCGGGCTGCGCATCGACCCCGAACTGGGCAGCGAGGAACGCAAGGAGGCCCAGGCCAAGCGCTTCTCAAGGATCAAGCGCGTGCGCCACATCCAGAACGAGATGCTCTCCGCCGCCCGTCACGAGGTGCTCGCGGCGCGCAGCGAGCCGGGCGCCGACCCCGAGATCGTGGACCGCGTGCTGCGCCACCTCGACGTGCGCAGCCTGCGCTGAGGAGCGTGGCCGCTGACGGTGACGGGCGCCCCCGGATGGCACCATGGGCCCCATGAACATCATGCTTTTCCACTCGACGTACGGCCTGCGTCCCGCCGTCCGTGACGCGGCCGACCGGCTGCGGGCCGCCGGACACGAGGTGTGGACCCCGGACCTCTTCGAGGGCCGCACCTTCGACACCGTCGAGGACGGCATGGCCTTCAACGAGGAGATCGGCAAGGACGAGCTGCTCAAGCGCGCCATCCTCGCCGCCGCTCCCTACTCCGAGCGCGGGCTCGTCTACGCCGGTTTCTCCCTCGGCGCCTCGATCGCGCAGACCCTGGCCCTCGGTGACGACAAGGCGCGCGGCCTGCTCCTCCTGCACGGCACGTCGGACATCGCCGAGAACGCGTCCGTGGACGAGCTGCCCGTCCAGCTGCACGTCGCCGAGCCCGACCCGTTCGAGACCGACGACTGGCTGAGCGCCTGGTACCTCCAGATGGGCCGGACCGGCGCCGACGTGGAGGTCTACCGGTACCCGGGCGCCGGTCACCTCTACACCGACCCCGAACTGCCGGACTACGACGCGGAGGCGGCCGAGGCCACCTGGCGGGTGGCGCTCGGCTTCCTCGATTCGCTCTAGGCCGTACCGCGGTCCGTTAGCCCGCG
This sequence comes from Streptomyces sp. NPDC045026, assembly GCF_056432625.1. Classification (NCBI taxonomy): domain Bacteria; kingdom Bacillati; phylum Actinomycetota; class Actinomycetes; order Kitasatosporales; family Streptomycetaceae; genus Streptomyces; species Streptomyces sp. NPDC045026. Next base: position 580,796 of record NZ_JBWKIS010000002.1, read on the forward strand.
CGGTACGCCGTCCAGCTGTCCTTCATGCGCTGCACCTGGCCCGCGGTGAACTGGTACATGCAGGAGTCGTACGTGTAGTCCATGAAGTTGTGGATCGGGTCGACGCCCGTCTTGTTGGTGCAGGTGTCGCGCCCGGTCGGGCACTCGAACGCGGCGCTCTTCTCGGCAGGGGTGTCACTGACGTAGTCACCGTTGCCACTGCAGCCGCCCTGGAACGTGTGGTACAGCCCCATCCAGTGGCCGATCTCATGGGTGCCCGTGTCGCCCTGGTTGTAGTTGGTGGCCGAGCCGCCCGGCAGCGAGGTGTCGAGGACGACCACGCCGTCGTCGGACGGGTTCGACTTGTACGAGGACGGGAACGTCGCCCAGCCGAGCAGGTCGTCGCCGAGGTTGGCGGTGTAGAAGTTGAGCGCGCCCGCGCCGCCCTTGCGCAGCGAGGACTTCATGGACTTCTCGGCGGCGGAGCCCGGCGTGATGCCGTTGTACCAGGCGGCGTTGTCCGTGTAGTCGGTGCCGGCCAGCGTGAACGTGAAGCCCGAGTCGTTGTTGCCGGTGCCCTGGCCGCTGTAGGCCGCGTTCAGGACGTCGATCTGCTTGGCGATGTCGGTCGACGTGAGATTGCCGGTCGCGCCGTCGTGGATGACGTGGACGTAGACCGGGATCGTGGTCGACGCGGCGGCCAGGCCTCTGGAGAGCGTGCCGTCGGCGCGCATCCTGTCGAGTCTGCGCTGCATGTCCGTGTCCATGGACTTGGCCTTGGCCGCGCTGACCTCGTTGGGCTCCTGCGCGTGGTCGGCGCCGGTGGGCTTCTTCTCGCGTGCCACGGCGTTGCCGCTGTCGGCGCACTTCTCCGCCGAGGCCGACGCCTTGGCGGTCGCGGCGCTGCCTGAGGGGGCGGACAGCGGGGCGATGGCCAGGGTTCCGGCCACCAGCGCGGTGCCGAGCAGGCGGCGGCGCATCAACGGAGATATTCGGGCAAGCGTGGTCATGCGGACTCCTCGCGGACGGGTGGGGAGAGGAACTTCCTCGCCGCCGCGGGGAGATTACGTGGCCATGTCATCGCTTGAAGAGCGAAGTTCTGGCCCAATCAATCGCCGCTCTTCCTCCGGCAATTCAGGGCATCGGGAAGAAATTTTCGTGTGGCGTCCGGAGTTTGAGACGCCGACGTAACGGGAGCGGCTACCGCGACGGGTGGTGTGTCCGCATTCGATCCGCGGGCAGCACCACCCGCCGTAGCGGTGTGATCTGCTGTTAATGCACCGGCGAGTGGCTGGAATTGGCCCCTCGTGTGCGACCCGAGGTGTGGGTCAGCGCACCGGAGCGTTCACCCGCTCGACCTTCTGCGTGCCGCTGAGGGTGCGGTAGGAGCGGGACCAGGAGGTCGTCGCGGCCGGATCCTTGCGGTCGGAGACGACGTAGTAGTCCATCTGCGAGCGCTCGGCGGTGACGTCCAGGACGCCGTAGCCGTGCGCGTCCATGTCCAGCCACTTCACATGGCGGTTGGCCGCCTTGATGGCGCCTTCCGCCACGGTCGAGATGGTGTTCGGGGCCACGTGCAGGATGTCGTCGAGGTTGTCGGAGGTCACCGACGTGACGACGAACTCGGTGGCCGCGGACGGGGAGAGGGGATACGTTCCGGCCGTCACCGGTACGTCGTTCGCCCACGCCATGTGGATGTCGCCGGTCAGGAAGACCGTGTTGCGGATCGCCTTGTCCCGCAGGTGCCCGATCAGCTCCTTGCGGTCGTGCGTGTAGCCGTCCCACTGGTCGACGTTGATCGCGAGGCCGCCGGTCGGCAGGCCGAGCAACTCGGCGAGCGGCTCCAGCAGATGGGCCGGCAGCGAGCCGAAGGCGACCGGCGAGATCATCACCGAGGTGCCGACCAGCTTCCACGAGGCGTCGGACGCGGCCAGGCCCGCCTTCAGCCAGTCGAGCTGGGCGCGGCCGGTGATGGAGCGCTCGGGGGAGTCCACGTCGCCGTTGCCGACGGTCGACTGCTGGGAGCGGAAGGAGCGCAGGTCGAGCAGGTGCAGATCGGCCAGCTTGCCGAAGCGCAGGCGGCGGTAGACCGTGCCCGCGATGGACGGGCGCACCGGCATCCACTCGAAGTAGGCCTGCTTGGCGGCCTGCTGGCGCGCCGCCCAGTCGCCCTCGGTGCCGGGCGTGTGGTTCTCGGCGCCGCCCGACCAGGCGTCGTTGGCGAACTCGTGATCGTCCCAGATGGCGATGAGCGGGTGCGCGGCGTGCACGGCCATCACGTCGGCGTCGGTCTTGTGCAGGCCGTGGCGCACGCGGTAGTCGGCGAGCGTGAGGATCTCGTGCCGTGGCTCGTGCTGCCGTACGACGTACTTGGCCTCGGGGTATTCGCCGGTCTTGTACTCGTAGATGTAGTCGCCGAGATGGAGGACCGCGTCCAGGTCGGTGCGGGCGGCGAGATGGCGGTACGCCGAGAAGTAGCCGGCCTCCCAGTTGGCGCAGGAGACCACACCGAACCGGACGCCCGTGGCCTGCGCGTCGAGCGCGGGCGCCGTGCGCGTACGGCCGACGGGCGAGAAGGTGCCCTCTACGGAGAAGCGGAAGTAATAGACGCTCGCCGGGAGCAGGCCCCTTACATCGGCCTTGACGGTGTGATCGGCGGACGCCCGCGCGGTGGTCGTGCCGTGGGCGACGACCTGGCGGAAGTCCTTGTCCTGCGCGACCTCCCAGCGGACGTCCGTGTCGGCGCCCTTTCCGGAGCCGGGCACGGCGTCGGGGGTGGGCGTCACGCGCGTCCACAGGAGGATGCCGTCGGGCAGCGGGTCACCCGAGGCGACGCCGTGCAGGAAGGCGGGCCCGTCGGCCGCGTGTGCGGCGGGCGCGGTGGCGAGCGGGGCGAGGGCGGCGGCGCCTGCCGTGGCGGCGGCGGCCTTCACGACCGAACGGCGGCGCGGGGCAAGGGAGTTGGCCGTTCCGGCAGCGTTGCCGAGAGGGCTGTCTATGTTGAGTCGACTGGTCACGAGTGATCACATTACTGATCAGTAAGAGCAAAGTGTGGGCGAACTCCGAAGAGTTCGCCCACACTTCGACGGCGCGTCAGCCGGTGAGGCCGCCGGCTCGCGTCAGCCGCTGAGGCCGCCGATTCGCGTCAGCCCTTGAGCGCCTTGTCGACCGCGGTGTTGTAGTCGGCGACGGTGCTGGGCGCGGTCTTGCCGTCGGAGCCGGTGAGCTGCTTGCCGTCCATCACGAACGACGGGGTGCCCTGGACCCCGTACTTGTTCTTGTCGAAGTTCTTCGACATCTCCAGCGCCCACTTGTCGAAGGTGCCGTCCTTGACGTCCTTCTGGAAGGCCGCGTCGTTCTTCAGCTCCGGGACCGTGTTCGCGATCTTGATGAGGTACGCGTCGTCCTTGAACTTGTCGTCCGTCTCCTCCGGGTGCCACTTCGTGGAGTACAGCGCCTCCTTGAAGTCCCAGAAGGCGTCCTTGGAGACGTTCAGGGCGGAGCCGAGGGCGCTGAGCGCGTTCTTGGAACCCTCGCCCTGGAGGTTCTTGTCGAGGAAGGTGGCGCCGACGTACTGGATCTTGTACTTGCCGTCGTCGAGGTCCTTCTTCACCGTCGGGCCGACCGTCTGCTCGAAGGCGGCGCAGACCGGGCAGCGCGAGTCCTCGTAGGCGATGAGCGTCTTCTTGGCGGAGTCCTTGCCGAGGGTCACCGTCGTGTTGTTCTTGCCCGTGGTGTTCTTGGGCGCGACCAGCTTGTCGTCCTTCGCCGCTTCCCAGTAGGAGGGCTTGTTGCCCTGCATCACGGCGAAGCCGATGCCGCCGGCTATCGCGAGGACCGCGACGACGCCACCGGCGACGGTCGCCTGGCGCTTCGCCTTGTCCTTCTTGGCCTGCTTCTCGCGCTCGACGCGAAGCCGCTCGCGGGCCGCCGTCTTCGCGGCCTGGCTGTTCCTCTGGCTCATGATCGTTCTCCGTGTGGGTTCTGCGAAGTCTTCAGGGGGACTGCTGTGCTGGGTCCGGGCCTCAGGCGGCCAGGACCGTGCACGGCGGTCCGCGCCGTCCCACGGAGTGCGCCCACAGCTGCGTACGCGCGGCCCGCACCCCGCGCGAGGGCCGCCGCGGCAGGCGGCGTACGGGCTCCAGGCGGGCCCGCACCGCGGCGAAGGCGATCAGCAGCGGGCGGAAGGAGAACCCGGCGACCGCGCGCAGCAGCTGGGCCAGCGCCTGCTCGCCGCGGCGCAGCCAGGCGGCGGCGAGGAGCCCCACGGCGACGTGCGCGCCGAGGAGCAGCCAGGCGGCGGCCGGATCCGTGTGCGCGAGGAGCGCGGCTGCCTTGTCGGTGTGGCCGCCGGTCATCCCGGCCAGCGGCGTACCGACGCTGCCGCCGCACAGGACGTCGAGACCGACCGCGCGCAGCGGCCCGGCGACGGGCCCGCCCGCCTGGCCGTAACAGACGTGCTGGCCGGTGGTGAACACGGTGTCGGCGGCCAGCTCCAGCGGCACGAGCAGGGCCGCGATCCGGCCGAAGCTGCGCTCACGCCCCGCCAGCGCGTACGCGAGGACGAAGACGGCGAGGGCCGTGGCCGCCACCGTCACCACGGGAAGGGGGACCCGGGACAGCAGGACGTGCGACGCGGCGGAGAGCGTCACGACGAGCGCCGTGAAGAGCGCCGCGCGCACGGCTCTGAGCTGGGTCCCGGATATGTCGTCCATCGCGGAGGAGTGTCCCATGCGTTCCTGTAAGGGACCCCTAAAGGGTCGCTGTGCGTTACGGGAGCGTTGTCGGCGCGTGTGGCCTACAGGCCCGGGATCCGGCCGTTGCGGAAGAGGTCCACGAAGATCTGGTGGTCCGCACGTGCGCGTGCGCCGTAGTCGTGCGCGAAGTCGACCAGGAGACCCGCGAAGCCGTCCTCGTCCGCCGCGATCGCCGCGTCGATGGCCCGCTCCGTGGAGAACGGCACCAGGGACTGCCCGGACAGGTCGTCGGCCGCCGCGTGCATCGTCGCCGTGGCCCGGCCGAGGTCGGCGACGACCGCGGCGATCTCGTCCAGGTCGTCGATGTCCGACCAGTCGAGGTCCACCGCGTACGGCGACACCTCGGCGACCAGCTGCCCCGAGCCGTCCAGCTCGGTCCAGCCCAGCCACGGGTCTGCATGCGCCTGGAGAGCACGCTGCGAGATCACCGTGCGGTGGCCCTCGTGCTGGAAGTAGTCGCGGATCGCCGCGTCGGTGATGTGCCGCGACACGGCCGGCGTCTGCGCCTGCTTGAGATAGATCACGACATCGTTCTCCAGGGCGTCGCTGTTGCCCTCCAGAAGGATGTTGTACGAGGGCAGGCCCGCGGAGCCGATGCCGATGCCGCGCCGCCCCACGACGTCCTTGACGCGGTAGGAGTCGGGACGGGTCAGGGACGAGTCGGGGAGCGTCTCCAGGTATCCGTCGAAGGCCGCGAGGACCTTGTAGCGCGTCGCCGCGTCGAGCTCGATGGAGCCGCCGCCGGGCGCGAAGCGGCGCTCGAAGTCGCGGATCTCCGTCATCGAGTCGAGCAGCCCGAAGCGCGTCAGGGAGCGGGCGTCACGCAGCGCGTCCAGGAGCGGGCCCTCGGCGGTGTCCAGCGTGAAGGGCGGCACCTCGTCGCTCTTGGCGCCCGTCGCCAGCGCGTGGATCCGCTCGCGGTACGCGCCCGCGTACGTGCGCACCAGCTCGGTGATCTGCTCGTCGCCGAGCGCCTTGGAGTAGCCGATCAGGGCCACCGAGGCGGCGAAGCGCTTGAGGTCCCAGGTGAAGGGGCCGACGTACGCCTCGTCGAAGTCGTTCACATTGAAGATCAGGCGGCCCGTGGAGTCCATGTACGTGCCGAAGTTCTCCGCGTGCAGATCGCCGTGGATCCACACCCGGCCCGTGCGGTCGTCCAGGTACGGGCCGCCGTGTCGCTCGCGCTCCAGGTCCGCGTAGAACAGGCACGCCGTCCCGCGGTAGAACGCGAACGCGGACGACGCCATCTTGCGGAACTTGACGCGGAACGCCGCCGGGTCGGCGGCCAGGAGCTCGCCGAACGCGGTGTCGAAGACGGTGAGGATCTGCTCGCCGCGCTGCTCAGCGGTGGGCTGCGGGACCGACATCGCGGGGTGCCTCCTGGTGCGGGCTTGTGCCGTGGATCGTGAGGTGAGGAACAGAGATTCTGTTCTGTCCAACGCACGACCGTACCCCCGAGTGCCCACCGGTTGTCAGTGCCCACCCGTAGACTTCCAAGCTGTCCCCCGAGACCGACCGCTGCCCGTCACCGGTCCGTTTCCGTCCGTTCTCGCTGGAGGCCGAAACCGTGTCAAAGCCGCCGTTCACGCACCTGCACGTCCACACCCAGTATTCGCTGCTGGACGGTGCCGCGCGGCTCAAGGACATGTTCAATGCCTGCAATGAAATGGGCATGACGCACATCGCCATGTCCGACCACGGCAACCTTCACGGGGCGTACGACTTCTTCCACACGGCGAAGAAGTCCGGGGTCGTGCCGATCATCGGGATCGAGGCGTACGTCGCCCCCGAGTCCCGGCGCAACAAGCGGAAGGTCAAGTGGGGCCAGCCGCACCAGAAGCGGGACGACGTGTCCGGTTCGGGTGGTTACACCCACAAGACGATCTGGGCGGCGAACAGCACGGGCCTGCACAACCTCTTCCGCCTGTCCTCGGACGCGTACGCGGAGGGCTGGCTGCAGAAGTGGCCCCGTATGGACAAGGAGACGATCTCCCAGTGGTCGGAGGGGCTGATCGCCTCGACCGGCTGCCCGTCCGGCGAGCTCCAGACGCGCCTGCGCCTCGGCCAGTTCGACGAGGCCCTCAAGTCGGCCGCCGAGTACCAGGACATCTTCGGCAAGGACCGGTACTTCCTGGAGCTGATGGACCACGGCATCGAGATCGAGCGCCGGGTCCGCGACGGACTCCTGGAGATCGGCAAGAAGCTCGGCATCCCGCCCCTGGTGACGAACGACTCGCACTACACGTACGCGCACGAGGCGACCGCGCACGACGCCCTGCTCTGCATCCAGACCGGCAAGAACCTCTCGGACCCGGACCGCTTCCGCTTCGACGGGACCGGCTACTACCTCAAGACGACCGACGAGATGTACGCCGTCGACTCCTCGGACGCCTGGCAGGAGGGCTGCGCCAACACGCTCCTGGTGGCCGAGCAGATCGACACCACCGGCATGTTCGAGAAGCGCGACCTCATGCCGAAGTTCGACATCCCGGCAGGCTTCACCGAGGTCACCTGGTTCCAGGAGGAAGTCCGGGTCGGCATGAACCGCCGCTACCCGGACGGTGTCCCCGACGACCGCCAGAAGCAGGCGGAGTACGAGATGGACATCATCATCCAGATGGGGTTCCCGGGATACTTCCTCGTGGTCGCCGACTTCATCATGTGGGCGAAGAACAACGGCATCGCGGTGGGCCCCGGCCGAGGCTCCGCGGCCGGTTCGATCGTGGCGTACGCGATGGGCATCACCGACCTCGACCCCATCACGCACGGACTGATCTTCGAGCGCTTCCTCAACCCCGAGCGCGTCTCCATGCCCGATGTCGACATCGACTTCGACGAGCGCAGGCGCGTCGAAGTGATCAGGTACGTGACCGAGAAGTACGGCGCCGACAAGGTCGCCATGATCGGCACCTACGGAAAGATCAAGGCCAAGAACGCGATCAAGGACTCGGCGCGCGTCCTCGGTTACCCGTACGCGATGGGCGACCGCCTCACCAAGGCGATGCCCGCCGACGTCCTCGGCAAGGGCATCGACCTGTCGGGCATCACCGACCCCTCCCACCCGCGCTACAGCGAAGCGGGCGAGATCCGGGGGATGTACGAGAACGAGCCGGACGTCAAGAAGGTCATCGACACCGCCAAGGGCGTCGAGGGCCTGGTCCGGCAGATGGGCGTGCACGCCGCCGGCGTCATCATGTCCAGCGAGCCCATCGTCGACCACGCCCCGGTCTGGGTCCGGCACACGGACGGCGTGACCATCACGCAGTGGGACTACCCGCAGTGCGAGTCGCTCGGCCTGCTGAAGATGGACTTCCTCGGCCTGCGCAACCTCACGATCATGGACGACGCCGTCAAGATGGTGAAGGCCAACAAGGGCATCGACCTGGAGATGCTCGCGCTGCCCCTGGACGATCCCAAGACGTACGAGATGCTGTGCCGCGGTGACACGCTCGGCGTGTTCCAGTTCGACGGCGGTCCGATGCGCTCCCTGCTGCGCCAGATGCAGCCCGACAACTTCGAGGACATTTCCGCCGTCTCGGCCCTGTACCGACCGGGCCCGATGGGAATGAATTCCCACACGAACTACGCGGAGCGCAAGAACGGGCGCCAGGAGATCACCCCGATCCACCCGGAGCTCGAAGAGCCGCTGAAGGAGACCCTCGGTCTCACCTACGGCCTCATCGTGTACCAGGAGCAGGTGCAGAAGGCCGCCCAGATCATCGCCGGCTACTCGCTCGGCGAGGCCGACATCCTGCGCCGCGTGATGGGCAAGAAGAAGCCCGAGGAGCTGGAGAAGAACTTCGTCCTCTTCCAGGGCGGCGCCAAGAAGAAGGGCTTCTCGGACGCGGCGATCCAGGCCCTGTGGGACGTCCTGGTGCCCTTCGCCGGATACGCGTTCAACAAGGCGCACTCCTCCGCGTACGGCCTCGTCACCTACTGGACCGCCTACCTCAAGGCGAACTACCCGGCCGAGTACATGGCCGCGCTGCTCACCTCGGTCAAGGACGACAAGGACAAGTCCGCGATCTACCTGAACGAGTGCCGGCGCATGGGCATCAAGGTCCTCCCGCCGAACGTGAACGAGTCCGAGCACAACTTCGCCGCCCAGGGCGACGATGTGATCCTCTTCGGCCTCTCCGCCGTCCGCAACGTCGGTACGAACGTGGTCGAGTCGATCATCCGCAGCCGCAAGGCGAAGGGGAAGTACGCCTCCTTCCCCGACTACCTCGACAAGGTCGAGGCCGCCGCGTGCAACAAGCGGACCACGGAGTCGCTGATCAAGGCCGGCGCGTTCGACACGATGGGGCACACCCGCAAGGGCCTCACCGCACAGTACGAGCCGATGATCGACAACGTCGTGCAGGTCAAGCGCAAGGAGGCCGAGGGCCAGTTCGACCTCTTCGGCGGCATGGGCGAGGAGGACAGCACTGAGCCGGGCTTCGGGCTCGACGTCGAATTCTCCGAGGACGAATGGGAGAAGACGTATCTCCTCGCCCAGGAGCGCGAGATGCTCGGCCTGTACGTCTCCGACCACCCGCTGTTCGGTCTCGAACACGTCCTGTCTGACAAGGCGGACGCGGGCATCGGGCAACTCACCGGCGGCGACTACTCGGACGGCTCGATCGTCACCATCGGCGGCATCATCTCGGGCCTCCAGCGCAAGATGACCAAGCAGGGCAACGCCTGGGCCATCGCGACGGTCGAGGACCTGGCCGGCTCCATCGAGTGCATGTTCTTCCCGGCGACGTATCAGCTGGTGTCGACCCAACTCGTCGAGGACGCCGTCGTGTTCGTCAAGGGACGCCTCGACAAGCGCGAGGACGTGCCGCGCCTCGTCGCGATGGAGCTCATGGTCCCCGACCTGTCGAACGCCGGGACCAACGCGCCCGTGACGATCACCATCCCCACGGTGAAGGTGACCCCGCCGATGGTCAGCAGGCTCGGCGAGATCCTCAGCCACCACCGGGGCAACAGCGAAGTGCGGATCAAGCTCCAAGGGGCCCGCAAGACAACGGTGCTTCGGCTCGACCGGCACCGCGTGCAGCCCGATCCCGCGCTCTTCGGCGACCTGAAGGTGCTCCTCGGGCCGTCCTGCCTCGCGGGCTGAGAGGCCCTGGGGATTTGGCCGTTACATGAGTGAGGGGCGCTCCCGGAAGATTCCGGGAGCGCCCCTCACTGTGTGACCGAAGGGCCACTAGCCTTGCGCAAGGCGTCAGTTGTGGCCGAAGCGGCGCTGGTGCTTACGGGCAACGTCCGCGGGGGTGCCCTGAGCCTGCGACTGCATCTCCGACTGTGCTTCCATACCGGCCGACTTGGCCTGCTCGGAAGCCTGCTCGGAGGCGGAAGCGCGGCTGCGCTGGTCGCCCTGCTTGCGGTTCTTGTTCTTGGCCATGGTGACTGCCTCCTGCGGGGGGTCTAGGGGCCAGGGCCGGATTCAGATTCACATATGCTGACGAGGCACGCATTTCAGAGAATTACCGTGCGTAATAAGCGCTGTCAGGGCGTTGTCGGAGTCGCATCGGGAGTTCTGTGAGCGGGCCGATTCGGGAATTCGTCCGATCCGCCACGCCGAAGATCGAGTTCGGGCCGTTAACCCCCGCGTGGTCGGGCAGACTCGAAGGAAACCCGAAGCGAACCCGCGATCGTCAACACCGTGGGACCTCCGGACGCCGGTAATTCAGCGAAAGAGGGTGGATCGCGTGGACCGTTGCATCGTCCTGGTGGACGCCGGTTACCTGCTGGGGGCCGCCGCGAGTCTCCTCGCGGGGGAGCCGTCCCGGTCCCGGATCACCGTCGATCACGTCTCCCTCATCCAGGGCTTGCGTGAACGCGCCGAATCCGACACCGAGCGGCCACTTCTGCGGATCTACTGGTTCGACGGAGCTCCGGACCGGGTGCCCCAGCCCGAGCACCGCCGGCTCCGCGTGATGCCCCGAGTGACCGTACGACTCGGCGCACTCACCCGTAGTGACGGGCGGTGGGCGCAGAAGGGTGTCGACGCGGCGATGCACGCCGAGCTGACCGAACTCGCCCGTAACCGTGCCTGTTCCGACATCGTGCTCGTCACCGGCGACGGTGATCTGCTCCCCGGCATGATGGCCGCGAAGGAGCACGGGGTCGCCGTGCATCTGTGGGCCGTGCAGGCCGCCGACGGCGACTACAACCAGTCCGAGGACCTCGTCGCCGAGGCCGATGAGCGGCGCGTGCTCGACCGGACCTGGATCACCAAGGCCGTGCGGGCCAAGGAACTCGGCGGGATCTGCACGCCCCAGCCCGCTCCGCGGCCGGAGATCGCGGCGATTCTGTCCGCGCCGTTGCCCGAGTCCGCGCTCGCCTCCGCGGCGGGGCGCTCCGCGGATCTGTCCGATGTGGCGGGCAGCGGCGGCCCCGGCGGTGCCGGGCAAGGGGGTGCGGCGGCCGGTTCCGGTGTGGACCATGGGGTGGCTCCTCGTGAGGGCGACGGTGGGGGGACCGAGGACGAGCGGGGTGGTGCGGGGAAGGGTGTCCCCACGCCCAAGGACCTCGCCGCCCTGCGGGGGCCCGGCGCCGCGCCGGGGCTCGGGGGGCATCCCCAGGTTCATCCCGGGCAGCACCCCGCCAACGCGACGTTGCGGTGGTCGTCCGACAAGGGGTGGGTCGAGCGGCCCGGGGTCGTGGGGGAGTCCGCGGACGCGGCGTCCCTGCCGACGCTGGCCCAGCTGACCACCGCGGAGCAGCGGTGGGCCGACCGCGAGGAGGACATCACCACCGTCGGGGGTGACCCCTTCGAGGTGGGGCAGGTGTTCGCCCGGCGGTGGATGGAGCGGCTGGGGGACGAGGTTCAGTTGCAGAAGCTGTCCACCATGTATCCGCGGGTGCCGCATCGCATCGACGGGGAACTGCTGCGGTATGCCGCGCGGTTCGGGCTGCTCGCCCACAAGGACGATCAGATCGACGAGCACGATCGCTATGCGATTCGGGCCGGGTTCTGGCGTGAGGTCGATGTGCGTAGTGCTGCGGAGCGGGTGGCTGCGGAGTAGGGGGCGGCGGGTTGTTTGCCGGGGGTGGTGCTGCGCTTGCCGGTGCCGGTGCCGGTGCCGGTGCCGGGGTGCGGTTTCGGGTGCGGGCTTGTTCTGGGTTCGCTTGTGCCGGTGGGGGGTGCGGGGCCGGGCCGGTATGTCCGTCCTCGCTTGGATGGTTCGGCGTTGGATTTTGTGGGCGTCGGTAGTGGGTGCCGGCTCCGGGCGGACATACCGGCCCGTCCCCTTCCGTTCTGTTGCGGGTGCGACTGGTTCGGGGCCGGGGGTCTCCGGCCTTGTACGTGAATGGGTGCGGGGCTCGTCCGGTTTCGGTGGCATGTCCTGACCCGGGGGTCGTGCGAGGGGTGCGACCCCGTAGTCTCGTCCTTCGTGAGTACGCGCACGGCACAGGCGGCCCCCAGAGGGCGACGGGGAGATCTGGTGTGCGTCGTGCGGGATCTCGTGCGGACGTATCCCGCCACCCGCGGGCGTCGTGGAGCGCCCGGGAGTGCTGCGATCCGGGCCACCGACGGGGTGTCCCTCGAGATCCGGCGCGGGGAGATCTTCGGGTTGCTCGGGCCCAACGGCGCCGGTAAGTCCACCCTCGTACGCCAGCTGACCGGGCTGATGCGGCCCGACAGCGGGAGCGTCGGGATTCTTGGGCACGACATCGTGCGGTATCCGGAGCGGGCCTCACGGATCCTGGCCTATCTGGGGCAGGAGTCGAGCGCTCTGGACGAGCTGACCGTGTCGCTGGCCGCCGAGACGACCGGGCGGCTGCGGGGGCTCGATCTGCGTACGGCCCGCGCCGAGCGGGACGCCGTGCTGGAGGAGCTGGGGCTCGGGGCGATCGCGTCGCGGCCCCTGAAGAAGCTTTCCGGCGGGCAGCGCCGGCTTGCCTGCTTTGCCGCTGCTCTGGTGGGGGAGCGGCCGCTGCTGGTGCTCGATGAACCGACCACGGGGATGGATCCCGTCGCCCGCCGGGCCGTCTGGGCCGCCGTCGACCGGCGGCGGGCCGAGAGCGGGACCACAGTTGTCCTGGTCACCCACAACGTCATCGAGGCCGAGACCGTGCTCGATCGTGTCGCTGTTCTGGACCGTGGGCGCGTCATCGCCTGCGACACCCCGGCCGGGCTGAAGGAGAAGGTCGCCGGCGACGTGCGTGTCGAGCTCGTGTGGCGGGAACGGGCGCCGCTCGATGTACCTGCCGTCGCCGCGCTGCGCGCTCTCGCCGTCGAGTCCGGGCGCCGCTGGTCGCTGCGGCTGGGCCCGGACGAGGCGCGGGCCGCCGTCGCCGCCGTCACGGGCGGTCCCGCGTTCTCCGACCTGGACGATTTCTCCCTGACCACACCGAGCCTGGAAGATGTGTACCTGGCGCTCGGCGGCGAGGCCAAGGGGCTGGTGAAGTCGTGAACACGGCGGCCCCGGTACCCGACGGAACAGTCACGACAGGAGTCACGCACCGTGAGTGTCGTACCCGCTGAGGTCCTTCAGGGCGGCGCCCGGACGGGCGCGAGCGGGCGGAGTGCCGAGGGCGATGCCGTCGGCGAGCTCGCCCCGCGGGCCCGGCTGCTGCCGTCCCTCGCAGCCGTGTACCGCGCGCAGCTCTCGCGGGCGCGCGTCGCCAGGATCCCGCTCCTCTTCGTCGCCACCTTCCAGTCCGTCGGCATCATGATCCTGATGCGGGGCGTGGTGGACGGGGGCCGGGAGGCCCAGGCCGTTGTCGCCGGGTCCAGTGTGCTGGTTGTGGCGTTCGTGGCTCTTAATCTGCTCGCGCAGTATTTCGGGCAGTTGCGGGCCGCCGGCGGGCTCGATCACTACGCGACGCTGCCCGTGCCGCCCGCCGCCGTGGTGCTGGGCGCCGCCGGCGCGTACGCGTCCTTCACCGTGCCGGGGACCGTGGTGACCGCCGTCGTCGGCTGTGTCATGTTCCAGCTCCCGCTCGCGCACCTGTGGGTGCTCGCCGCCGTCATCCCGCTCGCCGGTGCCGCGCTCTCCGGGCTCGGTGCCGCGCTCGGGCTGCTCGCGCCGCGGCCCGAACTGGCCACGCTGCTCGGTCAGTTGGGCATGTCCGCGGCCCTCCTGCTCGGCGTCCTGCCGGCCGACCGGATGCCGGGGATCATCCAGTACGCGCGCGATCTGCTGCCGTCGACGTACGGCGTCGAGGCCTTCGCCCGTACCTTCGGGGACCATCCGGACTGGGGCGTCGTGCTCCTCGATCTGGGGGTCTGCGCGGGCGTCGGCGTCGCCTCGCTGGCTCTCGCCACCTGGGCGTACCGCCGGGCAGCCGTCCGGTGACGCGCGTCTCGCAGGGGCCTGGCACGATGGCAGGGTGACCGCACCGCTGACGCCACGACCCCAGCAACCCCAGCACGACCCCTGGCAGGCCTCCGGGCCCGCGGGTGCTGTGCCGTCGCACGCTCACGAGCACCAGGAGGACGGGCCAGGGATGAGGACCGAGTTGCGGGAGGCCGCCGTCGTCGCGGTCGCGTCGGCCGTGTGCGGGCTGCTGCTGGGCGCGCTGTGGCTGTGGCTCGCGCCGCACGTGCCGCTCATCGCGGACGCCCAGGCCGTCTACCTCAAGGACACCGAGGGCGAGCAGGCCGTCGGCGTCGACGGGACGTTCACGCTGCTCGGCATCGCGTTCGGTGTCGTCAGCGCGGTCGCCGTGTTCCTGTGGCGCAAGCGCGGCGGCGTGCCGCTCGTCGTGGCCCTGGCCGTCGGCGGACTCCTCGGCGGTCTCCTCGCCTGGCGGTTCGGGATCTGGCTCGGCCCCACGCAGGACGTGGCCGCCCATGCCAAGGAGGTCGGCAAGGGCGTCACGTTCGACGCGCCGCTCGAACTCAAGGCGAAGGGCGCGCTCCTCGCCTGGCCGCTCGCCGCGATGATCGTCCACCTCGGTCTGACCGGCCTGTTCGGGCCCCGCGATCCCGACCCGTACTTCGACACCCGCTACCCGCAGGACAGCCCTCCGGCGGCCTGAGGGCGCCTCTCAGGCGGGCCTGCGCCCGTGATTGGCCTTGTGCTTCCTGATCCGCCACTTCCGCTTGCGCGTCCTCTTCGACATGTCCTCGGTACTTAGCCGAGGACATGTCGTGCGTCGAGAGGTGGCGGCGATTCCGGTCGGGGTCAGGTGCGGCCGATGGGGGCCAGGACTGCGGACGTGAGCGTCGCCAGGTCCGTGGGTGCCAGCTCCACCTCCAGGCCGCGGCGGCCCGCCGAGACGCAGATCGTGTCGTGCGCCCGCGCCGAGTCGTCCAGGACCGTACGCAGCTTCTTGCGCTGACCCAGCGGGGAGATGCCGCCCCGTACATAGCCCGTGGTGCGCTCCGCCGCCGCCGGGTCGGCCATCGCGGCGCGCTTGCCGCCGACGGCGGTGGCCAGGGCCTTCAGATCGAGCTGGCCCGCCACCGGCACGACGGCCACGGTCAGCTCGCCGTCCACATCGGCGACGAGCGTCTTGAACACCCGGTCGGGGGAGACCCCCATCGCCTCCGCCGCCTCGTCCCCGTACGAGGGATGGGCCGGGTCGTGCTCGTACGCGTGCGTCGTGAAAGGCGTACCCGCGGCCGTGAGCGCCACGGTCGCCGGGGTTCCGCCGGACTGCTGCTTCTTGGACTTCTTCGCCAACGTCCTCATGCCTTACGTCAGTCAGGACCGGCCACGTCAGTTGAGGCTGGTCGCCTGCCGGGTCAGGTCGCCGGCCGGCAAGGACGGCAGATTACGGATGATCGCGGTCTCGGAGCGAAGGAGTTTCAGCTCGTCGCGCAGGCGCGACGCCGTGTCCGGGGCCTGGAGGAGGCGCTGCTTGGTCGGTACGTCGAGGACGGCCGCCGCCGCCACCAGATAGGACACGACGGACGGGTCGTCCGGCAGTTCGGCGCCCGTCGCCAGAGTGCGCTCGCGGGCGCCCGCGAGCCGCTTCTGGTAGGAGCGGAAGGCGCGCAGCACCCCCTCGGCCAGGGCGCCCGCCTCGTCGCCGGCCTCCTCGGGCAGCTCCTCGACCTCGGCGGTCAGATAGGCGCCCGACGCGTCGACCGAGTGGATCTTCACGCGGGTCGTGCCGGTGGCGAGCACCTCGAAGCTGCCGTCGGCACGCTCCCGGATCGTCGCGGCGTCCGCGATGCAGCCCACGCCGTGCAGGGCCTTGACCGGGTCGTCGCCGAAGCCGGCCGCGGGGCCCGCCTCGGCCGCGGTCTTCGTTGTCTGGTCCGGCATGCCGGGGGCGGTGGGCGCGACCTCGTGGCCGTCGCGGATCGCCACGACGGCGAACCGGCGCGGCTCGTCGGAGTCGGCGGGGTCGCCGGAGGCCTCGGAACCCCCGGAGGAGGTCTTCAGCAGGTCGCGCATCATGGCGCGATAGCGCTCCTCGAACACGTTCAGCGGGAGCACGAGTCCCGGGAACAGCACCGAGTTGAGCGGAAAGAGCGGAAGCCGGACGGTGGTCACGACGGTCAAGCCTAATGGGAGCCGGAGGCGAGGGGCCCGCGACCGGCGTCGCGACCGCCGAGGGGACGGGCCGCGGCGACCTCGATCCGTACGCCGTCGCGCAGTTCCAGGAACTGTCCGAGCGGGTCGTCCGAGATCCGGTCCCAGGGGAACGACGTCGCGTACGGGCCGGTCAGGCGCAGCTGGTCCAGGGCGTCGGACCAGCGCTCCAGGCGGACCAGGACGTAGGTGAGGAGGTTGCGGACCTCGGCCGGCCAGGGGTCGTCGGCGGTGTATTCACGGGACAGGGCGATCGCCAGGTCGGCGGCCTCGTCCAGGCGCCCGCGGGGCACCTTCGCGGCCGGTCCCGGGCCCTGTCCGCTCGTCAGGTACGCGAACGCGGCCCGCAC
This sequence comes from Streptomyces sp. NPDC045026, assembly GCF_056432625.1. Taxonomy (NCBI): domain Bacteria; kingdom Bacillati; phylum Actinomycetota; class Actinomycetes; order Kitasatosporales; family Streptomycetaceae; genus Streptomyces; species Streptomyces sp. NPDC045026. Next base: position 597,368 of record NZ_JBWKIS010000002.1, read on the forward strand.
CGGCAGCGCCTGTACCAGGGACCCCGGCAGGGCGTCCTGGGCCGCGCGCTCGGCGAAGTCGAAGCACTCGCGGTGCGAGCCGTACCAGGCGGCCGACAGGTACTGGAGCGCCGACACGTGGCAGCCGTAGTGGTGCGGGGAGCGCCTTATGGCCTCGGCCCAGAGCCTCTCGAAGACGGTGTGCGAGGCGTTCGTGCCGCGCGCGTGGTCGAGGGCGACCCGCCAGGGCACCGGGTCGCCGGGGTCACCCTCGGCGGCGGCGGTGATCAGCGGGGTCACCTCGCGCAGCAGCTCGGCGCGGGCGGGCGACTCCCAGCCGCGCGCGACTTCCAGCTCGGCCTTGACGAGGAGGGCGTCCGGGTCGTGGGGCGACGCGAACCGCCAGTCGTCGAACCATTCGCCGCGCGATCTGGCGAAGGCGGCGAGCCGGGTGACGTAGCGGTCCCTGTTCTCCCACTCGCCGGCCTCGCGGGTGGCGGCGAGCAGCTTGGCGGCCGCCTCGTACTCGCCCCGGCCGGCGGCGACGAGCGCGGGGGCCAGGCGTTCGTCGGGGACGTCCAGGAGGACGTCGTCGTCGGCGGGCAGCCCGGCCGCGAGGCCCGAGGTGTGGCGGACCATCCGCGCGGTGCGGATGAGGGCGCGCAGCAGTGCCAAGGTGTGGACCCCGCTCCCCGTCGCTCGGTTGATGGTTGCGCTGGGATGACGGCTGAAATGCACCCATGGTTGCCCGCGGTCCGGCAAAAAATGCGAGGCTGCCCGGTCAGTTCCTGCGGAGCAGCCGGGTGGCCCCCGCCGCGACCGTCGTGGCGAGGATCCAGCCGAGCAGGATCAGCGCGGTCGCGGCCCACTGCCAGCCGCCCTGCAGCTGCCAGTAGCCGTCCTGGCCCAGGTCGATGACCGGCAGGATGAGATCGAGCGAGAACAGGGCCGGATTCCAGTGCGGCGACTCACCCGGTTTGATGGCCGGATGTGACGCGTGGGAGAAGGCCAGCGTGCTCGCCGCCCACAGGACGGCCATCCACACGGCGGCCCGGCCGGGCCGGTACCCGTAGGCGACCGTCCAGTCCTGGATGTACCCCCAGATCTTCGCGGCCGGCGGCAGCGTCTCGCGGCGCCGGCGCTGCTTGGCGAGCAGCACCTCCCGCGCGTCGGCGTCCTCGCCGCTGTTGCGCAGCACGGTCGCGAGCTTCTCGTACGGCTCCGGGCTGTACTCCGGCGTCGCGGCCGACAGCCACTCCAGGCGCCGCGCCAGCGGGAACGGGCCGGAGGGGATGAGGTTCTCGTACGTGAAGCCGCCCACGCGAAGTCCGCCCGGGCCCGGCCAGCTCGCCGCCCTGTCGATGAGGTTGACGACCTTCGCGCCGGACAGGACGATCCGCCCGCGCTGCGGCCGCTCGCACAGGAAGCGCAGCTCGGGCGTCTGGATGCGGCGCAGCGACACCTCCTGGTCGTTCTCCAGGTGGAAACGCGCCTGGTCGAGGTCGAGGGCGTCCCCGAACCGGCCGTCGTCGAGGCGCACCCCGCCCTGGCACTCGAAGCGCTGCACGCGGGTCCCGCGGGCCGGCGTCGTGCCGCTGGTCTGGAGCGGATTGCCGACGCCGGCGGGGGTCAGATAGAGGGACCGCTCGACCGTCAGCTGCGGCGCGTTGAGCGCGCGGCGCCCGTACGCGTTGGAGAGCCGGCTGCCGCGCAGGCTGAGCGACACGCCGATCTGCGCGCCGCGCAGGCTGACCTCGCCGTGCGTCTCCAGCATCTCGGCCTGGAGGTCCTGGCCGACGGACATGCCGTCCGCCATGATCGACTTGCCGCGCCGGTCGCGGTACACGACGGCCTGGTTGAGCAGCAGATCCGTGCCGATGTGCGCGTCGGTGAGGCGTACTCCGCTGTGGAAGCGGCAGCGCGGCAGGTGCAGGTCGCCCTCCGTGTGGACGCGGGCGCCCTCCAGGCGGGGGATCGAGCAGTCGACCAGGCGCAGGGTGGTGAACCGGGCCTCGGGAAGCAGGATCTCCTTCTCGAAGCGGCACCGCTTCAATTCCACGTACGGCACGATGCCGCCGCCCGCGAGGTCGAGGACGTCGGTGATCTGTACGCCCGTGAGCTTGAGCGACGCGACCCGCCCGGACAGCGCGGGCGGCCCGTCGAGCAGCAGCCAGGCCACGATCCGCGCGCGCACACTGCGGCCGGGCCCCCAGGCGTGCCCGCCGTGCGGGTCGTCCACGTCCGGGTCGCCCGAGCTCAGGTCGTAGACACTGCCGTTGCGAAAGGCCTGCCACATGCCCATCTCGGCGCCCGTGAGGCCGTCCGGCGGGTCACCGATGCCGGTACCGTCGACCACGACTTCTCATCCTCCCCGTGGTACCCCGTAGTACCCGTAGTCCCCCGGATCCTCACGGAGCCCGCCCGTCCCGGTACGGCTCCGCTACTCGCGGGTTTAGTACAACTGTTCATGCCCGCTGAGTGACGGCCTGAACGCTATTGGTGAAGGTCTTGCGCGGTGATCCGTATCAGCCATTGATACGGACGTCGGTCGCTCATGTGGCGTCTGCGAGAATTGAGCACGTGATCTCCCGAATCGATCTGCGCGGCGACGCCCTCCCCGAGGGCCCCGCACTGCGCGACCTGCTGCCCCGAGCCGACTTCGATGTCTCGGCCGCCCTCGAGAAGGTGCGTCCGATCTGTGAGGCCGTGCATCATCGTGGCGACGCGGCACTGATCGACTACGCGGAGAAGTTCGACGGCGTGAAGCTGGAGTCCGTACGGGTTCCCGCCCAGGCCCTCAAGGGCGCCCTGGAGCAGCTCGACCCCGCCGTCCGCGCGGCCCTGGAGGAGTCGATCCGCCGGGCCCGCATCGTGCACCGCGAGCAGCGCCGCACCACCCACACCACGCAGGTCGTCCCCGGCGGCTCGGTCACCGAGAAGTGGGTGCCCGTCGAGCGCGTCGGCCTGTACGCGCCGGGCGGCCGCTCCGTCTACCCGTCCTCCGTGATCATGAACGTGGTGCCCGCGCAGGAGGCCGGGGTCGAGTCGATCGCCCTCGCCTCGCCCGCCCAGGCCGAGTTCGGCGGACTGCCGCACCCGACGATCCTGGCCGCGTGCGCACTCCTCGGCGTCGACGAGGTGTACGCCGCGGGCGGCGCCACGGCCGTCGCGATGTTCGCGTACGGCACCGAGTCCTGCGCCGCGGCGAACATGGTCACCGGACCCGGCAACATCTGGGTCGCCGCGGCCAAGCGCTACTTCACCGGCCTCATCGGCATCGACGCCGAAGCGGGCCCGACCGAGATCGCGGTCCTCGCGGACGCCACCGCCGACCCGGCGCACGTCGCGTCCGACCTGATCAGCCAGGCCGAGCACGACCCGCTCGCCGCCGCCGTCCTCGTCACCGACTCGGTGGAGCTCGCGGACGCCGTCGAGAAGGAGCTGGAGCCGCAGGTCGCGGCCACCAAGCACATCGACGACCGGATCGTCCCGGCCCTGCGCGGCAGGCAGTCCGCGATCGTCCTGGTCGACGGGGTCGAGGAGGGCCTGCGCGTCGTCGACGCGTACGGCGCCGAGCACCTGGAGATCCAGACCGCCGACGCCGCCGCGGTCGCCCAGCGCGTGAAGAACGCCGGCGCGATCTTCGTCGGCCCCTGGGCGCCGGTGTCCCTCGGCGACTACGCCGCGGGCTCCAACCACGTGCTGCCCACCGGCGGCTGCGCCTGCCACTCGTCGGGTCTGTCCGTCCAGTCCTTCCTGCGCGGCATCCACATCGTGGACTACACGCGCGACGCCCTCGCCGACGTCGCCCACCACGTGGTCACGCTCGCCGAGGCGGAGGACCTGCCCGCGCACGGCGCGGCCATCAAGGCGAGGTTCGAATGGAAGGTTCCCGGCCAGTGACCGGCATCGACGATCTGCCCGTACGGGACGAGCTGCTCGGCAAGTCCCCGTACGGTGCCCCCCAGCTCGACGTACCCGTACGCCTGAACACGAACGAGAACCCCTACCCGCTGCCCGAGGCGCTCGTCGAGCGGATCGCGGAGCGGGTGCGCGAGGCGGCCCGCGGCCTCAACCGCTACCCGGACCGCGACGCCGTCCAGCTGCGCACCGAGCTCGCCGGCTATCTCACGCGGACCGGCGGCCACCACGTCGGCATCGAGAACGTCTGGGCCGCCAACGGCTCGAACGAGGTCCTCCAGCAGCTGCTGCAGACCTTCGGCGGCCCCGGCCGCAGCGCCATCGGCTTCGAGCCCTCGTACTCGATGCACGCCCTCATCGCACGCGGCACCGGCACCGGCTGGATCTCCGGACCGCGCAGCGAGGACTTCACCATCGACGTGGAAGCGTCCGTGGCGGCCATCGCCGAGAACCGCCCGGACGTCGTCTTCATCACGACGCCCAACAACCCCACCGGCAGCGCGGTCCCGCCCGAGACGGTCCTCGCCCTGTACGAGGCCGCGCAGGCGGCCAAGCCGTCCATGGTCGTCGTCGACGAGGCCTACATCGAGTTCAGCCACGGGAAGTCCCTTCTCCCGCTGCTCGAAGGGCGGCCGAACCTCGTCATCTCGCGCACCATGTCGAAGGCGTTCGGCGCCGCGGGACTGCGCCTCGGCTACATGGCCGCCGCCCCCGCCGTCGTGGACGCCGTCCAGCTGGTGCGCCTGCCGTACCACCTGTCGGCCGTCACCCAGGCCACGGCGCTGGCCGCCCTGGAGCACACCGACACGCTCCTCGGTTACGTCGAGCAGCTGAAGGACGAGCGCGACCGCCTGGTGACCGAACTGCGGGCAGCCGGCTACGAAGTGACCGACTCGGACGCCAACTTCGTGCAGTTCGGCCGGTTCGAAGGCGAAGGTGCCGCGCACGCGGTGTGGCAGCAGATCCTCGACCGGGGCGTCCTGGTCCGGGACAACGGCGTACCCGGGTGGCTGCGTGTCTCCACGGGCACCCCGGACGAGAACGACGCGTTCCTCGATGCGGTACGCGCAATCAAGAAGGAGCGGAACGCATGAGTCGCGTAGGCAGGGTGGAGCGCACCACCAAGGAGACCTCGGTCCTCGTCGAGATCGACCTCGACGGCACGGGCGAAGTGGCCGTATCAACAGGGGTCGGCTTCTACGACCACATGCTCGACCAGCTCGGCCGCCACGGCCTCTTCGACCTCACGGTCAAGACCGAGGGCGACCTGCACATCGACACGCACCACACCATCGAGGACACCGCCCTCGCGCTCGGCGCCGCCTTCAAGCAGGCACTCGGCGACAAGGTCGGCATCTACCGCTTCGGCAACTGCACCGTCCCGCTGGACGAGTCGCTCGCCCAGGTCACGGTCGACCTCTCCGGCCGCCCCTACCTGGTGCACACCGAGCCCGAGAACATGGCCCCCATGATCGGCTCGTACGACACGACGATGACCCGGCACATCCTGGAGTCGTTCGTCGCGCAGGCCCAGATCGCGCTGCACGTCCACGTCCCGTACGGGCGCAACGCGCACCACATCGTGGAGTGCCAGTTCAAGGCGCTGGCCCGCGCGCTGCGTTACGCGTCCGAGCACGACCCGCGTGCCGCGGGCATCCTTCCGTCCACGAAGGGCGCTCTCTAAGCCATGAACGGCCTCAACACCATCCTCATCGTCGTCGGTCTCTTCCTGATCGGCGGCGTCATCTCCTTCCTCAAGCAGGGCTTGCCCAAGGGCCTGATCGCGCTGCTCTCCATCGCCGCGGCCATGTGCCTGGTCTCCGGCGTCCTGCGGCTCGACTACTGGAACTGAGGGGCAGGGAGCAGCCAGCCATGACTTCAGCCAACCCCGCCGGGAAAGCCGGCAACGCCGGCAAGAAAGTCGTCGTCTTCGACTACGGGTTCGGCAACGTCCGCTCCGCCGAGCGGGCTCTGGCCCGCGCGGGCGCGGACGTCGAGATCACCCGTGACTTCGACACCGCGCTCAATGCCGACGGCCTCCTCGTGCCCGGCGTCGGCGCCTTCGCCGCCTGCATGAAGGGCCTCAAAGAGGCCCGCGGCGACTGGATCATCGACCGCCGCCTCGCCGGTGGCCGCCCCGTGATGGGCATCTGTGTCGGCATGCAGATCCTCTTCGCGCGCGGCATCGAGCACGGCGTCGAGGCCGAGGGCCTCGACGAGTGGCCCGGCACGGTCGAGCCCCTCAAGGCCGAGATCGTCCCGCACATGGGCTGGAACACGGTCCGCCCGCCGCAGGACACCGAGCTCTTCGCCGGTCTCGACAGTGACGCCCGCTTCTACTTCGTGCACTCCTACGCCGTGCAGCAGTGGGACTTCGAGGTCGGCAACGTCCACATGCGCCCGCCCAAGGTCACCTGGGCCACGCACGGCGAGCCGTTCATCGCCGCCGTCGAGAACGGCGCACTGTGGGCGACGCAGTTCCACCCCGAGAAGTCCGGCGACGCCGGCGCTCAGCTCCTCACGAATTGGATCGGAACCCTCTGATGTCCCGCACGCTCGAACTCCTCCCCGCCGTCGACGTCCGTGACGGCCAGGCCGTACGTCTCGTGCACGGCGAGTCCGGCTCGGAGACCTCCTACGGTTCCCCGCTCGAGGCCGCCCTCGCGTGGCAGCGCTCCGGCGCCGAGTGGCTGCACCTCGTGGACCTGGACGCCGCGTTCGGCACCGGCGACAACCGCGCGCTGGTCGCCGAGGTCGCGGGAGCCATGGACATCAAGGTCGAGCTGTCCGGCGGCATCCGCGACGACGCCACGCTCGCCGCCGCGCTCGCCACCGGCTGCACCCGCGTCAACCTCGGCACCGCCGCCCTGGAGACCCCCGAGTGGGTCGCCAAGGTCATCGCCGAGCACGGCGACAAGATCGCGGTGGGCCTCGACGTGCGCGGCACCACGCTGCGCGGCCGCGGCTGGACCCGTGACGGCGGCGACCTCTACGAGACGCTCGCGCGCCTCGACTCCGAGGGCTGCGCCCGCTACGTCGTCACCGACATCGCCAAGGACGGCACGCTGCAGGGCCCGAACCTGGAGCTCCTGAAGAACGTGTGCGCGGCCACCGACCGCCCGGTCGTCGCCTCCGGCGGCGTCTCCTCGCTCGACGACCTGCGCGCCATCTCCGAGCTCGTCCCGCTGGGCGTCGAGGGCTCGATCGTCGGCAAGGCGCTGTACGCGAAGGCCTTCACGCTGGAAGAGGCGCTCGCCGCCGTGGCGTCATGAGTGACGGCGTACGCAGGGTCGGCTCGGACGGGCCGTGGGAGGAGGCCGTGGGCTACTCGCGCGCGGTCGAACTGCCCAACGGCCTTGTCCTGGTGTCCGGTTGTACGTCTGTCGTCAACGGCGTCATCGACGCGGGAACGCCGTACGAGCAGACGCTCAACGCGTTCCAGGTCGCGTTCGACGCCCTCAAGACCCTGGGACTCGGGAGCGAACATGTGGTGCGCACCCGTATGTACATCACCCATGCGCGCGATGTGGACGACGTGGGCCGGGCCCACAAGGAGCTGTTCGACGCCGTCCGCCCCGCCGCATCCATGATCATCGTCTCCGGCTTCATCGACCCGAGCCTGGTCGTCGAGGTCGAGGTGGAGGCGTACCGAGGAGACACACCGTCATGACGCTGGCTGTACGGGTCATCCCCTGCCTGGACGTGGACAACGGCCGGGTCGTCAAGGGCGTCAACTTCCAGAACCTGCGCGACGCGGGCGACCCCGTCGAGATGGCGAAGGTGTACGACGCCGAGGGCGCCGACGAGCTGACGTTCCTCGACATCACGGCGTCCTCCGGCAACCGCGAGACGACCTACGACGTGGTGCGCCGCACCGCCGAACAGGTCTTCATCCCGCTCACCGTCGGCGGCGGCGTCCGCACGGCGGACGACGTGGACAAGCTGCTGCGGGCCGGCGCGGACAAGGTGGGCGTGAACACGGCCGCCATCGCCCGCCCCGAGCTGATCCGCGAGATCGCCGAGCGGTTCGGCCGCCAGGTGCTCGTCCTGTCGGTCGACGCGCGCCGCACGCCGTCCGGCACGTTCGAGGTGACGACGCACGGCGGCCGCAAGTCCGCCGGGATCGACGCCGTCGAGTGGGCACACGAGGCCGCCGAGCTCGGCGCGGGCGAAATCCTGCTCAACTCGATGGACGCCGACGGCACGAAGGACGGCTACGACATCGAGATGATCGCGGCCGTACGCAAGCACGTCACGGTGCCGGTGATCGCGTCCGGCGGCGCCGGCCGCCTCGAGCACTTCCCGCCGGCGATCGCCGCGGGCGCCGACGCGGTGCTCGCCGCGTCCGTCTTCCACTTCGGCGATCTGCGGATCGGCGAGGTCAAGGAGACGCTGCGCGAGGCGGGGCACCCCGTCCGCTGACACCGGGAGCGCACGCTCTCAGGCCCCGGTCGCCCTCAAGGGCGGCCGGGGCCTTTTGTCTGGCCTGACGCGTTGTCTGGCCTGACGCGCAGGATTCGCCTGGCCCCGATGCGCAGGATCAGTTGCGCAATTTCTGTTGCGCAATATTTCTTTCGTATCTAGTCTCGTGCCATGGCCGACAAGCAGACCCACCGCATCACCGACCTCGGCACCCTCAAGGCGCTCGCCCACCCGCTGCGCTCGCAGCTGTACCGCGGTCTGGTCGTCGCCCGCACGGCGACCGCGTCGCAGCTCGCCGAGCAGGTCGACGGGGCTGTCTCCCTCGTCAGCTATCACCTGCGCAAGCTCGCGGACGCCGGGCTCATCGAAGAGGCGCCCGGGGCGCAGCGGGACGGCCGCGAGCGCTGGTGGCGGCCCGCGTCCGAAGGCGTCAGCATCCACGAGGCGGACTTCGGCGACGCCCCCGAGAAGGCCGCGGCGCACCAGGCGGCCACCCGGCTCTTCTACGAACAGCGCAGCGAGCTCTACCGCCGCTACCTCGACGAGCGCACCACCTGGCCGTCCGAGTGGCGCGCCGCGTCCTCGGACTCGGAAGCTCTGATGCCCCTCACGGCGGCCGAACTGACCGAGCTGACAAGCGAGTTGCTCGCCGTCATCAGGAAGTACGACGAGCAGGGCCGCGCCGCCCAGGCCGCGGGCGACACCGAAGGGCGCGAGAACGTCGCGCTGCACGTGTACGGCTTCCCGTTCCGCGCCTGATTCCGGGCTTGATGCCGGGCCCGATACGGCGCCTGATTCCGGGCCTGATTCCGCGCTTGATTCCGCGCCTGAGAGGACCACCTCCCATGACCGTGACCGCGCCCCTCACCCGCACACCCGCCCCCGATAAGCCCGCCCACCGCGACGGCAACGTGCTGCGCTGGCTCGGGGCGTACGCCTCCTCGATGATCGGCGACAACATCTACTACGTCGCCCTGTCCTGGGCGGCCGTCCAGTCGGGCAGCCCCTCGCAGGCCGGGCTCGTCATGGCGGTGAGCGCGGCGCCCCGGGCCCTGCTGATGCTCGGCGGGGGAGTGATCGCCGACCGGCTCGGGCCGCGCCGGATCGTCATAGCCGGCGACGCGGTGCGCAGCGCGGCGGTCCTCGGCGTCGCCGGGCTCTTCCTCGCGACCCGGCCGGGCCTGTGGCCGCTCACCCTCCTCGGCCTCGTCTTCGGCGTCGTAGACGCCCTCTTCCTGCCGGCCGTCGGCGCGCTGCCCGCCCGCGTCACCGGGCGCGGTCAGCTCGCCAGGGTCCAGGGCATGCGCGGAGTCGCGGTCCGGCTGGCCAACGTCGTGGGCGCGCCCCTGGGAGGTCTCGGCGTCGCACTCGGCGGCCCGGCGGCGGCGTTCGGCGCGGCCGGACTGCTGTTCGCGATCTCGCTGCCGCTCCTGATGTCCCTGCGCATCCGGGACCTGCCCGACGAGGGCGGCAAGAGCGGCGCCCCGGCGAGGAACGGCCTCGCGGACGGCCTGCGCCACATCCGCCGCCACAGCGTCCTCGCCCCGCTGGTCGTCGTCATCGGCCTCAGCGACCTCGGCTTCGTCGGCCCGCTGAACGTCGGCCTGACCCTCCTCGCCGACCAGCGCGGCTGGGGCGCCTCCGGCATGGGCTCGGTGCTCGCCGGATTCGGCGTCGGCGCGGGCGCGGCCTCGCTGCTCCTTGCCGTCCGCGGCCGGGTGCCGCGCGCGGGTCTCGTCCTCGCCGCAGCCATGGGAGGCGGCGCCGTCGCCATCGGCGCGCTCGCCTTCGTACCGCACCTCGCCGCCGCGGTCGCCGTCGCGCTGGTCATCGGGCTGCTCGCCGGTCTCAGCGGCGCCCTGTGCGGAGCGCTCACCCAGACCCACGCGGACCCGGCCTACATCGGCCGGGTCACCGCCGTCACGAGCCTGTCCAGCCTCGGCCTCGTCCCGCTCACCATGCCGCTGACCGGCGCGGCCGTCGGCCTGTGGGGCACCGGCCCCGTCTTCGTGGCCAGCGCCGCGATCTGCGCCCTCGCCGGCGTCTACGGCCTGTGCCGCACGCCCCTGCGCCGCGCCGAACTCCCGGCGTGAACCCGCCTCAGATCCCCAGCTGCTTCGCCTCGTGCAGCTTCCCGACCGCGTCCTTCTCGCCCTCCGTCTCCACCTGCGCCGCGTCCTGCCGGCCGAACGCGAACATCAGCAGCTCGGAGGGCTCACCGGTCACCGTCACCACGGGCGCGCCCTTGTGCGCCACCACCGTGCGGCCGTCCGGGCGGCGCAGGACCAGGCCGACCGGCGACTTGCGGCCGATCACACGGGCCATCCGCTCGAGGCGCGACCACAGCACGTCCGCGAAGACCGGGTCGAGCTCGCGCGGCGTCCAGTCCGGCTGCGCGCGGCGCACGTCCTCCGTGTGGACGTAGAACTCGACCGCGTTCGACGCCTCGTCGATCTGCTTGAGGGAGAACGGGGAGAAGCGCGGCGGGCCCGTCCTGATCAGCTGGATCAGCTCTTCGTAGGGCTTCTCGGCGAACTCGGCCTGCACCCGCTCCAGGCGCTGTGCCAGCTGCTTGATCAGGATCCCGCCCGCGGCGTCCGCGCGGCGCTCGCGCACCACCACATGGGCCGCGAGATCGCGGGTGTTCCAGCCTTCGCACAGGGTCGGGGCGTCAGGGCCCGACGCCTCCAACAGGTCGGCGAGAAGAAGTCGTTCACGCTTTGCATGGGTCGACATACGGTCAGCGTACGACCGCTCCGCCCACCCGTCACCCGACCACCACCCCTCAACGTGGCGCTCCGCGCCGCTGCTCTCAATCGCCCGTCACCCGACCACCACCCGTGGACGCCTGCCCGAAGAGGGGCCGGGGCGCGGCACAATGGTCCCCATGACCAGCACGCCCCCGCCCAGCAGCCTCGACCCCGCGATCGCCGCCCGCCTCAAGCGCAGCGCCGACGGCCTCGTCCCCGCGATCGCCCAGCAGTACGACACCGGAGAGGTGCTCATGCTCGGCTGGATGGACGACGAGGCGCTGCACCGGACCCTGACGACAGGCCGCTGCACCTACTGGTCCCGCAGCCGCCAGGAATACTGGGTCAAGGGCGACACCTCCGGCCACTTCCAGCACGTGAAGTCGGTCGCCCTCGACTGCGACGCGGACACCCTCCTGGTGAAGGTCGACCAGGTCGGCGCGGCCTGCCACACCGGCGACCGCACCTGCTTCGACGCGGGCGAGCTGACCGTGACGGGCACCGGCGCCTGAGACCGCCGCCGCGCCGCCCGTTCCACGGACCGGGCGGCGCACCGGAGCTGCCCGTACACGCCCTAAGCTCCTCCTATGGATCTCGAGACCTTCCGCAAGCTCGCGACCGACCGCCGAGTGATCCCCGTCAGCCGCAAGCTCCTCGCGGACGGTGACACCCCCGTCGGTCTGTACCGCAAGCTGGCCGGTGAACGCCCCGGCACGTTCCTCCTGGAGTCCGCGGAGAACGGCCGTTCGTGGTCTCGCTACTCCTTCGTCGGCGTCCGCTCGGCCGGCACCCTCACCACCCGCGACGGCCAGGCGCACTGGCTCGGCACCCCGCCCGTCGGCGTCCCCACGGACGGCGACCCGCTGGCCGCCCTGCGCGCCACCGTCGAGACCCTCCACACCCCGCACTACGAGGGCCTGCCACCGTTCACCGGCGGCATGGTCGGCTACCTCGGCTACGACATCGTGCGCCACCTGGAGAAGATCGGCCCCGGCGAGCGCGACGACCTGAAGCTCCCCGAGCTGACGATGCTGCTCACCAGCGACCTCGCCGTCCTCGACCACTGGGACGGCTCGGTCCTGCTGATCGCCAACGCGATCAACCACAACGACCTCGACACCGGAGTCGACGAGGCGTACGCGGACGCCGTGGCCCGGCTCGACGCGATGGAGGCCGACCTCTCCCGGCCCGTCGTCCAGGCCCCCGCCGCCCTCCCGCCCTCCGAACTCCCCGAGTTCACCGCTCTGTGGGGCGGCACGGACTACCAGGCGGCCGTCGAGGACATCAAGGAGCGCATCAGGGCGGGCGAGGCCTTCCAGGTCGTGCCCTCGCAGCGCTTCGAGACGCCGTGCACGGCCAGCGCACTCGACGTCTACCGGGTCCTGCGCGCCACCAACCCGTCGCCGTACATGTACCTCTTCCGCTTCGACGGGTTCGACGTGGTCGGCTCCTCTCCGGAGGCCCTCGTCAAGGTCGAGGACGGGCGCGCCATGGTGCACCCCATCGCCGGGACCAGGCCGCGCGGCGCCACCCCCCAGGAGGACCAGGCGCTCGCCGACGAGCTCATGGCCGACCCCAAGGAGCGCGCCGAGCACCTGATGCTCGTCGACCTCGGCCGCAACGACCTCGGCCGCGTCTGCGAACCGGGCTCCGTCGAGGTCGTCGACTTCATGTCCGTGGAGCGGTACTCGCACGTCATGCACATCGTGTCGACCGTCACGGGCCGGGTCGCCGCGGGCGCCACCGCCTTCGACGTCCTGACCGCCTGCTTCCCCGCGGGCACCCTCTCGGGCGCGCCCAAGCCGCGCGCGATGCAGATCATCGACGAGCTCGAACCCTCCCGGCGCGGTCTGTACGGCGGATGTGTCGGATATCTCGACTTCGCCGGGGACTCCGACACGGCCATCGCCATCCGCACCGCGCTCCTGCGTAACGGCACCGCATATGTGCAGGCCGGAGCGGGTGTCGTCGCCGACTCCGATCCCGTCGCCGAGGACACCGAATGCCGTAACAAGGCGGCGGCGGTGCTGCGCGCCGTGCACACGGCCAACCGGATGCACGGCGCCTGACGGCGTGGGGGATAGTGGGGAGGTGACTTCCGCAGTGCCATCCCCCCGAACCGAAGCCGGGACCGCCTCCCCGGAGACGGCTGCCGCGCGCAACGGCCGCCGCAGCCTCGCCGCCGCGCTCCTGTTCGGCGCCCTCGGCGCGGCGGTGGCCCTGCTCGCCTCGCGGCAGGAGTGGGCCTCCGGGTCCGCGACCGTGCCCGGCGGCAGCTTCCCGCTCGCCGCCAAGGGCAGCGACGTCACCGGAGTGCCCGCGGCCCTCGCCATAGTGGGGCTCGCGGCCCTCGTCGCCGTCTTCGCGGTCCGCCGCGCCGGGCGCGTACTCGTCGCCGCTCTCCTCGCCCTCAGCGGCGCGGGAGCCGTCGTCGCCGCCGTCCTCGGCGCGACCGACAGCGCGGCCCTCGACGAGAAGGCCGCCGAGGTCTCCGGCAACACCGCCGCCACCATCGGCTCGCTCGGCCACACGGTATGGCCGTACGTCGGTGCCGCTGGCGGCGCGCTCATCCTCCTGGCCGGTCTGCTCGCCCTGCGCTACGGCCGCTCCTGGCCGTCGATGGGCGGACGCTACGAGCGCGACGGCACCCCGCGGCCCCGCAAGGCGGCCCGCCCCGTAGACCCGGAGCGCCCCGAGGAGCTGTGGAAGGCCCTCGACCGGGGCGAGGACCCCACACACGAGGCATAGCGGGGCCCCGGACCCCGAGTGCCGCCCATGCCCGCGAGTGCGGGACAATGGGCAAGAGCGTCAGGCCCACACCCAGCGCGGTGCCACGCGCAGGGTACGAGGCCGCGCATCAGCCACGCATTGAGCAACGAGGAGCAACCATGGCGGACAGCAGCCACGGACACACCCCGGCCGCCTGGACCGGTGTCATCATCGCCTTCATCGGTTTCTGCGTCGCGGGCGCCTTCATGGTGATGGGCGACCCCATCGGCTTCTGGGCGGGCATGGCCCTGCTCGCCATCGCCGCCATCGTCGGTGGCGCCATGAGCGCCGCGGGTCTCGGCAAGCCGAAGCCGCAGTCGCTGCCGGCCGTCTCGCCCGAGGCCGTCGCCGCGGAGGCCTGAGCCTCACGCACGTCCTGAGAGGCGGTCCGGCACCTGGTGCCGGACCGCCTCTCACGCTTTCCACGCGCTGCGCGCCGACGGGCGGACCCGGCGGGCCCGTTGCACAATTCACGGGTGAACGCCGAAACGGACACCTCCGCGGCCGCCCTGACCAGCGGCGCCGGCGGTTCGCTGCGGCGCCTGGCCGTCCCCGCCGGTGTCCTCGCCGCGGTCGGCCTGGGCTTCGCGTACGTCGGGTCCGTCGACCCGAACGAACCCGGCCACTACCCCGCCTGCCCGCTGCTCCACTACACGGGGATCTACTGCCCCGGCTGCGGCGGCCTGCGCAGCGCCCACGCGCTCGTGCACGGCGACCTCACGGCAGCACTGGGGGCCAACGCCCTCGCCGTCGCGGGCTACGCCCTGTTCGCCGTCCTGTGGGTCGTGTGGGCCGTACGGGTGGTACGCGGACGGCCCGTGCGGATCGATCTCGGACGCCCCCACCTGTGGGCCCTGGGCGCCGTGGTCCTTGTCTTCACGGTTGTCCGGAACCTGCCCCTGGGTGGCTGGCTCCATCCTTGATCAACAGTATTTGTCCAGGTAGTGGGACCGGCGTCAACCGGATGCGGAGCCTTCGCCCTCCTCCGGATATCATCGCTGTGAACAGTGGATTGTCCTCAGGGCAATCAGCTTCCACCGCTCCACCGTCAGGAAGGGGGCCGCTCGCGTGAGTGTGCTCGACGAGATCATCGACGGAGTCCGTGCCGACCTCGCGGAGCGGCAGGCGCACGTCAGCCTCGACGAGCTCAAGGAGCGCGCGGCCAAGGCCCCCGCAGCCAAGGACGGTGTGGCCGCCCTGCGCGGTGACGGCGTCAAGGTGATCTGCGAGGTCAAGCGCTCCAGCCCGTCCAAGGGCGCGCTCGCCGCGATCGCCGACCCGGCCGGACTCGCCGCCGACTACGAGGCGGGCGGCGCCGCCGTCATCTCCGTACTGACCGAGCAGCGCCGCTTCGGCGGTTCGCTCGCCGACCTGGAGGCCGTGCGCGCCAAGGTCGACATCCCGATCCTGCGCAAGGACTTCATCGTCACCTCGTACCAGCTGTGGGAGGCCAGGGCGTACGGCGCCGACCTCGCCCTGCTGATCGTGGCCGCGCTGGAGCAGCCCGCCCTGGAGTCGCTCATCGAGCGCGCGGAGTCCATCGGGCTCACGCCGCTCGTCGAGGTGCACGACGAGGACGAGGTCGAGCGTGCCGTGGACGCGGGCGCCCGCATCATCGGCGTGAACGCGCGCAACCTCAAGACGCTCAAGGTCGACCGCGACACCTTCCAGCAGGTCGCCCCGGAGATCCCCGACCACATCGTCAAGATCGCCGAGTCGGGCGTGCGAGGCCCGCACGACCTCATCGCGTACGCCAACGCGGGCGCGGACGCCGTCCTCGTGGGCGAGTCCCTGGTGACCGGCCGCGACCCGCGCACCGCGGTCTCCGACCTGGTCGCCGCGGGCGCCCACCCGGCCCTGCGGCACGGCAGGAGCTGACCTTTCCGATGCCCATTGCCGCCCGCCTCGGACCCGGCTGCCGCCCTC
The DNA here is from genome assembly GCF_056432625.1 of Streptomyces sp. NPDC045026. Taxonomy (NCBI): domain Bacteria; kingdom Bacillati; phylum Actinomycetota; class Actinomycetes; order Kitasatosporales; family Streptomycetaceae; genus Streptomyces; species Streptomyces sp. NPDC045026. Next base: position 613,135 of record NZ_JBWKIS010000002.1, read on the forward strand.
GCGGCTGCCGGGCTCCGGCGCGTCGTGTGCACGGGCGCCGGGTGCGCTACGTCATCGGCGACGAGCCGGGTCAGGTCAACGGGATGCGATGGTGCTGCGCTCCATAAGGGGCGCGGGGATCGGCGCGGGCGGCCACAGGCAGCCCGCTGCCGCCAACTGATCCTGCCCCCACGGCGCGTAGTGTCCGAACCGCTCACACGACGAGGTTTCGCATGCCCAGTAACTTCTTCATTCCCGACCCGGAAGGCCAAGTCCCCACCAGCGAGGGGTACTTCGGCGCGTTCGGCGGCAAGTTCATCCCGGAGGCCCTCGTCGCGGCCGTGGACGAGGTCGCCGTCGAGTACGACAAGGCCAAGAACGACCCGGCCTTCGCCGCCGAGCTCGACGACCTGCTCGTCAACTACACGGGACGGCCCAGCTCCCTCACCGAGGTGCCCCGGTTCGCCGAGCACGCCGGTGGCGTCCGGATGTTCCTCAAGCGCGAGGACCTCAACCACACCGGCTCGCACAAGATCAACAACGTGCTCGGCCAGGCGCTCCTCACCAAGCGCATGGGCAAGACCCGCGTCATCGCCGAGACCGGCGCGGGCCAGCACGGCGTGGCCACCGCCACCGCCTGCGCGCTCTTCGGCCTCGACTGCACCATCTACATGGGCGAGATCGACACCGAGCGCCAGGCGCTCAACGTGGCGCGCATGCGGATGCTCGGCGCCGAGGTCGTCGCCGTGAAGTCCGGCAGCCGCACCCTCAAGGACGCCATCAACGAGGCGTTCCGTGACTGGGTCGCCAACGTCGACCGCACGCACTACCTCTTCGGGACCGTCGCGGGACCCCACCCCTTCCCGGCGATGGTCCGCGACTTCCACCGCGTCATCGGCGTCGAGGCCCGCCGCCAGATCCTGGAGCGCGCCGGACGCCTGCCCGACGCGGCCGTGGCCTGCGTCGGCGGCGGCTCGAACGCCATCGGCCTCTTCCACGCCTTCATTCCCGACGCCGGCGTGCGCCTCATCGGCTGCGAGCCGGCCGGACACGGCCTCGAGACCGGCGAGCACGCGGCGACGCTGACCGCGGGCGAGCCCGGCATCCTGCACGGTTCGCGGTCGTACGTCCTCCAGGACGACGAGGGCCAGATCACCGAGCCGTACTCGATCTCGGCGGGCCTCGACTACCCGGGCATCGGCCCCGAGCACGCCTTCCTCAAGGACAGCGGGCGCGGCGAGTACCGCGCGGTCACCGACGACGCCGCCATGCAGGCCCTGCGCCTGCTCTCGCGCACCGAGGGCATCATCCCGGCCATCGAGAGCGCCCACGCGCTCGCCGGAGCCATCGAGGTCGGCAAGGAGCTCGGCAAGGACGGGCTGATGATCGTCAACCTCTCCGGGCGCGGCGACAAGGACATGGACACGGCCGCCCGCTACTTCGGCCTGTACGACACCGACGCCGCCGTCGAGGCGGACGCGGCCGGGACCGGCGCGGAGATCGAGGGAGACGCCAAGTGAGCGGCAACATCGAGCTGTTGAACGACACCCTCGCCGCAGCGCGCGCCGAAGGCCGCTCCGCCCTCATCGCCTACCTCCCGGCCGGGTTCCCGACCGTGGACGGCGGCATCGAGGCGATCAAGGCCGTCTTCGACGGAGGCGCCGACATCGTGGAGGTCGGGCTGCCGCACAGCGACCCCGTCCTCGACGGGCCCGTCATCCAGACCGCGGACGACATCGCGCTGCGCGGCGGCGTCCGGATCGTCGACGTCATGCGCACGGTCCGCGAGGCCCACGCGGCGACCGGCAAGCCGGTCCTCGTCATGACGTACTGGAACCCCATCGACCGCTACGGCATCGAGCGGTTCACCGCCGAGCTCGCCGAGGCGGGCGGCGCGGGCTGCATCCTGCCCGACCTGCCCGTCCAGGAGTCGGCGACGTGGCGGGAGCACGCGGACAAGCACGGTCTCGCGACCGTCTTCGTCGTCGCCCCCAGCAGCAAGGACGAGCGCCTCGCGACGATCACCGCCGCGGGGTCCGGCTTCGTGTACGCCGCCTCCCTGATGGGCGTCACCGGCACCCGTGAGTCCGTCGGCAACCAGGCCCAGGACCTCGTGCGCCGCACCAAGGCCACCACGGACCTGCCGGTCTGCGTCGGCCTCGGCGTCTCGAACGCGAAGCAGGCGGCCGAGGTCGCCGGGTTCGCGGACGGGGTCATCGTCGGCTCGGCGTTCGTGAAGCTGATGCTCGACGCGGACGACGAGGCGGCCGGACTCGCCGCCGTGCGCGCGCTCGCGGCGGATCTCTCGGACGGGGTGCGCCCCAAGGCGTAACCCATCACGTCGTCATCACCCATCACGTCGTCATCCATGGCGCCGTAACCCGTATGGGTGGACCTGGGACCGGGGAGGCACGCTGGTGCCTCCCCGGTTCGTTTGGCGGGTGTGAGCGAGAAGAACCGTGAGGGAAAGCGCACCGCCCGTGACCGGCTGGCGGAGGAGCGCGAGAAGCAGAGATCCAAGGACAGGCGCCGCAGGGGCGTGATCGTGGGGGGCGCCGTCGTGGGCGTCCTCGCGCTGGCCGCCGTGATCGGTGTGATCGCGGCGAATACCGGTGACGACAAGAGCGACGCCGCGGGTCCCGTCGTCGCCCCACAGGGCGCGGTCGGCAAGGACAGCCTCGCGATCCCGGTCGGCAAGGACAGCGCGAAGTCGACGCTCACGGTGTGGGAGGACTTCCGCTGCCCCGCGTGCAAGTCCTTCGAGGACGCCTACCGCACGACGATCCACGAGCTGACCGACTCCGGGCAGCTCAAGGTCCAGTACCACCTGGCCACACTCATCGACAAGAACATGGGCGGCAGCGGCTCCCTGCGCGCGGCGAACGCTGCGGCGTGTGCCCAGGACGCCGGGAAGTTCCCGCCGTACCACGACGTCCTCTACGAGAACCAGCCGTCGGAGACCGACGACGCCTACGCGGACAACGGCAAGCTGATCGAGCTGGCCGGCAAGGTCGGCGGCCTGGTGACGCCGGACTTCAAGAAGTGTGTCGACGGCGGCAGCCACGACAGCTGGGTCAAGAAGTCGAACCAGGCGTTCCAGGACGGCGGCTTCCAGGGCACGCCGACAGTGCTCCTGAACGGGAAGAACGTGTTCGGTGACCAGGCCGACCCGCTGACGCCGGCGAAGCTGAAGCAGATGGTGCAGGCGGCCAACAAGGCCTGACGAAGACCCTGTGCGGGGCAGGAGGGGCGGGGGTCTCGTTATGGACCCGTAGCCGGGCTGGTTGCCGCCGCCACGGTCCGGCACGGTAGCGTCGACTTTGCCATGACTCTTGCCTTCATCCCCAGCCCGTCACACGGAGTGGTCTATCTAGGACCCATTCCGCTGCGCGGCTACGCGTTCTGCATCATCATCGGCGTCTTCGTGGCCGTCTGGCTCGGCAACAAGCGCTGGATCGCCCGCGGTGGGCGATCCGGCACCGTTGCCGACATCGCGGTCTGGGCCGTGCCGTTCGGCCTCGTCGGCGGCCGGCTCTACCACGTGATCACGGACTACGAGCTGTACTTCAGCGAGGGCCGCGACTGGGTGGACGCCTTCAAGATCTGGGAGGGCGGCCTCGGGATCTGGGGGGCCATCGCGCTCGGCGCGGTGGGCGCGTGGATCGGGTGCCGCAGGCGCGGCATCCCGCTCCCGGCCTACGCCGACGCCATCGCACCCGGCATCGCCATCGCACAGGCCGTCGGCCGCTGGGGCAACTGGTTCAACCAGGAGCTGTACGGCAGGCCCACCGACCTGCCGTGGGCCCTGAAGATCACGTCGTCCGCGGACGGCCGCGTCCCGGGCACGTACCATCCGACCTTCCTGTACGAGTCCCTGTGGTGCATCGGGGTCGCACTGCTCGTGATCTGGGCGGACCGCCGCTTCAAGCTCGGCCACGGGCGGGCGTTCGCGCTCTACGTCGCCGCGTACTGCGTGGGCCGCTTCTGGATCGAGTACATGCGCGTCGACGACGCGCACCACATCCTCGGCCTGCGGCTCAACGACTGGACCGCGATGGGTGTCTTCCTGCTCGCGGTGATCTACATCGTGATCTCGACGAAGATCCGCCCGGGACGCGAAGCGATCGTGGAGCCGGACGTCGGCGACGATGCAAAGGACACCGCCAAGGACACCGCCAAGGGCGACGACGCCGATGCCGCCGATGCCAAGGACAAGGCTGCGGACGAGGTCGCTGCCGAGGCCGAGTCCAACGAGACGGCCGAGGCGGATTCCGGGTCCGCGGATGAGGCCGAGGCCGGGGCAGAGGACACGTCCGACAAGGACGAGGCCAACGGCGAGTCCGGAGCGGCGAAGGCCGGGAAGAGCTAGCTGAGCCTCACCACACCTACGCCGACGGGGGCGCCGGATCGCATCGATCCGGCGCCCCCGTCGCGCTGTCCCGGTCAGCCCCCGCGACGGCGCGACGCCAGCGCGAGGACCCGGCGCGCGTCGGAGACGATCGCCGCGTCGACGAAGCGGCCGTCGGGCAGGGCCAGCGCCCCCGCCTCCGTGGCGGCGGCGCCGACGACCTCCGTCGCCGCTTCGACCTCGGCCGCCGTCGGCAGGAACGCCGCCTCGATGACGGGGAGCTGGCGGGGGTGGATCGCCATGCGGCCGAAGAAGCCGAGCGCCCGGCCCTGTGCGCAGGAACGGGCCAGGCCCACCGTGTCGCGGACGTCCGGGTAGACGGACTGCGGCGGCGGGGGCAGCGCCGCGGCGCGCGCGGCGACCACCGCCCGCCCCCGTGGCCACGCCAGACCTTCGCCGCTCGCCACACCGAGTTCCGCCCGCAGATCCGACTCGCCCAGTGCGATGCCGCGTACACCGGGATGCCGGGCGATGTCGTACGCCTGCTCGACGCCGAGCGCCGACTCCAGGAGGGCGTACAGGGGCGGGACCTCGACCGACCAGTCCGATACGCGGTCCAGACAGGCGGGGCCCTGGACCTTGGGCAGGCGCAGGGCGCCGAGGCCCGGGAGCGGGGTGAGCCGTCTGACCTCGGACTCGGCGCGCGGGGAGTTCAGCGCGTTGACCCTCACGTGCACCGGCACCGGGTGCTTGTCGGCGAGGAACTCGGCGGTCGCGTCGAGGGCGTACGCCTTGCGGTCAGGGGCGACCGCGTCCTCCAGGTCGATCAGGACGACGTCCGTGCCCGAGTCGAGTGCCTTCGCCACGACCTCCGGCCGGTCTCCCGGGGCGTAGAGCCAGGTCAGGAATGTCTCGTAGGACTGGGCGGTCACAGCGCGCCCGCCTCGCGCAGGGTGGTGATCTCCGAAGGGGAAAGACCGAGGTCCGTGAGGATCTCGTCGGTGTCGGCGCCGTGCGGGCGGCCGGCCCACCTGATCGCGCCGGGGGTCTCGGAGAGGCGGAACAGCACGTTCTGCATCCTGACCGTGCCCAGGTCGGGGTCGGGTACCTCGGTGATCGAGTCGAGCGCCCGGTACTGCTCGTCCTCCATCACGTCGCGGATGTCGAAGACGGGGGCGATCGCGGCCTCCGCCTTCTCGAACGCCGCGAGGACGTCGTCCCGCGAGTGCCGGGCGATCCAGGAGCCGACCGCCGCGTCGAGTTCGTCGGCGTGGCCCGCGCGCCCCGAACCCGTCGCGAACCACTGCTCGTCGATCAGCTCGGGGCGGCCGACCAGGCGCATCACGCGCTCGGCGATCGACTGGGCGGACGTGGAGACCGCCACCCACTTGTCGTCGCTCGTGCGGTAGGTGTTGCGCGGCGCGTTGTTCGTGGAGCGGTTCCCCATTCGCGGCTGTACGTAGCCGAGCTGGTCGTACCAGATGGGCTGCGGGCCGAGGACCGTCAGCATCGGCTCGATGATCGCCATGTCGACGACCTGGCCCCGGCCCGTCCGCTCGCGGCCCTGGAGCGCGGCCATCACCGCGTACGACGTGGAGAGGGCGGCGATCGAGTCCGCGAGGCCGAACGGCGGGAGCGTCGGGGGGCCTTCCGGCTCTCCCGTGAGCGCCGCGAAGCCGCTCATCGCCTCGGCGAGCGTGCCGAATCCGGGGCGCCGTGAGTACGGTCCGAACTGGCCGAAGGCGGTGACGCGGGTGAGGACCAGGCGCGGGTTGGCGGCGCTCAGCTCCTCCCAGCCGAGGTTCCACTTCTCCAGGGTTCCGGGACGGAAGTTCTCGATCAGGACGTCGGCGTCCGCGACCAGTTTGAGGAGGATCTCGCGCCCGCCTCGCGTGGAGAGGTCGAGGGTGATGTTCCGCTTGTTGCGGCCGAGGAGCTTCCACCACAGGCCGATGCCGTCCTTCGACGGGCCGTGGCCACGGGACGGGTCCGGTTTACGGGGGTGCTCCACCTTGATCACGTCGGCGCCGAAGTCGCCCAGCAGGGTGGCGGCCAGCGGACCGGCGAAGAGGGTCGCGAGGTCGAGGACGCGTAGGCCTTGCAGGGGGGCGGGGTGTTGGGGGGTGGGCGTGGAGGTGGTGGGTTGCTGGTCGTGATCGGAATTCATGTGCGGGCCTCCAGAGTGAGCCTGGCCAGTTCGTCGAAGCCGATCCCGTCGAAGTCGGCGACCGAGGTCGACAGACGGTTCTTGAGCGGGGCGGTCCAGCGGTCGTCGATCGCGTCGGGGGAGCCGGCGAGGAGTCCGGCGATCGAACCGGCCGTCGCGCCGTTGGAGTCGGTGTCCCAACCACCCGACACCGCACGGCAGATGGACCCCGTGAAGTCGCCGTCGGCGTGGGTGAGCGCGGCGGCGAGCAGCGCCGCGTTGGGCAGGACGTGCACCCAGTGGTGGTCGTGGGCGTAACGGGCGTGGAGCGCGTCGACGACTGATGCGAAGCCCGCCGGGGTGCCGGTGGGTTCGGCGCGGGCCGTCTCGATGCCGAAGCGGATCGCTCGGGCGTAGCGGGAGTCGGGTGGGATCACGGAGAGGGCGGCGTCGAGGGTGGCTCGGATGGTGAGGGCCGAGCCGGAAGGTGCTGACGCGTGGGCGATGGCCGCCGCTACGAACATCTCGCCGTAGACGCCGTTCGCCGTGTGCGTCAACGTCGCGTCCCTGTGCGCCAGTTCGGCTGCCCCGGCGGGGTCACCCGGGTTCGTCCAGCCGAAGATGTCCGCCCTGATCTGGGCGCCGATCCACTCCCGGAACGGGTTGTGGTGCACGGCCGCTTCCGGGGGCTCGATGCCGTCGAGGAGATTGCGGTACGCGACGCGCTCCGCGGTGAACGTGCGGCCCGCCGGCAACTCGTCCAGCCAGAGCTTCGCCACGTCCGCGGTGGTGAACCCGGTGCCGTGGCGCTGGAGCAGGAGCAGGCCGAGGAGCGGGTAGTTGAGGTCGTCGTCCTCGGGCATCCCGTCGATGTTCTCGGCCAGGGAGGTGGGGCGGGAGCGGCGGTTCCAGGGGTAGCGCTCCGCCACGTCAGGCGGCAGGTTCCGGTGCGTGAACCAGGTGTTCAGGGGCCAGTTGGACGTGGACTTCGCGATGGCCCGGATGCCGCGCAGGGGAAGTTTCTCGACGGGTTTGCCCAGGAGGCAGCCGGCCGCTCTGCCCAGCCAGGACGCGTGCAGGGTTTTGGTGGCGGGGGTTTCTGGGGGCGCTGCCCCCAGGCCCCCGCGTCCTTTGTCCTCGAGCGCCGGACGGGCTGGGTGGGGGGCCGAGGGCGCCGGCCAGCTTGTAGCGAGTTGTTTGATCTCGCTCAGGGAGGTTGGCTCAAGTGCCCTCAGTGGGCTTGGTGTTGAGGCCAGTTCGTCGAGGAGCTGCTGTGCCAGTGCTCGTAGCTTCGGGTCCTGGAGTGGTGGTGACGCTCCCGCGCGCTCGGGGGGCGGGTGGCCGCCCGCCTCGCGCCAGCGGCGCTCCACCCCGCTCGTGTCCCGGCCCTCCTGTGCCGCCTGGCGCAGCTCGTGGCCGAGCAGGTCCTCGGGCTGGACCCAGGTGAGGCGCAGCATCACGACCCCGCCGTCGCGGTGAGTTCCGCGAACGCCGCCTCGTGGGACCGGCGGCGGGTCATGTCCTTGGCGAAGACCTCACGCGTGACCCGGGCCAGGGAGGCCGCCGGTGTGTGCAGGTCGAGCCTGCTCGCGCGGGCGACCTCGCCGCTCCACTCCCGCGGCACCGCCGACTCCCCGTACAACGCGCCCACGATCGCACCGCTCATCGTCGCGATCGAGTCGCAGTCCCGGCCGTAGTTGACCGAGCCGAGGACCGTGTGCCGGAAGTCGCCCCTGCCGACCAGGAGCATCCCGAGCGCGACCGGAAGCTCCTCGATGGCGTGCAGCCTGGACGGGCGGCGCGCCCCGAGCGACGGCTTGCGGTACTCCGGGCCGACCGTGTCGAAGGGGGTGATCGCCTCGCGCAGCGGCCCCAGCGCGTCCTCGAAGTCCGTGTGGTCGCGCGCCACTTCGCACACCGCTTCGATCGCCGACCTCGTGCCGTCCTTCGCGAGAGCCAGCGCCTCCTCGACCACCGATTCCGGCGTCGCGTCCGGCCTGAACGCCGCGGCGACCGCCGCCGCGAACACGCCCGCCGCCTCCCTGCCGTACGACGACTGGTGCGCGCCCGCGACGTCCAGCGCCTCCTCGTACGCCTTGCCCGGGTTGCCCGCGTTCACTGCTCCGACCGGAGCCATGTACATCGCCGCGCCGCAGTTCACGATGTTGCCCACGCCCGCCTCGCGCGGGTCCACATGGCCGTAGTGGATGCGCGCCACGATCCACTTCTCCGCCAGGAAGATCCGTTGCAGCGGGAGCGCCTCCGCCTCCAGCTCCGGGATCCAGCGGGTGTTGGTGATCAGGTCGGGGACGAGGTGGTCCGCGACCGCGTACGCGTCCAGGTGGTCCCGTACGTTCTCGTAGACCCTGATCAGCGCGTGCGTCATCAAGGTGTCGTCGGTGACGTGCCCGTCGCCCTTGTGGTATGGGGCGATCGGGCGCGCCGTGCGCCAGTCGTCCTTGTGGAACGGCTCCACGATGCCGCGGACCCGGCCGCCGTGGCGCTCCGCGATCGCCTCCGGCGTCCAGCCCTCCACCGGGCCGCCCAGCGCGTCGCCCACCGCCGCGCCCAGCAGGGCTCCGGTGGTGCGGTCCTCCAGGGAGCGGGGGGTGGTCGAGCCTTGGGTGTGGTTCGGGGTGGGTGCGGGGGTGGCCGTTGTGGAGGTGGTCATCAGGGGCCTTTCGGTGTGGTCGCGGTAGACCTGGTCAGGTCTGCTGCGATGTCTACGAGGTCCGTTCCGGCCAGGCGCGGAAGTGCGCAGCCCGCGAGCATGCGGCAGGCGTCCCGCCAGCTCGCCGGGAGCGTGTCGGCTCCGCCGATCGCGCCCGTCAGCGCGCCTGCCAGTGCCGGCGCCGAGTCCGCCACGCGCGACAGGCACGCCGCCGTGGGCACCGCCTCCGTCACGTCGCCCCCGGCCGCGGTCGCCACGGCCAGGGCCACCGGCACGGTTTCCGCTGCCGCGATGCCGTAGCTGTAGACGTGGTCGACGATCTCGTGTTCCAGGACCGGGACCAGCGCGAACGCGTTTCCCGGCAGGCCTGGGCGGGCCGCGGACGCCCTTCGGGCCAGGTCCACCGCGTGCAGCGCGTTGCGGCGGATCTCGGTTCCTTCGGGGAGCTGGGCCAGCGCGGCGTCCACACAGGCGTCCACGGGGGCGGCGCCCAGCGCTGCCGCCACGGCCGCCGCCATGGCTCTGGCGCCGTGGACCCCGTCGCCGTCCTGGGTGTAGCGGGCGTCGAACTCCGCCAGTTCCGCGGCGAGTTCGGGGTCGCCCGGGTGGACCACGGCCAGCACCGACGCCCGTACGCAGGCCGCGTCGTCGAAGTAGTGCGGGTTGTCGTGGCCGGTCGCCGGAGGGCTCAGGCCCGCCGCCAGGTTGCCCAGGCCCGCCCTTACGGAGATGCGCGCGCGCATCGGCATGCGCGCCGACTCGATCTCGTCGGCGCGGGCCGTTGCCTCCGCGACCTCGGCGGCGAGGGTGTTCCAGGCGAGGTCGAGTGCCGTGCGTACGTGCTCGTCCAGGGGGAGGTCCGTGCGCCGGGCCCTCGCCTGGATGGCGTCCAGGACGGAAGCCGCCGTGAACGCCGCCCATTCCGCGTCGTCCGACGGGCCCAGGCGCAGGGGTTCCGGGGGCTGGTTGAGCGCGATCGGTACGGGGAGCGTCGTCGTCGCGTTCTGCTCCGCGAACGTGTCCAGCTCTCGGGTGAGGCGGCGGGTCCAGTCGGGGAGGCGGGCCGCTCGGTGTCTGCCTGAGGGCCAGCCTGCGGCGTCGCCTGCGGCGATGCCGAGCAGCAGGCCCTCGATGCGGCGGGGGGTGGTGGGGGTTTGGGGGGCGCGGTGGGTTGGCTGGGTGGTGACCGTGGGGGGTGTCATGGTGTGCGGGCCTCCCTGGGGGGCCGTGCTCTTACGGGTGCGGGTTTGTTCTGGGTTCGCTCGCGCTGGTGGGGGTGCGGGACCGGGGTCCTCAGCCCGTGTACGGGTGTGAGTGCGGGTGGGTGGTCATGTCGTTGCCGCCTCCGGGGGTGGCAGGGGAGGTGTGGGGGTCAAGGTGTTTGCGATGTCCAGGATGTGACGTCCCGTCATGGACGGGAGGCAGCTGCCGCGGACCGGGCCGATGGCCGTCGCCCAGTCGGCGGGGATGGCGCGCTCGCCGCGCAGCGCGCCGGCCAGGGCGCCCGCCACCGCGGCCGTCGTGTCCGCGTCGCGGCCCATGTTCACCGCCATCAGGACCGACTCCCTGAACTCGCCCCGGGCCGCGGCGAACGCGCCGAAGGCCAGGCCCACGGCCTCCGGGGCGAGGTCCGGCCAGGGGTAGCCGCCGATCACCACGGCCCGGCGTACCTCTCGTTCCATGGAGAGCTGCGTGCCGTCGGGGTCGCGGCGGGCGCTGCGGGCCGCCGCCACCGCGCGGTGCAGCGAGCGTGCTGTCCAGGAGTCCTCGGGGACCGCGGACAGTGCCGCCTGGACGACCGTGTCCGGGTTGTGGCTCACCATCGCCACCGCGACCCCGGCCGCCACCGCCCGGCCTCCGAGGATGCCCTCGCCGTCGTGCGACACCGTGCCGTCCACCGCTACGAGACGTGCCGCCTCCGCCGGGCGGCCCGCCGCGTAGACCCCGAACGGGGCCGCCCGCATGGCGAGTCCGTCGCTCCACGCGTGGCGGTGCTGTGCCGAGATGGGTGCCGCGAGGCCCCGGCGGAGGTTTTCCAGGGTGCCTCTCTCGCTGAAGCCCGCACCCCGGAACGGGCCCTCGTCGCGGTCGGCGATCCAGGTGTGCCAGGCCGCCTCGACATGTCCCACGGTGAGCGCCGAACCGTGCTCCGCCAGCAGGAGGCCGGAGAAGATCGCGTACTCGGTGTCGTCCGTGCCCGCCGGGTCCGGTGAGACGAACCCCTCGATACGGCCCCATCGTTCGCGGATCTGCGACGGCTTCATGTTCTCGGCCGGCGCGCCGAGGGCGTCACCCACCGCGAGGCCGAGGAGGGCTCCCCGGGCGCGGTCCCGCAGGGAGATCGCGGCCGGCGGCCGGCGGTGCGGGACCGAGCCGAGCCTTCGGGGGCCTTCCGCTCCTGCCGACGCGTCGGGGTCGAGGCTGACACTCATGTGGACCTCGTGTTCTGGGTCGCTGCTGTGGATGCGCGGACCACCAGGCGGGGTGGGGCCGTGGCCGTGGTGCCTCGGGGGGTCGGGGCCGTGCCGTCCAGGCGTTCCACCAGGAGTTCGGCCGCGCGTCGCCCGCGCTCTGTCGAGCCCAGGTCGACGCTGGTCAGCGGGGGCCAGACGGACTGGGCGAGCACGCTGTCGTCCATCCCCGCGACCGCTACGTCCTGCGGTATGCGCAGGCCCCGCGAGTGCAGTGCACGGGCCGCGCCCAGAGCCAGCTGGTCGTTCGCGCAGAAGACGGCGTCGGGGCGCCGGCCGAGCAGTTCCGCGGCGGCCTCGGCGCCCGCTTCGATGCCGAAGCCCGTTTCGACGACCAGCGCGTCGTCGTATACGAGTCCGCATTCGGCGAGAGCCGCCCGGTAGCCCTCCTCGCGGTTGCGGCCGGGGACCGTGTCGGAGGGGCCGTTGATGAACGCGATGCGGCGGCAGCCTGTGTCGTGCAGATGGCGTACGGCGAGGGCCGCGCCCGTCACCGAGTCGGCGCGGACGCTGTCCACGGGCACCCCGGACGGCAGGGATCCCATGACGACGACGGGTCCCGCCGCGCAGCTCAGCGCCTCGATGTGGTCGTCCGTGATGCGGATGGGGCAGATGATCAGGCCGTCACTGGTGCGGTCGCCGAGACTGCGCAGCACGGCGAGTTCGTCGTCGACGACCGCGTCCGTGGAGTGCAGGAGCAGGCGGTAGCCGTGGTTCTTGGTGACGCCCTGGACGGCGCGGACCATCGCCACGTAGGCCGGGTTGCCGATGTCGGGCAGCGCGAAGGTGAGCTGCCGGGTCCTGCCGTCCTTGAGAGAGCGGGCCACGGCGTTGGGTACGTAGCCGAGCTCTGACGCGGCGCGCTCCACGCGCTCGACTGTCTCCCGCCGTGCGCCCAGGCCGTTGAGGACGCGGGAGACCGAGGCGATGGAGACCCCGGCCCGACGCGCGATCGACACGATCGTCGGCTGGCCGCTGCCCGGCACTGGAGACATGGGCTCGCTCCTCACCGCTGTTGGAAACGTTTACAGGTGTTGCGGCGATGTTTCCCCCGTCCGTCAACGCTCCGATCATGTGATCCATCTCTCGGGTGACGGCGTGGGCCGTTCGAGCGGGTGGGCAAAGCGGTCGAAAGCCCTGGTAAGTACGGCCTTCCTTGCTGGCGGGGGCCCGAATCCGTGCGTACTTTCGAGCGTGTTGAGGGGGGAGTCCGGGCCCGCGGGAACGCCGCGCGGCATCGGCTCCGTACGAGAGGAGCACTGGGCGCCATGGCCATCATCGAGACCGAAGCGACGCTGCACGACGCGCACCGCGACAACCACACGCACCGTGATGTCAACGGCGGCTGGCTGCGCCCCGCCGTGTTCGGTGCGATGGACGGACTCGTCTCGAACCTGGCCCTGATGACCGGTGTCGCGGGCGGCGCCGTGTCGCAGCAGACGATCATCATCACCGGGCTCTCCGGCCTTGCCGCCGGCGCCTTCTCGATGGCCGCCGGCGAGTACACCTCCGTCGCCTCCCAGCGTGAGCTGGTCGAGGCCGAACTCGACGTCGAGCGGCGGGAGTTGAGGAAGCACCCCGCGGACGAGGAGCGAGAGCTCGCCAACCTCTACATGTCGCGCGGCGTGGAGCCCGACCTCGCCCGCGAGGTCGCGCGCCAGCTCTCGCAGGACCCCGAGCAGGCCCTCGAGATCCACGCGCGCGAGGAGCTGGGCATCGACCCGGGCGACCTGCCGTCGCCGACGGTCGCCGCCGTCTCCTCATTCGGGTCCTTCGCGCTCGGCGCCCTGCTTCCGCTGCTGCCCTATCTGCTGGGTGCGAGTGCCCTGTGGCCGGCGGTCCTGCTCGCGCTCGTCGGTCTCTTCGCCTGCGGGGCGATCGTGGCCAAGGTGACGGCGCGGTCCTGGTGGTTCAGCGGGGTACGCCAGCTGGCTCTCGGTGGCGCCGCGGCGGGTGTGACGTATCTCCTGGGCAGCCTGTTCGGTACGGCCGTAGGATGACGCACCGGTGATGGCTATACAGGTCTCTGTATAAGTAGTCGTTACCCGGCGGTTTCGATTGCTTAACCGCGGGGCATGAGCCGTAAGCGCTGCGGGCAACGACGCCCGCCGCGCTCATGGACCCGCGGACATCGATCTGCCCGTGAAGGTCCCCTATCTCGCCGCTGTTCCGTCATCGGGAGCAGCACCGTCACCGTCACCGCGGTGTCTGTCACCGTTACAGCGGTGTCCGCATGCTGGAATGGGCTATCCGGTTCCCGAGATTCGCTCCATCATGTAACTTGCACGAAACTTGCACCCCAGCAGAGGGCCAACGTCGTCCCTCGGCAGATGTCATATGCCACAACGACGACGGGAGAGCCGATGCGCACGCCGCGCCAGCCGTCCCAGCACTCCATGATTCAGCCGTACATGGATGCTCGCCCTGCTGCCCAGGGCATGTACGACCCCCGCAACGAGCACGACGCCTGTGGCGTCGGCTTCGTGGCCACCCTCACCGGCGAGGCGAGCCACGCGCTGGTCGAACAGGCGCTCACGGTTCTGCGCAACCTGGAGCACCGGGGTGCCACCGGATCCGAGCCCGACTCGGGTGACGGAGCGGGCATCCTCTCCCAGGTCCCGGACGCCTTCCTGCGTGCCGCGGTCTCCTTTGATCTGCCCGAGGCCGGCGCGTACGCGGTCGGCATCGCCTTCCTGCCCGTCGACGAGGCCGACAACGCCGCCGCCGTCTCACAGATCGAGACGATCGCCGCCGCAGAGGGCCTCACCCTCCTCGGCTGGCGCGACGTGCCGGTCGCCCCGCAGCTCCTCGGCGCCACCGCCCGCTCGACGATGCCGGCCTTCCGCCAGATCTTCGTCTCGGACGCCGACGGCACCGCGAAGGACATCGCGCTCGACCGCAAGGCCTTCATCCTGCGCAAGCGTGCCGAGCGCGAGGCCGGCGTGTACTTCCCGTCGCTCTCCGCCCGCACCATCGTCTACAAGGGCATGCTGACCACCGGCCAGCTCGAGCCCTTCTTCCCCGACCTGTCGGACCGCCGATTCGCATCCGCGATCGCTCTCGTCCACTCGCGGTTCTCCACGAACACCTTCCCGAGCTGGCCGCTCGCGCACCCGTACCGCTTCGTCGCGCACAACGGTGAGATCAACACGGTCAAGGGCAACCGGAACTGGATGAAGGCGCGCGAGTCGCAGCTCGCCTCCGACCTGTTCGGCGACGCCGAGGACCTGTCGCGGATCTTCCCCGTCTGTACGCCCGACGCCTCGGACTCGGCGTCCTTCGACGAGGTGCTCGAACTGCTGCACCTCGGCGGCCGCTCCCTGCCGCACAGCGTCCTGATGATGATCCCGGAGGCCTGGGAGAACCACGCCTCCATGGCGGCCGACCGCCGCGCCTTCTACCAGTTCCACTCCGCGATGATGGAGCCCTGGGACGGCCCGGCGTGCGTGACCTTCACCGACGGTACGCAGGTGGGTGCCGTTCTCGACCGCAACGGTTTGCGCCCCGGCCGCTACTGGGTCACCGACGACGGCCTCGTCGTCCTCGGCTCCGAGGTCGGCGTCCTCGACATCGACCCCGCGAAGGTCGTCCGCAAGGGCCGCCTCCAGCCCGGCAAGATGTTCCTCGTCGACACCGTCGAGCACCGCATCATCGAGGACGACGAGATCAAGGCCGGCCTGGCCGCCGGGCAGCCGTACGCCGAGTGGCTCGAGGCCGGTGAGATCGAGCTCGAGGACCTCCCCGAGCGCGAGCACATCGTCCACACCCACGCCTCGGTCACCCGCCGCCAGCAGACCTTCGGCTACACCGAGGAAGAGCTGCGCGTCATCCTCACGCCGATGGCCAAGACCGGCGGCGAGCCGCTCGGCTCCATGGGCACGGACTCGCCGATCGCGGCGCTCTCCGCCCGCCCGCGGCTGATCTTCGACTACTTCACCCAGCTGTTCGCGCAGGTCACGAACCCGCCGCTGGACGCCATCCGCGAGGAGCTCGTCACCTCGCTGCGCTCCAGCCTCGGCCCGCAGGGCAACCTGCTGGACCCGAGCGCGGCCTCCTGCCGTTCGGTCACCCTGCCCTTCCCGGTGATCGACAACGACGAGCTGGCCAAGCTCATACACATCAACGCCGACGGCGACATGCCCGGCATGAAGGCCGCGACCCTGTCCGGCCTGTACCGGGTCTCCGGCGGCGGCGACGCGCTCGCCGCCCGCATCGAGGAGATCTGCGCCGAGGCCGACGCCGCCATAGAGGCCGGCGCCCGCCTGATCGTGCTCTCCGACCGGCACTCCGACGCCGAGCACGCGCCGATCCCGTCGCTGCTGCTCACCGCGGCCGTCCACCACCACCTCATCCGTACGAAGCAGCGCACCGAGGTGGGTCTGCTCGTCGAGGCGGGCGATGTGCGCGAGGTCCACCACGTGGCCCTCCTGATCGGCTTCGGCGCCGCGGCCGTCAACCCGTACCTGGCGATGGAGTCCGTCGAGGACCTGGTCCGCGCCGGCACGTTCCTGTCCGGCATCGAGGCCGAGCAGGCCATCCGCAACCTGATCTACGCGCTCGGCAAGGGCGTCCTCAAGGTCATGTCCAAGATGGGCATCTCGACCGTCGCCTCCTACCGCGGCGCCCAGGTCTTCGAGGCCGTCGGCCTCGACGAGGCCTTCGTCGAGAAGTATTTCAACGGCACGGCGACGAAGATCGGCGGCGCCGGTCTCGACGTCATCGCCCAGGAGGTCGCCGCCCGCCACGCCAAGGCGTACCCGGCGAGCGGCATCGCCCCGGCGCACCGCGCCCTCGACATCGGCGGCGAGTACCAGTGGCGCCGCGAGGGCGAGCCGCACCTGTTCGACCCGGAGACGGTCTTCCGCCTCCAGCACGCCACGCGCAACCGCCGCTACGACATCTTCAAGAAGTACACGGGCCGCGTGAACGAGCAGTCGGAGCGTCTGATGACGCTGCGCGGTCTCTTCGGCTTCAACAGCGACCGCGAAGCGATCTCCATCGACGAGGTCGAGCCGGTCAGCGAGATCGTCAAGCGGTTCTCCACGGGCGCCATGTCGTACGGCTCCATCTCCAAGGAGGCGCACGAGACCCTCGCCATCGCCATGAACCAGCTGGGCGCCAAGTCCAACACCGGTGAGGGCGGCGAGGACGCGGACCGGCTGTACGACCCGGCGCGCCGCTCCTCCATCAAGCAGGTCGCCTCCGGCCGCTTCGGCGTGACGAGCGAGTACCTGGTCAACGCGGACGACATCCAGATCAAGATGGCGCAGGGCGCGAAGCCCGGCGAGGGCGGCCAGCTGCCCGGCCACAAGGTCTACCCGTGGGTCGCCAAGACGCGTCACTCGACGCCGGGCGTGGGCCTGATCTCCCCGCCGCCGCACCACGACATCTACTCCATCGAGGACCTGGCCCAGCTGATCCACGACCTGAAGAACGCGAACCCGCAGGCGCGGATTCACGTGAAGCTGGTCTCCGAGGTCGGCGTCGGCACGGTCGCCGCGGGTGTCTCCAAGGCGCACGCCGACGTGGTGCTCATCTCCGGCCACGACGGCGGTACGGGCGCATCGCCGCTGACCTCGCTGAAGCACGCCGGCGGTCCCTGGGAGCTCGGTCTCGCCGAGACCCAGCAGACCCTGCTGCTCAACGGCCTGCGCGACCGCATCGTCGTCCAGACCGACGGCCAGCTGAAGACCGGCCGCGACGTCGTCATCGCCGCGCTGCTCGGCGCCGAGGAGTTCGGTTTCGCGACCGCGCCGCTCGTCGTCTCCGGCTGCGTCATGATGCGCGTCTGCCACCTGGACACCTGCCCGGTCGGCATCGCCACGCAGAACCCCGTTCTGCGCGAGCGGTTCTCCGGCAAGGCCGAATTTGTCGTGAACTTCTTCGAGTTCATCGCCGAAGAGGTCCGCGAGCTGCTCGCCGAGCTCGGCTTCCGCACGATCGAGGAGGCCGTCGGCCACGCCGAACTCCTCGACACCGAGCGGGCCGTGGACCACTGGAAGGCCCAGGGCCTCGACCTCGAGCCCCTCTTCTACGTCCCCGAGCTGCCCGAGGGCGCCGTGCGCCACCAGGTGATCACTCAGGACCACGGCCTGGAGAAGGCCCTGGACAACGAGCTGATCAAGCTGGCCGCCGACGCGCTCGCCGCGAACGCCCAGGCCGACGCGCAGCCGGTCCGCGCCCAGGTCGCGATCCGCAACATCAACCGCACGGTCGGCACCATGCTCGGCCACGAGGTGACGAAGAAGTTCGGTGGCGCGGGCCTGCCCGACGACACCATCGACATCACCTTCACCGGCTCCGCGGGCCAGTCGTTCGGCGCCTTCCTGCCGCGCGGTGTGACCCTGCGTCTGGAGGGCGACGCCAACGACTACGTCGGCAAGGGCCTGTCCGGCGGCCGCATCGTGGTCCGCCCGGACCGCGGCGCCGACCACCTCGCCGAGTTCTCCACGATCGCGGGCAACACGATCGCGTACGGCGCCACGGGCGGCGAGCTGTTCCTGCGCGGCCGCACCGGCGAGCGCTTCTGCGTCCGCAACTCGGGCGCGACGGTCGTCTCGGAAGGCGTGGGCGACCACGGCTGCGAGTACATGACCGGTGGCCGCGCGGTCGTCCTCGGCGAGACCGGACGCAACTTCGCGGCCGGCATGTCCGGCGGCATCGCCTACGTCATCGACCTGGACGCCGACAACGTCAACGCCGGAAACGTCTCGGCCGTCGAAGGCCTCGACGACACCGACAAGCAGTGGCTGCACGACGTCGTGCGCCGCCACGCGGAGGAGACCGGCTCGACGGTCGCCGAGAAGCTCCTCGCGGAGTGGCCGGCGGCGGTGGACCGCTTCAGCAAGATCATCCCCAGTACGTACAAGGCAGTGCTCGCCGCCAAGGACGCCGCCGAGCGAGCCGGACTCTCCGAGTCCGAGACCACCGAGAAGATGATGGAGGCGGCGACCAATGGCTGATCCCAAGGGCTTTCTCAACCATGGCCGCGAGGTCGCCAAGACCCGTCCGGTCGGCGAGCGCGTGCGGGACTGGAACGAGGTCTACGTTCCCGGCTCCCTGCTCCCCATCATCAGCAAGCAGGCCGGCCGGTGCATGGACTGCGGCATCCCGTTCTGCCACAACGGCTGCCCGCTCGGAAACCTGATCCCCGAGTGGAACGACTACGCGTACCGCGAGGACTGGTCGGCGGCGCAGGAGCGGCTGCACGCCACCAACAACTTCCCGGAGTTCACCGGCCGCCTCTGCCCGGCGCCCTGTGAGTCGGCGTGCGTGCTCGGCATCAACCAGCCGGCCGTCACCATCAAGAACGTCGAGGTCTCGATCATCGACCAGGCGTGGGACCGCGGCGACGTCGCGCCCCAGGCCCCGGAGCGCCTCTCCGGCAAGACCGTCGCCGTCATCGGCTCGGGCCCGGCGGGTCTCGCCGCCGCCCAGCAGCTGACGCGGGCCGGCCACACGGTCGCCGTCTACGAGCGCGCCGACCGCATCGGCGGCCTGCTCCGCTACGGCATCCCCGAGTTCAAGATGGAGAAGCGCCACATCAACCGCCGCATCGAGCAGATGCGCGCGGAGGGCACCAAGTTCCGTACGGGTGTGGAGATCGGCCGCGACATCGACGCCGCGAAGCTGCGCAAGCGCTACGACGCCGTGGTCATCGCCGCCGGTGCCACGACCGCCCGCGACCTGCCGGTCCCGGGGCGTGAACTCAAGGGCGTCTACCAGGCGATGGAGTACCTGCCCCTGGCCAACAAGGTCCAGGAGGGCGACTACGTCACCACGCCCGTCTCCGCCGAGGGCAAGCACGTCGTCGTCATCGGCGGCGGCGACACCGGCGCGGACTGCGTGGGCACCGCCCACCGCCAGGGCGCGGCCTCGGTCACGCAGCTGGAGATCATGCCGCGTCCGGGCGAGGACCGCAGCGCGGGCCAGCCCTGGCCTACGTTCCCCATGCTCTACAAGGTGACGTCCGCGCACGAGGAGGGCGGCGAGCGGGTCTACTCCGTCTCGACCACCCACTTCGAGGGCGACGAGGACGGCAACGTCCAGTACCTGCACCTCGCCGAGGTGGAGTTCATCGACGGCAAGCTGACGCCGAAGCCGGGCACGGAGCGCAAGATCCCCGCCCAGCTCGTCACGCTCGCGATGGGCTTCACGGGCACGGACCAGGACAACGGCCTCGTCTCCCAGTTCGCCCTGGACCTCGACGCCCGCGGTAACGTGGCGCGTGACGACGAGTTCCAGACCAACGTCCCCGGCGTCTTCGTCGCCGGTGACGCGGGCCGCGGCCAGTCCCTCATCGTGTGGGCCATCGCGGAGGGCCGCTCGGCCGCCCGCGGGGTCGACCGCTTCCTGACCGGTGCCAGCGAACTGCCGGCCCCGATCCGCCCGACGGACCGCTCCCTGACCGTCTGACCGACGTGACGGCGGCCTGACGGCCCTCAAAAACGTCCCGTACAAAGGCGTACGGAACTGAACACGGCGCCCGCCCCACTGTCCCCGACCGGACGACTGGGTGGGCGCCGTGGTGCGTCGGCCTCAGCCGCGCCGCGGTCACTCACTGCGTGACGAGCCGGAGCGGATGGTGCGGGTCGCGGGGGCACACGGCGATGATCAGGCGGCCGCGGCCGGGGGAGATGCGGGTCGGGGTGTTGGCACGCCGGGCAGCACTGCCCTGCCGGTCCTCGTACGGGATCCAGCTGGTCCTGCTGGGATCCCACTCGGTGGCGGCCGCGGTCAGGAGCGGGAAGAGGTCCGCGTCGCAGGCGGCGCAGCTCAGTCGGGTCGGCCCCGTGAGGTTCCAGGCGATGTGACCGCCGACCTTCCAGCCGGGGGCCGTCGACAGGTCCGACACGTAGACCTCGTCCTCGTCCTCCTCCTCGCCGTCGGGCGCGGCCCAGCGCTCGATGCGCTCCTGCAGACCGGGGTCGAGCTCCTCGAACCACGGGTACTCGGTGACCACTTCGGGGTGCAGGACACACGCACTCGGGACGAGCTCCTCGCGGCCCACGACCCCGGGCACCGGCTGCTCGGACCGCGGCTCGGTGACGTCCGCGGCATGACGTCGGCGGAGGTGGACGTGCGGCTCGTGGCGGGACTCGCCGTGCCGCTCGTAGCCGCACCAGAACACCTGGAGCAGATCGCCCTCTTCGGGGAACGGCAGTCCGGGGACGTCACGGCGGTGCAGCTGGGCGACGGCGAGCAGCGGGACGGGGTCGCTGTCGGTCAGGTCCGGGGCGTGCCGGCCGCGCTCGAAACCGGCGAGTTCGGCGAGCTCCTCGGCGTTCGGGCCGGACCGCGGATCGCGTCGCCTGGCCCGGTCCAGGATCTCCCGCTCGCGCAGGACATCGCCGTAGCGGTAGCCGCTGGACCGCCCGTGCGCGATCGTGCAGACCGGCCACGGCTCTCCTGCGGGCCACAGCATCGGACCGCCGACCGAGCTGTCGTGCACCGTGGGGGTGCCGGGCCGTGGATGCAGCCGGGTCGCCGAGCGGCGCAGCGCACCCAGCTCGGGAAAGAGCGCTTCGACGTCGGCGGGGCGGGGCGGGGTGGTGCGCGGCATGGGGCAGGGCTCCCGGGCATCGGGTGTCGGTCACGGTCGGTCGGCGAGGGCGGAGGGGGACTCCCGGTTGCCGGGGTTCGCAGCCGGACAGAGCGCCGCTCAACCGCCATTCTCGTAGCGGTAGTTGTAGTAGTCCTCTCCGCCGACCAGGGCCGAGGTGACGCACCGCGGCAGTCCGTCGGCGTCCCGCTCGACGTCCTGCGAGGTCTGCCGTGTGAAGCCGAGGGACACTCCGGGGATCACCGGGTACTCGGGCTGTGACGTGTCGATCGTCCAGCCCCGCTCGGCGGCGCGTGCGAAGAGGTCCTGTGCGGGGGTGGTGAACACCTCGTCCCCGTCGAGCAGGACGCGGGTGCTGGATGTGCGGCCTTCGCCGGGCCACCACAGCTCGATCGCAGTGACGGTGGTCCCGTCCTCGACCAGGGCCTGCACGCCGACGTGGTCCAGGGTCCAGGAGGCCTGCGCCGAGCTCTGGGCGGGGCGCCGCAGTACGCGGGGCTCGCCCCAGTTCCCGGGCGCCGCGGTGAGCGCTTCGTCGAGCGTCATGCCCAGCAGGATCGGCGCGACTCCGCGCGGCGGGTCGAGTACCAGATCCATCGGTTACCTCTTGCCTCTCGCTCTGTCATGACATCGCCGGTCGACGACGTCGCAGGGAAGTCGTCGGCGTACGTCCATCGGGTTTCGTCCGGGGTGACGCACGCGACCAGCCGCAATTCTAGGAACTGGGGGCCACCCAGGTTGTGATCACCGCGGCAGCCACACACACCACCCCGGCGAGGGCGAGCCAGCGGGCCCACTCGACGAGACGCCAGATCCGCCGGGTGCGGCGGACCTCCCCTTCCAGGAACCGTCCCGGGTCGCCCCAGGTCTCCTCGCCCGGACGGCCGTCGGTGGCGAGCACCCCGAGCCAGGACGCGACGATCAGCGCCACGAACCCGGTGATGAGCAGGCCCACGACCGTCCAGCGCGGGACGCTGTCCATCTTGCTCAGGTCCTCCTGGCCCTTGAGGACGAAGACGGCGGTCAGCACGGCGGTCAGGGACGACAGGAAGTTCCGGTAGCCCTCGGCCTGCTGGCGGGCCATCCGCAGCTGCTCGTGCGGATCGCTCTGCGCCTCGATCCTGCGCTCGGCATCGCGCAACTCGCGCTGCGTGAAGTCCATCAGGATCCCCCGTCCGGTGCGGTGACGGCAGCCGGCGGGGCCGCGAGCCGCAGCCAGGCACCGCAGCCCTCCGTTGCCTCCGCCGGGCGCGGGAAGTGGTGACTGCCGCAGCGGCAGCGCGTCTGCCAGACACCGCTGCCCGGGTCCTCCCTGCGGTCGAGGAATCCGCCGCCCTTGGGGATCACGGACTGCAGGTGCGTGAAGGTGTGGGACATGGCGCAGCCGCACACGGGGCACTGGCCGCTCGCCTCCAGGAGCACACGCCCGTCGGACTCGTGGCGCGTCCACGAGAAGGTGACCTCGCCGGGGTGGGGATGTTCTCGGTACCGCACGGATGGCTGCCTTCACTCGGGCCGGGCTGCGCCGGACAGGGACAGTTCGAAGAGTCTGGAGTAGAGGCTCAGACGCGTGCGCACCTCGTCCTCGGACAGGTCCGTCTCCTGCGCGCACAGGCTCACGTGCTCCGCCGTGACGGGCCAGGCCAACGCGGGGGAACGGCCGGTGAGTTGCTCGCTGAGGATCAGCACGTCCCGCCAGTCGGGGGCGAGCGCGGCCTCCTGGGGGTCGGGCGCCGGAACGGTGACGTCCAGGCCGAGGCAGCGGAAGGGCGCGTAGCGGTCGTACGTCTTCCCGAGCGTCCAGCCGAATCGGCCCGCGACGCGGACGAGTTCGAGGGGGCCGAGGACGTTGTCGGTGCCGAGGAGCCCCTGGTCGAAGGCGGCGAGGTCGAAGCGGTCGGGATGAAACTCCGCCAGGAAGTCGACGTCCGGGCCCTCGAAGGGGCCCGGCAGCGGTGGAGCGCCGATGGCGGTGAAGGAGGCGAGATGGCGGGCGCTGGCGGCGACGGAGGTGCGGCTGAGCTGGGCGTGGCGGAGCAGATTCAGAACCGTCAGATTCGCGCGCAGGCGAAACGCCTGGTAGTCAGGTGCGTCACCGTCCTTGAGGATCCGCACATCGACGATGGTGGCCCGCAGGGCACGGGCTGTGTCAGGAACCGGCACCACGTCCAGGGGGATCGAGGTGTGGATCCCTGCGACGGTATCGGCGACCTCGCCCAGTGTGCGGTCCTCGACGGCGGTCATCGCCCACAAGTAGGCCAGCGTGACACCGTCCTCGTCGAAGTCTCCGTTGACCGCGAGGTAATGAGGCTGCACCCGTTCCACCTGCGGGAAGGCGACGAGGATCTTGTTGCGGGACGCGGCCTGCTCGATCAGCGCGGCGGCGTCGACGCCGTGCTCCCAACGGATGAGATCGCAGGCGGCGAGGGCGGTGACGGCCTTCTGGAACGCGTCCGGCTCGTCGTCCCCCCACTGGTAGAAGGCGCCGATCAGTTCCCAGGGCCTGAACCGCCGCTGTGTTCCGTGCCCCCACCTGTCGATGGTTGACGACACCCAGTAGGGAACGTCCCAGTCGGCCGCCTCAGCGGGAATGCCGGGTGCGTGCACACCGGAGACCGATGTGGCGTCGGCGATGCGCCGGCCGACGCTACCGGGGGTCGCCGAGAGGCGTTGAGACATGGCCAGAACCTGGGGCAGCGTGATGTCTGCCTCGTGCCACGGAGGTGCTTGATCACCGTCCACGGAGAGTAGAAGTCGCTGCCCCGCCGAAAGGGCACGCTGCTCCTTTGCGGCGGGTGAGGGCTCGCACTCGTATGAGAACCCGAGGGGAGCGAGCAGGTCGAGGCGACGGGTGATCTCCTCGATCGAGAACGGCGCTTCCGACCGGTACAGGAGATCGACGGGCCCCACCCTGCCGGGCATCCACAAGAGATCGGTGATGGCGTCCAGCGGTTTGTTCCTGTCGACGGAGAGCCGTCCGACTTCCTGCGGGGTGACGCGGAGGTCGGCGAGCGCGGCGTCGAGTTCGGGCGGTTCCGGCAGCTCCGGGTGCAGTTCTCTCAGCAGCGCCAGGAGTTCGGCCACCTTCCCCAAGGTGATGTCGTGCCGGGCCGCTATGATCAGCGCCGCCGCGTGGGTGGCCTGCGGCTTGCGGCCTGCGGTTGTCAGGGCGATCTCGTCTTTGGCCGAGGCCAGATAGGCGGCCAGGAGATCGGCGAGCACGACCGTCGACCGCCGGTGACGCAGCGCCGGCAGGTCAGGGGCTGAAGGGATGTATACGCCCATCACGGCGTACTTGCGCAGCTCCTTCAATGCCTCACCGATCGACACGTCGGCAAGCGCCGCGGCGCGCAGCACCGTCTGCCAGCCACGGGGGACAGCA
Organism: Streptomyces sp. NPDC045026; assembly: GCF_056432625.1. Taxonomy (NCBI): domain Bacteria; kingdom Bacillati; phylum Actinomycetota; class Actinomycetes; order Kitasatosporales; family Streptomycetaceae; genus Streptomyces; species Streptomyces sp. NPDC045026. The sequence continues at coordinate 637,694 of NZ_JBWKIS010000002.1, forward strand.
TCTTCGAAGAGCACGGCGTCCAGGCCGACCGGAGACGCGTAGCCCGGCGGCGCGAAGCCGGCACCCTGCTGCCGCAGCGAGAGCCGCGTGCTCTGCCAGTTCTCCAGCAGGGCGCTCTCGTACGGACCGCCCGTGTCGAGCTGGGCGGGTGAGGGGAAGAGTTGCAGGACCCCTTCGTCACTGGGCAGGCATCCGGACTGTGTGAGCTGCACCCGCTCCTCCACAAGCCGCCGTCCGTCCGCCTGGACCGAGAGCACCGCCACCGTTTCCTTCGGAAGTGCGTCGAGGACCGCGACCGCGAGCCGGGGCGCGTCCCGCGCGAGACCCCACAGCCAGCGCAGCGACACCTCCTCGATCTGTTCCGCGACGGACGCGGCCTCGTCGAGAAGTTCCGAGTAGACGCTCTCCTTGTCGTACTTGAGGAGCTGGTTGCGGTCCACGCTCGGCACGGGGCTGTGGCGTTCGCGCAGGTTGACCACCCGGCCGTACACCTCGGGCGCGTCCTGCACGAGGACGCCGTCGAGCAGCAGCTGCCCCTTTCCCTGGACGAGCCAGGCGTCTGTTCCGATCTTCACAGGCTCGCCGAGCCATTCGTCGCGGGGCGCGAGGCGATGTGGCTGCCAGGACATGTCCCGTACGCGAGTGTCGTCGCGCCCCCGTTCCTCGGCGGCCACGTCGTACTCGGCGACCCACAGCTGGGTGCGGAGCGTCTCCACGAGGGACGGCTGCTTCTCGTTCTCTCCCGGTTCGGCGAGATACAGGCGTACGCGGGTGCCGCCGTCGCGCGGGAGGTACTCCGCGTCGTCCGTTTCGCTGATCTGGAGCAGCCCGGAGCCCGACTGGATGTCCGCGCGCAGCGCCCGCCCGCCGCTGCTGAGACCGTACTCGTCGACCGCGCTGGTCCAGATCACCACTTCGTCGGCGAGCATGAAGTAGCTGAACACCCCGATGCCGAAACGGGAGTTCATGGCGACGTCCTCGATGCCCTCCCGACGCCAGTTGCGCCGCTCCAGGACGAACTCCGGGTCCTGCTCGAACCGTTTGCCGGCCCGGGCGAACATCGAGGTGAGCCGGGCGCGGGTCATCCCGGCGCCGTTGTCGAGGCATTCGATGTAGGGCCGCCGGCCGTCCCAGCCCTGTTCGAACTCGATGAGGGCTTTCCACTTGGGGCCGCGCTGTTTCCCGTACTTCTTGCGCATGTCCCGGTAGCGGCAGGCGTCGAGGGCGTTCTGGTACAGCTCGCGCACCGCGAGCATCCGGTCGCCGTACAGCTGCGTGCCCATGAGGAGCGCCCGGATCTCGTCCTCGGCGAGCCGGAAGCGTTCGACGGGGGTCTTGTAGCCGTTGGCGGGAGGCCTCAGATGCTCGGCCGTGACCCGGTCGGGAAGACCGCGCAGCAGGGGAGGCAGGCCGCCCGGCCCGGCCGCCGCGTGGAAGGCCCGCACCGCGGCGTCGGCGATGCGCACCGTCTCCTCGATCGCGGCGTGCAGGGCGGGGTGCGGGCACAGGAAGCGCACGGCGAGGCCGCGGGTGCTTTCCGTGCGGCCCTCGACGCGGTCGTAGCCGAACCGGTTGGCGAGCGCGGACACGACCTCGGACGGCAGCAGGGGACGGTGTGCGCCGAGATGGTCGACGAGCACGCTCGCGGGCCGGCGGGGGTCGGCGGCCAGATGCGCGGCCGTCCACAGCAGTGTCGCCAGCTGCCGGCCGCGCCAACAGCTCCCGGACACCGGCGAGCGATCGTCGAAGACGTCCTGCCCCTTCTCGTTGATCCGCGGACTGCTGCCGCCCGGCTTGATCGTGAAGTGGCCGAGCACCTGGCGGACCTGGCTGTCGATCTCATGGCGGGCCTCCGGCGTCACCGGCTCCAGGGCAGGGCCGTCGGCCGCCGCCACGACGGCGTCGACCGTCATGTCGATGAGCAGATCCACCACCTCGTAGTCGCCGGTGCGCTCCCACAGCCGGTCCCACTCGGCTATGAGGCGGTGGCGCAACCAGTGGTCGGCGGCTTTCGCGGCTTCGTCGAGGCCACGGCCTCGCAGAGTGTCGGCCGTCCGCTGTACGAGGATGTGGGCGCGGCACACGTCCCGTGCGGCGTCCCGCACCTGCTGGTGGTGGTCGCGCGGCGACTTCACCCGGCCGCGCGGGCCTGGGTCGAGGGTGTCGGGCAGGAAGCGGTGCAGTTCTTGGAGCGCCGTGGCGACGACGCCGTCGTGGACGACGGCGGCCGCCAGCAGGCAGGCCGTCTCGGCGGGTGAGAGCCGGTCGGGCCCGGTGAGCTTCGCGTGGGTCACGAGGTCGTCGAGGCGGGCCTGGACGCGCACCGGGTACGCGTCGTCGGCCCAGGGGTCGTGATGGTGGGCGCCGGCTCCCGCGCCGGTCTCCACGACGCACCGGACCAGCTCCGACAGCGCCTCCTTGACCCGCGCATGCGTCGCGGCTGAGCCGGACGTGTGGTCCCACAGGACCGACTCCGTGAGGATCCGGCTCCAGTCCAGGGTCTCGGTGGAGCCCTTGCAGACCCACGGGTCGAGCTGCTTGTCGGGCGCGCGCACGGGCCATGACGGCTCCACCGTGGGCCATTCGACCTGGTGCCCGTCGGCGAGCCCGCGCAGCCCCCTTCCGGTGTACTCGACGAGCTCCGAGAACGTGGTCGGCGGGGTGCCGGGCTGCAGCGCCTTGGCGAGGGCCTGCGCGAACCAGCTGCCGTGGTTGCGATCCGCGTAGGAGCGCTGCCCCCGGCCGCAGCTGTGGATCCAGTACGCGGCGAGGGCGGGGCCCTGGCCCTGCGGCTCGGCGCCGCCGGCCGGGAGCGGGCCCGGGGTGCGGCAGGTGTCGAGGCACACGATGGTGGTGACGCCGGGCTTGGCGTCGCGCAGCAGCCCTGCCGCGTCGGCGCTCAGCAAGGCGGTGGGGCTCAGGACCCGGCTCCCGTCCTCCAAGGCCTTGGACTGGCTGTCCGAGAGGACGAGGTAGTGCCGGTCACCCAGGGTCTCGCCGTGGCAGGACACGTAGACGAACGCGGTGTCGCCCTCCTCGCAGGACGAGAAGAACTCCTCAATGGCGCCCGTCACCGGCCCGTAGTTGGTGTCCTCGCAGGGGACGACCTCGTACTCGGAGTGCTCCAAGGCCTCCTGGACGAGTGACATGTCCTTGCCGACGAAGTCCAGGGACGGGTACTTGGCACGGAGCTCCGGATACTTCGCCAGATAGGGCGTCTCCCGCACGCCGATCAGCAGCGCCCGCCGCTTTCCGCCCTGCTGCCCCTGGTCGTCCTCCGGCCCCACCGAGCCCCTCCCTCTCTCGTCTGACCTGGCACATCATCCCAGAAGTGGCAGTGTGGGGAAGGGGGTTGAGGGTAGAGGGGTGGGCGGCATGGGCGGGGAATTACTGCACCCGGTAAGTCTCCCCGTACACCTTCCACACCAGCGGTGTCTTCAGGGCCAGGTTGCCGTCGTAGAGGAACTGCCGCTGGGCCGTGTCGATGCGGGTCGTGTCGCGGTCCGGCTTCTTCGCCTTCATCGCCGTGCGGCGCACGGCGAGGAAGATGTCGAGGTACGCCTTCTCCTTGCCGCCCTGCGCCGGGGTGTCCGCCTCCCGCATGGCCTTCTCCCGCAGGCCGTAGAAGCCGCTCGGGCCCGTGCCGGGGCCGTGCAGGACCATGGCGTCGTAGTAGATGAACTGGCCGAGCGTGCCCAGGCCGTCGAGCTTGGCGAGGCGGACGGCCGGGTCGAAGTAGACACGGTCGCGCTCGGAGTTCTGGGCGGCGCGGAAGTCGGCGTCGGACGCCTCCTTCTTCCAGGCCGCGGTGAAGCCGGGGTCGAGGCCTTCGTGGGAGTCCGTGCCGTCGACCTTGCGCAGGGCGGGCAGGTAGCGGGCGAGCCCGTTGTCCGGGTGGGCCTTCGTGTACCGCTCGACGAGGGTGAGCAGGTCGTGCGTGCCGGTGCAGAAGCCGATGATCCCGGCCGTGTAGCCCTGCCCGTCCTTGATGTCTTCTATGTAGCCGTACTGGCCGCGCCAGTCGAGCGTCGAGTTCTCCGCGCTGGCCACGATCTGCTGGGCGAGTTCCTTCTTCGCGGGCGCGGCGAGGCCCGGCGGCAGGTCGGCGATGGCCTCGTCGTCGGCCTTCTTCTCCGCGGCGGCCTTGGCTGCCGCGGCGTCCCCGTCGGAGAGCCGCGACGAGGACGCGCCGTGCGAGCCGCCCTTGCCGTCGTCGTGTCCGGGCGTGAGGAGGAACACCGCGACCGTGGCGACCGGAGCCACGGCCAGGAGGAGGCAGCCTGCGCGTTTCATGCGCCTCAGATTACGTGGCGCACACACCCGCCCCCGGTGCCCGCCGGTATTGACTAAAAGTCAATTCGGCACCAGTCTCGGGACGAGCCGAGCGTGAACCGAGTGCGAGCCGCGCGCTGACCGGGAGGTCGCTGTGAGCAACGAAGCACGGGCACAGCTGAGTACCGAACTGGGGGCCCAACCCCCGCACTCCCTCGGGGAGTTGACCGAAGCGCAGACCCTGCTCCTCGCCGCCGCCCTGCGCCGGGAGCGCGAGAGCCGAGCCGCCGGACTCGGTGAGGCCGCCGAGGAGGCCCTGAAACTGGTCCCCGCCCTCGCCCGCGGACCCGTCCGCCGCATCCTCTTCCGCTAGGGCCTCTCGACAGGAGACGCGCACATGACTGTCACGGACAAGTTGCGGGGCCGGGCCGAGGTCCTCAAGATCGCGAGGCTGCTCGACGCCGAGCCCGAGAGCCTCGACTTCCTGCAGGAGCTGCCGCCGGACGACGTGCGCCGCTTCCACGAGCAGACGGTCGCCGCACTGTTCGACCGGATGCCCGACATGCTCGACCGGATCGCCGCCGCCACCAAACTGGTCCCCGCCGGGGTCGCCGCCGCGATCTCGCAGAAGGCGCTCGGGCCGCGTCTGGCCGCCGCGGTCGCCGGGCGCCTCGACGCCCAGCGCGCCGCTGACATCATCGAAAAGCTGCCCGTGCCGTTCACCGCCGAGTCGTGCGCGCACCTGGACCCGCGCCGCATCCCCGGCATCGTGGACCGGCTCGACGAGAACCTCGTCGTCCGTATCGCGGTGGCGCTCGCCGAGCGCGGCGACCATCTGACGATGGGCCGCTTCGTCGGCCATCTGCGGGACTCGGCGCTGACCCGGATCCTGCCGCAGGTGGACGACGCGGCCGTGCTGCGCACGGGCTTCGCCATCGACCGGCCCGAACGCACCGGCCGCATCGTCGAGTTGATGGGGGAGAAGCGGCTGGCGCAGGTCATCGCGTCCGCCGCGACCGAGGGGCTGTGGCCTCAGGCGCTGGCCGTGGCCGGGATGGTCACCGGTGAACAGCGGGGCCGGATCGCCTCGCTCACGGCGGCGCAGCCCGCCGACCGGCTCGACTCGCTGGTCGCCACGGTCGCCGACGAGGACCTGTGGGAGTCCTTGCTTCCGCTGGTGGCGCTCCTCGGTGAGGACGAGCGCCGGGCGGTCGCGGCGCTGCCGTCGCTACGGGCCGACGGGGTGCTCGAGGGTGTCGTACGGGCCGTGGTGGCGACGGGGCTGTGGGCGGAGTTCCTGCCGCTGGCCGAGGTCCTTCCGGACGAGTCCCGCCGGGAGGTCGCCGCGGCGGCCGGCGCGCTGCCCGCGCCCGAACTCGACGCGCTGGCCCGCGAGGTGGACAAGCAGGACCTGTGGGATCTGGTCCTGCCCCTGGTGGAGCTGATGGACGACGCCGGCAAGCAGCGGATCCTCGAACTCCCCGCCTTCCAGGAGCAGGCGGCACAGTAACAGCCGGTCGACAACTGGTAGTTCTACGGCTGCTTGAGCAACGTCAGTGCCATATGGAAGACGGGCGCGTACGCGAGGGCGAGGATGGACGCGCGCCGCCCCACCCGCCCGTCAGCAGGCGGCCCAAGTGCCCCTGCCAGGAGGCCAGGAGGCGAACCCGGCCGAGTCCAGCATCCCGCAGCGGGAAGTAGCTCGGCGAGGTGGGCCGCGATGGCGAGGCCCATCAGGACGTACGTGACGTACGTGACGTACATGACGAGCGGGATCAGCGGGATCAGCATGACGGAGCCGCCGTGGGGACGCGCCGCGGACAGCGGGCGGCGTACAGACGGCGAATGCCGTCAGGCCCCTGCGCCCGGCGTGCGGGTCAGCCAGGCGGCGGCCCGTGCGAGCGCCGCGTCCGCCTCGGGCAGGTACCCGGCCGCGCCCAGGAACCCGTGGAACACCCCCGGATACAGCGCCACCTCCGCCCGCACCCCGGCCCGCGCGAGCCGCCGCGCGTACGCGAGCCCCTCGTCACGCAGCGGGTCGCAGTCCGCGAGGAGCACGAGCGCGGGCGGCAGCCCTTCGAGGTCGGGCGCGAGCCCGGGTGACGCGGCGACGGGATCGCCGTCGGCGCCGAGGTACTGCTCCCAGTACCAGCGCATATGAGCCGCCGTGTGGAAGAACCCCCGCTCGAACGCCACCGGGGACTCGCCGCCGAGCCGGTGGTCGAGGACCGGGTACAGCAGCAACTGGCCCGCGACCGCCGGGCCGGCGGGATCGCCCAGGGCCCGCTGTGCGACGGCCGCGGCCAGGTTCCCGCCGCTGGAGTCCCCGGCGACGAACAGCCGGTCCGGGTCGCACCCCAGCTCCGACGCGTGCGCGGCGGCCCACCGGGCGACGGCGTACGCATCGTGGGAGGCGGCGGGGAACGGGTGCTCGGGCGCACGGCGATAGTCGACGGAAACCACCAACGCACCGGCCGATGAGGCGAGTTGACGGCAGAGTCCGTCGTGCGTGTCGAGGTCGCAGAGCACCCACCCGCCGCCGTGCAGGAACACCACGAGCGGGCGCGGGCCGTCGGCCTCGGGACGGGGAGGGCCGTGCTCGGGTTCGTAGATCCGTACGGGCACGGGGGCGTCGAGGTCCGGCGCGGGCACCAGGCGCTCGGTAACCGACCGCATCGGCACCGCCGGCTTCCCGAGCCCTGCCCGCGCGGCGGCCCGCAGGGCGTCCGGGGCGAGGGGCCCGTCGGCCGGGTCGGGGAACGTGGCCGACATGGCGTCGCACAGGGTGCGCGCCATCGGGGTGAGGGGATCGTGCGGCGTCATCCCGCGGTCGACCCCCCGTCCACCGTGAACTCCGTGCCGGTGATGTACGAGGAGGCGTCCGAGGCCAGGAACAGGACCAGCTCACCGACCTCCTCGGGGCGGCCCATCCGGCCGAGCGGCAGGTGCGACCAGTCCTTGTCCGACACCCCGGCAATCATCGGGGTGTCGATGGCGCCCGGGTGCACCGAGTTGACGCGGATCCCGTACTGCGCAAGGTCGAGCGCCGATGACCGGGTCAGGCCACGCAGCCCGAACTTCGTGGAGCCGTAAGCCGCGTGCCCCGGAATGCCGATGAGACCCGCCGTCGACGAGACGTTGACGACCGATCCGCCGCCCGCCTCCTTCATCGCGGGCACCACGGCCTGGATGCCGAGGAACGGGCCGAGGAGATTGACGCGGATCAGCTGCTCGAAGTTCTCCAGCGTCTCCCGCTCCACCGGCGCGGTGCGCCACAGCGCCGCGTTGTTGACCAGCGCGTCGATCCGCCCGAAGGCGCCGAGCGTGGCGCCGACGACCTCGGCCCAGCTGTCCGGATCGGACACGTCGTGCCGTACGAACAGCCCTTGCTCGCCAAGCGACTTGGCTGCCTCGCGACCCTCCTCCTCGCGTACGTCGGTGATCACGACCCGCGCGCCGGCCGCCGCGGCGAGAGAGGCTTCGGCCGCGCCCTGCCCGCGCCCCGCGCCCGTGATGACGACGACCTTGCCGTCCAGTGAGAGTGTCACTTCGCCTCCAGCGCCCGGAAGTGCGGGATGACCTTCTCGCCCCACTGGCGGATGGTCTCCATGCACGCCTCCTGCGGGACCGTGCCCATCTGGATGAGGCACATCACCTCGTCCACGCCGATCTCGCGGAGCTGCTCGACGTAACTGATCGCGGTGTCGGCGGAGCCGTAGGCGTGCTCGGCGTTGTAGGTGCCGGTGTCGACCGGGCGGGCCGGGATGTTCGCCTCGTGGAGCTTGGCGACGAGCTCCTCGCGGTCTTTGGCCATCGCCGCCACGTGGGTCGCCGCGTCATCGGACTCGGCGTAGGAGGTAGGAGCGGGGCCGTTCCCGTACCAGTGTGCGATCGACTCGGCGAAGAAGCGCTGTCCGCGCGTGCCGAGGCGCAGGGCGAGGTCCGGGTCGTCGAGGACGATGGTCGGGCAGAGCGCCGAGAGGTGGTCGTTGACCTCGGTCGACACGAAGCGCTCGCCGGTGCGGGTCGCGATGGCCTCGTCGTAGACCTTGCGCATCGTGCGGACGTCGTCGGCACCGGCGAAGCCCATCACCAGGGCCCCGATGCCGAGTTCGGCCGCGAGCTTGAGCGTGTCGTGCTTGGAACAGGCCATGAAGAGCGGCGGGTGCGGGGTCTGCACCGGGCGGGGCAGGATCGCGCCGGGCCCGATGTCGATCGAGCCGTGCCACTCGAACTGCTCCTCGCGCCACGCCGAGGAGAAGATCCGCAGGGCCTCCTCCATCTGCGGATACGTGTCCTCGGGGCGGACGCCGTACATCCGCATCTCCTGTTTCGTCGCGCCGCGCCCGGCGCCGATGTCGACGCGGCCGCCGGTCAGCGAGTCGAGCATCGCGGCGCGCTCGGCGACGCGGACGGGGTGCTGGTAGCCGAAGGGCATCGTGACGACGCCGTGCCCGATGCGGATGCGCGAGGTCCTGGCCGCGACCCAGGTCAGGAAGATCTCGGACGCGCTCATGTGCGCGTACTGGGTGAGGGAGTGGTGCTCGACCGCCCAGATGCGGTCGAAGCCCATCTCCTCGGCGAAGACGGCCTGTTCGACACAGTCCTTGAGGACCTGTCGCTCGTTCTCTGGCGTCGGGTCGGCCAGCTGAGCCTCGAAGATCATGGAGAACTTCACGGGGATCCTCCCGAGTGACGTGTTTCTAATAGGAATACTTCTAGCAGGCATACGCAGGTCGAGGGAAGGGGCTACGTAGACTGCGTGGCGTGGTGAAGAAGAAGGCGGTAGACGACACGGCCGGCGCGGAGCGCCCCGCACTCCCGGCGACCAGCTGGGCGGTGCTCGGACTGCTCTCCTTCGGTGAGGAGCTGTCCGGGTACGACCTGAAGAAGTGGTCGGACTGGTCCCTGCGCTTCTTCTACTGGAGCCCGTCGTTCAGCCAGATCTACAGCGAGCTCAAGCGCCTGGAGAAGGCCGGATACGCGACCTCGCGGATGGTCGCGCAGGAGACCGGCACGCGCGACAAGCGGGTCTACCGGATCACCGGCGAAGGCATGGACGCGGTGCGGACCTGGGCCCGCGAGGCGCCCGTCGACCCGCCCGTCCTCAAGCACGGGCCCATGCTGCGGCTCTGGCTCGGGCACCTGCTCGAAGCCGAGCAGATGCGTGAAGTGCTCGCGCGGCACCGGGAGTTCGCCGAGACGATGCGGGTGCGCGCGGAGGAGGACGTGGAGGGCGCGAAGGCCAACGAGGCCTGGACGTACCCCACGCTCACGCTCAAATGGGCCGAGCGGTACTACGCGTCCGAGCGCGACCTCGCCGATGCCATGCTCGCGGACATCGAGGAGCTGGAGCGCGGCAAGCGCCCGTAAGTGCGGCGGAAGTAGAGCAGCGGCCCCGCGTCGCGGTGCGCGGTCAGTGAGGTGACCCGGCCGAGCGCGATGGCGTGGTCGCCTCCGTCGAGCACGTCGGCGAGCTCGCACTCGATCGTGGCGAGTGCCCCGTCGAGCAGGGGCGCGCCGTTGCCGCCGGGCCGCCAGGGTGTGCCCGTGAACTTGTCGTCACCGGTGACCGCGAAGCGCCGGCACAGCTCGCGCTGGTCCTCGGCGAGGACGTTGACCGCGAACCTGCCCGCCGCCTGGATCCGCGGCCAGGTCGTCGAGGTGTGCGCCGGGCAGAAGCAGACCAGGGGCGGGTCGAGCGAGACCGACGAGAACGACTGCACGGCCATGCCCGCGGGGCGGCCGTCGCCGTCGAGTGCGGTGATGACCGCGACGCCCGTACAGAAGCCGGCGAGGGCGGACTTCAGGTCCTCGGCCGAGGTGGCGGGATGGGTGGGGATCGGCATGTGAGGCCTCCAAGGAATGTACCTACTAGGTATATGCCTAACCGAAACACCTGTGATTGGATACCGGCCACGCTCGCACGTCAAGTACCCCTGATCACAGGGAGGGTTCGTGACCAGCACCACCCCACCGCGCACGCTCGCCCAGCTCCCCGAGTACGCCGCCGCCGCGTACGGCGACCGGGAGGCACTCGCCGACGGCGAGGTCCGCTGGACCTTCAGCCGGCTGCGCGACGAGATCGCCGCGTCCGCGCGCGCAGCCGTCGCACACGGCATACGCCCCGGCACCCGCGTCGCGATCTGGGCCGCCAACAGCCGCCAGTGGATCCTCGCCGCACTCGGCGCGGTCGGCGCCGGGGCGGTCCTCGTCCCGGTCAACACGCGCTACAAGGCGGCCGAGGCCGCCGACATCATCCGCCGCAGCGGCGCCGAACTCCTCTTCACGGAACGCGGATTCCTCGGCACCGACTACGTCCACACCCTCCGCGAGAGCGGCGAGGACCTGGGCGCCCTGCGCTCCGTGGTCGTCCTGCGCGGCGACGCGCACGACGACGCGCTCGCATGGGAGGCATACCTGAAGGCGGGCGAAGGAGTCACCGACACCGAACGCCTGGCCCGCGCCGCCGCCGTGGGCCCCGACGACCTCAGCGACATCCTCTACACCTCCGGCACCACCGGCCGTCCCAAGGGCGTGATGACGACCCACGGGCAGACGGTCCGCCTCTATGAGGAGTGGTCGCACCAGGTCACCCTGAGAACAGGCGATCGCTACCTCCTGCTGAACCCCTTCTTCCACACCTTCGGCTACAAGGCCGGCATCATCGCCTGCCTGCTGCGCGGCGTCACGATGCTGCCCGAGGAGGTCTACGACGCCGACCGCGTCCTCGAGCGCATCGCCACCGAACGCGTCTCCTGCCTGATGGGCCCGCCCACGGTCTTCCACGGCCTGATCCACCACCCCCGCAGGAGCGAAGCAGACCTCGGGGCGCTGCGCCTCGCCGGAACGGGCGCCGCCGCCGTCCCGACCGAACTGGTCGAACTCATCCGCACCGAACTCTGCGCCCCCGACGTGTTCACGGCGTACGGGCTCACCGAGTCGGGCGGAGTCGTCTCCGTCTGCCCCACGGACGCCGACGCGTGGACCGTCGCGCACACGGTGGGCCGCGCGCTGCCCGGCACCGAGATCCGGATCGCCTCGCCACTCGGCGACGTCCTGCCCGCCGGCGAACCGGGCGAGGTACAGGTGCGCGGCTACCACGTGATGCGCGGCTACCTGGACGACCGACCGGCAACCCACGAGGCGGTCTCCGAAGAGGGCTGGCTCCGCACGGGCGACATCGGCACGCTCGACGACCGCGGCTTGCTCACCATCACGGACCGGCTCAAGGACATGTACGTCGTCGGCGGATTCAACGCCTATCCGGCCGAGGTGGAGAACACCCTCCTCGGCCACGAACTGATAGCCGACGTCGCCGTGGTCGGAGCTCCGGACGAGCGACTCGGGGAGGTAGGTGTCGCCTTCATCGTCGTGTCCGGTCCCGTAGACGCAAAGAAGCTCACCGCGTGGACGCGCGAGCGCCTCGCCAACTTCAAGGTGCCGCGCCGCTTCGTGACGGTCCCGGAGCTCCCGCGCAACGCGGGCGGCAAGCTCCTCAAGGGCGAACTGCGGCGCAAGGCAAGAGGAGACAGGGCATGAAATTCACCCGGGAACAGGACGAACTGCGTTCCGCCGTACGGGCGGTGCTGGCCCGGCACGAGGGTATGGCCGCGTGGGCGCCGCTCGCCGAGTCCGTCGGCGCGGCGGGCCTGGGGGTGCCCGAGGAGTACGGGGGCTTCGGCGGCGGCACGGTGGAGACGTACGTCGTCATGGAGGAACTGGGCCGGGCGCTGAGCCCGGTCCCGTACCTGGCCTCCACCGTCCTGGCCACACAGGCACTGGTCGCGTCCGGCCACGCGCGGGCCTGCGCAGAGCTGCTGCCCGCGCTGGCCGACGGCTCCGCGCTGGGGGCGCTGGCCTGGGCGGAGAACGGAAGCTGGGAGCCGGAAGCGATGAACGCCCGGGTCGGAGCGGGCCGCCTGACCGGCGTGAAGGAACACGTCCTGGCGGGCCCCGGACGCCCGGACACCCTCCTGGTCCTGGCCCGAGACGAACAGGGACTCGCCCTGTTCCAAGTCGACTCCGAGAACGCCGAGTTCACGCCCCTGCCCACCATGGACCAGACCCGTCCCCAGGCCCGTGTCACCTTCGACGGGACCCCGGCCGAGCGCCTGGCCGCCGACGGAGAACGGGTCGTGTCCCGCGTATGGGACCTCGCCTGCACAGCGCTGGCCGCGGAACAGACAGGCGCCGCAGCCCGAGCACTCGCGGACACGATCCAGTACGCCAAGGACCGTGTGCAGTTCGGGCGGCCCATCGGCTCGTTCCAGGCGGTCAAACACCGCCTGGCCGACCTGCACGTCGAGCTGGAGGCCGCACGCTCGCTCGCGCAAGCCGCCGCGCACTCCGACGCCGAACCCCAGCTTGCGGCAGCCGCCGCGGCCGCCTGCTCCGAGGCGTACACGCACATCGCGGGCGAGATGATCCAGCTGCACGGCGGCATAGGCATCACCTGGGAACACGAGGCACACCGCCACCTGAAGCGGGCCCACTCGGGCCGCCACCTGTTCGGCGCCCCAGCCACACACCGCCAACGCCTCGCCGCCCGGCTCGGCCTGACCCCAGTGACGTAACCTCGGCACTCCCGTCACACCACATTGGAGCCGCCGCATGCCCGGGACCACCGACAACGGCGTACGGCTGCTGCCCGCGGCGGAACGGGCGGCCGCGCCCTGGAAGAACGGCGGCGGGGTCACCCGCAACATCGCGGCGTCGCCGCCGGACGCGGGGACGGACGACTTCGTGTGGCGGGTCAGCCTCGCGGACGTCGAGGGCGACGGCCCGTTCTCGGCGTTCCGCGAGGTCGACCGAACACTGACGATGGTCGAGGGCGCCGGCATGGAACTGACGGTCGGCGCCGAACACCGCACCGTGGACGAGCGCTACGCACCACAGGACTTCCGAGGCGACGTCCCGACCGACTGCCGCCTCATCGACGGCCCGGTCGTGAACTTCAACGTCATGTGGCGCAGGGGAGCCGGCACACCCCCCTCGGTAGCAGTGGTCCGAGGCCGTCTCACCATCACCGGCAAGGCCCTGGTCGTAGCGCTGGACGACGAGGGAGCGAAGGTCGCAGGACATGAACTCGCCCGCTACGACGCCGCACTGATGACCTCAACCACCACAACACTGCACGCCATGGGCCGCACGGCCGTAGTCACCTTCCCCTGAGCGAAGTACGAAACAGCCGTACGCGAGAGGGAAGTCCCACCGTCCCGCAGCCGCGTACGAAACAGCCGTACGCGAGAGGAAGCCCCACCGTCCCGCAGCCGCGTACGTAACACCCGTACGCGAGAGGAACCCCCACCGTCCCGCAGCCGCGTACGAAACACCCGTACGCGAGAGGAAGCCCCACCGTCCCGCAGCCGCCCCACCACGGGAGGGGACGCGGCGGGATGTGCGCGCGGAGCCACGTGCGGGAGCGCGCGGACCAGTGTCCCCGTCCCCCTGAGCCCATAGAACAGCGAGCACGTACATCCCGCCGCGTCCCCGCACCCACGCACGGCGAGACGCAGCAGGCACGACGCCGCACCCACGAACGGGTGTGGGCCCGCACATGCCGACGCCGAGAAGGCTGAACCGCCCCCCAGCACCCAACCCCGGCGTCAGCCCCCCAGCACCCGACCCCGGCGTCAGCCCCCAGCACCCCAACCCCGGCGTCAGCCCCCCAGCACCCGAGCCCGGCAAGCCGCAGGCGCCCCCCACGCGTCCCGCAGCGGCCGAGCCTTGCGTAGCCACAGCGACAGGTCCAGCTCCTGCGTGTACCCGATGGCCCCGTGGAGCTGGAGCGCCGCCCGCGCGGCAGCGTAAGACGCCTCGCCCGCCGCCACCTTCGCCGCCGCGATGTCCCCAGGCGCAAGCGAGAGCGCCGCCCCGAACACCAGCGGCCGCGCGAACTCCAGCCCCGTGAGCGCGTCCGCGAGCCGGTGCTTCACGGCCTGGAAGGAGCCGATGGGAGCGCCGAACTGGGTGCGCTGCGTGGCGTATTCGACGGTCCGGTGCAGCAGGGACAGACCCACGCCGAGCGACTGCGCGGCGGTCAGGAACGCGGCCAGGTCCACAGCACGCGCCGCCGCGTCCCGCACGTCAGGACCCCGGGCGAGAAGCGTCCCGCCCTCCGCAGGCGCGTAGAGCCGGCGCGCAGGATCGGCGGACGGCAACAGCGGCCCGTGTCCGGAGGCAAACCGCAGCTCGTCGCCACGGACGACGAAGACGGCGTCGGCGGAGTCCGCATCCAGGACGTAGGAACCATCCACGCCGAGGGACACCGCCACGTCCCCTGAGGCGATCCCGGGAAGCCACTCCTTGGCGACATCAGGCAGGCAGTCCAGAAGCCGAGCCGCGGCAGCGGTCTCCACTATGGGCCCGGGCACCCCGAACCGCCCCAACTCCACATACGAGACGGCCAGTTCGACCGGCAGGAACCCGGCCCCGTCGTAAGCCTCAGGAACGGTGAGCGCGAAGACACCCGTCCCGCCGAGCCGCGACCACAGCGCCCGCCCCGGCCCGTGATCGCCGGACGACCAGGCCCGGATCACGTCAGGCGTCTCCGCGGCGGTCAGCAGCCGGTCGAGCGTGCGCCCGAACTCGGCCTGTTCCGTGTCGAGGAGGAACCTCATCAGCGCCGTCCCTTCGGCAGGCCGAGCAGCCGCTCGGCGATGATGTCGCGCTGGATCTCGTTGGTCCCCGCATAGATGGGCCCGGCGAGCGAGAAGACGTACCCTTCGCCCCACCCCCCGTCGTCGGCCAACTCCCCGTCCGCACCGAGAAGATCGAGCGCGGTCTCATGCAGGGCGATGTCGTACTCCGACCAGAACACCTTGTTCAGGCTGGACTCGGCACCGATCGTCTGGCCGGCCGCGAACCGCGACGCATTGGCGTACGTGAACAACTGGTACGCGCGCGCCCCGATCAATGCGTCGGCGACGCGATCGCGCATCCCGGGGTCCTCGCCCCCCTCCCGCCACAGCTGTACGAGCCGGTCGGCGGCAGCGAGGAAGCGACCGGGCGACCGCAGCGTGAGCCCCCGCTCGTTCCCCGTGGTCGACATGGCGATACGCCACCCGTTGCCCGGCTCACCGATGACGTCCTCGTCGGGGACGAAGACGCGGTCGAGGAACAGCTCGGCGAACGCCGGCTTCCCGTCGAGCCGCCCGATGGGCCGCACGGTCACCCCTGGCGCCCGCAGGTCGAACATCAGGTAGGTCAGTCCCTGATGGGGCTTGGGGGCGTCAGGATCCGTGCGGAAGATCCCGAAGGCCCGGTCGGCGAACGCGGCCCGCGACGACCAGGTCTTCTGCCCGGACAGCAGCCAGCCACCCTCCGTGCGCACGGCCTTCGACTTCAGGGACGCCAGATCCGAACCGGCCTCCGGCTCGGACCAGGCCTGCGCCCAGATGGTCTCGCCGCTCGCCATGGAGGGCAGCACCCGGGCCCGCTGTTCGGGGGTGCCGTGGTCGAAGAGGGTCGGCGCGAGCAGGTTGATGCCGTTCTGCGAGACACGCCCAGGGGCGCCCGCGGCGTAGTACTCCTCCTCGAAGAGCAGCCACGAAAAGATGTCGGCGCCCCGCCCCCCGTACTCCTCGGGCCAGGACACCACCGACCAGCGCCCGGCGTGGAGTTGTGCCTCCCACGCGCGGTGCGCGGCGAAACCCTCCTCGGTCTCCAGGGACGGCAGCGGCTCGGCCGGGACGTGCCCGGCGAGCCACTCGCGGGCCTCGGCGCGGAACGCGTCCTCGTGGGGTGTGAAGTCGAGGTCCATCAGGCGTTCGCCTCCTTCATGGCGCGTACGTCCATGCCGCCGAGGGAGTCCTTCGCGGTCTCCGCGTTGTGCGCGTGGGCGAGGTGGTGCAGGCCGAACACGGAGTCCATGCCGGCGTGCAGGCCCTGAAGGTCCTCCGCCTGGTTCACCGCCCGCTTGGCGAGGGCGAGCCCGAGCCGCGGCATCTCGGCGACGCGCAGCGCCAACTCGTCGGTCGTCCCCGCGAGTTCGGCACGGGGGACGACGTGGTTGACCATCCCCACCTCGTACGCCCTGCGCGCGTTCATCCGGTCGCCGGTGAACAGGAACTCCTTGGCGACCCGTGGCGGCATCACCCACGGGTGCGCGAAGTATTCGACGCCGGGGATCCCCATGCGCACGACGGGATCGGCGAAGAACGCGTCGTCGGAGGCCACGATCAGGTCGCAGACCCACGCGAGCATCAGCCCGCCCGCCACGCACGCCCCGTGGACCGAGGCGATCACCGGCTTCGGCAGCTCGCGCCAGCGCCGGCACATCCCGAGATAGACCTCCGACTCGCGGGCGAACCGCGACTCGGCGCCCTGCTTGTCCGAGTGGTCCCACCAGAGCCCGGCCCGCCGCTCGAAGGGCAGATGCGCGTCCCGTTCCGGAGTGCCGATGTCGTGCCCCGCGGAGAAGTGGTCACCCGCGCCGGCCAGGACCACGACCTTGACCTCGGGGTCGTCGGCCGCGCGGTAGAAGGCGGCGTCCAGGGCGTAGGTCATCGCCGAGTTCTGCGCGTTGCGATAGCGCGGACGGTTCATCGTCACGTACGCGACAGGGCCGCGGCGCTCGTACAGGACCGGCTCGGGAACCTCGTGCGCGGCGGGCGCGGGGCCCTCGTGCGGGGCGGGTCGAGGACTGTCGTGGGCTGCGGGCATCGGAAACATCCTTCCCTAACAAGTGTTTGGTAGGTTAACGTACGTCCATGAGCAGCGTCGAGGAGTTTCGCGCCGAGATCCGGGCCTGGCTCGCGGACCATCTCGTGGGGGAGTTCGCCGAGTTGAGGGGCCGTGGCGGGCCGGGCCGTGAGCACGAGGCGTTCGCAGAGCGGCTCGCCTGGGAGCGGCACATGGCGGCCCACGGATGGACCTGCGTCGGCTGGCCCGTCGAGCACGGCGGCCGCGGCGCGAGCCTCGAGGAGCAGATCGCGTTCCACGAGGAGTACGCACGCGCGGACGCGCCCGCCCGGGTCAACCACATCGGGGAGCAGCTCCTCGGCCCGACGCTCATCGCCTTCGGCACCGAGGAGCAGAAGAAGCGCTTCCTGCCCCCGATCGTCGCGGTCGAGGAGCTGTGGTGCCAGGGCTACAGCGAGCCGGACGCGGGCTCCGACCTGGCGAACGTCCGCACGAGAGGCACTCTTTCGCCCGACGGATCACAGTGGGTCGTGGACGGCCAGAAGATCTGGACCTCGCTCGCCCATGAGGCGCAGTGGTGCTTCGTCGTCGCCCGCACCGAACCCGGCTCGCGGCGGCACGCGGGCCTGTCCTACCTCCTCGTGCCCCTGGACCAGCCGGGCGGCCGCGTCGACATACGGCCCATCGTGCAGCTCACGGGCACCAGCGAGTTCAACGAGGTGTTCTTCGACGGCGCCCGCACCGACGCGTCCCACATCGTCGGCGAACCCGGCGACGGCTGGCGGATCGCGATGGCCACCCTCGGCTTCGAGCGCGGCGTCTCCACGCTCGGCCAGCAGGTCGGATTCCGCCGCGAATGGGATGGCCTCGCGGCGCTGGCCAGGAAGAACGGCGCGGTGACCGACCCTCTGATCCGGGACCGGCTAGTCCAGGCCTGGGTCGAGCTGGAAGCCATGGCGGCCTCCGCCCGGCGCGGCGTCGGCCCTTCCGTCGGCAAGCTCCACTGGGCGGCCTGGCACCGCGGACTCGGGGAGCTCGCCATGGACGTGTGCGGCGCCGCGTCGACGGTCGCGGCCGGCGAACCCCACGAAACCTATGCACTCGACGACTGGCAGCGGCTGTTCCTCTTCTCCCGCGCCGACACCATCTACGCCGGATCCGACGAGATCCAGAAGAACATCGTCGCCGAGCGCCTGCTCGGCCTGCCCAAGGAGGCGCGGGTATGAGCGCGAAGCCCGAGTACGTGCCGGGCCACGGCCTGCTGAAGGGGCGCACGGCCGTCATCACCGCGGCCGCCGGAGCCGGGATCGGCGGGGCGACGGCGCGCAAGTTCCTCGAAGAGGGCGCCCGCGTCGTCATCAGCGACGCGCACGCCCGCAGACTCAAGGAGAGCGAACAGACGTTCGCCGACGAGTTCGGCGCGGCGAACGTCGCCTCACTGCCCTGCGACGTCACCGACGAGGAACAGGTCGCGGCCCTGTTCGCGCTGGCCGCCGAGACGCACGGCGGTCTCGACATCGTGGTCAACAACGCCGGTCTCGGCGGCACTTCGGACCTCGTCGACATGACGGACGACCAGTGGTCCCGCGTCCTCGACGTCACCTTGAACGGCACGTTCCGGTGCACGAGAGCCGCCCTGCGCGCCTTCCGCGACACCGGCCGCCACGGCGTCGTCGTGAACAACGCGTCCGTCGTCGGCTGGCGCGCCCAGGCCGGACAGGCCCACTACGCCGCCGCCAAGGCCGGCGTCATGGCCCTCACCCGGTGCGCCGCCATCGAGGCCGCCGAGTACGGAGTCCGGGTCAACGCGGTCTCGCCCAGCCTCGCGATGCACCCCCACCTCGTGAAGGTCACCTCCGCCGAACTCCTCGCCGAACTCACCGAGAAGGAGGCCTTCGGCCGCTACGCCGAACCCTGGGAAGTAGCCAACGTGATCGTGTTCCTGGCGTCCGGCTACTCCTCGTACATGACGGGCGAGATCGTCTCCGTCAGCAGCCAGCATGCGTAGCGCCGCCGCCGTACCGGTGAGGACGACAATGGACCCGTGCCTACCAAGAAGAAGCCCCAGGTGACCGCCTCGCCCGAGCGCCGCCGCGAACTCCTCGACACCGCGGCCGAGGTCTTCGCCGCCCAGGGGTACAACGCCACGACCGTCCGCAAGATCGCCGACCACGCGGGCATGCTCGCGGGCAGCCTCTACTACCACTTCGACTCCAAGGAGTCGATGCTCGAAGAGATCCTGCGGACCTTCCTCGACGAGCTGTGGCACGGATACGACTCCGTCCTCGACTCCCGGCTCGGCCCCAGGGAAACCCTGGAGGCCCTCGTCACCGAGTCCTTCCGCGAGATCGACCGGCACCGCGCCGCCGTCGCCATCTACCAGAAGGAGTCCAAGCACCTCGCCGTCCAGGAGCGCTTCGAGTTCCTCGACGCCTCCCAGCGCAAGTTCGAGAAGGCGTGGCTCTCCACCCTGGAGCGCGGCGTCGCCGCCGAGGTGTTCCGCGCCGACCTCGACATCCGGCTCACCTACCGGTTCGTCCGCGACACCGTGTGGGTCGCCGCGTCCTGGTACCGCCCCGGCGGACAGCACAGCCCCGAGGAGATCGCCCGCCAGTACCTCTCGATGGTCCTGGACGGCATCGCCGTACGCGCCACCCAACCCTGAAGGGAAACCCGTCATGGCCGAGGCCTACATAGTCGAAGCGGTCCGCACCCCCGTAGGACGGCGCAAGGGAGGCCTCGCCGCCGCCCACCCCGCCGACCTCGGCGCGCACGTCCTCAAGGAGCTCGTCGCCCGCTCCGGGATCGACCCCGCCGCCGTCGAGGACGTCGTCTTCGGCTGCCTCGACACGGTGGGCCCGCAGGCCGGCGACATCGCGCGGACGGCCTGGCTCGCCGCGGGCCTTCCCGAGGAGGTCCCCGGCGTGACCATCGACCGCCAGTGCGGTTCGTCACAGCAGGCCGTGCACTTCGCGGCGCAAGGCGTCCTGTCCGGCACCCAGGACCTGGTCGTCGCCGGCGGCACGCAGAACATGACGCAGATCCCCATCGCCTTCGCCTCCCGCCAGGCAGCCGAACCCCTCGGCCTCACCGACGGCCCGTACGCGGGCAGCCAGGGCTGGCGCGCCCGCTACGGCGACCAGCCGGTGAACCAGTTCCACGGCGCCGAGCTCATCGCCCGCAAGTGGGGCATCACCCGCCGCGACCAGGAGGAGTGGGCCCTGCGCTCCCACGAGCGCGCGATCCGCGCCATCGACGAGGGCCGCTTCGCCCGCGAGACCGCCGCCTACGGGGACGTCACCGTGGACGAGGGCCCCCGCCGCGACACCACCCTGGAGAAGATGGCGGGCCTCAAGCCCGTCGTCGAAGGCGGCACGATCACCGCGGCCTGCTCCTCGCAGGTCTCCGACGGCGCCGCAGCGATGCTCCTCGCCTCGGAGCGCGCGGTACGTGAGCACGGCCTGACCCCGCGCGCCCGCGTCCACCACCTCTCCGTACGCGGCGAGGACCCCATCCGCATGCTCTCCGCGCCGATCCCCGCGACGGCGTACGCGCTGAAGAAGACCGGCATGTCCATGGACGACATCGACCTCGTCGAGATCAACGAGGCCTTCGCCCCCGTGGTCCTCGCCTGGCTCAAGGAGACGGGCACGGACCCGGAGAAGGTGAACGTGAACGGGGGCGCGATCGCTCTCGGCCACCCCCTCGGTGCGACCGGCACGAAGCTGATGACGACCCTGCTGCACGAGCTGGAGCGCACGGGCGGACGCTACGGACTGCAGACGATGTGCGAGGGAGGGGGCCAGGCGAACGTCACAATCATCGAGCGTCTCTAGTCCCGTGACGGTCGTGCTAGGGTCGATGACGTTGCAGTTTTGGTACCCATAGACTTTATGTGCGCCTGACGGGAATGTTCCTCAGGCGCATTATTGTTTTCCGGCCGGTCCTCCGGGCCAACTCCGGATGGGGCTCAATGGTGCGACTGGAGATTCGAAGGACTCGGATTTCCGTACCGCCCCAGTAAAGGAGATTGTTATGGCCACCGGAACCGTGAAGTGGTTCAACTCGGAAAAGGGCTTCGGCTTCATTGAGCAGGACGGCGGCGGCGCCGACGTCTTCGCCCACTACTCGAACATCGCCACCCAGGGCTTCCGTGAGCTCCAGGAGGGCCAGAAGGTGACGTTCGACGTCACGCAGGGCCAGAAGGGCCCCCAGGCGGAGAACATCCTCCCCGCCTGAAACACCGCTTGATCCCAGGATCACGCACCCCACGGCCGGGGTCCGCACCGCGAAGGTGCGGGCCCCGGCCCGTGCTGTCCCCAGGCCGGCGGCTCGCAGATGCGTCGATGGCCACACCAGGCCGGCGGCTCGCAGACGCGTCGATGGCCACCGGCTCCCGGCCGCCCAGGCCCAGGAAGGCATGCCCGCATGGCTAACCCCGCACGTCCGCCCCGCCCGACCCGCACCCGGTCCGCATCCGCTTCAGGAAACGCGGGCGCCGGAAACGCCGGAAGGAATTCCCGGGGCGGAAGGTCCGGCGGAAAGGGCCGCGTTCCCGAGCGCAGGCCCACGCCGCCGCAGGAATTCACGATGCCGGAGAACACGACGCCGGCGCTGCCCGCGGCCGCGACGTTCGCCGAGCTCGACATGCCGGCCGGCCTTCTGAAGACGCTCACCGAGCAGGGCGTCACCGAGCCGTTCCCCATTCAGGGCGCCACCCTCCCCAACTCCCTCGCGGGACGCGACCTCCTCGGCCGCGGCCGCACCGGCTCCGGCAAGACCCTCGCGTTCGGCCTGCCGATGCTCGCCCGCACCGCCGGTCTCAAGGCGGAGCCGCGCATGCCGCTGGCTCTCGTCCTCGTGCCGACCCGCGAGCTCGCCCAGCAGGTAACCGACGCGCTCACCCCGTACGCGGGCGCCGTCAGGCTCCGCCTGACCACCGTCGTCGGCGGCATGTCGATCTCCCGCCAGGCGTCCTCCCTGCGCCGCGGTGCGGACGTCGTCGTGGCGACGCCCGGCCGCCTCAAGGACCTCATCGAGCGCGGCGACTGCGACCTGTCCGAGGTGCGGATCACCGTCCTCGACGAGGCCGACCAGATGGCCGACATGGGCTTCATGCCGCAGGTCACGGCGCTCCTCAAGCAGGTCGCCCCGGGTGGCCAGACCATGCTGTTCTCGGCGACGCTCGACCGGAACGTCGACCGGCTCGTCCGGCAGTTCCTGACCGACCCGGTCGTCCACTCCGTGGACCCGTCGGCGGGCGCCGTCACCACGATGGAGCACCACGTCCTCCACGTGCTCGACGAGACCGACAAGAAGGCCGTCACCGCGCGCATCGCCGCCCGCGAAGGCCGCGTGATCCTCTTCGTCGACACCAAGCGGTCCGCCGACCGGCTCGCCAAGCGGCTCCTCGCCAGCGGTGTCCTCGCTGCGCCGCTGCACGGTGGACGTTCGCAGCCGCAGCGCAACCGCACCCTTGAGCAGTTCAAGGACGGCCGGGTCACGGCCCTCGTCGCCACGAACGTCGCCGCCCGCGGCATACATGTCGACGACCTCGGCCTCGTCGTGAACGTCGACCCGCCGACCGAGCACAAGGACTACCTGCACCGCGGCGGCCGCACCGCCCGCGCCGGCGAGTCCGGCAGCGTCGTCACGCTGGTCCTGCCCGAGCAGAAGCGCGACGTCACGCGCCTCATGCGGGACGCGGGCATCCGCCCGGAGACCACCCAGGTCAAGTCCACCGACGAAGAGCTCGTCCGCATCACCGGCGCGCGGGAGCCCTCCGGCGTCCCCGCCGTCATCGAGGTCCCGGAGCCGACCGCTCCGGCTGCCTCCGGAAACCGCCAGCCGCGGCGCAGCCGGGGCGGCAGCGGACGCGGCCAGGGCGGCGGCCAGGCGGGGCGCGCCCAGGGTGGGCGCGCGCAGGCCGGGCGCGGCGAAGGCGGCGGCCAAGGCGGCGGGCGCGGCCAGGCCGTCCAGGGCGGTCGTTCCCAGGGCGCCGGTGGCCGGGGCCAGGGCGGCCGGGGCCAGGGCGGTCCCGGGCAGGGCGGCGCCGGTCAGAGCGCCGGCGGGCGCGGCGGCCGGGCGCGGCGCGGTCCGCGTGACGCCGGGCGCGGCGCGGCAGCGTAAGCGGTACTCCAGCTGAGCGGCGGGGCGGTGGGACGAGGCGAACAGCCTCGACCCACCGCCCCGCTTCGCGTTCGTGTCGGTCTTCGCGTTCGCGTCAGTCGAGCAGCCGGTGGCGCAGGGCCGCGACGGTGCCCAGGTCGAGGCCGAGCCCCTGCGAGACGTACCGGCCCAGGCTGCCGTAGTCCGCCCGTGCCTGGTCGACCGCCGCCGACAGATACTCCGTACGGACCTCCTGGAGCGGGATCAGCAGGTCCGGATCGAGCATCATGCCGGACTGCTTCAGCCCGTCGCGCACCTTCGCGTCGTACGCGGCACGGAACGTGTTCGACGCCAAGTAGTCGTCCACGGCGGTCCGTTCGGGCACGCCGAGCAGGAGCAGCAGGACGTACGTCGTCCAGCCCGTGCGGTCCTTCCCCGACGTGCAGTGGTACAGGAGGGCCCCCCGGCCCCCGGTGCCGTACGCGCAGTCGCGCAGTGTGGCCGCGAACCGCGCGCGGTTGTCCGCGTCCGACACGAACCGCGGATACACGCTCCGCATGAACGCGGCCGCCCGGCCGCCGCCGAGCATCTCCTCCTGCCGCTTGGGGTCCTTGGAACTGATGGCGGCCATCATCTGCGCGTACAGGCCGTTGTCGGACACCGGCCGCGAGTCCGGAGTGAGGCCGGCGGGGAGGCGGTCCGCTCCGTCGTACTGGATCTCCACCGGCACCCGGTAGTCGACCACCCGGCGCAGACCGAGGCCCGAGAGCGTCGTGACGTCGGCGTCGGTGAGCTTGGACAGGGCGTCGGCGCGGTAGACGAGTCCGTGGCGGACGCTACCGCCGCCGAGGGCCCGGTAGCCGCCCACGTCGCGGACGTTGACCGCGCCCTGGAGGGGGATGTGCCGGACCGGCGGGTCCTGGTACGGACGACGCCGTCCGGCGGCGGTGGCACCGGGCGCGACGGCCGCGGCCGTCAGCGTGGTGAGCGCGGCGCCGACGAGGGCGCGTCTGGACACGGTGTGTGGCGTGCGTGGCATCGCTGAACTCCCTTGCGGGAAGCGGGATCACCCTGGGGTAGGCAGGGTGCCGAGCACGTGCCGGGCCTCGGACATCACGCGGGTGACGAGTTCCTCGCAGCTCGGGAGGTCCTCGATCACCCCCGCGACCTGGCCCGATGCCATGACGCCGAGGTCGGTGCGGCCCTCGACCATGGACGCCTTGAGGAGCATGGGGGTGTTCGCGGCGAGCAGGACCTGGCTCCACGACAGCTCTTTGCCGTGCTTCATCGCCAGCCCGTCGCGGACCATCTGCGGCCAGCTCAGGCCCGACAGCTTCCTGAACCCGGCGGCCCGCCGCACGGCCTGAGCGAGCGCGCGCGTACGCCCCGCCCGCTCCAGCGAGTCGACGAGATCCGTCCGCAGCATGCGGTGCGGCAGCCCGTCCACGGCCGTCGTCACCGTGACGTCCTTGACCGTGGCCGCCAGATATCTCGCCTTCACCGCGTCGGGGACGGTCGAGTCGGAGGTGAGCAGGAAACGGGTGCCCATGGCGACGCCGGCCGCCCCGTACGCGAGGGCGGCGACCAGGCCGCGCCCGTCGTGGAACCCGCCCGCGCCGATCACGGGGATGTCCACGGCGTCGACGACCTGCGGCAGCAGCACCGTCGTCGCGACGTCCCCCGTGTGCCCGCCGCCCTCGCCGCCCTGCACGATGACGGCGTCCGCGCCCCACGCGGCGACCTTCTCGGCATGACGCCGGGCACCGATGGACGGGATGACGACGACGCCCGCGTCCTTCAGCTCGGCGATCAGGTCACGGGACGGCGCGAGCGCGAACGAGGCGACCCGCACCCCCTCGTCGATGATCACCCGCACGCGGTCCCGCGCGTCACCGGCGTCCGCGCGCAGATTGACCCCGAAGGGTTCGTCCGTACGGGACTTCACCTCCCGCACCGCCGACCTGAGCTGGTCGAGCGTCATGGTGGCGGACGCCAGGATGCCGAGCGCCCCGGCGTTCGCCGACGCCGACACGAGGCGCGGGCCCGCGACCCAGCCCATGCCGGTCTGCACGAGCGGGTGGCGGACGCCGACCAGCTTGGTGAACGCCGTCTCGATCGTCGCTTCGCTCATACGGGCCTGACCTCGCGGTCGCGCCGGCCCTTCGGGTCGATGACCTCGCGGATCAGCCGCAGCTCCTCGGGGGTGGGCTCACGCGTGGACGGCACGTCGCCCCCGTCCGGCAGGACGAGCGGGAAGCCCGTCGCCGCGATCACCTCGTCGACGGTGACTCCGGGGTGCACCGACGCGAGCCGCATCGAGCGGTCCGGCGTCTCGAAGTCGAAGACGCCGAGGTTCGACACGACGCGCGGGATGCGGTGGTAGCGCGTCGCC
This sequence comes from Streptomyces sp. NPDC045026, assembly GCF_056432625.1. Lineage (NCBI taxonomy): Bacteria > Bacillati > Actinomycetota > Actinomycetes > Kitasatosporales > Streptomycetaceae > Streptomyces > Streptomyces sp. NPDC045026. The sequence goes on from NZ_JBWKIS010000002.1 coordinate 663,111, forward strand.
GACGGTCCCGCGGCGGCGGCGCTGTCGTATCCGACCCCGCTGATCATGTCGACCTTCTCGACGAACACGCGCGCGGAGTGCTTCGGAACCCAGTAACTCACCGGATTGTTGAGGGTGTTGACGGGTGCGCCGCGCACGCCGAGCAGCTGGCGGGCGGGGCGATCCCAGTCGCCGATGCACGAGATGTTCTGGTTGCCGTGCCGGTCGATCTGGCTCGCGCCCATCATCACGTGGCGCCTGCCGCCGGTGACCATGGTGAGGTGCTGACGGTACGGAAGCCAGCCCTCCGGCTCCCCGTCGAGCCCCACGGTCATCGCCTCGCCGTCGGTGAGGAGGAGATCGGGGGAGAAGGTGCGCTTGGCGAGGCGGGCCCCGACGGACGGGATCAGGCCCATGGGGCTCGCCAGGATCTCACCGCTGTCGCGCCAGGCGTCGGCGCAGGCGATGACGCAGTATTCGGCGCGGGTGGGGGTGGTGGTAGCTGTCGCCGGTGCGGGTGGGGGCGTGGCTGCGGTGGCCGGCGCCGCCTGCTCCTCCTGCTCCGAGCGCCAGTTCCGTACCGCTTCCTGGTAGCTCTTCTCGTCGCCTCGCGCGGGCAGGAAGCGCTCGGCGAACTCGGGCCAGGGCGTGGACGCGTACAGCTTCTGGAACGCCTCGTCCCGCCCGTAGTCGGGGGCGCACGACGTGAAGTGCGCGCCGTTCGGCGTCTCGACCACACCGGTGACCGCGTGCCGCTTGACGAGGAGGGTCTGCGGAACGGCGTCCCCGAATCCCTCCACCAGCTCCTCGCACGACATGTACGCCGCGTCGGCCGCTTCGCAGAACAGGTCGTCGAAGTACGGGTCGGGGCCCAGGTACTGGCCGTTTCCGTGTCGGTCCGCGCGGTTCATGTGGACGAGCGCCGCGTCCATCCGCAGCGCCGGCATCGCGACCAGCGTCTCCCCGTCCTCGTACGGCGAACCGACCGTCCTCAGCCCGGGGTTGACGCGCATGACGTCCGAGCCGATGCCGGCCCGCACGGGGATGAAGGGGAGCCGGTTCGCCGCGGCGTGCAGGCCCCACATGAACATCGCCTCGTCGACCTCCGTCAGCTCGAACGCGCCGCGCTGGCGGGCCTCGCGGAAGTGCGGTTCGAGCGGGATCGAGTCGAGGGTCACGAACGGGGTGACCAGCTTGCGGATCTTCCCGGCGGCGGCGAGCAGGCCGACGTCCGGGCCGCCGTACGCGACGACGGTGAGATCCGTGACGTCGCTGCGCAGCAGGGCCCGTACGAGGGCCATGGGCTTGCGGCGCGAGCCCCAGCCGCCGATGCCGACGGTCATGCCGCTGCGGAGCCGGGCGACGACGTCCTCGGGCGTCATGGTCTTGTCCGTCACTTGGCTTCCCCCTTGCTTGCCGTGCTCGTGTCTGTGTCTGTGGCTGGGCCTGTGTCTGTGCTCGTGCCGAACGTGTCGCGGATGCGGTCCGCGACGCCGCTGAGGTTCGCCTCGAAGGTGAAGCCCTGCTCGAAGCGGTAGCTCCGGCGTACGTCGACGGGGTCGATGCCGTTGATCGCGGCCTTGGCGAGGCGGATGAGCGAGCCGTCCTTGCGGGCGATCTCGCGGGCCAGGTCCAGGGCGGCGGCCCTCAGTTCGGCGCGCGGCACGACCTTCCAGACGGAGCCATGCGCGTGCAGCTCCTGCGCCGTCGCCGTGCGCGAGGTGTAGTAGAGGGTGCGCATCAGGTGCTGCGGCACGAGCCTGGCGAGATGGGTCGCGGCGCCGAGCGCTCCGCGGTCGAGCTCGGGGAGGCCGAACGTGGCGTCGTCCGAGGCGACGATCGCGTCCGCGTTGCCCACGAGGCCGATGCCGCCGCCCAGACAGAAGCCGTTGACCGCGGCGACGACCGGTACCTCGCACTCGTACACGGCCGCGAAGGCCTCGTAGCAGCCGCGGTTCGCGCCGACGAGGGCGCTGTGGCCGCCGGACGCCGTGTCGCGCTGCATCTCCTTGATGTCGACGCCCGCGTTGAACCCCCGGCCCTCGGAGGCGAGGACGACGCAGCGCACGTCCGGGTCGCGGCCCGCCGCGCGCAGGGCGTCGGCCAGGTCGTACCAGCCCCGCACCGGCAGCGCGTTGACCGGAGGGAAGTCCACCGTGACGACGGCGATCCCCTTTTCGGGTGAGGAGGTGGAGACACCCATGGCGTTCAGCTACCTTTCCACCTAACGTTTGTTTGGTAGGAAGGTAGCAGGCGATGGGGACGAGCGGAATGGACCTGGGGTGGATGGCATGGATCTGAGCTCAAGGCCCCTGAGGGGAAAGGTCGCGGTCGTCACCGGGGGCACCCGGGGCGTGGGGGCCGGTATCGCGGGGGCGTTCGTGCGGGCCGGGGCGGACGTCGTGGTGTGCGCGCGCAGACCCCCCGAAGAGCCGCTGCCCGGCTGCGAGTTCATCCCGGTCGACCTGCGGGACGGTCCGGCCGTACGGCGCTTGTTCGCGGGCCTCGACCGGGTGGACGTGCTGGTGAACAACGCGGGAGGCACCCCGTACCGGCTGCTCGGGGAGTCCGACGCGGACCGGCACGCGCGCGTGGTCGAGCTCAATCTCACCGCGCCCATGACGGCGTCGCTGGCCGCGCGGGAGCAACTGCGGCGCACGCGCGGGTCGGTCGTGATGATCGGCAGCGTGAGCGGGGCCAGACCCTCGCCGGGCACGGCGGCGTACGGGGCGGCCAAGGCGGGCCTGGAGAATCTGGCGCGCTCGATGGCGGTGGAGTGGGCGCCGGAAATACGAGTGAACACGCTGGTCCTCGGGATGGTGCGCACCGAGCTGTCCCATCTGCACTACGGGGACGAGGAGGGCGTGGCGGCGGTGGGGCGCACGGTACCGATCGGCCGCCTCGCCGAGCCGTCGGAGATCGGGGACGCGGCGGTGTTCCTCGCCTCGGACGCGGCGTCGTACGTCACGGGGGCGAGCTTGCTGGTGCACGGAGGCGGGGAGCGACCGGCGTTCCTGGACGCGGCAACTGTCAACAAGGAGGCGTGACATGGAGAAGGGCACGGGAGCGGATATGGGTACGGGTGCTGGTTCGGGGCTGTGCGCGGGGCGGGTCGTGATCGTGACGGGGGCCGGGCGCGGTCTGGGGCGCGCGCACGCGCTGGCGTTCGCCGCCGAGGGAGCGCGGGTCGTGGTCAACGACCTGGGGGTGGGCCTGGACGGGGCTCCGGCGCCGGACAGCCCGGCGGCCCAAGTGGTCGAGGAGATACGGGCCCTGGGCGGCGAGGCGGTCGCGCACGGCGGAGACATCGCGACGTCGGACGGCGCCGCGTCGCTCGTCGCCACGGCCCTCGACACCTTCGGACGCCTGGACACGCTCGTCAACAACGCGGGCTTTCTCCGCGACCGGATGCTGGTCAACCTCGACGAGGACGACTGGGACGCGGTCATGCGGGTGCATCTCAAGGGCCACTTCCTGCCCTTGAAGCACGCGGCGGCGCACTGGCGCGCGGAGGCGAAGGCAGGCAGGACCCCCTCGGCGCGGGTGGTGAACACGTCGTCGGGGGCGGGTCTGCTCGGCTCGGTGGGCCAGGGCAACTACAGCGCGGCGAAGGCCGGCATCGTGGGCCTGACCCTGGTCGCCGCGGCGGAGATGGGGCGGTACGGGGTGCAGGTGAACGCGGTCGCGCCGGCGGCCCGCACCCGCATGACGGAGGCCACGTTCGCCGACACGATGGCCGCGCCCGAGGACGGCTTCGACGCGATGGCCCCGGAGAACGTGTCGCCGGTGGTGGTGTGGCTCGGATCGTCCGCCAGTGACGGCGTGACCGGCCGTGTCTTCGAGGCGGAGGCCGGCCGCATCACGGTCATGGAGGGCTGGCGTCCGGGCCCCACCGCCGACAAGGCGGCACGCTGGACCCCGGCCGAGGCCGGGGAGGCGGCGAGGGAACTCCTCGGCAGGGCGGAGGTTCCGGGGGCGGTGTACGGGAGCGGGTGAAGCCGCAGTAGGGGCGTGCCCCCGCCCCTACGGGCGCGCCGACACCTTCCCGCTGAGCTGCGTCACCTTCCCGCTCAGCGGGAATCCGGCCTCCCTCCACGTCCTGGCTCCGACCTACCGTCTGGCCCACCGCGGTGCATCGCACCGCACCGCGGGTCAGACCGTCACCCCAAGGAGCCGAGATGCTTGACGTCCGGAGTCGGCAGGAGGCCGCAGCCCTGCTGCGTCGCGCCGAGCTCGGCCGCAGTCCCGTCGCGCCCCTGGCCGGCGCGTTCGAGGGCATCGGTACCGAGGACGCGTACGAGATCCAGCTGATCAACATCCGGCACAGGACCGCTCTGGGTGCCCAGGTCACCGGGCACAAGGTGGGCCTCTCGTCGCCGGTGATGCAGCGCATGATGGGCGTCGACGAACCCGACTACGGCCATCTCCTCGACGACATGGAGCTGCATGAGGACCGGCCCGTGGACACCGTCCGCTACTGCGCGCCCCGCGTCGAGGTCGAGATCGGATTCGTACTCGGAGACGACCTGCCCGGCGAGGGCTGCACCCCGGCCGACGTCCTCGCCGCGACCGAACGCGTCGTGCCCGCCCTGGAGTTGATCGACAGCCGCATCGCCGACTGGCGCATCACCATCGCCGACACGATCGCCGACAACGCCTCGTCCGCCGGTTACGTCATCGGCGCCGGCCGAGACCCGCGCGACCTCGACCTCAAGGCCGTCGAAGCCAAGCTCACCTGTGACGGCGAGGAGATCGCGCAGGGCCGCGGTGACGCCGTGCTCGGTGACCCGGCCGTCTCCGTCGCCTGGCTGGCCCGTACCGTCGCCCGCTTCGACGTGCCCCTGCGCAAGGGGCACGTCATCCTGCCCGGCTCCTGCACCCGCGCCGTCGATGCCGAGGCGGGCCGCACCTACACCGCCGAGTTCACCGGACTCGGCGCCGTATCGCTCTCGTTCCGATGACCCCGACGGGTCCGCTGACTCTGCTGAGGTACGTATGACTGCGAAGAAGGCCACCGCCGCGATCGTCGGCTCCGGGAACATCGGCACCGACCTCCTCCACAAGCTCCACCGCTCCCCGTACATCGAGCCGCGCTGGATGATCGGCGTCGACCCGGACAGCGCGGGCCTCGCGCGGGCGCGGAAGCTGGGGATCGAGGCGAGCCACGAGGGCGTCGAGCATCTCCTCGCCCAGGACGAGCTGCCCGACCTCGTCTTCGAGGCGACGAGCGCCTACGTCCACCGCGCCAACGCCCCGCGCTACGCCGAGCTGGGCATCAGGGCCATCGACCTGACCCCGGCCGCCGTCGGCCCCGCCGTGGTCCCGCCCGCGAACCTCACCGCGCACCTCGACGCCCCCAACATCAACATGATCACCTGCGGCGGCCAGGCCACCATCCCCATGGTGTACGCGGTCTCACGCGTCGTCCCCGTCGGGTACGCGGAGATCGTGGCGTCCGTCGCCTCGGTGTCCGCGGGGCCCGGCACCCGCGCGAACATCGACGAGTTCACCCGTACGACGTCCCGCGGCATCGAGGAGATCGGCGGCGCCGCGCGCGGCAAGGCGATCATCATCCTCAACCCGGCCACGGAGACATCAGCGGCTGGCGCCGCGGGGCCCGTCATCATGCGTGACACCGTCTTCTGCGCCATCCCCGAGGACGCCGACCGGGACGCGATCACCCTCTCCGTGAAGGAGATCGCCGAGAGCGTGGCGACATACGTACCGGGCTACCGGCTGCGCACGGAACCGCAGTTCGACGACCCCTCACCCATGAACGGCGGGATGGCGCGCGTCGCGATCTTCCTGGAGGTGGAGGGCGCGGGCGACTTCCTGCCGCCGTACGCAGGAAACCTCGACATCATGACCGCCGCCGCGACGAAGGTCGGCGAGGAGCTCGCAAAGGGGATCCGCAAGTGAAGCCGTACTCCGACACGCTCGACATCCGCGTCACCGACTCCTCGCTGCGCGACGGTTCGCACGCGAAGCGGCACCAGTTCACCGCCGACGACGTGCGCGGCATCGTCGGCGCCCTCGACGGCGCGGGCGTCCCCGTCATCGAGGTCACGCACGGCGACGGCCTCGGCGGCTCGTCCTTCAACTACGGGTTCTCGAAGACGCCCGAGCAGGAACTCATCAAGGCCGCCGTCGACACGGCGCGGCAGGCGCGCATCGCGTTCCTGATGCTGCCCGGTCTCGGCGTGAAGGACGACATCAGGGCCGCGCACGCGAACGGCGCGAGCGTGTGCCGCATCGCGACGCACTGCACGGAGGCCGACATCTCCGTCCAGCACTTCGGCCTGGCCCGGGAGATGGGCCTGGAGACCGTCGGATTCCTGATGATGGCGCACTCCACGACGCCGGAGCGGCTCGCCGCCCAGGCCAGGATCATGGCCGACGCCGGCTGCCAGTGCGTGTACGTCGTCGACTCGGCCGGCGCCCTCGTGATGGACGACGTCACGGACCGCGTGTCCGCGCTCGTCGCCGAGCTGGGCGACGACGCGCAGGTCGGCTTCCACGGACACGAGAACCTCGGCCTGGGCGTGGGCAATTCCGTCGCCGCCGTGCGCGCCGGAGCGCTGCAGATCGACGGCTCGACGCGGCGGCTCGGCGCGGGCGCGGGCAACACGCCCGTCGAGGCGTTCGCCGCCGTCTGCCACAAGATGGGCCTGCGCACCGGCATCGACGTACTGAAGATCATCGACGCGGCCGAGGACGTCGTACGGCCCGTCATGGACGACGAGTGCCTGCTCGACCGGATGTCCCTCCTGATGGGGCACGCCGGCGTCTACTCCAGTTTCCTCAAGCACGCCTACCGACAGGCGGAGCGCTACGGCGTCTCCGGCGCCGAGATCCTGCTGCGCGCCGGGGAGCGCCGGCTCGTCGGCGGCCAGGAGGACCAGCTCATCGACATCGCCGTCGAACTCGCGGCACGCGACTGAAGGGCAGGACACGCGACATGACCGCACAGCAGCAAGAGGTCCGCGTCATCGAAGCGGCCGCACCGCCGGCCCGCTACGCCCGCGGCTGGCACTGCCTGGGCCTGGCCGCGGCCTTCCGCGAAGGCGGCCCGCACGAGATCGAGGCGTTCGGCACGAAGCTCGTCGTCTTCCGGGGGGAGCCCGCGGCGGGAGGTCCCGACGGCCTGCACGTCCTCAACGCCTACTGCCCCCACATGGGCGGCAATCTCGCCCACGGCACCGTCAAGGGCAACGCCATCGCCTGCCCGTTCCACGACTGGCGCTGGGCGGGTGACGGGCGCTGCGCCGGCATCCCGTACGCGCGCCGCGTCCCGCCCCGCGCCAGGACCCGCGCCTGGACCACCCTGGAACGCAACGGGCAGCTCTACGTGTGGCACGGCCCCGAGGGCAACGAGCCCCCGCCCGGCGTCACCATCCCGGAGATCGAGGGCTTCGGCAGCCCCGAGTGGTCGGACTGGTCCTGGAGCGCCCTGCGCGTCGAGAACTCCAACTGCCGCGAGATCGTGGACAACGTCGTCGACATGGCGCACTTCTTCTACGTCCACTACGCGTTCCCGAACTACTTCAAGAACATCTTCGACGGCCATGTCGCCACCCAGTACATGGAGTCCACACCGCGCGGCGACGTCGAGCTCGGCACGCTGTCCACCGGCGGCGGCCTGCGCTCCGACGCCTCCTACTTCGGCCCCTCGTACATGATCGACAAGCTGTGGAGCGATGTCGGGGGCGGCGTCGAGATGGAGTCCGTCCTCATCAACTGCCATTACCCGATCGACGAGAACAGCTTCATGCTCATGTACGGCACGATCGTCAGGAAGCTGCCCGGCATGAGCGACGAGCAGGCGGCCGACGCCGCGCGGCTCACCTCCGAGGGGCTCGCGGTCGGCTTCGAGCAGGACGTCGAGATCTGGCGGAACAAGACCCGCATCGACAACCCCCTCCTCACCGAGGAGGACGGCCCGGTCTACCAACTGCGCCGCTGGTACGAGCAGTTCTACGTAGACGCCGCCGACGTCAAGGACGAGATGGTGCGGCGCTTCGAGTTCGAGATCGACACCGAGCGGGCGACCGCGGCCTGGCGCGCGGAGGTCGAGCAGAACCTCGCCCGGCGGGAGGCCGACTGATGCGGCCCGTCCGGTGCGCGGCCTGCGGCAACGAGGTCATGTGCGAGAAGTTCAGCCCCGCCCACACCCAGATCCAGTGGACCGAGGAGGCGGCCGCGGTCTGCCCGATCATCGCGGAGCGCGTCGCGGCCGGCGAGCTGAGCGCGCGGGTACGGGGCTGCGCTCCGCTGCGGGCGAGCATCGACGTGGCGGTCGCAAGCGGACTCCTGGAGGTCGCGGATGCCTAGCGTGAGGGTCCGGGTCGCCGAGGTGATACGGGAGACGGCCGACGCGGTCTCCCTTGTCCTGGACGCGCAACTTCCGTACAAACCAGGCCAGTTCATGACCGTGCGGCTGCCCGGTGGTGGGGCCCGCTGCTACTCGCTGGCCAGCTCCCCGCACACCGGCGAGCCCATGAAGGTGACGGTGAAGAGGGTCGCCGGGGGAGCCGGGTCGGGCTGGATGTGCGAGCGCGTCGCACCCGGCGACGAGCTGGAGGTCCTGCCGCCCGCCGGCACGTTCACCCCGCCCGACCTCGACCGGGACCTGCTGCTCGTGGCGGGCGGCAGTGGCATCACCCCCGTCGTCTCCATCGCCAAGTCGGCCCTCGCCGCGGGCCGCGGCCGGGTCGCCCTCCTGTACGCCAACCGCGACGAGGAGTCGGTCATCTTCCGCGAGGAACTCCGGCTCCTGGCAGTCGAGTTCGCGGGCCGGCTCACCGTCGTGCACTGGCTGGAAACCCTCCAGGGCCTGCCCACGGCCGCGGCCCTGCGCGCACCGCTCGCGCCGTACGCGGGCCGTGACGCCTATCTGTGCGGGCCCGCGCCCCTCATGGACGCGGCCGAGCAGGCGCTGCGGGCGGTGGGCGGGCGGTCCGTGCGCAGGGAGCGGTACTTCTCGCTCGGCGACGACGTGTTCGCCGAGCGCCGGGGCCAGGCCGACGGCCAGGACCCGGCCGGGCCGGCCGCCGACGGCCACCGGCTCCATGTGGAACTCGACGGCGAGGAGCGGGAAGTGGCGTGGCCCGCAGGGACGCCCCTGCTCGACGCCCTGCTCGCCGCCGGCGTCGACGCCCCCTTCTCGTGCCGCGAGGGCGCGTGCAGCGCGTGCTGCTGCCGGGTCACCAAGGGGGAGGTCACGATGGAGCGGAACGAGATCCTCGACCAGCGGGACCTCGACGACGGGTACGTACTCGCGTGCCAGGCGCTGCCGGTGTCGGACGCGGTGGGGGTCACGTACTCCTGAGACGCCCGCGTACTCCTGGGGCGCCCGCGTACTCCGGGGCGTCCGCGTACTCCTGGGGTGCCCGCGTCGACCGGGGAGTGCCGCCTACATCCACTCACTCGTCCGCAGCCACCTCATCATGTTGTCCATCCCCTGCTCGGAGACGCCCGGCGCGCAGCTCGGGGGCGGCGCCGAGCGGGTCGCGCGCCCTGGCCCGTACAGGTCGCGCCAGATCGAGCGGGCGCAGGCGAGCACGGCGGGCGCGAGACGTTCCAGGTCGCGCTGGGCCGTCAATCCCTTGCCGGACAGGGAGATCGCGGCGACGGCCCGGCCCGCGCCGCGCAGCGGGGCCGCGACGCAGACGACGTCGCGGTGGCTCTCCTCGTGGTCGAAGGCGACGCCCCGGTCGCGGGCGGCGGCGAGCGCGGACCGCAGCGCCGTCGGATGCGTGAGGGTGCGCGGTGTGCGGGGGCGCAGCCCGTGCGCGAGGGCGGCCTCGACGGTGGCAGGGTCACTGAACGCGAGAACCGCCTTGCCGGCGGCCGTGCAGTACGCGGGCATGCGGCCGCCGACCCGCGACGGCACCGACGTGTCGTGGAGGCCGCCGATCCGCTCCAGGCAGACCACTTCGGTGCCGTCGAGTACGTACAGGTGCACCAGGTACCCGGTCGACTCGTGCAGCGCGTGCAGCCGGGGGAGCGCCGCCCGGCGCAGCCGGTTGTGGTGGGCGGCGAGCGCGCCCAGTTCGAGCATCCCCATGCCCATCCGGTAGTCGCGGCCCTCCCGGTCCAGCCAGCCGAGCCGCACCAGCTGGTCGAGGATGCGGTGGGCGGAGGACCGGGGGATCCCGGAGCGCCGGATCACCTCGGTGAGGGAGAGGCGCGGCTGCGCGCCGTCGAAGGCGCCGAGCACCTTCGCGGCCTTCTCCAGGAGTGAGGGCGCGGTGCCCCCGACGATCCCGGTCTGCTCGGGCATGGCTGAACCCCCAGGACAACAGGGCGCATCCGCGACATTGCGGGCGCGTTGACGACCTCGCGCCGACCTTGCCATGCGCTCTCGGCCGAGGGGAAGAGCCGGGAGCCATGTATTTCGGTTCGGCATACCTATGCGTTTCGGTTCGGCATACCTATGCGGGTGCCTATCGCCGCCTGTGTGCGCCTATGGCCGTCATGCCGCGCCCTTCGGCCCACCTGTCGCCGTCACGCCCAGGCGCCGGTGAGCGGGCGGCAGCCGGGGAACGCGCCGAGGTTCCCGCTCAGCGGGAACCACCCGTTCTCGGCCCGCGGGAGGCGGGCGTACGGTCCAGCCACTCGAACCCGCACCCAGGAGAGGGCCCTCGCATGAGCGAATCCCCGGCCACCGCAGCCGCCGTACTCGAAGCGGTCCGCGCCCTCGCGCCGGCGCTGCGTGAACGCGCCGCCGAGGCGGAGGCGCTGCGCAAGGTGCCCGACACCTCGATCAAGGACCTGGAACAGACCGGCTTCTTCCGGCTCCTCCAGCCCCGGGCGTACGGCGGATTCGCCGCCGACCCGGCCGTCTTCTACGCCGCCGTCCGGGAGATCGCCCGAGCCTGCGGCTCCACCGGCTGGGTCGCGTCCGTCGTCGGCGTCCACCCCTGGCACGTCGCGCTCTACGACCCGCGCGCCCAGGAGGAGGTGTGGGGCGCCGACCCGTCGACCCGGATCTGCTCCTCGTACGCGCCGACCGGCAAGGTCACCCCCGTCGACGGCGGCTTCCGCATCAGCGGCTCCTGGAGCTTCTCCTCCGGCTGCGACCACGCGGACTGGGCGCTGCTCGGCGGCCTCGTCCTGGACGCGGACGGCCGGCCCGTCGACATGCGTACGTTCCTCGTGCCGCGCGCCGAGTACCGCATCGACGACGTGTGGGACACCGTCGGCCTGCGCGGCACCGGCTCCAACAACGTCGTGTGCGAGGACGTGTTCGTGCCCGAGCACCGCGCCCTCAGCTTCGGCCCCGTCACGGCCCTGAACGTGCCGGGCCACGAGGTCAACCCGGAGCCGCTCTACCGCCTCCCGTACGCCGCCGTCTTCACCACCACCATCTCCACCCCCATCGTCGGCATCGCCGAGGGTGCCCTCGCCGCGTACGTCGAGGCCACCCGCAAGCGCTTCCGCGTCTCCTACGGCCAGCAGGTCGCCGAGGACCCCTTCGCACAGGTCCGCATCGCCCGTGCCGCCTCCGACATCGACGCCGCGGGCCTTCAACTCCAGCGCAACATCAGCGAGTTGTACGCATGCGCCGAACGCGGCGAGGAACTCCCGATGTCACTGCGTGCCCGCGCCCGCCGCGACCAGGTCCTCGCCACCGAACGCGCCGTCGCCGCCGTGGACCTCCTCATGGAGAACTCGGGCGGCGGCGCCCTGCGCACCGGCCCCAACCCGGTCCAGCGCGCCTGGCGCGACGTCCACACCGGCCGCGGCCATGCCGCCAACGACCCCGAGCGCGCCCTCCTCCTCTCCGGGCAGAGCGCCCTCGGCCTCGACATCCAGGACACGATGCTGTGAACGACACGACAGATGCAGTGAACTCCCTTACTCACGAGGGCACTTCGCGGACCGCCAAAGCCGCGGGCCTCACCCTCCACTACCACGAGGCGGGCCCCGACGCTCCGGACGCCCCCGTCGTGATCATGCTGCACGGCGGCGGCCCCGGAGCCTCCGGCTGGTCCAACTTCGGCCGCAACCTGCCGGTCTTCGCCGGGCACTTCCGTACACTCCTGATCGACCAGCCCTGCTACGGCGCCTCCGACAAGCCCGAGCCCACCAAGGACTTCTTCTCCTTCGCGGCCGACGCCGTGGCTGCCCTCATGGATGAACTCGACATCCCTCAGGCGCACTTCGTGGGGAACTCCCTCGGTGGCGGCACCGCGACCCGGATGGCCCTCGACCACCCGGACAAGGTCGGCAAGCTCCTCCTGATGGGGCCGGGCGGCATCTCCGTCAACCTGTTCGCGCCCGACCCGACCGAGGGCATCAAGAAGCTCTTCGCGTTCAACGGCTCGGGCGAGCCGACCCGCGCCATGATGCGGGACTTCCTGACCACCCTCGCGTACGACGCCTCGATCGTCACCGACGCGTTCGTCGAGGAGCGCTACGCGCAGGCCACCGACCCCGAGGCCAAGCTCGGCAACGACCGCATGGCCGCGTCCTTCGCCAAGTGGCCGGGCGACACGATGCTGTGGCGCGAGGCCCACCGCATCACCGCGCCCACCCTCCTCACCTGGGGCCGCGAGGACCGCGTCAACCCGCTCGACGGCGCCCTGGTCGCCCTCAAGACCATCCCGGACGCACGCCTGCACGTCTTCCCGCACTGCGGCCACTGGGCGCAGACCGAACGGTTCGACGAGTTCAACCGCCTCGCCGTCGACTTCTTCCGCCACTAGTCGCCGGCCAAGCCACCGGTGACCAGCCAAGCCACCGGTCACCAGTCACCAGTCAAGCCACTGGTCACCAGTCACCAGTAACCGAAAGGCCCGCAGCCATGGACATCCGCTCTCTGGGCTTTCTCCGCATCGAGACCGCGAAGCTCGCCGAGTGGCGCACCTACGTCATCGACATTCTCGGGATGACCGAGGGCGCCGACTCGACGGACACGGTCCTGCACGCCCGGATCGACGACCGCATCCGCCGCCTGTCCTTCGTGGCGGGCGAACACGACCGGCTCCTGTCCGCCGGTTTCGAGGTCGCGAACGCGCGAGCGCTCGCCGAAGCCGCCGCCGAACTCGAAGCGGCCGGCGTCGCCGTCAAGCACGCCGACGACGCCACCCTCGCCGACCGCCGCGTCCAGGGCCTCATCCACTGCGAGGACCCGGCCGGCAACCCCCTGGAGATCTACTGGGGCCAGGCCCAGGACCACACCCCGCTCGCCGCGCCCTACGGCAACCGCTTCGTCACCGGCGACCACCTAGGTCTCGGCCACGTCGTCATGCCCGCCCCCGACATGGAAGCCGCCGTCGACTTCTACGAGAACCTCCTCGGTTTCCAGCTCCGCGACCGCATGAAGCTGCCGCCCGCCGCCGTGCCCACCGGGAAGCCGGGCCAGGACTTCTACTGGATGAACTTCCTCAGTCCGGGCGCCCGCCACCACAGCCTCGGCCTGTACCCGGGTGAACTCCCGCCCGGCATCGTGCACTTCATGGTCGAGCTGGAGCGCCTCGACGACGTCGGCTTCTGCCTCGACCGCATGAACGCGGCCGGCATCCCCATCGCCTCCACCCTCGGCCGGCACTCCAACGACCACATGGTGTCGTTCTACGCGCAGGCTCCCGGCGGCTTCCAGGTCGAGTACGGCTGGGACGGACTCGTCGTCGACAAAGAGACCTGGGTGGCGAAGGAGATCACCTCCGACAGCTTCTGGGGACACCGGTGGAACGGCTGACCCCGGCCGCGTTCCGCGACGTCCTGGGCCACTTCGCGTCCGGCGTCACGGTCATCGCCGCCCTGGACGAGGACAGCGGAGAGCCGGTCGGCCTCGCCTGCCAGTCCTTCGCGTCCCTCTCCCTCGAACCGCCGCTCGTGCTGCTGTGCGTCGCCAAGTCGTCGACGAGCTGGCCCAAGGTGCGGCGCGCGGGCCGGTTCGGCGTCTCGATCCTCGCCGACGACCAGCGCGCCGTGTGCGCCTCCGTCGGCCGCAGCGGGCCCGACAAGTTCCGCGACGTGCAGTGGGAGCAGACCGGACACGGCGCGGTCCGCGTCGCGGGCGCCCTCGCCACCGTCGACTGCGAGCTGTACGCCGTCCACGAGGCCGGCGACCACTGGATCGTCACCGCCCGCGTCCTCGCCCTGACCGCACGCGACGGCGGCGAACCCCTCCTCTACTTCCGCAGCGCCTACGCCACCGGGGAGTTCGCATGACCGACGCCGAACTCAGCTACGACGTGGTGGTCGTCGGGTCCGGCGCCGCCGGGTTCGCCGCCGCGATCACCGCCCGCCTGCGCGGCCTGACCGCCCTGATCGTCGAGAAGACCGACCGCTACGGCGGATCCACCGCCCTGTCCGGCGGCGCGATCTGGGTACCGGGCAACTTCCACCTGGATGCGGCCGGCCTCGGCGACACGTACGAGAAGGCCCGCGCCTACCTCGACGCGACCGTCGGCGACCGCGTGCCCGCCCACCGCAAGGACGCCTATCTGCGGCACGGGCCGCGCATGGTGCGCGAGTTCCACGACCGCACCGCCGTCCGCTTCATGTACACGCCCGGCTACTCCGACTACTTCCCGGAAGCGCTCGGCGGCATGGCGCAGGGGCGCTCGGCCGAGCCGTGCGTCGTCGACCTCAAGGAACTCGGCCCGCTCGCCCGGGACCTGCGCCGCGCCGGGCTGCCCACGTACGGGCTGACCATGACGTCGTACGACTTCCGCTTCCTCAATATGGTCGCCCGCACCTGGGCCGGCAGGCGCAGGTCGCTGCGGGTGGGCGCGCGGGCCGTGGGCGCGGCGCTGCGCGGGCGCAAGCTGCTCTCGCTCGGCGAGGCGCTCATCGCCAGGATGCGACTCTCCCTGGAGCGGCTCGGCGGCGACCTGTGGCTGTCGGCGCCGCTGACCGGCCTCGTCGTGGAGGGCGACCGCGTCACCGGCGTCCGCGTCCTGCGCGACGGGACCGAACACGTCGTGCGGGCCCGCGGCGGCGTCGTCCTCGCCTCCGGCGGCTTCTCCCACGACCAGGCCCTGCGCGACAAGTACCTGCCGCAGCCCACGTCGACCGCGTGGACCCACGCCTCCGAAGGCCAGGTCGGCGACGCCCTGCGCCTGGGCGAGGAGCTGGGGGCCGCCACCGACCTCCTCGACAAGGTGTGGGGCGCCCCCTCCCTGTGCCCGCCGGGCGAGAAGCCCTTCTTCCTCGTCGCCGACCGGGGCATCCCCGGCATGGTGATCGTGAACACGGCGGGGGAGCGGTACGCCAACGAGGCAGCGCCGTACCACGAGTTCGTGGATCGCATGTACGCCGCCGACCGCCCCGACGCGACGACCGTCCCGTCCTGGCTGATCCTCGACGCCCGCTCCAAGGCCCGCTACATCTTCGCGGGCCTCTTCCCCGGCCAGGCCTTCCCCAAGCGGTGGCGCGAGAGCGGCTTCCTGAAGCAGGCCGCCACCGTGGAGGAACTCGCCCGCATCATCGAAGCACCCCAACTCCCTTCCGCCATAAGGAGGTTCAACGGCTTCGCCGCCACCGGGAAGGACGAGGACTTCGCACGCGGCGACAGCGTCTACGACCGCTACTACGGCGACCCGACCCTCCCGAACCCCAACCTCGCACCCCTCGACAAGGGCCCCTTCTACGCCGTGCCCGTCCACCCCGGCGACATCGGCACCAAGGGCGGCCTCGTCACGGACGGCGACGCCCGCGTCCTGCGCGAGGACGGCACGCCCATCGCCGGGCTCTACGCCTCCGGGAACTGCTCGGCGGCCGTCATGGGGGAGACGTACCCGGGGCCCGGCGCCACGATCGGGCCCGCCATGGCATTCAGCTGGGCCGCCGTCAGCGACATCGCGGGACCGTCCACTCAAGACGGGCCCTGACCCGCGCGTCCGGGAAGTGGCGGATCGCGTCCCGCGCCGTGTCGTGCGCGTACCCGCCCGGCGCCTGACAGGCGAGGATCCGCGCGAGCGCCTCGACGGCCCGTGGATCGTGGCGCATCGCCAGACCACGGGCCGCCTCCGCCGCGGCGTCCGCGACCGGGTCTTCGAGGAGCGCGGCCAGCGCGTCGCGCACCTCTGCCGTGTCCGCAGGCGCCCCGGCGAGCGCCGCCGCGGCCCAGTTGCGCACATCGCCGTCCGCGTCGCGGGCCAGCGCGACCAGTGCCGCGACGCCCTCCTCGTGACCGGAGGGCACCAGACCCGTCAGGGCGAGCGCCACCGCGCGGAGCACCCGCGGCTCCGGATGCCCGGCGTGGAGCAGGATTTCCGGCAGCGCGGCCGGGTCCCCGAGATGACCGAGCGCGACGACGGCCGAGCGAAGGCCGGCGCTGTCGCGGGCCGTGCGGGCCAGGGCGCGCAGCACAGGCAGCGACCTGGCCGTGTACCGGCCCCGCGGCCCCAACTGCCCGAGCACGTCCGCCCCCAACGCCCGCCGCAGCGCCTCACCGCTCGCGCACCACGCGGCCGCCGACCGATACGTCTCCTCGTCACCGCGCGCCTGGAGCACCGTGACGGCCTCGGTCCAGTCGTCGTCGTCCGGGTCACCGCGACGCAGCGCACGTTCCGCGAGCTCGTCGGCCGGCGTGACGGTACCGAGGTCCGCCTCCAAAAGCGTGGCGATCGCCGCGTGCCCCGTCTGCATGTCGTTGCCCGACCGCGGCCGCCCCTCCCCGTCGAGCAGCTCCACGACCACGGTCACCCCGCCGTCCTCCACGAAATGCTGTGTCACCGCCTCGCTCTCCGGCTGCTCAACGCCCGCACGCAGCACCGCCGCCACATCCACCCCGCACCAGGCCAGCGCCTCCGCGAGCGCCTCGGCCCGCCCCTGCGCGCCGTGTTCGAGCAGCGCCCGCACACACCCCGTCGACCCGCGCCGCGCCGCCGCGACCAGCGGAAGCCCGCCGCCGGGACCCGGCAGCTGCGGATCCGCGCCGCCGTCGAGCAGCGCCCGCACGACCCCCTCGTGCCCGCGCTGGAGCGCCCACGCCATCGCCGTGAACCCGAACTCCTCGCGCAGATCGACCCGCGCGCCCGCCGCGAGCAACGCCCGCACGACCTCCGTGTGCCCGCCGCACGCCGCCCCGCACAGCGGCAGATCCGTGCCACCGCTCAGCCGGTCCGGGTCCGCCCCGGCCGACAGAAGCAGCCGTACGATGCCCGGCTCGTCGCTCACCGACGCCAGATACAGCGCCGTACGGCCCTCGTCGTCCGGCTCGTCCGCCGCGGCGCCCGCGCGCAGAGCCCGCACCACCGCGTCCTCGTCACCGCCGTACACCGCGTCGAACAGGCCACTCGCGCCTGCCTTCAGCTCTTCGTCCATAAGTCGACCATCGCCCCTCACCCGGGGTGAACGCAAAGCGTTTTGAGGCTATGTGTCGCACTCCATCACGGTGTGGCACAGCGCGCACCGCGCCCGCACCCGGCCCCGCACCGGCACCCTGATCCGCTGATGACACGTCGGACACGGAAATGTCACCCGCAGCACGGACCCCTCCGTCGAGAACGCGTACGCAGCGCCGGGCACCGTCCCGCCCGGTCCCCGCTGCTGCGCCTCACGCCGTTCCTTCGCGTACCGCCGCCGCCCCGCCCACCCGGCCGCCGTCAGCGGCGGCTGCTGCTCGTCGGCCCGCGCCCGCGCCAGCCCCTTCGTGTACGCGGTGTACGCCTGCGCACTGGTGAACCACGTCTCCGGCGCCTCACCGAACGCGAGCGACCGCTTGGCCAGCACGTAACCGAACTCCTCCGGCGTCAGATAGCCGAGCTTCTGCGAGCTCGCCGCGTCCTCCCGGTACGCGTCGAGCAGCAGCCAGCCAGCCCCCAGATAAGTGGTGGCCGTGTCCGTGAGGATCTCGTTGTCGCGCGTCCCCGGGAACGAGAGCCCGAGCCGGTGCAGATAGACGTGCATGACCTCATGGGCGAGCGCGGCCCCGATGTCACGCCGATGCGTACGGAACCGGTCGTTCAGCTCGATGAAGTACTCCGGACCCGCCGCGAGCTCGACACTCGCCGCATGCGTCATCTCGCGGAAACTGACGATCATCCGCGCATCCGGCAGCCGGTAGTGCCCCACCAGCTCACGCGCCACCCGCTGCGCCCCCAGGTACAGGTCGTCCTGATCACAGAACGCCACGTCGACCGGGGCGACACTCGTCTCGAAGGCGTGCACCGTGTCGTACGAGAGCCGCTTGTACAGCGCCGTCACCGCCGCCCGCACCGTCTCCAGATGCGGAAAGCCGTGCTCCACCGGTCCGCCGTTCGCCACGCCCGCACCCCCTTTGGGCCCTGCCGTCGAAGTGGCGTCTGCCGGGCGGCGTCTGGCACGCACGCTCGCGGCGTTGCCGAAAAACCCTAGTAGCTCCGCTACAAGGGCTTCCCGGCGCCTTGCGATCGCACGCACCAGACGCCGCCCGGCCGGCCCTGCGGGCCGACGACGCCACCTCGACGACAGGGCCCAGGCCGCCGGGCACCACCGCCCGGACACCGGAACTCCACTGTACGGCGGGATCCGACGGGCCCACCGGGCGCGATTAGTCCAAGACCTCTCCCCTCTTTGTCCATGGGCCCGCACGCCCCACCCGCAGCATCGTGATCACCGCGCCCACCATGAGCGCAGCGAGGACCGTGCCCGCCGGCTCCCACGGAGAGCGGCCCGCACCCCGTCGCGCGTAAAGAGGGGCCGGTTCCGTGATCCGGAACCGGCCCCGTACGTCTGCCCGGCGGCGCCTACGACAACGTCACACGCGGCTCGCCCGCCGCCTCCGTCTCCAGCACCCACACCTCGTTACGGCCCTCCCGCAGCACGGGACCCGGAACGTACAGCGAGTGCTGCGGCCCCACCGACCAGTAACGGCCCAGGTTGAAGCCGTTCACCCACACGAACCCCCGCCCCCAGCCCGGCAGTTCGAGCTCCGCGTCCCCGGCGCCGCTCACCTCGAACGTGCCGCAGTAAAGGCCCGCCGCCCCGGGAGAGCCGGGAGAGCCGTCCACCGCCGCAAGGGCGCGCACCGCGTCCGCGTCGTCGAACGCGTCCAGACGCAGCGCCCGCGCCCGCACCCCGTGCAGATACTGCCGCTCGTGCAGCACCCCGCCCGTGATCCCCTTCGACTCACCCGTACGCGGCCCATAGTTGACCCGGCCCAGGGACTCCACCCACAGCTCGACGCGCGCGGGCCCCGCGACGGGCTCCGCGAGGACCGGGTCGTCCTCCGTGAGCACCCCGGCCCGCACCCCGTCGACGTACACCACAGCCCGGTCGCGCAGCCCCGCGGCCCGCAGCGGATACGCCCGGCGCGGCCCCGGCACGTCCACGCTGTAACGGACCAGACCCCGGTCCACGTCGAGGTCCTCGAAGGTCGGCGGCACCGCGTACTCGCCCTCCGCCGAACCGAGCCCCTCCAGGACCGCGTCCAGCGGCACGTACGACGTCAGCTCCGCCGTCACCGCTCCCGCCAGCGCCGCCGGCTGCTCGGGAACGTCCGGCAGCGGCCCGTCCGCGTACTCGGCGAACACCTCACGAAAACGCCAGAACTTCTCCGTCGGCCGCCCGTGCTCGTCGACCGGCGCGTCATAGTCGTACGACGTCACATCGGGCTGGAGCCGCCCCTCGTGCAACGGCCCCGCCCGGTTCGCCCCCGCCCAGCCCCCGAAACTCGTCCCGCCGTGCGCCATGTACAGATTGACCGACGCCCCGCATTCCAGGATCTCCCGCAAAGCGGCCGCCGCGTCCTCGGCGTCCCGCACGACATGATCCGCGCCCCAGTGGTCGAACCAGCCGCACCAGAACTCCATGCACATCAGCGGACCCTTGGGCCGATACCGGCGCAACGTCTCGAAAGCACGCCGCGCGTTCGACCCGAAGTTCGCCGTCGCGAGGACACCCGGCACCGAACCGCCCGTCAGCATGTGATCGTCCGGACCGTCCGACGTGAAGAGCGGCACCGTCACCCCGAGCCCGCGCAGACCGTCCGCGAGATGCGCCAGATACACCTGGTCCGAGCCGTACGAGCCGTACTCGTTCTCCACCTGCACCATGATGACCGGGCCGCCCCGGTCGAACTGCCGCTCCACGACCTGAGGGAGCAGCGCCGCGAACCAGCGGTCCACCGCCGCCAGGAACTCCCCGTCCCTGGTCCGCACCCGCGAACCCAGCGGACCCGTCACCCAGTGCGGAAGCCCACCGTTCTCCCACTCGGCACAGATGTACGGCCCCGGACGCACGATCGCCCACAGCCCCGCCTCGCGCACCGCGTCCAGAAACCGGCCCAGCGCCCCCACATCACGCAGCTCCCCGGGCCGCGGCTCGTGCAGATTCCACGGGACGTACGTCTCCACACAGTTCAGGCCCATCGCCCGCAGCATCGCGAGACGGTGGCCCCACTGGCCCTCGTGCACCCGGAAATAGTGCAGCGCCCCCGACAGAAGCCGCACCGGCCGCCCGTCGACCTCGAAGTCGTCCTCGCCCACTCTGAACCCGGCCATCATGTCCCTCTCGTTCACGTACTGCCGCCACGATCACCTCTGGCGGGCGGCAGGGTCCATGGACAAAGATCAGCCCTGTTTGGACGTAACCGCGCACCACCGGCACCACACCCGCCCAGGAAGGGACACAAGCGGATGTACCACACCTGGATGCGGTATTTCACCCCCAGCCCCGCCCACCACCGCCTCGGCCTCGTCTGCCTCGGCGTCGGCCTCCAGTACGGCGCCCTGCCCACCGTCGGCCCCCGCACCCTCGACCACCACGTCGCCGTCGTCATCACCGCCGGACGCGGCTGGTACCAGGCCCCCGACGGCCGCCGCACCACCATCACCGCACCCGCCCTCATCTGGGTCACCCCCGGCATCCCCCACCACTACGGGCCCGACCCCGACACCGGCTGGGACGAATGCTTCGTCGACTTCACCGGCCCCGCCACCACCACCTACACCGAACTCGGCTACATAGAGCCCGAACGCCCCGTCGTACCCCTCTCCGACGCCGCCCACGCCCGCACCGCCGTCGGCCGCATCGCCCGCGCCGCCCGCCGCGGCAACCCCCTGCTCGAAGTCGAGACCGCCGCCGCCGTCCACGAACTCCTCGTCGCCCTGCGCCGCGCCCGCGCCGACATGGCTCCCGACGGCGACCCCGTCCTCCAGTCCCTCGCCCGCGACGCCTTCCAGCCTCTGTCCGTCGCCGAACACGCCGCCCGCCACGGCATGACCCCCGCCGAACTGCGCACCGCAGTCCGCCGCGGCGCCGGCTGCAGCCCCAAGGACTACCTCCTCGGCATCCGACTCGGCCGCGCCAAGGAACTCCTCGCCGCCACCGAACTCCCCGTAGCCTCCGTCGCCCGCCGCGTCGGCTACGACGACCCCGCCTACTTCTCCCGCCTCTTCACCCGCCGCGTCGGAACCGCACCCGTCCGCTTCCGCGAACAACAAGGCCGCACCGTCCCCGGCGGCTGGTCACACACCGTCCCCGACCCCGACGACCCCCCGATGCTGCGCTCCCCGGGCCCCACGATCGAACGCCCTCACGCCACGTAGGGTTTCCTCCCATGACCAACAGCAACGCCCCCGACGCCACCCACAACGCTGCGCCCGAGGCCCGCGACGCCGTGGATCCCGCCGTCCGCGCCGAACTCGCCCGCCTGCGCGACAGCATCGACAACATCGACGCCGCCGTCGTCCACATGCTCGCCGAACGCTTCAAGTGCACCCAGCAGGTCGGCCACCTCAAGGCCGAACACGCCCTGCCCCCGGCCGACGCCGCCCGCGAGGCCCGCCAGATCGAGCGCCTGCGCCAACTCGCGGAGAACGCCAAGCTGGACCCCGCCTTCGCCGAGAAGTTCCTCAACTTCATCATCAGCGAAGTAATCCGCCACCACGAACAGATCGCCGAGGAGAAAATCAGCCCCTCCGGCGTCTGAGGAGCGGGGTCCGGGGCGGAGCCCCGAGGCCCAGGCGCCTGCTGAGCCGCACTGTTCCGACGGCAGAGGCGTACGGCACGATGACCCAATGTCCGTACTGACGCGCGACGAAGCGCAGACCCGAGCCCAGCTCATCGACGTCCAGCGGTACACGATCGACCTCGATCTCACCCGCGGAGCCGACACCTTCGACTCCACCACCGTCATCGGCTTCACCACCCGCACGGCCGGAGACACCTTCGTCGAGGTCAGGCCCGCCGCACTGCGATCCGTCACCCTCGACGGACAGCCCCTGGACCCCGCCGCACTCGACGGGAACCGCCTCCCCCTCACCGGCCTCACCCCCGGCACCCACGAACTACGCGTCGACGCCGCCATGGCCTACTCGCACACCGGCGAGGGCATGCACCGTTTCACCGACCCCACCGACGGCGAGACATACGCGTACACGCAGCTGTTCATGGAAGACGTCCAGCGCGTCTTCGCCGCCTTCGACCAGCCGGACCTCAAAGCCGTCTTCGACCTCACCGTCACCGCCCCCGACGGCTGGAGCGTCCTCGCCAACTCCGTCACCGAACACGCCGGCAACGGAAAATGGCGGGCGGCCACCACCCCCCTCCTCTCCACCTACCTCGTCGCCGTCGCCGCCGGCCCCTGGCACTCCATCCGCACCGAACACGCCGGACTGCCCTTCGGCATCCACTGCCGCCGCTCCCTGGCCCCCCACCTCGACGCCGACGCCGAAGAAATCCTCGACATCACCCGCGCCTGCTACGACCGCTACCACGAGAAGTTCGAGGAGCCCTACCCCTTCGACTCCTACGACCAGGCGTTCGTCCCCGAATTCAACGCCGGCGCCATGGAGAACCCCGGACTCGTCACCTTCCGCGACGAATTCGTCCACCGCTCCGCCGTCACCGACACCGAACGCCAGACCCGTGCCATGGTCATCGCCCACGAAATGGCCCACATGTGGTTCGGCGACCTCGTCACCCTCCAATGGTGGGACGACATCTGGCTCAACGAGTCCTTCGCCGAATACATGGGCTACCAGACCCTGACCGAAGCCACCCGCTTCACGGACACCTGGGTCGACTTCGGAGTGGCCCGCAAGGCCTGGGGATACGACGCCGACCAGCGCCCCTCCACCCACCCCGTGGCCCCCGACGCCGACGCCGTCCCCGACACCGCGTCCGCCCTGCTCAACTTCGACGGCATCTCCTACGCCAAGGGCGCCTCCGCACTACGGCAGTTGGTCGCCTGGCTCGGCGAGAAGGACTTCCTCGCCGGCATCAACACCCACTTCCGGCGCCACAAGTTCGCCAACGCCACCCTCGCCGACTTCATCGCCTCCCTCGCCCACCACACCGACCGCGACGTCCACGCCTGGGCCGACACCTGGCTGCGCACCACCGGCGTCGACACCCTCACCGCCACCGTCACCGAACACCCCGGACAGAGCGGACTCACCCTCACCCGCGACGGCAACCGCCCCCACCGCGTCACCGTCGGCGTCTACGACCGCGACCTCATCGACGGCGCCACCCTCGTCCGCCGCGAACTGCGGAACATCGACATCCCTGCCGGCCCCGCCATTCCCGCCGGCCCCGCCGGCTCTGCCACCCCCGCCGACGGCGAACACAGCCTCCCCGGCCCCCGCCCCGCCCTCGTCGTCCCCAACGACCAGGACCTCACCTACGCCAAGATCCGCCTCGACCCCCACTCCGAGGAAACCGCACTGCGCGGCCTCTCCCGCGTCCCCGACCCCCTCACCCGCGCCGTCCTGTGGAACTGCCTGCGCGACATGGTCCGCGACGGCGAACTGCCACCCCTCACCTACCTCGAAGCCGCCCGCGCCCACCTCCCCGCAGAACACGAACTCGCCAACGTCCAGGGCGTCCTCGCCTTCGCCCGCACCCAGGTCGCCGACCGCTACACCACCCCCACCGAACGCCCCGACGCCCTCGCCCTCCTCACCGACCTGTGCGCCGACCTCATCCGCCGCACCGAGGACGGCAGCAACCCCGGCCTGCGCCTCACCGCCGTGCGCACCCTCATCGACAGCGCCGCACACGCCGACACCATCCGCGACTGGTACGACAACGGCAGCGTCCCCGGCGGCCCCGAACTCGACCCCGAACTGCGCTGGCGCATCCTCGGCCGCCTCTGCGTACTCGGTGCTGTCGACGACGCCGTCATCGACGCCGAACTCACCCAGGACCCCAGCGCCACCGGGCAGGAAGGCGCCGCCCGCTGCCGCGCCGCCCTCCCCGACCCCGACGCCAAACGCGCCGCCTGGGACGCCATGTTCACCACCGACGAGCTGTCCAACTACCTCTTCACCGCCACCGCCCAGGGCTTCTGGCAGCCCGAACAGAGCGACCTCCTGCGCCCCTACGTCGCCCGCTACTACCCCGACGCCGTCGCCGTCGCCCACCGCCGCGGCCCCGCCATGGCCGAGGCCGCCGGACGCTGGGCCTTCCCCTCCTACGCCATCGACACCCACACCCTCACCCTCGGCGAAACCTGCCTCAAGGACGACGACCCCATCCCCGCCCTGCGCCGCAAGATCGCCGACCAACTCGACGACCTCGCCCGCGCCTTGAAGATCAGGACAGCCACCACCGCGTACTAGGGCCGGAACGTACGGGGTCCGGCGTGCCCGGACCCCGTACCACCAACCGCCCCACCCCCACCCAATCCCCGTACGGCAGTACCACTTTCGGGTTCCGATCCTTGTGATCAACGGGCACGCCACCGCCACCGCATACAGGCTGGAGGCCCCGCCCGCACACCGAAGGACACCGCCATGAGCAGCCCGCCGCCCCTCGCCGGAGGCCCCCAAGGCCACCAAGCCCTGCGGCCGTTGCTCGACACCGTCCTCGACGCCCTCCACGACGGAGCCACCGCCCGAGGCGGCCCCCTCCCCGCCGGCGGCCCCCACACCGTCACCGCCCGCCTGCGCGAACTCACCGGCGACCCCCTGCCCCACCACGGCACCGGCCCCGACGCCGCGCTGCGCACCCTCGTACAGGCCCTCGCCGAAGGCGCCGCGGACCCCGCCGACCCCCTGTGCGCGGCCCACCTCCACTGCCCACCCCTGGCCGTCGCCACCGCCGCCGACCTCGCCGCGTCAGCCCTCAACCCCTCCATGGACTCCTGGGACCAGGCACCCGCGGCCTCAGCCCTCGAAACCCTCGTCACCGACGCACTCGCCCACGAGGTCTACGGCGACACAGGCCACCCCGGTCAGCCCGGTCGGCCCGGACGCGCAGGCCACCCCGGACGGTCCGGTCAGCCCGGACCCCCGCAGGCGCTGGTCACCACCGGCGGCACCGAAGCCAACCAGCTCGCCCTCCTCCTCGCGCGCGAAACCCACGCCTCAGAAGGCCCCCTCCAGCTCATCACCGGCGCAGGCGCCCACCACTCCCTGCCCCGCGCCGCCTGGCTCCTCGGCCTCCCCGACCCCGTCACCGTGCCCGCCCCCACCGGCACCCTCGACCCCGCCGCCCTCGACGAAGCCCTCACCGACCTGCCGGGCCCCAAACTCGTCGCAGCCACCGCCGGCACCACCGACGCCGGCCTCATCGACCCCCTTCCGGAGATCGCCGACGTCTGCGAAGCCCACGGCGCCCGCCTCCACATCGACGCCGCCTACGGCGCCGGACTCCTCTTCAGCCCCACCCGCCGCACACTGCTCACCGGCCTCGACCGCGCCGCCACCGTCACCCTCGACCTGCACAAACTCGGCTGGCAACCCGTCGCCGCCGGCCTCCTCGCCGTACGCAACCCCACAGACCTCACCCCCCTCACCCACCACGCCGACTACCTCAACGCCGACGACGACACCGAAGCAGGCCTGCCCGACCTCCTCGGCCGCTCCCTGCGCACCACCCGACGCCCCGACATCCTCAAAATCGCCGTCACCCTCAAAGCCCTCGGCCGCACCGGACTCGGCACCCTCGTCGACCAAGTCTGCGACCAGGCCCAGGAGTTCGCCGCCACCCTGCACGCCCACCCCGACTTCGACCTCTACGACACCCCAGCCCTCAGCACCGTCCTCTTCCGCCCCCACGGCGCACCCGACGAGACCATCGCCCACATCCGCCGCACCCTCCTCACCCAAGGCCGCGCCGTACTCGGCCGCGCCCGCATGGACGGCCGGCTTTGGCTCAAAGCCACCCTGCTCAACCCGCACACCCAGCCGGGCGACCTGGCCCAGCTACTGAAACTGGTGGAAGGAAACACCGCCCGATGAGCACCGCGCCCACCACCCCCAGGCCCCCGCACCCCGAAGCACCCCGCGACCTCGTCGGCATCGGCATCGGCCCCTTCAACCTCTCCCTGGCCGCCCTCGCCCACCCCCTCACCGAACTCGACACCGCCTTCTACGAACAACGCCCCGACTTCCACTGGCACCCCGGCCTCCTCATCGACGGCGCCACCCTCCAAGTCCCCTTCCTTGCCGACCTCGTCACCCTCGCCGACCCCGCCAGTCACTGGTCCTTCCTCAACTACCTCAAAACCCGCGACCGCCTCTTCCCCTTCTACTTCGCCGAGCGCTTCCACATCCAGCGCGCCGAATACGACGCCTACTGCCGCTGGGTCAGCGAAAGCCTCCCCGGACTCCACTTCGGCCACCAGGTCGACGCCGTCCGCTGGAACCCCGAACGCCGCCTCTTCGAAGTCGACTTCACCCAGCTCGACACCGAAGGCGAAGCCGAAGCACTGGGCCGCACCTACACCAGGAACGTCGTACTCGGCGTCGGCACCGCCCCCTACATCCCCGAACCACTGCGCCCCCTCGCCGAAGCCCCCACCGTCCCCGTCATCCACTCCGCCGACTACCTCACCCACCGCACCGAACTCCTCACCGCCGACCACATCACCGTCATCGGATCAGGCCAGTCCGGCGCCGAGATCTTCCTCGACCTCCTCAAGAACCGCCCCACCGGCCGCGAGAAACTCCACTGGCTAGCCCGCAGCGAAGCCTTCGCCCCCATGGAGTACTCCAAGCTCGGCCTCGAACACTTCACCCCCGACTACACCCGCTACTTCCACCACCTGCCCGAAGACGTACGCGACGGACTCGTCCCCGCCCAATGGCAGCTCCACAAAGGCATCGACGCCGACACCATCGCCGCCATCCACGACGAGCTCTACCAGCGCACCCTCCACGGCGGCTGGCCCGACGCCACCCTCACCCCCGGAGTCTGCGTACGCACCGCCGGCCGCGTCGCCGCCACCAAAGTCGAACTCCACCTCGAACACCGCCGGCAGAACACCCGCTCCCGCCTCACCACCGACGCCGTCGTCCTCGCCACCGGCTACCGCGAACGCCCCCTCGACCAGATCCTCACCGGCCTGGACCCCCACCTCCGCCGCGACAACAGCCAACGCCCCCGCATCGACGAACAGTTCCGCCTCGTCCTCGACCCTGCCGTCACCGACACCGGCAGCAACATCTACGTACAGAACGCCGAACGCCACACCCACGGAGTGGGCGCCCCCGACCTCGGCCTCGCCGCCTGGCGCAGCGCCACCATCCTCAACACCCTCACAGGCAAAGACCCCTATCCCCTCCCGCGGCGCACCGCCTTCACCACGTTCGGCCTCGCCCCCAACGAAAACCGCGCCCCCCGGACCCAGTCCGGAGAACGCGGCAACACTCATCTGATCGAACTCAAGAACTAGAACACAGGCGTACCGTCCCGCGTCAGCCGCCAGTCCACCGAAGCGAACTCCGCCGGATTCAGAGTGCCCTTCGCCGTCACCCACTCCGCGATCCGCGTCCGGATCTCCGTCGACTCCGACCACAGCTCCTGCGCCGACGCCACATGCGGGAACGCCCCACCACCGTTCGCCCGGTAGTTGTTCACCGCGAACACGAACTGCTGCGCGTCGTCCAGCGCCGCACCCTGATACTTCACGTTCTTGATCCGCGACCCCGCCGCCTGCGCGACGTCGATGTCGTACGTCAGCCCCGACACATAGTCGTAGTTGTAGTCCGGCCGGTCGTTCGCGTTCGTCAGCTTGTCCACGTCCACGACCGCACCCGAAGCCGTCTGCACGAAATACTCCGCCGAGAACTCCAGATACGCCCGCACCTGCGCACCCGTCAGCAACTTCGCCACCAGCGTGTTGTCATACACATACAGACCCGACAGATCCCGGATCGTCACATCACCCGCCGGGATCTGCGACGTACGCGAGAACGGCGAAGCCTGCGACAACACCGGAAGCGACGCGTACTGCGTCGACTTCAGCGCCTCCGTCACCACATCGGCCTGCACCTTGTTGATCAGATCGATGATCGGCGCGTCCTTATAACGAGCATCCACCGTCGTCAGCGTCGACGTCGCCTGACCCACGACCTGGTTCACATACTTCACGACCAGCGCATGCTCGTCCGCAAGCAGCTTCGTGATCTTCGGATCGTCCGCCACCGCATTCGAGTTCAACAGCCTCGACGACACCGACGACACCGTCCAGCAGCCCTTCTCCCACTCCAACTCGAAGTCGAAGAGCGCCAACCGCTCCGCGAAACACAGCGGCTCCGACAGAACCACCGACTTCCCGGTCTTCTCGTTCGTCACCAACTGCTGCTCGATCTCCACATGCGCATGCCCGACGAGAATCGCGTCGATCCCCGGCACGGTCCTCGCCACATTCGCCGCCGCGTTCTCCACGTACGGCAGCTGATCACCCCACGACGACGTGCCCGAAGCACCTGTGTGCGCCGACACGATCACCACGTCCGCACCCATCGAACGCAACTTCGGCACCCACAGCGCGGCCTGCTCCTCGATACCGGGGAACTTCAACACGCCCTGCACATACGCCTTGTCCCAGATCGCGATCCCCGGATTCGTCAGCCCCAGGATCGCCACCTTCACGTCCTTGCCGTGCGGCGTACGCAACCTCTTGATGACATACGGCCTGAACGCCGGCTTCTCCGTCTTCGCATCCACAGCGTTCGCACCCAGCAGCGGGAACTTCAACTGCGACTCGAACTTACGCAGCGTGTCGATGCCGTAATTGAACTCGTGATTGCCGAGCGCCGCCGCGTCATAACCGATCGCGTTCATCGCCTGCGCCATCGGATGCACCGGACCGTCCGCCGCGGTGATCGGCTCCACACGCGCGTAGTAGTACGTCAGCGGCGTCCCCTGGATCGTGTCACCCGCGTCGATCAGGAGCGTGTTGCCACGACCCTTCTCCTCGCGCACCTGCTTCACCAGCGTCGAGATCCGCGACAGCCCCTGCGCGTTACCCGCCGCGTCCGTGTACGCGGCGTCCTTGTAGTAGTCCCAGTTGAAGACATGACCATGCAGGTCCGTCGTCCCCATGACGGTGAACGAGTACCGCTTGTGCCCCTTCGGGCGGCCCCCGTGCGCCTGCGCCGCCGGCGCCGACACCACCCCGGTCAACGCCACGGCCGCACCCGTAGCAGCGGACTTGCCCAGAAACTTCCGGCGATTCAACGGCATCTCAGATCCCCTCCGGCACCACTCATCGACAGTTGCAACGCGCGTAGATTCTGGCCCCTCAACCCAACACGCAACAGACCCAGGAGGTTTCAATCCGATGACTGTCCAATGCGCTGCTGCCACAGTGACCCCATGACCCCCGACGAAACGACGCCCGGCACACAACCCACCGCCACCCCCTACGGCACCCCCCAAGCACCCCGCATCGCCGTCCGCGGCGAAGCCCGCATCGAAACCGACCCCGACCTCGCCCGCATCGGCATCACCCTCAGCGCCCGCGGCACCGACCGCCGCGAAGCCCTCACCGACCTCACCCGCCGCAACACCGCCACCCTCGACCTCATCAAAAGCTACGGACAAGCCATCGAAAAACTCGAAACCGGCGCCTTCTCCATCACCCCCGAACTCACCCGCCACGGCCGCACCGAACGCATCCGCGCCTACCACGGCCGCGTCCTCATCACCGCCGAACTCACCGATTTCACCGCACTCGGCGAACTCACCACCCGCCTCGCCGACCAAGACCTCACCCGCATCGACGGCCCCTGGTGGTCCCTGCGCCCCGACTCACCCGTCCACGCCACCGCCCGCCGACAAGCAGTCCACGAAGCCGTCCAACGCGCCCGCGAATACGCCGAAGCCCTCGGCACCCAACTCGCCGCCCTCATCGAACTCGCCGACACCGGAGCCGAAGACCCCGACCGCTACGGACCCGTCCCCGGCGCACCCCACATGCGCATGGCCGCCTACTCCGGCGCCCCCGACGACACCCCCGCACCCCTCGACCTCGAACCCCAGCGACAGACCGTCTACGCGAACGTCAACGCCCGATTCACCATGCACCCGCCCGAGCTGTAAAAAGCCCCCGCCCCCAACGCCCGCACCGAAATGCATGCTCATCGGAGCACCCCCATGCACAATTCAACACTTGTCAATAGCCCTTCACCCAAAGGTGGTTGGGTAGTCACACACAACCAATTCCCTACCCACCGGTAAGCCCTAGGCTCGAACCATGCGCCGAGCAAAGATCGTCTGCACCCTGGGCCCAGCCACCGACTCGTACGAGCAGATCAAGGCACTCGTCGAAGCCGGAATGGACGTAGCCCGCTTCAACCTCAGCCACGGCACCTACGCCGAACACGAGGAGCGCTACCACCACGTCCGAAAGGCCTCCGACGAAACCGGCCGCAGCGTCGGAATCCTCGCCGACCTTCAAGGCCCGAAGATCAGACTCGGACGCTTCCGCGAAGGCCCCGTACTCCTTGAACGCGGCGACGAATTCACCATCACCGTCGAACCCGACATCCAAGGCGACCGCCACACCTGCGGAACCACCTACGACGGCCTCGCCACCGACGTCACCACCGGCGAACGCATCCTCGTCGACGACGGCAAAGTCACCCTCGAAGTCACCGGCGTCGACGGCCCCCGCGTCCACACCACCGTCATCGAAGGCGGCATGGTCTCCGACCACAAAGGCCTCAACCTCCCCGGCGTAGCCGTCTCCGTCCCCGCACTCAGCGACAAGGACCAGGAAGACCTCCGCTGGGCCCTGCGCACCGGCGCCGACGTCATCGCCCTCTCCTTCGTCCGCAGTGGACGCGACATCGAAGACGTCCACCGCATCATGGACGAAGAAGGCCGCCGCCTCCCCGTCATCGCCAAGGTCGAAAAGCCTCAGGCCGTCGACAACATCGACGACATCGTCGCCGCCTTCGACGGAATCATGGTCGCCCGCGGAGACCTCGGCGTCGAAATGCCCCTCGAACAAGTGCCCATCGTCCAAAAGCGCGCCATCAAACTCGCCAAACGCAACGCCAAGCCGGTCATCGTCGCCACCCAGATGCTCGACTCGATGATCGACAACTCCCGCCCCACAAGGGCAGAAGCGAGCGACGTCGCCAACGCCGTCATCGACGGCACCGACGCCGTCATGCTCTCCGGCGAGACCAGCGTCGGCAAATACCCCGTCGAAACAGTCCGCACCATGGGCCGCATCGTCGAAGCCGCAGAGGAAGACATCCTCGACAAGGGGCTCCCGCCCCTCACCGAACGCAACAAACCCCGCACCCAAGGCGGAGCCGTCGCCCGCGCCGCAGCCGAAATGGGCGACTTCCTCGGCGCGAAGTTCCTAGTCGCCTTCACCCAGTCCGGCGACACCGTCCGCCGCCTCTCCCGCTACCGCTCACCCATCCCCCTCCTCGCCTTCACCCCGGCCCCGGCCACCCGCTCCCAGCTCAACCTCACCTGGGGCGTGGAAACCTTCCTCGGCCCCCACGTCGACTCCACCGACGCGATGGTCGACCAGGTCGACGAACTCCTCCTCCAGTACGGCCGCTGCCAGAAGGGCGACATCGTCGTCATCACGGCCGGCTCCCCGCCCGGAGTCTCCGGCTCCACCAACCTGGTCCGCGTCCACCACATCGGCGAGGACGACAGCCCGAAGTAGCGGTCAGTGGTGGTCAGTATTTTGGGCCTACGTGGGTGTCCATAAGGGCGACGGAGGCTTTGCGGGCGATCGAGATGTTGCGATGGTTCGCCTGTCGCCACTCGACGCCCACTCCGTCCAGGGTGTCGGTGAAGAGCGTGATGATGTCGCCCGACAGGTTGGTGAAGAAGTACCGGGGGTATTCGTAGCGCTTGAGCTCGCCGGCGATGACCTTCTCGGTCCAGTTGATGATTCGGCACCCGTCGGAGTGGATGAGCCCGCGGATGAACTCCCACGGGTGGGCGTCGACGATCTCCTGTTGCCAGGGCTCAAGGGCTATCTTGCGCTCGTGCTTCTTGCCGGGGCCGTGCTGAGGGAAGAAGCACGGCCAGTGGTGGCTGTATCCAACGACCGATATGTATCCCACTGCCTTTACACGGGCCGACTTGTTGCTGGGGTTGATGGCCTCGATGGCAGCCGCACATGTCTCGATGAGGCCGGGCCAGGCATCGGCGCAGGCAATTCGGAGGAAGTAGCCGGATCGCGTACCAGGGCTGATGCAGCCGTCACCGAGATAGAGCCCCAAGAGATAGCTGTAGGCCGCTTCATCGGTCGGCGACTGGGGGTCCGGCCCGCATCGGACACATGGGTGTCGCTGCATGCGAGGCAAGGGCTCGATGCGTGAGTGCCAGGAACGGATAGCGGCGCGAGAGACACCGATCTCTTTGCTCACGGAGTTGACGCTGCGCCCCTGCGAGACCAACGCCAGGGCTCGCTTGCGTGTGCCCATGTCGTACATGTGGCCACTCTGTGCGACCGATCGTGAAGCCACGCAGCAAAAAGCGGATGTTCACGAGAACGGGAACATCCGCTTACAGTGGCAACCTTCGAATCGAAGGAAAAGTGCCCCAGGTGGGATTCGAACCCACACTGTCCGCTGTTTGAGAGCGGCCTCTCTAACCGATTGGAGTACTGGGGCCTGCGAAATGAAGGACGCTCGGCACCCCTCGGCTCAACACTTTACCGCAGCTAGGTAGGCTCTTGGGAAGCAGTACCCGTGCCCTGAACTAGGAGCTATCGTGACCGCCCCCGAGTCGCCCCAGCCCGTAGACGCGCCCGACGACGACAAGTCGCACGTCCCGCCGCTGACGACCCGTGTCGTCATCGCCGAGGACGAGGCCCTGATCCGCCTCGACCTCAAAGAGATGCTCGAGGAAGAGGGCTACTCCGTCGTCGGTGAGGCCGGTGACGGTGAGCAGGCGGTCGAGCTGGCTCGTGAGCACAAGCCCGATCTGGTGATCCTGGACGTGAAGATGCCGAAGATGGACGGCATCTCGGCGGCGGAGAAGATCGCGGAGGAGTCGATCGCTCCGGTGCTGATGCTGACGGCGTTCTCGCAGCGTGATCTGGTGGAGCGGGCGCGAGATGCGGGTGCGATGGCGTATCTGGTGAAGCCGTTCAGTAAGAGTGATGTCGTTCCGGCCATTGAGATGGCGGTGTCGCGGTTCCAGGAGCTGCGGACGCTGGAGAACGAGGTCGCGGATCTGACGCAGCGGCTGGAGACGCGGAAGCTGGTGGACCGGGCGAAGTCGGTGTTGCAGACGGAGTACGGCCTGACGGAGCCGGCGGCGTTCCGTTGGATTCAGAAGACGTCGATGGATCGTCGGCTTTCGATGCAGCAGGTTGCTGAGGCGGTTATTGCGGACGCTGAGGAGAAGAAGGCGGCGAAGGGCTGAGTTCGCCCGCACACCGCACACCGCACACCGCTTATGGCTGAGGCCCGTACCCCACTCGGGGGACGGGCCTCAGCCATGTGTGCGTGTGGGCTCAGTCTTCTCCGAGGTACGCCTTGCGGACGGATTCGTCGTGGAGGAGGTCTTGTCCGGTTCCGGAGAGGACGACGGTGCCGACTTCCATGACGTGGCCGTGGTCGGCGAGTGAGAGCGCGGCCTGGGCGTTCTGCTCGACGAGGAGGATGGTCGTGCCCTGGGATTTGAGTTCGGCGATGGTTGCCATGATCTTCTGCATCATGATCGGGGAGAGGCCCATGGAGGGTTCGTCGAGCATGAGCAGTTTGGGTCGGGACATGAGGGCGCGGCCCATGGCGAGCATTTGTTGTTCGCCGCCGGACAGTGTTCCTGCTGCCTGCTTCCTTCGTTCGCCGAGGATGGGGAAGAGGTCGTAGGCGCGTTGGATGTCTTGTTCGATGCCTGCCTTGTCGGAGCGGAGGAATGCTCCGAGTTGGAGGTTTTCGGCGATGGAGAGGCGGGGGAAGATGCGTCGGCCTTCGGGGGAGTGGGCGAGGCCCATGGCGACGATCTTGTGTGCGGGGATGCCGGTGAGGGGTTTCCCGTCGAAGGTGATGGTGCCGCTGAGGGGCTTGAGGAGGCCGGACAGGGTTCGCAGGGTGGTCGTCTTGCCGGCGCCGTTGGTGCCGATGAGGGTGACGACTTCGCCTTGTTGGACGCTGAAGGAGATTCCCTTGACGGCTTCGATTTTGCCGTAGGCGACCTTGAGGTTTTCTACTTCGAGGAGTGCGCTCACTGGTCGTCTCCTTCCGTGGCGTGTGCTTCCGCGGCTTCGACGGCTGCTGCGGCGGTGTCTTCGGGGGCGCCTTCGAAGGGTTCGCCGAGGTAGGCGGCGATGACGCGTTCGTCGCCCTGGACGACTTCGCTGGTGCCTTCGACGAGTTTTTCGCCCTGGACGAGGCAGGCGACGCGGTCGCTGAGGTTGAAGATGAAGCGCATGTCGTGCTCGATGACGAGGACGGCGATGCCGCGGTCGCGGATGGCGAAGACGAGGTCTTCGGTGGCGCGGGTCTCTTGCGGGTTCATGCCGGCGGTGGGCTCGTCGAGGAGGAGCAGGCCGGGCTCGCTGGCCATGGCGCGGGCGATTTCGAGCTTGCGCTGTTCGCCGTAGGGGAGGTTGCGGGAGAGGTGGTCGGCCTTGTGGGCGAGGCCGATGAACTCCAGCAGTTCCATGGCGCGTTCGCGGGAGGCTGCTTCTGCCTTGCGGAAGCCGGGGCCGCGGAGGATGGCGGACCAGAGGCCTTCCTTGGTGCGGGTGTGGCGGCCGACGAGGACGTTTTCCAGGACGGTCATGTTGGCGAAGAGCCGGATGTTCTGGAAGGTGCGGGCGATGCCGGCGTTGGTGACCAGGTGCGGCTTGGGAGGCAGCACGGTGCCTTTGTAGGCGACTTTGCCCTCGGTGGGGACGTAGAGGCCGGTGAGGCAGTTGAAGAAGGTGGTCTTGCCCGCGCCGTTGGGGCCGATGAGGCCGACGATCTCTCCGGCGTTGACGGTGAGGTCGACGTTGCGTACGGCGGTGAGGCCGCCGAAGCGCATGGTGACGCCGGTGGCTTCGAGGACGGGGCTGGGGGCTGTGGTGGTGGTCATGGTGGTTACGCCCCTGCCTTGGTGACGCCGACGGTGGAGTCGGGCAGGCCTTGTTCGGGGATGTGGACGGTGTCGTCGCTCTCGTGGAATTCGAGTTGGCGGCGGCGGTTGGCGATGATGCCTTCGGGGCGGAATCGCATGAGGAGGACGAGTGCGACGCCGAAGGCGAGGAGCTGGTACTCCTTCAGGAAGCTGAGCTTCTCGGGGAGCATGTAGAGCAGGGTGGCGCCGAGGATGGGTCCGTTGACGGTGCCCATGCCGCCGAGGACGACGGCGGCGAGGAGGAACGCGGAGTTCGGGGGCACGGAGCCGGCGAACTGGTACGGGGCTGGGTTGACGCTGTAGCCGACGTGGGCGCTGACGGTGCCGGCGAGGCCGGCGAGGGAGGCGCCGAGGGCGAAGGCGATGAGCTTGACGCGGAAGCCGTTGATGCCCATGGCGGTGGCGGCGGTCTCGTCCTCGCGGATGGCGATCCAGGAGCGGCCGATGCGGGAGTCCGCGGCGCGGTTGAAGACGAGGACGACGATCGCGGTGATGAGCAGCATCAGGAGGAAGTAGTTCGCGAAGCGGCCGAGGGAGAATCCGCCGATGTCGTGGTTGCTTCCGAAGTTGAACCCGAAGATCTTGAGGTCCGGGATCATGGAGATGCCGTTGGGGCCGTTGGTGAGGTTGGGGCCGGAGGTGCCGTCGAGGTTGTTGACGGTGATGCGGAAGATCTCTCCGAAGCCCAGGGTCACGATGGCGAGGTAGTCGCCGCGCAGGCGCAGGGTGGGGGCGCCGATGAGGACGCCGAAGACCAGCGACGCGAGCATGCCGGTGAGCATGGCGGCCCAGAAGGGGAACTGGACGCCGGAGAAGCGGGAGAACTCGGAGCCGGAGACGAGGGCGGCCGCGTAGGCGCCGACGCCGAGGAAGGCGACGTATCCGAGGTCGAGGAGTCCGGTGAGGCCGACGACGATGTTGAGGCCGAGGGCGACGGTGGCGACGACGAGGATGTTCACGCCGAGGTTGGAGTTGTGCTCGTTGTTCTCGACGAAGGGGAAGAGCGCTGCCGCGAGGAAGGCCATGGAGGTGGCGAATCCCTTGTGGCGGGCGTTGAGCTGGGCGAAGCGGTCGAAGAGTCCTGCGGTGAACAGGGACCAGGTGCCGAAGACGACCAGGAGGATGTAGCCCAGGAACGTTTCGCTCGCGTCGGGGTCGACGCCGACGCCGTAGGCGAAGATGATCAGTGCGATGGCGGTGGCGGCGGTGATGACGAGGCGTTCGCCCCAGGCGGGGAGTTTCGCTGCCGGGGGGATGTTGTCGGGCTTGGTGACGTAGTCCTTGAAGGTGTCACCGGGCTTGGGGAGCGCGAGGGCGCCGACCAGGGCGATGGCGGAGCCGACGGCGGCGATGTAGGCGCCGGGGTCGAGGGCGACGAGGCCCTTGAGGTCGACGGCGATGGCGATGGCGCTGAACCAGCTGACGGCGAACGCGGACGCGGTGGCGAGGAGGACGGGCTGGATGGCCGTCGCCGGGTTGAGCCAGCTGAGGCCGCGGACACCGAAGAGGGTGAGCGCGAACAGCAGTGTCAGGACGCCGGCGACGAGGTCGAGGATCTGGAGTCCGGCCGGGGAGCCGTAGTAGGTGAGGTCCCCGGGGAAGTCGGACGTGTAGGTCCAGGACATGAAGGTGCTGGCGATGGTGGCGACGGCGCCGATGGCGACGAGGGCGCGTGCGGTGGTCGCGGGGAGCGCGACGAGGCCGCGCGCGGGGGTGGTGGTGTCGGTGGTTGCCATGGTGCTCACGCCCTGTCCGCGACGCGTTCGCCGATGAGGCCTTGTGGCCTGAACAGCAGTACGAGGATGAGGAGTACGAAGGCCCAGACTGCGGACCAGCCGCCGCCGCCGAGCTGCTGCATGCCGGGGATGCCGTCGATGTAGCTGGTGGCCATGGTCTCGGCGAGGCCGAGGACGAGGCCGCCGATCATGGCGCCGTAGATGTTGCCGATGCCGCCGAGGACGGCCGCGGTGAAGGCCTTGAGGCCCATCTGGAAGCCCATGTCGTACTTGACCGTGCCGTAGCGCAGGCCGTACGAGACGGCCGCGACGGCGGCGAAGAAGCCGCCGATGGCGAAGGCGATGACGATGATGCGGTTGGTGTCGATGCCCATGAGCTGCGCGGTGTCAGGGTCCTGCGCGGTGGCCTGCATGGCGCGGCCGGTGCGGGAGAGGCTGACGAACAGGGCGAGGGCCGCCATGCAGAGGGGGGCGGCGATGATGACGAAGACGCTGCCGCTCTGGATGCTGACGGAGCCGATGTGGACGGGTCCGAAGGGCAGTTGGGGGAACTTGAGGTCGTTCTTGGCGTTCGGGTACCAGTTGAAGACGATCTGCTGGAGGGCGAGCGACAGACCGATGGCGGTGATGAGCGGGGCGAGGCGTGGTGCTCCGCGTAGTGGTCGGTAGGCGAAGCGTTCGGCCCCGACGGCGATGAGGACGGAGACGATTCCGCCGCCTATCAGCATCGCGGGGAGGGCTATCCACATGGATGTGCCGTTGGGCAGAACGTAGAGGTAGACCGTGAGTGCGCCGAAGCCGCCGGTCATGAAGATCTCGCCATGGGCGAAGTTGATGAGCTGGACGATGCCGTACACCATCGTGTAGCCGATGGCGATCAGCCCGTACATCGAGCCGAGGAACAGCCCGTTGGCCAGCTGCTGCGGCAGGGTGTTCACCGCATGGCCTCCATGTGGTGGGGAGAGGTTGAGCAGGGCGTATGAGGCGGGCCGCGCGGTGAGGGGTGGTCATGGCCGCGCGGCCCAGGGGTGGTGCTGAGGGCCTGTCCCGGTGGTTTCGACCGGGTCGGCGGTTCGGTCGGGCCGCGGCCCTGTGTGACCGAACCGCCTGGTGGCCCGGGGTGGTTCGGATCAGCCGTTGAACGTGCCGCTCTTGACGGCCTTCCACTTACCGTCGACGACCTGGTAGACGGTGAGCTGCTTGTTGGTGGTGTCGCCGTACTTGTCGAAGGAGACGGGTCCGGCGATGCCGTCGAACTTGGTCTTCTGGACCTCGCCGACGATCTTGGCGCGGGCGTCGGAGGGGACCTTGCCGTCCTTCACGACGTTGCCGATCGCCTTGATGATGGCGGTGGCGGCGTCGTAGGAGTAGCCGCCGTACGTGCCGTAGTCGCCCTTGAGGCCGGAGGCCTTGTACTTCTTGATGAAGTCGGCGGCGGAGGGCAGGGAGTCGACGGGCTGGCCGACCGAGGTGGCGAGGTCGCCTTCGGAGGTCTTGCCGGCGGTCTGGATGTAGGTGTCGCTGAACATGCCGTCACCGCCGAACAGCGGGACCTTGGCTCCGCCGTCCTTGAGCTGCTTGGTGAGCTTCTCGGACTCGTCGTACTGGCCGCCGTAGTAGACGAGGTCGGCCTTGGAGTTCTTGATCTTGGTGACGAGGGCGGAGAAGTCCGTGTCGCCGGTGTTGACGTGGTCCTGGCCCGTGACCTTGCCGCCGGCCTTGGTGAAGCCGGCCTTGAAGAGCTTGGCGAGGCCGGCACCGTAGGTCTGCTTGTCGTCGACCACGAACACCTTGCGCTTCTTCAGCGTGTTGTAGGCGTAGTCGGCCGCGAAGCCGCCCTGCAGGGCGTCGGTGGTGGCGGTGCGGAAGTAGGTCTTGAACGGGCGGGACTTGGAGGTCTGCCAGTTCTTGCCCTGGGTGAGCTCGGGGGCCGTGTTGGACGGAGAGACCTCGACCAGGTTGGCGGTGTCGAAGACCTGCTGCATCTGGGTGGCGACACCGGAGTTCAGCGGGCCGACGACGCCGAGGACCTTGTCGTTCTGGACGAGCTGGGTGGCGTTGGACTGGCCCTGGGCCGGGATCGCCTTGTCGTCGAGCGCCTGGACCTTGAAGGTCACGCCGGGAACGGTGTTGTTCTTGTTGGCGTCGTTCACGGCGATCTGCACGCCGCCCTGGATGCCGAGACCGGTGGCGGAGTTCTGGCCGGTGAGCGGGGCGTCGACGCCGATGATGACGGTGGTCTTCTTGCTGCTGTCGCTGCCCTTGTCGTCGTCGCGCGATCCGCAGGCGGTGAGCGTGAGTGCTCCGGTGGTGAGCACGCTGGTCATGATGAGCAAGGAACGGTGTCGCACGATCAATCCTCTCCCTGGCGCGGCTCCCGTGGTTGGGGGCCGTGTGTCTCGCCGGGCCGTACTGGGGTGGTACAGGGCCGTGCAGCAGACGCGCCCGGCGGCGCGGTGACTGGCCGTGACTATAAGCGCAGGTGGGTGGGGTGGGGAGCTGAGGAGGGAAGGATGTGACGCTCTTGTTATGACGCGGTGCTCGTCGGCGGGTGCAGCGGGGGCGATTGGGACTTTTGGATAGAGGGCTCCGGCTTTCGCATAGTGAGAACGTGCTGTTCCGCTAAGGAACTTGGGGTGATCTTGGTCCATACGTGCGGGAGTGTGCCGCCGGTGGGGCGGGTGCCGGGTGCTTGGGGTGGCGGTGGTGCGCGCTCCGTATTGCTCTGTTGCGGCAGAGGTAACCGAGTGTTACTTCCGCGTGAGATCGGTTCGCGGTCCGCGGGGCGGTCCCGAGTGCCCTGTGTGGGGTCCGCAGGTGTCGTGCAGGTAGGTGGCGAGGTCGCGCGGGTAGGCGCCGCCGAAGAGGTAGCTGTGCTGCTGCTGCGCCTGACGGTTTCGTAGGCCGAGGTCGAGGTGCGGCAGGGTGAAGCCGGGCGGCAGGGCGGCGCACTTGTATACGGAGATGCGCACGGTGAGGGGTTCGGGGGCGCCGCTCTTCACTGTCAGTGGCAGCGTGGGGGTGACGTGGGTGGTCAATCCCGGGAGCCCGGCGCGCACTTGACGGATGGTGACGGGGTGGGTGTCGCGTACGGAGATGGTGAAGCGGAAGCTGGCGGCGTGCGGGTGGCGGGGGTCCGGCGAGCCCGTTCCTTCGTAGTGCAGGAGGGTGACCTGGGAGGGCCAGGGCGTGGGGGCGGGGGCGGCCGGGGTGGTGGTGAGGGCGGAGTGGGCGTAGGCGCCCGCGGCGGCCGCGGCGGCGAGCAGGGTCTGCAGGGTGCGGCGCAGGCGCTGCGGAAGGGCGTGCCAACGCTCGTACGGGCGGAGCGAGTTGGGGGAGCCTGCCCACAGGGTGTCGGTGTGGGCGGGGGTGTGCGGGGCGTCGGTGCCGGAGGGGGGTTCCGGCTCGACGGGTCCGATGCCGGCCATGCTCCACGCTAGTGCGGAGGGGGTGGGTCCGCCAATGTGGGCGGCATCAACTGGAGTGCGTATGCGCCCAGTTGGGTCATGGGCTGGTGTTGGTGGATGCCTGCGCCGTGGTGGCGGGTGGGGAGGGCTTCGCGCGGGCCGAACTCGCGTCGGCGGCGGCCGTGTGCCGCGCTGCCCGGCTCCCGTCCCCTGATCGACGTTCCGCACTGCCCGGCGCGGCGGTGGTGGCCGTCCGCGCCGGGAGCGGCGGAGTGAAGCGTCGTGATCGTTGTGGCGCCCTGTGACGGACGGGCCTCTGTGACGGACGGGCCTCTGTGACGGACGGGCCTCTGTGACGGGCGAGCCCTGTGACGAACGGGAGGGCTCAGCTCTTGGGCATGTCCTTGAGGAGGCAGGTCAGCCGGGCCGAGCAGACCCGCCGGTCCTGCTCGTCGGTGATCACGATCTCGTACGTGGCCGTGGAGCGGCCGCGGTGTACGGGCGTGGCGACGCCGGTGACGAGGCCGGAGCGGGCGCCGCGGTGGTGCGTGCAGTTCAGGTCGACGCCGACGGCGATCTTGGAGCTGCCGCCGTGGAGCATCGAGCCGACGGAGCCGAGGGTCTCGGCGAGGACCGCGGAGGCGCCGCCGTGCAGGAGGCCGTAGGGCTGGGTGTTGCCCTCGACGGGCATGGTGCCGACGACGCGCTCGGCGGACGCCTCCTTGATCTGGACGCCCATGCGGGCGCCGAGGTCCCCCGCGGAGAACAAGGCGGGCAGGTCGACGCCGAGCGCCGCGTACTCGTCGATGATCTCCTGTGGGAACTTCACGCTGCTGTGCTCGCCCATGGTGCCCGGCTCCGTTCGTCGTCGGTCGGTGTTCGTGCTGTGAGGTGCTGTTCTGCCTGCTCGGCTGCCTGAGCGAACGCTCAGTCGGTCGCCGATTGTTCCAGGCGGACGACGACGGACTTGCTGGTGGGGGTGTTGCTGGTGTCGGCGGTGGACTCCAGCGGGATCAGGACGTTGGTCTCCGGGTAGTACGCGGCCGCGCAGCCTCGGGCCGTCGGGTAGTGGACGACGCGGAAGCCGGGGGCGCGGCGCTCCACGCCGTCCGTCCACTCGCTGACCAGGTCGACGTAGGAGCCGTCGGCGAGGGCCAGGGCCTGGGCGTCGTGGGGGCTGACGAGGACGACCCGGCGGCCGTTCCTGATGCCGCGGTAGCGGTCGTCGAGGCCGTAGATCGTGGTGTTGTACTGGTCGTGCGAGCGCAGGGTCTGCAGCAGCAGTCGGCCCTCGGGGAGGTGGGGGTACTCGACGGGCGCCGCGGTGAAGTTCGCCTTGCCGGTGGTGGTGGGGAAGCGGCGCTCGTCGCGCGGGGCGTGCGGCAGCGTGAAGCCGCCGGGGTGACCGGCGGAACCGGTCACGCGCGCGTTGAAGTCGTCGAAGCCCGGGATGACGTTCGCGATGCGGTCGCGGATCGTGGCGTAGTCCTTCTCGAACTCCTCCCAGGGCGTGCGTGACGCCTCGCCCAGGACGCGGCGCGCGAGGCGGGCCACGATCGCCGGCTCCGACAGGAGGTGCTCGCTCGCGGGCGTGAGGCGGCCACGGGAGGCGTGGACCATGCTCATGGAGTCCTCGACGGTCACGAACTGCTCGGTGCTCTTCCCGTTCGGGCCGACCTGGACGTCGCGCTCGGTGCGGCCCAGCGTCGGCAGGATCAGGGCGCGCGCGCCGGTGACCGCGTGCGAGCGGTTGAGCTTCGTCGACACGTGGACGGTCAGGGCGGCGCGGCGCATCGCGGCCTCCGTGACGTCGGTGTCGGGCGATGCCGCCACGAAGTTGCCGCCCATCGCGAAGAACACCTTCGCCCGGCCGTCGCGGAGCGCCTCGATGGCCCGTACGACGTCGAAGCCGTGCTCGCGGGGCGGTGCGAAGCCGAACTCCTTCTCCAGGGCGTCCAGGAAGGCGGGCGTGGGTCGTTCGAAGACGCCCATGGTGCGGTCGCCCTGCACGTTCGAGTGGCCGCGCACCGGGCACACGCCCGCGCCGGGACGGCCGATGTTCCCGCGCAGGAGCAGGAAGTTGACCACCTCGCGGATCGTGGGCACGGAGTGCTTGTGCTGGGTGAGGCCCATCGCCCAGCACACGACGGTGCGCTCGGAGGCGAGCACCAGGGCGAGGGCCTCCTCGATCTCGGCGCGCTCCAGGCCCGTCGCCGTCAGCGTCGCGTCCCAGTCCGCGGCGCGGGCGGCCTCGGCGAACTCCTCGTAGCCGTGGGTGTGTTCCTCGATGAAGGCGTGGTCGACGGCGCCGGAGCCCGCGCCGGAGGCGCTGTCGGATTCAGCCAGGATCAGCTTGTTCAGGAGGCGGAAGAGGGCCTGGTCGCCGCCGAGGCGGATCTGGAGGAACAGGTCGTTCAGGGCGGCGCCCTTGAACATGCCCTGTGGGGTCTGCGGGTTCTTGAAGCGCTCCAGCCCGGCCTCGGGCAGCGGGTTGATCGTGATGATCTTCGCGCCGTTCGCCTTCGCCTTCTCCAGGGCGGAGAGCATGCGCGGGTGGTTCGTGCCCGGGTTCTGCCCGGCCACGATGATCAGGTCGGACTTGTAGAGGTCCTCCAGGGAGACGCTGCCCTTGCCGATGCCGATGGTCTGCGTGAGTGCGGAACCGGACGACTCGTGGCACATGTTGGAGCAGTCGGGCAGGTTGTTCGTGCCGAACTCGCGGGCGAACAACTGGTAGAGGAAAGCCGCCTCGTTGCTCGTGCGGCCCGAGGTGTAGAACACGGCCTCGTCGGGCGAGGCCAGGGCGGCCAGCTCCTCGGCGATGATGTCGAAGGCGCGCTCCCAGGACACCGGCTCGTAGCGCTCGGCGCCGTCCGCCAGGTACATGGGGTGCGTGAGCCGGCCCTGCTGGCCCAGCCAGTACCCGGAGCGGGTCGCGAGGTCGGCGACCGGGTGCGCGGCGAAGAAGTCGGGCGTGACCCGGCGCAGGGTGGCCTCCTCGGCGACCGCCTTCGCGCCGTTCTCGCAGAACTCCGCCTTGTGCCGGTGCTCCGGCTCGGGCCAGGCGCAGCCGGGGCAGTCGAAGCCGTCTTTCTGATTGACGCGGAGAAGGGTGAGCGCGGTGCGGCGCACTCCCATCTGCTGCTGGGCGATCTTGAGGGAATGCGCGACGGCGGGCAGCCCGGCGGCGGCGCGCTGCGGCGCCTGGACCTGCGGCGCGTCCTGGACCGGATCTCCCGTGGGCGGCTTCGTCGCCATCGTCTGTTCCCCTTCGAGCACACGTATGAGGTACGTCTGCGATCCTCGCACGCACCGCTGACAGCCCTCACGGGAGTCCCGTTGCGGACCGGACTGTCAGTGGGGCGTGGCAGGATCGGGGGCGTGGCAGAGAATCCAGCGAAGAAGACCGAGAAGACGACCTCAGGCAGCCGGCCGCGGCTGATGCTCATGGACGGGCATTCGCTGGCGTACCGCGCGTTCTTCGCGCTGCCCGCGGAGAATTTCACGACCGCGACGGGACAGCCGACGAACGCGATCTACGGCTTCGCGTCGATGCTGGCGAACACGCTGCGCGACGAGGCGCCCACGCATTTCGCGGTGGCGTTCGACGTCTCGCGCAAGACGTGGCGCTCCGAGGAGTTCACCGAGTACAAGGCGAACCGCTCGAAGACCCCGGACGAGTTCAAGGGCCAGGTCGAGCTGATCGGCGAGCTCCTCGACGCGATGCACGCGCCGCGCTTCGCGGTCGACGGGTTCGAGGCGGACGACGTCATCGCCACGCTCGCCACGCAGGCCGAGGCCGCCGGCTTCGACGTCCTGGTCGTCACCGGCGACCGGGACTCCTTCCAGCTCGTCAGCGACCGCGTCACGGTGCTCTACCCGACGAAGGGCGTCTCCGAGCTGACCCGGTTCACGCCGGAGAAGGTCGAGGAGAAGTACGG
This sequence comes from Streptomyces sp. NPDC045026, assembly GCF_056432625.1. Taxonomy (NCBI): domain Bacteria; kingdom Bacillati; phylum Actinomycetota; class Actinomycetes; order Kitasatosporales; family Streptomycetaceae; genus Streptomyces; species Streptomyces sp. NPDC045026. Next base: position 707,400 of record NZ_JBWKIS010000002.1, read on the forward strand.
GCTGACGCCGGCGCAGTACCCGGACTTCGCGGCCCTGCGAGGCGACCCGTCCGACAACCTGCCGGGCATCCCCGGCGTCGGCGAGAAGACCGCCGCGAAGTGGATCAACCAGTTCGGTTCGTTCGCCGAGCTCGTGGAGCGCGCCGACGAGGTCAAGGGCAAGGCCGGGCAGAATTTCCGCGACCACATCGAAGCCGTCAAGCTCAACCGGCGCCTGACCGAGATGGTGCGTGACGTCGAGCTCCCCAAGACGGTCGCCGACCTGGAGCGCGCCGCGTACGACCGCACGGCCGTCGCCATGGTCCTCGACACCCTGGAGATCCGGAACCCGTCGCTGCGCGAGCGGCTCCTCGCCGTCGACCCTGGTGCCGAGGAGGCCGAGGAGATGCCCGCCGAGCCGGGCGTCGAGGTCGACGGTTCGGTGCTCGGCGCCGGCGAGGTCGCCCCGTGGCTCGCCGAGCACGGCGGCACGGCCCTGGGCCTGGCCACGGTCGACACCTGGACGCTCGGTGCGGGATCCGTCACCGAGGTGGCGCTCGCCGGCGCGGGGGGAGCGGCCGCCTGGTTCGACCCCACCCAGCTCGACGAGGCCGACGAGAACGCGTTCGCGGCCTGGCTCGCCGACGCCGCGAAGCCCAAGGTCATGCACAACGCGAAGGGCGTCATGCGGGTCTTCGCCGAGCACGGCTGGACCGTGGACGGCATCACCATGGACACGGCGCTCGCCGCGTACCTGGTCAAGCCCGGCCGCCGCTCCTTCGCCCTCGACGCGCTGACCCTGGAGTACCTGGGCCGCGAGCTCGCCCCGGCCGCGGCCGACGGACAGCTCGCCTTCGGTACGGAGGACGACGACCAGGCCGAGGCCGACGCGCTCATGGTGCACGCCCGCGCGATCCTCGACCTGGGCGAGGCCTTCGGCGGGAAGCTCCAGGAGGTCGGCGCGGCCGACCTCCTCAAGGACGTCGAGCTGCCCACGTCCACGCTCCTCGCGCGCATGGAGCGGCACGGCATCGCCGCCGACCGCGCCCACCTGGAGGCCATGGAGCAGATGTTCGCGGGCGCCGTCCAGCAGGCCGTGAAGGAGGCGCACGCCTCGGTGGGCCACGAGTTCAACCTGGGCTCGCCCAAGCAGCTCCAGGAAGTCTTCTTCGGCGAGCTCGACCTGCCCAAGACGAAGAAGACGAAGACCGGGTACACGACGGACGCGGACGCGCTCGCCTGGCTGGCCACGCAGACCGACCACGAACTCCCCGTGATCATGCTGCGTCACCGCGAGCAGGCCAAGCTGCGCGTCACCGTCGAGGGCCTGATCAAGACGATCGCCGGGGACGGCCGCATCCACACGACGTTCAACCAGACGGTCGCCGCCACGGGCCGCCTCTCGTCGACCGACCCGAACCTGCAGAACATCCCGGTCCGTACCGACGAGGGCCGCGCCATCCGCCGCGGCTTCGTCGTCGGTGAGGGCTTCGAGTCGCTCATGACGGCGGACTACAGCCAGATCGAGCTGCGCGTCATGGCGCACCTCTCCGAGGACGAGGGCCTCCTCGAGGCGTTCACCTCCGGCGAGGACCTGCACACCACGGTCGGCGCGCAGGTCTTCGGCGTCGAGCGGTCCGCCGTCGACGCGGAGATGCGCCGCAAGATCAAGGCGATGTCGTACGGGCTCGCCTACGGCCTGTCCGCGTTCGGTCTGTCCGGGCAGCTGAACATCGAGCCGGGCGAGGCGCGGGTCCTCATGGACACGTACTTCGAGCGGTTCGGCGGCGTGCGCGACTATCTGCGCCGCGTCGTCGACGAGGCGCGCGCCACGGGCTACACCGAGACGATGCTCGGTCGCCGCCGGTATCTGCCGGACCTCAACAGCGACAACCGCCAGCGCCGTGAGATGGCCGAGCGCATGGCGCTCAACGCGCCCATTCAGGGCACTGCCGCCGACATCGTCAAGATCGCCATGCTGAACGTGGACAAGGCGCTCAAGGACGCGAAGCTCAAGTCCCGGCTGCTGCTCCAGGTCCATGACGAAATCGTCCTGGAGATCGCCCCGGGCGAGGCCGCGGCTGCGGAGGAGCTGGTCCGGCGCGAGATGGCCGGCGCCGTGCAGCTGCGGGCGCCGCTGGACGTGTCGGTGGGCGTGGGCCCGGACTGGGAGTCCGCGGCGCACTAGCCTGCGGCGGCCCGAAGTTCGGGCCACGGTTCAGGTAGGTCGTAGTGCGGGTTGCAGGTAAGGGGCGGGGCCAATGGGCTCCGCCCCTTACTCAGTTGACCGTTGCTGTCTCACCGTTGTTGCTTCACCGTTGTTGCTTCACCCGAGCCGGCACTTCCCCGCGTCGGACCGGACCCCGACGCCCCCGCACGAGAAGCGCGTACACGACCAGCCCCAGTACGAGGCCCGCGCCCGCGCCGAAGCACAGCGTCGGGATGATCTCCCACGGCTTGGCGACAGCGCCCCAGTACGTCCACCAGCGCACCGTCCGTACCCCCGCGGCCACCGCCACGCACCCGCCGATCACGAGCGCCGCCATCCACCGCTCGCTCACCGAGAGCTCCGGCAGCGCGGCGCCGGCGTCCGTGGCGGCCGACGCGGGGACACGGCGCACTGCCGACACCACGAAGAACGCGATCACGAGGAGCGCGACCGCCGAACCCCCGTACTGCGCATACCAGTAGAGAGGGGAGCCGGCGATCTTCTCGCCGAGGACCGGGAACACGCGCATGCCCCACCGGTCGAGATGCGTGAACGCGTCCCACACCACGTGCGTCGTCGCGCCCAGGGCAGCGGAGACGTACCACCACCACACCGCGGCCACCGGCCGCCGCTCCCACGCGAAAGCGCCGGACGCGAAGCCGCCCGAGGCGACATCGCCCCGCGCCCCGCCCGTACCCCGCGCCACCACAAGGACCCGCCCCCGCACCCGCAACGGCAGCAGCGCGATCACCGGTTCCCGCAGCAGGCGCCACAGGCCGACCAGCACCGTCGCGATGGCCACGTCGATCGTGAAGACGCCCGGGAACGAGTGGGTGAAGTCCCCGAACTCCATCGCCCCCGGCACCGCACTCGCCGCGAAGTACGTCACGTCGGGCGCGAACGAGCCCGCCACCAGCAGCGACGGCACGAGCGCGGCTCGCCCCGTGCCGTCGCGGCGGACGGCCGGCAGCACGGCCGCGGCATGACTGATCGTGAACGGCAAGAGGTCCCCCTCGGACGGTTCCTGATGCGGTGCGTACGCGGTGCCGCTCAGTATGGCCGGTGGCGACCGCGGTAACGCGTACATGGCCAACCGGCAAAAATCGGGCACGAACAGGTGTCTGCGCGCTGGAAGTTGTCGTAGTGTCGCCTGGGTCACTCCACGCTGGGGAGCGTGGACGGACCCGGAAACGGTCGGCAATCGGAGGGGCTCACGGTATGGCGGCGCTATTCGGAAAGCGGTTGCGCAGGTCGGCGATGACAACCGCTGTGGCGGCCGCCGCCGTGGCGGCGCTCTCCGCGTCACAGGCGCCCGGCTTCACCAACACCCAGAACGGCGGGCAGTCCACCGCGGACGTGACGCCTCCGCCCGGTGGCTCGGCGACCGGCAACTCCCCGTACTACACCGCCCTGCCGCCCCTCAACAGCCCCACCGCGCCGCCCAGTAAGGGCCCAGACGCCCCCGGCGGCACGGGTACGAGCGAGGCCGGCATCCCCGCCACCGTCCTCGACGCGTACAAGAAGGCCGAGGCGGAGCTCGCAGCGACCAAGCCGGGCTGCAACCTCCCCTGGCAGCTCCTCGCCGCGATCGGCAAGGTCGAGTCGGGCCAGGCCAGAGGCGGCAACGTCGACGCGAACGGCACCACGCTCAAGCCGATCCTCGGCCCGCCCCTCGACGGCAACGGCTTCGCGAGGATCACCGACACGGACAACGGCGTCTACGACGGCGACACGACGCACGACCGGGCTGTGGGCCCCATGCAGTTCATCCCGTCGACCTGGGCGTGGTCCGGCCGCGACGGAAACGGCGACGGCAAGAAGGACCCCAACAACATCTACGACGCCGCCCTCGCCGCCGGCCACTACCTGTGCCGCGGCGACCGCGACCTCTCCCAGAGCGCCGGCCTGAACGCGGCGATTCTGAGCTACAACCACTCGCAGGAGTACCTCGACACGGTCCTGTCGTGGCTGGAGTTCTACCGCAAGGGCACCCACGAGGTCCCGGACGGCACCGGCGTCCAGCCCGGCGACCGCAGCGACGGCGGCCCCAGCCCCTCGCCCTCGCCGAGCAGCCCCGGCTCGACCAGCCCGTCCCCGGGTACCTCCAAGCCGCCCAAGCCGTCCAAGCCCGGCGGTTCCCCGGGCACCGGCCCGTCGGAGCCCGGCGACGGAGGCTCCACGAGCCCCACACCGCCCACACCCGCCGAGTCGGTCGCGCACATCGAGGACGCCGGTACGGCCAAGCTCGCCGCGACCGCGGGTGACGCCTTCGCCGAACGCATCGCCGTCCGCACGGAGAACGCCGCGGGCAAGGGCGTCGGCACGGTCAAGGTGAAGCTCACCGTCGTCGGCGACACGGACCTGGCCTTCAGCGGCGGCTTCAAGAGCGTGACCGTCGTCACCGACAGCACCGGCAGGGCCACCGCGCCGCCGCTGCGGGCGGGCGAGGACACCGGCGAGTTCACGGTCCGTGCCACCGTCGTCGACCGGAAGCTGCCCGGCCTCGACTACACGGCCACCGTCTCCGCACGCCAGGCCGACACCGTCACCCGGACCGGCGACAAGGAACTGACCTGCGAGGCCGGCGGCCAGTTCGCCGACCCGGTCCAGATCCAGGCCACGTACAAGGGCGACGCCGCCGACGGGGTCGCCACCACGGCCACGCTGATCAAGTCGAAGGACGACGCGAGCGAGAACGACAAGGGCCCCTACTTCAAGGACGCGGACGGCAAGACGATCCGCACCCTCAAGGGCCTCAAGACCGACGGGGACGGCCGCCTCCAGCTGCCGAGGATCTACGCGGACGACGCCACCGGCACGTTCCTGCTCCGCATCGACACCACCGGCGGCGCGACCCTCACCATCGAGCTGAAGGTCACCGCGGCCGGCGCCACGGCGACCCCGTCCGCCTCGCCCTCGGCGCCGTAACCCCCGTACGGGACAGGCCGTACCTGCAGTACCCGCTCCGCCCCCTCGCCGTTCACCGGCCGAGGGGGCGGAGCTGTTGTGCAACGTGTTCTCATCTCGGCCCCGCGTTGCTACGGTGCCCCAGCCCTGACGACCTATCAGATTTCAGATCCGGTGCTCCGCCGGGAGGCTGCATGCGTGCCCTGATCGCCGCCGCGACCGGTCTTGCCGTGGCGCTCGCCCTCGTCATCACGATCTCGGCGATCGGCTCTCCGCCCGGCGAGACCTCGCCCAAACCGCTGCTGACCACCGTCCCCAAGCACCCCTGACCCGCCGAGGAGGCCGCCGCGATGCGCCGCAAGGCCAGCCTGATCCTGCTCGCCCTCGCCGTGTTCTGCACGGCGATGTCCCCGCTGATGCGCTGGTACGCGTTCCCGCGCCTCGCGAAGATCCCGGCCGGCCAGTACCAGAACGCCGTCCTGGAGGCGAAGAACCCGACCCTCCTCGACTACGGCTCGATGCAGGCGAAGAAGGTCCCCAAGGTCACGATCGTCCAGACGCTCAAGGGCAACGTGGAGGCCTCCGAAGAGGTCGAGAAGAGCGCGGGCCGCGACGTCGTCGTCTGGGACTCCCTCTCCTACGTCGTCGGACCCGACGGCAAGATGGTCTCCCAGGTCCCCGAGCGCTACGTCTTCGACGCCCACAGCCAGGCACCCGTCCACCCCACGGGCAAGTACGCCGAGACCGTCGACGGCGACAAGGTCAGGCGCGACGGCATCGAGTTCAAGTGGCCCTTCCTCACCGAGAAGCGGGACTACGAGTATTACGACGCCCAGGCCCGCATCACCCGGCCCATCCACTACAAGGGGACCCAGACGTTCCGCGGCGTGAAGGTCTACTACTTCGAACAGACCATCCCGTGGACGAAGGTTCCCCTCCCCAAGACGATGCCCGTCAAGGGCATCACACCGGAGTCCGTCGCCAAGACCGGCACCACCCGCTGGTACAGCACGGTCCGCAAGTTCTGGGTCGAGCCCGTCACCGGCGCCCCCGTCTACGGCGAGGAGATCCAGAACAACGAACTGCGCGGCGGCACGCTCCTGGGCGGCCGCGACAAGGTGACGGTCTTCGCCGGGCACGTGAAGATGCGCGAGGACTACATCAAGTCGACGGTCGACCTCGTCAAGTCCAACCGCGTCCTGGTCGTCCTGCTCACCTCGTACCTGCCCTGGGGCTTCCTCGTCCTCGGCCTGCTCCTGCTCGCGCTCTCCCTGTGGCTCGAGGCACGCAGCCGCCGCCCCGGCGAGCCGGAGGCGGCCCCGGAGCACGAGCCGGAACCCGTCAGCGTCTGAGCCGCGCGCTCGTGTGCCGCGTCGCGACCGCGCCTGCCGGATCCTCGGGCCACGGATGCTTCGGGTACCGGCCGCGCAGCTCGGCCCGCACCGCCCGGTACCCCTCGCGCCAGAAGGAGGCGAGATCCGCGGTCACGGCCGCCGGGCGCCCCGCGGGGGACAGCAGATGCACCAGGACCGGCACACCGGCCACGCGTGGCGACTCGTGCAGCCCGAACATCTCCTGCACCTTCACGGCCAGGACGGGCTGTTCGGGGTTCGCGTAGTCGATCCGGATCCTGGACCCGCTCGGCACTTCCAGCCGCTCCGGCGCGAGCTCGTCCAGGCGGGCCGCGTCACCGCTCGCCCAGGGGAGCAGCCGCCGCAGCGCCTGGCCCGCGTCGATCCGGCCCAGATCGGACCTGCGCCGCGCCTTGCCGAGCTCCGGCTCCAGCCACTCGTCCACGCGCGCGTGCAGCGCGTCGTCGGAGACGTCGGGCCAGGGCGCGCCGAGCGTCCGGTGCAGGAACGCCAGCCGCTCCCGCAGCTCCCCGGCATCGCGGGACCACCGCAGCAGAGAGAACCCCTCCCGCCGCAGTCCTTCCTTCAACGCCTCCCGTACAAGGGCGGGGGCGGCCTCCTTCAGCGGCCGTACGGCGAGCTCCACGGCGCCGAGACGCTCGACATGCCGCGCCACCAACTCCCCGTCGGCCCACGCCACTTCGTCCCCCTCGCGGCGCAGCGGTGCCGCGGCCCGCAGCGCGACCTCCTCGTCGACGACCGCGGCGAGCCGCACGCGCGCGTGCCCGGCGCCCACGGGCCGGTCGGCGACCGCGACGGCGACCCACGGCGCACCCCGCAGCCGGGACCCGTCCGCGAGCGCTGCCCGGGTCCCGGACACCATCAGATACTCGCCGTCGCGCCCACGCCCCACCCGCTCGGGAAAGGCGAGCGCGGCGACGATGCCGGCGACCCGGTCCTCGGACAGGTCCCCGGGCCCGGCCTCGCGCGCCGGCGTCCGCCCGCCGGCCCCGTCGGAACCCGCCCCGGCCGCCCCCGTCAGCCGCCGTACCTCCGTCTTCCAGCGCGAGGCGTACGCGTCGGCGCCCCGGCGCGCGGCGCGCCATGCGGCGGCCAGATCGTCGCCGTAGTCGCGGGGCGGCTCCTCGCTCAGGAGGGCGACCACCTCGGCCGCGCGGCGCGCTCCCACCAGCGGGGTCGCGTCCAGCAGGGCGCGGGCCAGGCGCGGATGCAGGCCGAGGCCCGCCAGGCGGGCGCCACGCTCCGTGGCCCGGCCCGAGTCCGCCTCGACCGCTCCGATCGCCGTCAGGACGGACCGGGCCGCCGCCATCGCCCCGGCAGGCGGAGCATCCAGGAGCGCGAGGCCCGAGGCGTCCGGATCGCCCCAGCACGCCGCCTGCAACGCGAACGCCGTCAGGTCCGCCACCTTGATCTCCGGCGCGGGGAACCGCGGCAGCCGCACGTCCTCCGCCTCCGTCCAGCACCGGTACACCACCCCGGGAGCCTCACGTCCGGCACGGCCCGCCCGCTGCCGCCCCGCCGCCTGCGAGGCCCGTACGGTCGTCAGGGCGCTCAGCCCGCGCGCGTGGTCCACCCGCGGCTCCCGCGCGAGCCCCGAGTCCACGACGACCCGCACCCCCGGCACGGTCAGCGACGACTCGGCCACGGACGTCGCGAGCACCACCCGGCGCCGCACACCGGCCGAGAGCACCGCGTCCTGCACCGAGGCCGGTGCCCGCCCGTGCACCTGAAGCACATCCACATCATCCGGCCCGCCCAACTGCCCGGCCACGCGTGCGATCTCACCGACCCCCGGCAGGAAACACAGCACATCGCCGTTCTGCTCCCGCAGCGCGCGCCGCACCACCGCCGCGACGTGCGTGAGCAACGCCGGATCCACCCGCATCCCGTGCGGCGGCCGCACCGGACGCGCGGGCGGCGCCCACACCGTCTCCACGGGATACGAGATTCCCTCGGCCTCGACGACGGGCGCCCCGCCGAGGAGCCGCGCCCACCCCTGCGCGTCCGTCGTCGCCGACGCCGCCACCAGCCGCAGCTCGGGCCGCAGCGCCTCGCGCACGTCGCACAGGAACGCCGCGACCGTGTCCGCGTCCAGATGCCGCTCGTGGACCTCGTCGAGCATCACGACATCCACGCCCGCCAGCTCCTGGTCGCGCTGGAGCCGCTGCAGGAGGACACCCGTCGTGACGACCTCCACGCGCGCGTGGCGCCCCATCACCCGCTCACCGCGCACCGTGTAGCCGACGCTCTCGCCGGCCTTCTCGCCGAGCAGCCACGCCATGCGCCGCGCCGCTGCCCGCGCGGCGATGCGCCGCGGCTCGGCGACGACGACGCGCCGCGCGGGCCCGTCACCGACGAGCCCGGCGAGCACCAGCGGCACCAGCGTCGTCTTGCCGGTCCCCGGCGGCGCCACGAGAACGGCACTGCCCGGCGCCGCGGGCCCGTCGAGGGCATCGCGCAGGCCGGGCAGCGCACTGCGTACAGGCAGGTCCAGAGCGTCGTTACGGATCACATGCTCAGTCTCTCCCCCGGCCGAAGGCTCGGGGGCCCAGGCCGGGGGAGAGACCGGCTAGCTTCGCTCGCAGACGAAGATCGCCGTCCCCGGGATCAGGTTTCCGCGCAGCGGGGACCAGCCGCCCCACTCCTGCGTGTTCCATGCCGGCCACTGCGGCTCCACGAGGTCCACCAGGCGGAATCCGCCGGCCACGATGTCGCGCACCCGGTCACCGACCGTCCTGTGGTGCTCCACATAGACGGCGCGCCCCTCGTCGTCCTGCTCCACATAAGGGGTGCGGTCGAAGTAGGAGGCCGCCACGGACAGGCCCTCCGGACCCGGCTCGTCCGGGAACGCCCAGCGGATCGGATGCGTCACCGAGAACACGAACCGGCCGCCGGGCCGCAGCACCCGGTGAACATCGCGGAGCACCCGCACCGGATCGGCGACAAAGGGGAGCGCGCCGTACGCCGAGCAGGCCAGGTCGAACGAGCCGTCCGCGAACGGCAGCGCGCCCGCGTCCGCCTCCACCAGCGGCACCGCGCCGCCGTCGATGCGCAGCGCGTGCTGGAGCTGCCGGTGGGAGAGGTCGAGCGCGACGGGGTGCGCGCCCTGCGCGGCGAGCCAGCGCGAGCACTGCGCCGCGCCCGAGCCGATCTCCAGAATCACCTTGTCCTTCAGGTCCTCCGGCGGGCCGAGCAACTCGGCCTCCACCTCGTCGAGGCCCTCGGGCCCCCATACGAAACGGTCGTCCCCGAGGAACGTGCCGTGTTCGACCTGGTAGTCGTCGGCGTTCTTGTCCCACCAGCCACGATTGGCACGGGAACTCTCCGTGACGTCGGCCGCGCGCCGGGTGGCTTCGGGCTCGAACGGTTCGGGCTCTTGGATGATGGGCTCCCTAGTCGTACTCTTCCGTTCAACCCGTCGCGGCAGAGTGCCTAGCGGCCCATGTGGCCTCGTGCGACAGGTTTTGTGCCGGGTATGCGAAGTTCGCCCCGGGTGTGCGTGTTCGCGCATTGACCCTGTCCGGCTGCCCCCGTATGCTACAAGTTGCGCTGCGAGCCTGCGCTCCTCAGACATAGCAGGCTGCGCTCGCATCTGTATGTATGTCCCCTCGGTTATCGAGGCGCTCCCTTCGGGAGTGGCGCTTCCTGAACTGTCCGGCCTTCTGCAGTGCGATCACGGGCTCCCGGCGTAGCAGTACCTACGACTTCAATGTCCGTACCGGAGCCCTTACCCACATGACGAGCAGCACCGAGACCACCGCCACCACTCCGCAGGTTGCGGTCAACGACATCGGTGACGAGGAAGCATTCCTCGCCGCGATCGACGAGACGATCAAGTACTTCAACGACGGTGACATCGTCGATGGCGTCATCGTCAAGGTAGACCGGGACGAGGTTCTCCTCGACATCGGTTACAAGACCGAAGGCGTGATCCCGAGCCGCGAGCTCTCGATCAAGCACGATGTCGACCCGAACGAGGTCGTCAAGGTCGGCGACGAGATCGAGGCCCTGGTTCTCCAGAAGGAGGACAAGGAAGGCCGTCTGATCCTGTCCAAGAAGCGCGCTCAGTACGAGCGCGCCTGGGGCACGATCGAGAAGATCAAGGAAGAAGACGGCATCGTCACCGGTACCGTCATCGAGGTCGTCAAGGGTGGTCTCATCCTCGACATCGGCCTCCGTGGCTTCCTGCCGGCTTCCCTCGTCGAGATGCGCCGCGTCCGCGACCTCCAGCCCTACGTGGGCAAGGAGCTCGAGGCCAAGATCATCGAGCTGGACAAGAACCGCAACAACGTGGTCCTGTCCCGCCGTGCCTGGCTCGAGCAGACCCAGTCCGAGGTTCGCCAGACGTTCCTCACGACCCTCCAGAAGGGTCAGGTCCGCTCCGGCGTCGTTTCCTCGATCGTCAACTTCGGTGCCTTCGTGGACCTGGGTGGCGTCGACGGTCTCGTGCACGTCTCCGAGCTGTCCTGGAAGCACATCGACCACCCGTCCGAGGTTGTCGAGGTCGGCCAGGAAGTCACCGTCGAGGTCCTCGACGTGGACATGGACCGCGAGCGTGTCTCCCTGTCGCTGAAGGCGACGCAGGAAGACCCGTGGCAGCAGTTCGCCCGTACGCACCAGATCGGCCAGGTCGTCCCCGGCAAGGTCACGAAGCTGGTTCCGTTCGGTGCGTTCGTCCGCGTGGACGAGGGCATCGAGGGTCTGGTCCACATCTCCGAGCTGGCCGAGCGCCACGTGGAGATCCCGGAGCAGGTCGTCCAGGTCAATGACGAGATCTTCGTCAAGGTCATCGACATCGACCTCGAGCGTCGCCGCATCAGCCTCTCGCTGAAGCAGGCCAACGAGGCCTTCGGTGCCGACCCGTCGACGGTCGAGTTCGACCCGACCCTGTACGGCATGGCCGCGTCTTACGACGACCAGGGCAACTACATCTACCCCGAGGGCTTCGACCCCGAGACCAACGACTGGCTCGAGGGCTTCGAGACCCAGCGCGAGGCTTGGGAGGGCCAGTACGCCGAGGCGCAGCAGCGCTTCGAGCAGCACCAGGCCCAGGTCATCAAGTCCCGCGAGGCCGACGCGCAGGCCGAGGCCGAGGGTGCTGCCGCCCCGGCCGGCGCCCCGGCTGCGTCCGGTGGCGGCGGCGGTTCGTACTCCTCGGAGTCGGACGACAACTCCGGCGCGCTCGCTTCGGACGAGGCGCTCGCTGCGCTCCGTGAGAAGCTGGCCGGTGGTCAGAGCTGACCTGAACCCTCCGGGTTCCGGTAAGTAGTTGAGCGGGCCCGCACCCCTTGGGTGCGGGCCCGCTTCTCTGTGTCCGCCGACGTTTCCTACGGAGTGACCGGTACGTTCGTCAGGCCCTTGCCGCCCGTGACCGTGTTGCTGCCGTAGACCGTTGTCCCGCAGCTTCCGCCGGCGTTCGTCACGTTGATCGCCAGCTGCTTGTCGCCCGTGGAGCCGCGCAGGTCCGACGTGTTGGAGCGGAAGACGGTGCCGCAGCCCCAGCCGGGCTGCTGGGTGTGAGTCTCGTAGCCGTTGTTCGTCGTGGCGCTGCCCTTGTTGTTCTCGACCAGGACGTCGTTGCCCTTCACGTCGACCCATGAGTCGTCGAAGTTGGCCCCGGTCAGGCCGCTGCCGTCGAAGGTGTTGCCCACGATCCGCGCGCCCGTCGTGCCCTCCTTGATGTCGACGTTCTCGCCGCCGACGTCCGGGCCGATCGTGTTGCCGGTGATCTGGATGCGGTCGCTCTTGTCGGAAGTGCCGCCGGCCGTGCCGACGTAGACGCCCTCGCCCATGCCGCGGCCGTCGTTGCCCGTGTCGTAGATCCGCGAGTTCTCGATCGTCCCGTCCGTGCTGGAGTTACGGAAGTGGACGCCCTCCATGTCGAGCCCGTGGACGGTGACCGTGTCGACGACGACGCCCTTCGCCGAGTCGATCATGATGCCTTTCTGGCCGCCGGTGACGGTGATGCCCCGCACCGTCCAGTACGAGGCGCCGTTCAGGTGCAGGCCGTAGCCGCCGCCTGCCGTAAGAACCGCCTTCGCGGAGCCGGTCAGGGTGATGCGCGAGCCGGAACTCGCGGCGATCGACGTCTTGAAGTTGCCCGTGTACGTGCCGTCGGCGAGATGGATCGTGTCGCCTGGGGCGGCCGCTGTGAGTGCCGACTTGAGCTGGGACGCGGTGGAGACCTCGATGACCTGGGCGGCTCCGGCGGCGGGCGTCGCGAGAGCCGTGGCGGCGGCGACGAGCACGGAGGCGGTCAGAGCGGGCAGGAACGCGGAACGGATGCGCATGTGGGGGTGCCTTCCCGTCGGTTCGTGCAATGAGTGTTCTCGTACGTGAACTTTGGGTGCACACATGAACGTAAGGGTGTGGCATGACTGCGTCAAGGTCTGGACCAGGAGGCGTGTGCGGGGAGGGAAACGTGGCGGATACACGAGTAACTCCCGTGCCGTAACAGGCCGTTGCCAGGATCCCCGGATCATTGGAGATCGTGAGGGGAGCCGTCAGCATGGCAGTACAGCAGCGACCGGAGACGGGCACGAGCCGCCGGGCCTTCCTGCGCAACGTCGGGGTGACCGGCGGCGCGGGCGCGATGTTCGCCACCATGGGCGCCCTCGGGCTCGCCCCCACCGCACAGGCCGCCTCCCGCGAACAGGCCTACAGCGCACCGAAGTCGGGCGACTTCACGCTCACCGGGCGCGGCACCGCCAAGGTCGTCGTCGTGGGCGGCGGCATCGCCGGACTCGCGACGGCGTACGAACTCGGCAAGGCGGGCTACGACTGTACGGTCCTGGAGGCCAGAGACCGCACCGGCGGCCGCAACTTCACCGTGCGCGGCGGCGACAGCACCGTCGACCTGTACGGCACCCGGCAGACCGCGCGCTTCTCCCAGGGCCAGTACCTCAACGCGGGGCCCGCGCGGCTGCCGCAGTGGATGGTCACCCTCGACTACTGCCGCGAACTCGGCGTCCCTATAGAGGTGTTCACGAATACGAATGCCGACGCGTACCTCTACAACGAGTCCGCCGGCATGACCGCGCCCGTGCGCTACCGCACCGCCAAGGCCGATGTGTACGGCTACGTATCGGAATTGTTGGCCAAGGCCACGAACAAGGGCGCCCTCGACAAGGAACTCACCGCGTCCGACCAGGACCGCCTCATGGAGTTCCTCAAGGACTTCGGGGACCTCGGCGACAAGCTCACCTACGAGGGCGGGGAGCGCCGCGGCTACACCACGGTCCCGGCCGCCACCGGGACGCCCGGCGCGCTGCTCGGCGACGTGCCCTCCGCGTCGGACGTGTTCGCCAGCGGTGTCGGGCGGTACTTCTCCTTCGAGTTCGGCTTCGACCAGGCCATGCTGATGTTCCAGCCCGTGGGCGGCATGGACCAGATACCCAAGGCCCTGACGCGGGCGATCGGCGCGCACAAGGTGCGTACGGGCGCTGTCGTCAGCAGGATCACGCAGACGGCCGGTGGGGTCACCGTCACGTACGCGCAGGGCGGCAGGACCCGGGCCGTCGAGGCCGACTACTGCGTCGGCGCACTGCCGCCCAACATCCTCGCCAAGATCCCGCACAACCTCGGCTCCGGGGTGCAGTCCGCCCTGGAGGCCATCACTCCGCAGTCCGCCGGCAAGATCGGCCTGGAGTACCGGTCCCGCTGGTGGGAGCTCGACCACAGGATCTACGGCGGCATCACCGAGACCGACCTCGACGTCACGCACATCTGGCACCCGTCCTACGGCTTCCACGGCGAGCGCGGCGTACTCGTCGGCTACTACAACTACGACGGTGACGCCGACGCGTACGCGAAGCTCACACCGGGCGATCGGGAGAAGCGGGCCGTGGCCGCCGGCGTGAAGATCTACGGCGAGAAGTACCGCACCGAACTCGCCTCCTCCTTCTCGCACCACTGGCGCCAGACCCCGCACCTCGAAGCCGCCTGGCACGACACCCCCGGCGGCCCGGACGACCCCCGCTACAAGCCCCTCAACGAGCCCACGGGCCGTGTCTACTTCGCGGGGGACTGGCTCAGCTACACCGACGCCTGGCAGCACGGAGCGTTCACCTCCGCGCGCCGGGCCGTCACCAAGCTCCACGCGCGCGTGCTGTCCGCCTGAGGCGAACGGCAGGTAAGAGCCCGCTGTGAAGGGGCGCGGGAGGGAATGCCCGCGCTCCGCCGCACGTTCTTGACAGAGAACACGAGGAGGAGCGGTCACAGTGCTTGATCCGCAGGGTTTGTACGCATGGGAGCCGAAGGGCCTGGCCGTGGTGGACATGGCGCTCGCCCAGGAGTCGGCCGGACTGGTCATGCTCTACCACTTCGACGGATACATCGACGCGGGTGAGACCGGCGACCAGATCGTGGACCGGGTCCTCGACTCGCTGCCCCATCAGGTCGTGGCGCGGTTCGACCACGACCGGCTCGTCGACTACCGGGCCCGTCGCCCGCTGCTCACCTTCCGGCGCGACCGCTGGACCGACTACGACGTGCCCGCCCTCGAGGTGCGGCTCGTCCAGGACGCCACCGGTGCGCCCTTCCTGCTGCTCTCCGGCCCCGAACCGGACGTCGAGTGGGAGCGTTTCGCCGCCGCCGTGAAGGAGATCGTCGAGCGGCTCGGGGTGCGCCTCGCGGTCAACTTCCACGGGATTCCGATGGGTGTCCCGCACACGCGGCCCGTCGGCCTCACGCCGCACGGCAACAGGACCGACCTCGTCCCCGGCCACCGCAGCCCCTTCGACGAGGCGCAGGTCCCGGGCAGCGCGGAGTCCCTCGTGGAGTACCGCCTCATGGAGGCCGGGCACGACGTGCTCGGTGTCGCCGCGCACGTCCCGCACTACATCGCCCGCTCGCCGTACCCCGACGCCGCGCTCACGGTCCTCGAAGCCATCACGGCGGCGACCGGTCTGGTGCTGCCCTCGGTGGCGCACGGGCTGCGCACGGAGGCGTACCGCACGCAGACGGAGATCGACCGGCAGATCCAGGAGGGCGACGAGGAACTCGTCGCGCTCGTCCAGGGACTTGAGCACCAGTACGACGCGGCCGCGGGCGCCGACAGTCGCGGGAACATGCTGGCCGAACCGACAGACATCCCGTCCGCCGACGAGATCGGCCTCGAGTTCGAGAAGTTCCTCGCGGAACGCGAGGGCGACGCGTAGGGGCTGTGCTGAGGGCTGAGGCCAGGGCTGTGGTCAGCAGTGGGGCCCTCGCTTAAGCTGCCCGCATGCTGAAGGTGGGTCTGACCGGCGGAATCGGTGCCGGCAAGAGCGAGGTGTCCCGGCTGCTCGTGAAGCACGGGGCCGTACTGATCGACGCGGACCGGATCGCACGGGAGGTCGTGGAGCCCGGAACTCCCGGCCTCGCCGCGGTCGTCGAGGCCTTCGGGAGCGACGTGCTCGCCCCGGACGGCACCCTCGACCGGCCCGCGCTCGGCGCGATCGTGTTCGCCGACGCGGACCGGCTCGCCGTCCTCAACTCGATCGTGCACCCGCTCGTCGGCGCCCGCTCATCCGAACTCGAAGCCACCGCCACCGGTGACTCCGTCGTCGTGCACGACGTGCCGCTGCTCGCGGAGAACGGCCTCGCGCCGCTGTACGACCTCGTGGTCGTCGTCGACGCGAGCCCCGAGACCCAGCTCGACCGCCTCGTGCGCCTGCGCGGCATGAGCGAGGAGGACGCGCGCGCCCGCATGGCCGCCCAGGCCACCCGCGAAAAGCGCCTGGAGATCGCCGACATCGTGATCGACAACGACGTACCGCTCGACGAGCTGCACCGGCGGGTCGACGCCGTCTGGGCCGACCTCGCGCAGCGGGCGGCCGGGGCCTAGGAGGGGGACGGGCGTGGTCGTACTGGCGGCGTTCATGTTCCTCGGCGGCCTGGTGGCGATCCTCGCCGGGGCGTACGGGCTGCGGCGGACCCGGCGGATCAGCGAGGCCGGACGCGTCACCCAGGCACTCGTGAAACCCCCGCAAGCGGGTTCCGAGCGGCCGCTGCTGCAGTTCGAGACGCACGACGGCCGGGTGGTCGAAGTGGCGTCCCCGGCGCCGCCCACCCGACGGCATCCGCTGCCGGCGGGCGCCGTGGTCGGTATCGCGTACGACGTCGACGACCCGCGCGAGACCGTGCTCATCGGCGGCGAGCGGCCCGGCCTCGACTGGGGGTTCGTGGGCGCGGGCGCGACGCTGGTCGTGCTCGGCGCGGTACTCGCGGTGACCTGGAGCTGAGCCTGAGAGGTCGGACGTACGTACGTCGGGGTGTTATGGGGGAGGAATAGGGCCGACAGTCCACGCTGTTGACGTGGATGACGAAGGAGGGAGACAGCTGTGCCCCACTCCAACCCGGAGACGCACGTCATCGACTTCCGTGCCGCTGAGCACCTGCTCGCGGCGCGCGACCCGCGAGGCGCGGTGAAACTGCTCGACCCGGTCATCGCGGCCCACCCCGAGAACACGGCGGCGCGGCTGCTGCGTGCTCGCGCGTTCTTCGCCGCGGCCCAACTGCGCGCCGCCGAGCTCGAGTTCACCATCGTCCTGGAGCGTGAGCCGGACAATGCGTTCGCGCACTTCGCGCTCGCCCGCACCTACCAGCGTGCCGCGCGGCCCGACCAGGCGAGGCGCCACTTCCGGCTCGCCGCGGCGCTCGACCCGCAGCCGGACTACGTGGCAGCTGCCGCCTTCGACGACACTCCGTAAGGCCGCTGCCACTCCGTAAGGCCGCTGGAGGGACTGCCTGAGGTCGCCGAGGGGAACTCCCCGAGGTTGCTGAGGGGATTCAGGGCTTGTCGTCGGGGGGATCGTAGGGCGGCACGTCGGGGCCCGGCTGGTAGTGCGGGCCCTGTCGGATGTGGCGGGTGATCATGAACAGGTCGACGGTCACGATCAGCCACAGCACCCCGCACGCGAAGGCCCACCACGGGCGGTCCGTGAGGATGAACGCGACCGTGCCGAAGATCGTCCAGGCCAGACCCCAGATGCTGAGCCACAGCCGCGCGCGCAGGGCACTGCGCGCGGTCACCGGTTCACTGCCCGTACGCATCGTCACCGCCTCCGCCCGTGAAGAGGTACCCCCTCCAGGGTGCCTCTTCACGGGCGGAGGCGTCGGGTACGCCCGCACCCTCGCGCGGCGCACCGTTCCCTGAAAGGGTTAAGTGGTTTCCGGCCGGTGGAGGGGGAGGGCGCGTGCTGGACAGGCAGAAGAGCGGTGAGCGGCTCGCGGGATGGGCGGAGGCCCTCGACGGGCAGGAGCGGGCGGAGGCGGTGATCCCCGACGCGGAGGACCTGCCCGAGGTCCTTCTCGACCTCGGGGTCGCCCACGAGGACATCAACGAACTCGTCGCGCTGCGCCCCCGCGTGACCGACGACCCCGGGGTGCGTGACCTCCTGGAGCGTGCCGTGGGCGCCGTCACCCGGGACATGGGCACGGTCGGCGGAAGTCCCCGCTTCCCGTCGCCGCCCGACGGCGGTGACCTCCTCGAACGCTGCTTCTCCGTGTACGTCTACGTCGCGGCGCTGCCCGCCACGCGCGCGTACCACCGCAGTCTCGGCGTGCCGGACGACGTCTCACGGCGCACCCTCGCCGACCTCGGGCGCCACATGGCCGTCCACCGCAGGCGGTACGGCAGTTGCGGCATCCACGCGGTCGCCTGGCTCGGCCTGCATTTCCACGGGGAGCTGTACCAACTGGGCCGGCTCCAGTACCAGCGGGCCCGGCTCGGCGGGCGCTCGGGGAACGGGGTCGCCGCCGCGGGCCGGCCGCTCACGTCGGGCGACCCGTGCCTCAGCCTCCACATCCCCGACTTCCGGGGCCCGCTGTCGCCGCGCGCGTGCGACCGGTCCCTGGCCCTGGCCCGGGAGTTCTTCGCGCGCCACTACCCAGATGAGCGCTACGAAGTCGCCGTGTGCCACTCCTGGCTCCTCGATCCCCAGCTGAAGGACCATCTGCCGAAGGACACCAACCTGGTGCGCTTCCAGGAGCGATTCCGGGTCGCGTGGGAGAACACGGAACCGGACGACGAGGGCCCGGTCGGCTTCGTCTTCGGCGACCCCCGTCTCCCCGTCGAGGACCTGCCGCGCCGCACGAGCGTCGAGCGGGCCGTCGGCGACCATCTGCGGCGCGGCGGGCACTGGTACGGAGGGCATGGCTGGTTCCCGCTGTCATGGTCGGGAACTACCGCCTCGGAACGGCTCGTTGAAGGGGCATGAGCCTTGAGATGCGTGACGGATACGGAGGGACGGGACCCGGCGCCATCACGCCGGACGGCTGCGCGGTCGATCTGTACGCGCGCCTGCCCGCAAGGGAAGAGCCCGACATAATCGCTGCCGCCGTGCCCGCGGGAGCGAGCATTCTCGAACTGGGCAGTGGCGTCGGCCGGATGACGCACCCCCTCGTCGAGCGCGGCTTCACGGTCACGGCCGTGGACGAGTCCGCCGAGATGCTGGAGCGCGTGCGCGGGGCGCGGACGATCTGCTCGCCGGTCGAGACGCTGGACGCGGGCGGCACGTTCGACGTGGTGCTGCTCGCGTCGTTCCTCGTGCACGCCGGGGACGTGGCGGTACGGCAGGGGATGCTCGACACGTGCCGGCGTCATGTCGCGGACAGAGGCTGCGTGTTGATCCAGCGCGAGGGCCCGGACTACCACACGAACCTGCCGCGCGAGCGCGTGGACCCGAGCGGATTCACCGTCCGCATCGTGTCCGCGGAGCCCGTGGGGGACGGGGTGAACTCGGTTCGTGCGGAGTACGAGTTCCCCGACGCGGCCTGGACGCACACGTTCCTGGCACGGCCCCTGACGCAGGAGCAGTTCGAGGAGGCGCTCGCCGAGGCCGGGCTGAAGGTCGACCAGTACCTCACGGACGACCAGGTGTGGGTACGGGCGGTGCCTGCATAACGGTGCCGGGCGACCGATGAGTTGTGCGGGGCGAGGCCGTCTATACCGGTGACAGCCGAACGGCACCGGCGCACCACCCGGCGCCGACTCACCGAGGAGCACCCCATGTCCGAGACCACCGCCCCCGTCACGACCGCCGCCGCCTCCGCCACCTCCGCCCCGGCCGCCGGCAGGGCCCGCGCCGCCCGCATCGCGCTGCGCACGCTCACGGTGCTGCTCGCGCTGTTCTACGGCGTCGCGAGCGCCCTGCCCAAGCTGATCGCCCACCCGTCGGCGGTCGAGTCGTTCGACACGATCGGGTGGGGGAGTGCGGCGATGTACGTCATCGGCGCCCTCGAACTGGCAGGTGGAATCGCTCTGTTGGTGCCGGTGCTCTCCGGGGTCGCCCCGATCGCGCTGAGCGCGCTGATGGCCGGCGCGTTCGTCGTCCAGATGTCGTACTTCGACGGGGAGAACGCGGCGACGCCGCTCATCCTGATCGTCCCGCTGGCGCTGCTCGCGTGGACCCGGCGCCGGAGCAACGCGGATCTGGTCCGCCTGGTCAAGCGCCGCGTGTGACCCGCGCCGCCAGAGGCTGACCCCGTCGACCTGTACAGGGACGGGGTCAGCTTTTGTCGCGTCCGTCCCTGTGCTGCTCGGTCGGTGGTACCGGGCCTGCGCCGAGCGTCGCGCGCAGCCGGTCCATGTCCCTGCGGTCCCGCTTCGTCGGACGGCCCGCGCCGCGGTCGCGGATGGCCACGGGGGCGACGGCCGCGCGCGGCGGGGGCGGCGGGCTGTTGTCGACGTAGCACTCGACGGCCACCGGGGCGCCCACGCGCTTGCGGATCAGGCGCTTCACGATCACGACCCGCTCGTGCCCGCCGGCCTGCCGCACCCGCACCTCATCGCCCACGCGCACGTTGTAGGCGGCCTTCACACGCTCACCGTTGACCTTCACGTGCCCGCCCCGGCACGCCGTCGCGCCCGCCGAGCGCGTCTTGGCCAGCCGCACGGACCAGATCCAGCTGTCGATCCGCACGCTCTCACCGGCGCCGGGACCGGCCGCCCGCGCCGCGTCCGCGGTGCTCGAAGCGGTACTCGAAGCAGTATGCGAACCACCACCCGCACCCACACCAGTGCCCGAAGCAGAATCCGAAACAGAATCCGAAGCCATGTACCGACCTTAATCCCGGATTGCCCCGATCCGGCGAGTCACCCGGAAGGCACACATCACCCCGACGGATAATCCGGACAAAATGCCGCGCATCTCAAGGCAGCCACCGGACAGCGAGGGGTATGGACGCCATGGACGCCAGGGACCTGCAAGCCGAAGTCGACGGCCTGATGGAGGGGCTCCGTGCCGACCTGGAGCGGCTCGCCGCCATCCCGTCGATCGCGTTCCCCGGCTTCCCGGCCGAGCCCGTCCAGGAGGCGCACGACCTGCTGGTCGGGCTGCTCAGGGACGCCGGCGTCGAGCGCATCGAGCAGATCGACCTGCCCGGCACCGCCCCCGTCATCTTCGGCGAGATCCCGCCGCCGACCCCCGACGCGCCCACCGTCCTGCTCTACTCGCACTACGACGTCCAGCCGCCCGGCGACGAGAAGCTCTGGAAGTCCCCGCCCTTCGAGCCGACCCCCGTCGAGGGCGGACTGCGGGCGCGCGGCATCGCCGACGACAAGTCGAACGTCATCGCCCACCTGGGAATGCTGCGGGCCTTCAAGGGCCGCCCGCCCGTCGGCGTCAAGATCGTCTTCGAGGGGCAGGAGGAGTACGGCAGCCCCTTCGACGACTACCCGCCCACCGACCCCGACCGGTTCGCCTGCGACGCCATGGTCATCGCCGACCTCGGCAACCTCCGCCCCGGCACCCCCACCCTCACCACGGGTCTGCGCGGCGCGTCCGAGGTCGTCGTCGAGGTCCGCACCCTCGAAGAGCCGCGCCACAGCGGCGAGTTCGGCGGCGCCGCCCCCGACGCCCTGCTCGTCCTGCTCAAGGCCCTCGCCACCCTGCACGACCTGCACGGGGACGTCGCCGTCGAGGGACTGCGCCGCGACGAGTGGACCGGCGCGAGCTACACGGAGGACGAGTTCCGCTCCCTCGCCGGTGTCGAGGACGGCCTTCCGCTCATCGGCAGCGGCACCCTCGGTGAGCGTCTGTGGAGCGGTCCCGCGATCACCGTCATCGGCCTCGACGCCCCCGCCGTCGAACACGCCGCGTCCGCCGTCGTGCCGTACGCCCGCGCCAAGCTCAACCTCCGCTTCCACCCGCTCCAGGACCCGAAGGAGGCGCAGGCCCGGCTCGTCGATCACCTGAGTTCCCTCAAGCCCTTCGGTATCCCGCTCAGCATCACCCCCGGCGACACCGGCCCCGGCTACGAGGCCGCGACCGGCGGTCCCGCCTACCGCGCCGCGCTCACCGCGCTCAAGGAGGCCTGGGGCACGGACGCCTCCTACGTCGCGACCGGCGGCTCCATCCCGCTCGTCAACGGCCTCGCGAAGGCCGCCCCCGGAGCCGAGGTACTCCTTTTCGGCGCGCAGGACAGCATGTGCAACCTGCACGCCCCCAACGAGCGCGTCCTGTTCTCCGAGCTGCGCAGCACCGTCGTCGCGATGTGCGCGTTCGTCCGCGAGTACGCCGCCGGCTTCCGCGCCGGAGCAGCCTCATGAGTGCGCCCACCGACACGGAGGCACCCCAACAGCCGCAGCCGAAACGCAAGTTCACCTTCCCGAGCGCCCTGACCGTCCTCGCGATCGTCACGATCGCCGTCTGGGCGCTCGCCTTCCTCATCCCCTCGGGCCAGTACGACCGCAACGACTCGGGCGCCCCCATCCAGGGCACGTACCACCGCGTCGACTCCGGGCAGTCCATCGTCGACCGCCTCAACGACCTGTTCCTGTCCCCGGTCAACGGCCTCTACGGCATCCTGGACCCCAAGACGGCCGTGGTCGCCCCGGACAACACCGGTGACCTGTACGGCAGCGCGGGCGTCTTCCTCTTCGTGCTCGCCATCGGCGCCTTCATCACCGTCGTCTTCGCGACCGGGGCCCTCGACCGCGGCATCGGCAGGCTCGCCCACCGGCTGCGCGACCGGGGCGCGCTGCTCATCGCGGGCATCATGGTCGTCTTCTCCGTCCTCGGCACCGTCGAGGGCTTCGCCGAGGAGACCCTTGGGTTCTACGGCCTGATCGTGCCGCTGATGCTCGCGCTCGGCTACGACCGGATGACCGCCGTCGGCGCGATCATCCTCGGCGCGGGGGTCGGGGTGATGTGCTCGACGGTCAACCCGTTCGCCACCGGCGTGGCCTCCTCCGCCGCCGACATCTCGCTCGGCGACGGCATCATCCTGCGCTTCATCATGTGGATCGTCCTGACCGCCGTCACCGTCGCCTACGTCATCCGCTACGCGAAGCGCGTGGAGAAGGACCCCGAGCGCTCCCTGTCAGGGTTCCTGCCGGGGGACCGGGACCAGGCGCAGGCCGAGGCCCACGCGGTCGAGGTGCCGGAGCTGACCGGCCTGCACAAGGCGGTCCTGACCGTCACCGCCCTCGTGTTCGCCTTCATGATCTTCTCGGTCGTACCGTGGTCGAGCGCACTCACCGGGAAGGCCGACGCGACCCCGTACGGCTTCGAACTCGGTTGGTCCTTCCCGCAGTTGGCCGCCCTGTTCCTCGTCGCGGCCGTGCTGGTCGGGATCGTGGCACGGATGGGGGAGCAGAAGCTCAGCGCGACGATCATCCAGGGCGCGGCCGACTTCATCTCACCCGCGCTCGTCATTCTGCTGGCCCGCGGTGTCACCGTGATCATGAACAACTCGAAGATCACCGACACGGTCCTGCACTCCATCGAGGGCGTCGTGAAAGGCACCTCGTCCGGCGTCTTCGCGATCATCGTCTTCGTCGTGAACCTGCCGCTCGCCTTCCTGATCCCCTCGACCTCTGGCCACGCCACCCTCGCCATGCCGATCCTCGCGCCGCTCGCCGACTTCGCGGGCGTCTCGCGCGCGGTCGTCGTCACCGCGTGGCAGGCCGCCAGCGGCTGGATGAACCTGTGGGTGCCGACCACGGCCGTGACGATCGGCGGCGTGGCCCTCGCCAAGGTCGGCTACGACAAGTATCTGCGGTTCATCTGGCCGCTGCTGGCCATCCTGTTCGTGCTGATCTGCGGATTCGTGGCGGCGGGTGCGGCGTGGACGTGAGGGGTGTGCGGCGCGCCGACAGCGGTCAGCCGTAGTGGTCGGCGTCGGCGTCGGCGGTCGGCCGTCAGGCGTACGCCGTCAGCGGCGCGTGCGGCGGCGGGTCCGTTCGCCGGGAGTCTCGATGAACTGGAGCTCCAGGGCGACCGGGGCCGGGGCGATCCCGGGGCCGCCCGCCTCGGCCCAGCGCAGGATCTCGTCCGTCGCGTCGTCCCCCATCGACCAGCCGATCCACGCGGGGCGTCCGCCCCGTCGCCGGCCCTCGCCCGACGGCTGCACGACCATGACGTTCGCCTGGTCGCACGGGCCCAGACAGTCCGTCACCCGCACCGCGACCCGCCCGCCGGACGATTCGGCCGCGGCCCGCAGCCGCTCCAACTGCCACGCGTGGTCGTAACCGGGGTACTTCGCCGCATTGCCGCAGCAACAGCCCCGGCACACCACGAGGGTGCAGGGGCGGGTACGGGCGGCGCCTATCGGTGTCCGGGTGGGCACAGAACTCCTTGTCCGGGCGGGCACGTAACTCCCGCGTACAGGTACGGGAGCGATTCTCCGTCATGTGCGCCCGCCGCGGCGGTCAGGGTGATGATGAAGGTCGGCCCAGACCGTCTTGCCGGGGGCGGACGGGCGAGGGGTGACGCCCCAGTCGTCCGCGAGCGCGTCGACGAGGAGGAGGCCGCGGCCCGACTCGCCGTCCGGATCCGGCGTTCCCGTGACGGGGAGCCTCTCGGCGCAGGTGTCGGTGACTTCGACGCGTAAGGCACCGTCGGCCTCGGCGGTGAGGCGGAGGTGGAAGTCCCGGCCGGGGACGTGGCCGTGGCGGACGGCGTTCGCGGTCAGCTCCGCCGCGATGAGGGTGACGGTCTCGTTGGTCGGTGAGGTGTAGGGGTGGCCCCAGTCGTTCAGACGGTGCGAGATGAGACGGCGGGCGACTCGTGCGCCGCGTGGGGTCGAAGTGAACCGCATGGCGAACTCGTGTACGGGTAAGGCGCGTTGGGGCGTATGCCTTTGAGGGGGAGTTACGGGCTTCATACCGTCAACGGTCGTGGCCCGTGCGTAGCTTTGAACAGGAACGACGCGCTGACCGGTGGTCGTTGTACGTGGCTGGCGTGCCGTTGTACGCGCGGTGAGGCGTGACCGGCTTTCCGTGCGGCGCGTTGGTCGCGGGAGGTTGCGTGGTGTTCGTGGCGGCGGAGGGGCGTACGGGAGGTGCCGGGTGTGGAGGAGCAGCAGGCGGAGGGGGAGTACGAGTCCGGGGCGGGGATTCTGCATGTGTTCGGGCGTCAGCTGAAGCTGTGCCGGGAACGGGCGGGGTTGGACCGGGCGGAGTTGGGGGCGCGGGCGGGGTACTCGGCGTCGACGATCGCGTCGTTCGAGCAGGGAAGAAGAATTCCGCCGCCCAAGTTCATCGACCTCGCTGATGAAGTGCTGGACGCGGGCGGGGTCCTGAGGGTGGGGAAGGAGGAGGTGGCTCGGGCGCAGTATCCGGCGTTCTTCAGGGATGCGGCGCAGCATGAGGCGCATGCGGTCGAGTCGCATGTGTATGCGACCCAGGCGGCGCCGGGGCTGTTGCAGACAGAGGAGTACGCGCGGGCGGTCTTCGCGATGTGGCGGCCGCTGCTTGATGAAGTGCTCATCGAACAGCGAGTAGCCGCTCGCCTGGCGCGGCAGGAGATCTTCGCCCGGCGCCCGGCGCCTCACATGAGCTTCGTGATCGAGGAGGCTGTACTGCACCGTCCTCTTGGCGGGGAGGTCGTTTGGCGCGGTCAGCTGGAGCAGTTCCTTCTGGCCAGTGAGAAGCGGAACGTCGAGATTCAGGTGATGCCGCTCTCCCGCCTGGAACATGCAGGACTGGCTGGCCCGTTCACCTTGATGGAGACCAGAGATGGGCGGAGGATCGCCTACACGGAGGTCCAGGGTGACAGCCGCGTCCATACGGAGCGGGGAAAGGTCCGGGAGATCGAAGCTGCGTACGGGAGTCTCCGCGCGCAGGCGCTCACACCGGCCGAATCGCTTTCGTTGATCGAGAAGTTGTTGGGAGAGAGATGAGCGGGGCAGTGGCCGGGCCGAACGGTGATGAGCTGACTTGGTTCAAAAGCAGTTACAGCGCTGGGAACGGCGGCGAGTGTGTCGAGGTCGCGTCCCGGCTCGGCCTTACGCACGTCCGTGACTCGAAGGACGAGGCGGGCCCCGTAGTGAGCCTTACGGTGACTGCCTGGACCGAGTTCGTCGGGTTTGCCGCCCGGCACACCGCGTAATGTCCGTAGCGCGCGCCATGACCGATGACCTCTTCGCCGACCACGTCGCCGAGCAGCTCGCCGCGCTTCCTGGTGTGCGGGCCGTTGCGCTCGGTGGGTCGCGGGCCCAGGGCACTCAACGGCCCGACAGCGACTGGGACTTCGCGATCTACTACCGGGGCGATTTCCAGCCGGACGACCTGCGGGGCGTCGGGTGGGAAGGGGAGGTCTCCGAGATCGGGGGGTGGGGTGGCGGGGTCTTCAACGGCGGGGCCTGGCTGACCGTCGACGGGCGGCGCGTCGACGTCCACTACCGGGATCTCGACGTGGTGGAGCGGGAGTTGGCCGATGCCGAGCGGGGGCGGGTTCGCTGGGAGCCGCTGATGTTCCATCTGGCCGGGATCCCGACCTACCTCGTCGTCGCCGAGCTCGCCGTCAACCAGGTGCTGCGCGGTACGACGCCCCGCCCTGACCGCTACCCCGAGGCACTGCGCAAGGCCGCCCCCGAGATGTGGTGGGGCCGGGCCTCCGGCACGCTGCACTACGCGAAGGCCAACAACGCGCCCACGGGAGGCAGGGCCGAGGTCCACGGCGCGGTCGCCGTGGCCGCGATGTCGGCCGCGCACGCCGTCCTCGCCGCCCGCGGCGAGTGGGTCACCAACGAGAAGCGGCTCCTGGAGCGCGCCGGCCTGCTGGGCGTGCACAGTCTGCTCGCGGGCGCGTCGGGCGACCTGACGGACGTGGTCGACCGGACTCGGCTCCTCCTGGAGACCGCCGTCGACTCCGCGCGCAGGACCTGAGCGGGCGATGCGAGAGGAGCAGGTTCCCGTGCACCTCGACGACCCGGGCCGCGTCCCGGAGCAGCGCGCCGAACGGATCGACGCGCTGCCCGCGGAACCGGCCGCCTAGGAATGCGAGCGGAACCGGCCGCCTAGGAATGCTCGCCGAACTGGCCGCCTAGGCAGGGGAGTTACGGTTACGGCTTCGGCAGTTCACAGCCCGCCGCGCTCAGGTCGATCTTGTTGCCGATCCCGACGCACGGCACGATCCCGTACGTCTCCTGCGCGTAGTTGATGCCCTTGCGGACCGTGACGTTGCCGTTCTCGTCGACCTCGCACGGGTTGTTGTCGGTGCAGCGGGCGCCGTCCTCGTTGCCCGTGTTGTTGACCGCGACGACCTTGCCGGACGCCTGGTCGACGACGGGGGAGCCCGAGGTGCCGCCGATCGTGTTGCAGGTGGAGGTGTAGCGGACCGAGTCCTTCCAGGTCCACTCGCCCTCCTTGAGGCGGTACGCGAAGCCGTCGACGTTGCAGCTGTAGGTCTTCTTCCAGTAGCCGGAGACGACCGTGATGGCCGTGCCCGCCGTGGGGTGCGAGGCCGACAGTTCGAGGGCCTTGATGCCGTACGAGTTCTCGATCTGCTCGTAGGTGCTGGTGAGTTGGTAGAGCGAGACGTCCGTGTCCGTCATCGTGCCGTACGCGATCTTGTCCGCGCGCAGCGTCGCGACCTTGCTGCCCGCGGAGTTGAGCAGGCTGAAGGTGCGGGACGACGGCTGGTCGACGATGACCTCGCCCGGTCCGGGGAATCCGCTCTCGAGGCAGTGCCCGTTGGACATGACCAGGGCCGGGTCCGTGGGCTGGGAGTCCGGCACGCGGACGACCGAACCGGAGCAGTTGCTGAGTGCCACCGTCCCGGCGAAGGTGACCGCCTTGGCCTTGGCCTTCGCCTCGTGCTGGGCTCCGACTGCCGTGGCGGGCGCGGCTGTTGCTCCTATGAGGAGCAGGCCGAACACCGCACCGACGAGAGGCTTGTTCATGTGGGGGTCCTCTCCCGTTGCTTGCTGAAACCGTCAACTACCGGCTTTGACATGTGCATTGTGGTGGTGTCGGCGTCAGCGGACAACAGTGCATGCTCAGCGAACACAACGGATCTCCCGGAAGAAGTGCGAAAGTTTTCTGCCGCCGAGCGATGAGTTCCGCGAAGACCCCCGGTCAACCACCTGAGGAGTACCTACCGGAGGAGGACCCATGGGGCTGCCGAACATCGTCACCCGCGAGGAGTGGCTCGGCGCGCGCCAAGAACTGCTCGCCAAGGAGGAGGCGGTGACCCGCGCCCGCGACGCGCTCAACGCACAGCGCCGCGAACTGCCCATGGTGGAGATCGAGAAGCTGTACGCCTTCGAGGGGCCCGACGGCAAGGCGGAGCTCCTCGACCTGTTCGAGGGCCGCTCCCAGCTGGTCGTCTACCACTTCATGTTCGGCCCGGACCAGGACGCGGGCTGCCCCACCTGCTCCGCGTTCCTCGACCAGATCGGCCACCTCTCCCATCTGCGCGCCAGGGGCACGGAGTTCGCCGCCGTGTCACGCGCGCCGTTCACCAAACTCCTGCCGTTCAAGGCCCGCATGGGCTGGACCGTGCCCTGGTACTCGTCGGCCATGAGCGACTTCAACCAGGACTTCGGCTTCGCGTCCGAAGGGGAGTCACGCGACCTGCCCGGTCTCAGCTGCTTCCTGCGTGACGGCGACCGGGTCTACCTCACGTACTCCACGACGGGCCGGGGCCTCGACGGCGTCGGCTCCCTCACGAGCCTGCTCGACCTGACCGCGCTCGGCCGGCAGGAGGAGTGGGAGGAGCCGCGGGGGCGGGCGTCGGCGCTCGGGGCCGCGGCGGGCAGCGCGCGGGTCCGCTATCACGACGAGTATCTGGACTGACGCGGCGGCCATGTGCTGCTCACCCGGCGGCGCCGTGCGTCTCAACTCGGTTTCATTGTCGTCATGTTGCGAGCCCTCGGGCACCTCGCGGGCGTTCTTCTCCGTAAGAACGCGCGACAGCGCACGTACGACGACGGGGGCAGGGGTGCACGATGATCGACGGACGAGTGGTACTTGAACGCTTTCCCGCGGGGGGACCGCGCGGGTCGTGGCCGGCCGAGGAGTTCGCGCAGGACCGGCGAATGGAGGGTCAGTCCGCGGAGGTCGTCATGGACCTCGCGACGGACGCCTTCCTGGTGATCGTGCCCTGCGCCGAGTCTGTCGCGGGCTGAGTCGGGAGGGCGGAGCGTGCGGCTCAGGCGGCGTCGGCGGCGTCCGCGCCGATCGAGCGGGACCAGGCGGGCGTCGTGCCGGTGACCCGGCACAGCGCGAGATAGAGCGGGATCGGCGGGGTGTACGGGACGCTGCCGTCGGGCCGGTGGATCAGTCCGGGCGCGCGCCGCGCGTCAGGCACCAGTGCGCCCGCCGCGTAACTGGCCGGGGCCGGCCACTCCAGGGCGACATCCGAGTCCGAGGGAACGATCCACCACCAGCGGTCACCGTCGGCGTACACGCACCCCATGCGCGGCAGCCGCGCGACCATGGCGCGCCCGCAGGCCTCGGGGACCGCCACGGCGTCGCAGCCGAGCGGGGCGGTCATGCCGTCGGGAACGGCGAGTCTGAGCGGGGCGGTCCGCAGGACCTGTCGCTGCCGTGAGAAGCGGACCAGCGAGTCGAGATCCATCGTGCGCGTCGTCACCACACCCATCCGGTTCCCGCCCCTGTCCCCGTACCGGAGTCGGCGGCCGGGCCGAAGCCGGTGTCGAACCCCGTCTCGAACTCTGACTCGAACTGCTGCGTGTCGAAGGCCGGGTCCTGTCCGGTGCCCGGTCCCGTGTCGGCGGAGTCGGACGCTCGGCCGGCGTGCGATTCGCCGCTGTGGTGCGGCCCGGGTATGGCAGCGGTTCCCGCGACGGCCGACTGTCCTTGGGCACCGGTGGCGCCCATGTCCTGAGCGCTGTCCGCGTCGCGTGCGAGCTCGGCCCACACGAGGAGTCCGGGGCCGGTCTCCTGCGCGCCCCACGCGGTACTCACCGCCGCCACGAGCAGCAGGCCCCGCCCATGCTCCTCCTCCGGCGCGACGCGGCGGGAGGGATGCGGCTCACCGGGGGCCCAGCCCTCGTCACGCACAGCTATCCGGACCCGGTCGTCACAGTCGTGGAGCTCGCACACTATGCGGCTGCTCGCGGTGTGGACGATCGCGTTCGTGACCAGTTCGGAGATGACCAGGGCGGCCGCGTCGCAGGTGTCATCGCACACTGCCCAGCCGCTGAGGTGGGCGCGCGTCAGCTTCCGGGCCTGAGCGGCAGAGCCCGGGTGGGGAGCCAGTTCGAAGCTGCTGCGGCGCACGGACGCGGCGCCGGAGCGCGCATCGGCTTCGTCACCGAGCGTAGCTTCGCCGACTTCTGTTCCTAACGGCACGGACGGAGTCACGCTTGCCACTATCTCCCCGTCGTGAACACTTGGCAAGAGCCACTCTGAAAAGTGCAGAGTGCAGTGTGCTCGGGCGCTGAGCCGTGGCACACTGCTGTCGGCGGTGTGCCGTACGGCGGCCCGCCATGGCGAAAGTGCCTACGATTTCAGGGAAGTTGCCCGGAATGACCGGGCGTCGGGGCGGCCCGGCTTCCCTCTGGGAGCGCGACCACGCGCGCGACCGCAACAGGACCACAGGGACGACTGGGAGGTAGAGGGGCGTGAGCGAACCGCGGTCCGCTCCGACCGTTGGCCAGGTCGTCCTCGGCCGACGTCTCCAGGACCTGCGCGAACGCGCCGGGCTCAAGCGCGAGGACGCCGCCAAAGTCCTCCGCGTCGCCCCCGCCACGGTCCGCCGCATGGAAATGGCCGAGGTCGGCCTCAAGATCCCGTACCTCCAGCTGCTCCTGAAGTCCTACGACGTCACCGACGAAGAGGCGGAAGCCTTCGTCACCCTCGCCGAAGAGGCCAACAAGCCAGGCTGGTGGCAGCGGTTCCACGACATCCTGCCCGGCTGGTTCTCGATGTACGTGAGCCTGGAGGGCGCCGCCAGCCTCATCCGGTCGTACGAACCCCACTTCGTTCCCGGGCTCCTGCAGACCGAGGACTACGCGCGTGGAGTGCTGCGCTCCGGAGCCGTCGGCCGCGCCCTCGCGGAGGACCCCGACGTCGTCGAGCGGCATGTCGCACTCCGGATGCAGCGCCAGGAGCTGATCACCCGCGAGGACGCCCCGCGCCTGTGGATGGTCATGGACGAGACCGCGCTGCGCCGCCCCGTCGGCGGCCCCGACGTGATGCGCGGCCAGATCGACCGGCTCCTCGAGGTCACGGAGCTGGCCAACGTGACGCTGCAGATCGCCGAATTCGCCTCCGGCCCGCACCCCGGCACGTACGGCCCCTTCGTGTTGTTCCGATTTGCCATGTCAGAACTGCCGGACATGGTCTACAGCGAGTACCTGACCGGCGCGGTCTACCTCGACGCGCGCCCCGAGGTGGCCACCCACCTGGAGGTCATGGACCGCATGGCGGCGCACGCCGCGACGGCACATCGCACAAAGGACATCCTCCGGGATTTCCGCAAGGAGCTGTGAATGGATCGGATCAAGGCCCGCATACGAGGTGTCGACGGGGAGGTCATCTACAACGGGATGCCCGCCCGCGAACTCGGCACCGAGGGCTGGCACAAGCCCTGGAGCGGTGGCAACGGGGGCAACTGCGTGGAAGCGATGAAGCTGGCCGACGGCCGGGTCGCGATGCGTCAGTCGGCCGACCCGGACGGGCCCGCCCTGATCTACACCCCGGGCGAGATCACCGCGTTCATCGAGGGCGCGAAGTCCGGGGCGGCGGACTTTCTGCTCTCGTGAGCCGGCGGACTTTCTGTTCTCCTGAGCCGGCGGAGTGCGCGGGCCGCGGGCCCGGCAGCCTTTGGCCGGATCTCAGTCCGGTGGCAGCACCCCGCACAGGGCGTCCAGCGCGGCGCCGTAGGCGTGGTCCGACGGCGTCGAGTACCCCACCACCAGGCCGTCCGCGTGCGGCATCGTCGCCTCCGGGTGGCGGAACTCCGCGAGGCCGTCGAGGGCGACACCGCCCCACGAGGCGGCCTTGACCACGGACCGCTCGGTCCCCGGGGGCAGCCGCAGCACCGCGTGCAGTCCGGCCGCGATCCCGGTGGCCGCCACCCCGGGCGCCCGCTCGGTGAGCGCCTCCACCAGACGGTCGCGCCGCCCCCGGTACCGCTGCCGCATCCGGCGCACATGCCGGTCGTACGCCCCCGAGACCAGGAAGTCCGCGAGCGCCAGCTGGTCCGGCACGCTCGCCCACGCCTCCCGCTCGCCCTTCACCGCGACGGCGTCCCCCACAAGACCCCGCGGCAGCACCATCCAGCCGAGCCGCAGCGCCGGCGACAGGCTCTTGCTCACCGAGCCGACATAGACCACCCGTTCGGGATCCAGGCCCTGTACCGCGCCGACGGGCCTGCGGTCGTAGCGGAACTCGCCGTCGTAGTCGTCCTCCACGATCAGCCCGCCACGCGCGCGTGCCCAGTCGACGACCGCCGTACGCCGCTCCGCGTGCAGCGGCCCGCCCGTGGGGAACTGGTGCGCGGGCGTCAGCAGCGCCGCCCTCGCCCGGCCCGCACCAGCCGTCAACTCCCCGACGCGTGCGCCGTGTTCGTCGAGCGTCAGGGACAGCGTCCGCACCCCGGCCGCCGCCAGGATCTCGCGGTGGAAGCCGAGCCCGTACGACTCCACGGCGAGCGGTCCGCGCAGCACCCGGCCGTCGAACAGAAGGCGCAGGGCGTGCGCGAAGCCGGAGCAGATCACGATGCGGTCCGGCTCCGTGCGCACGCCGCGCGCGCGGGCCAGATACTCCGTGAGCGCCTCCCGCAGCTCGACGCGGCCCTGCGGATCGCCCGGCCCGAACGCCTCGTTCGGCGCGGCCTGGAGCGCGCGCCGGTACGCGGCCGCCCACTCCGCGCGCGGGAAGGACGACGCGTCCGGGGTGCCCTGGCGGAGGTCGTGCCGTGGCCCGTGTGCGCGGACCGGACCCTTCTTCGGGACGCGGCCGGGGGAGGGCGGCCCGGCCCGCTCGGCGACGCGCGTCCCCGAGCCCTGCCGCGCGGTCAGCCAGCCTTCGGCGACGAGCTCCGCGTACGCGTCGGCGACCGTGTTGCGGGCGACGCCGAGGTCGGCGGCGAGCGAACGGTAGGGCGGCAGCCGGGTGCCGGGAGTGAGCCGCCCCGAGCGCACGGCATCGCGCAGCGCCCCCATGAGAGCGGCCCTGCGGCTGCCCGCCCCGGACAGGTCCAGATGGAGGTCGGCGCCGATGCGCTCCGCAGAATTGACCCATGAATCTGCCATGGAAATGCACCCTACAAGAGGTCTATCCGGCCCGTAGGTTCATGGTCATGACGACGAACACGAGCACCACCGCCACCGCGAACACCACCGCCCACACCCAGTCCGCCGGTCACACCCACTCCGCCGGCCGTATCGACTTCGCGAAGGCCGCCCCCAAGGTCTTCCGCGCCCTCGTCGGCTTCGACGCCGCCGCCCGCGAGGGCCTCGACCCGGCCCTGGTCGAGCTGATCCAGATCCGCGCCTCGCACCTCAACCACTGCGCGTACTGCCTCCACATGCACACCAACGACGCGCGCAAGGCCGGCGAGAGCGAGGACCGGCTGCACATGGTGGCCGTGTGGCGCGAGGCCCAGCACTTCTTCAGCGCCCGGGAGCGCGCGGCACTCGCGCTCACCGAAGCCGTCACGCTGATCGCCGACGGCGGCGTCCCCGACGACGTCTACGCCGAGGCCGCCGCCCAGTTCGACGAGCAGGAGCTGGCCCACGTCCTGTCCCTGATCCTCACGATCAACACCTGGAACCGGGTCGCCCTGTCGACCGGCAAGGTCGCGGGCACCGACGAGCGCCGATGAGCGGCGAGTGCTGACCGGCGGCGGGCTCAGGTCGTCATCGGACGGTCGTACGGCCCGATCGGCGCGGGCAGCTGCGTCGAGCCGGTCAGCCAGTGGTCCACCGCGGCGGCGGCCGAGCGGCCCTCGGCGATCGCCCACACGATGAGCGACTGGCCGCGGGCCGCGTCACCGGCCGCGAACACGCCGGGCACCGAGGTCGTGAACCGCGCGTTCCGGGCGAGCGTGCCGCGCGGCTCCACGGCCAGGCCGAGCTGGCCGACCGGGCCCTCCGCGCCGCGCTCGGGCCCCGAGAAGCCGAGGGCGAGCAGCACCAGATCGGCAGGCAGCTCCCGGGACGTGCCCTCCCTGGGCCGCCGCGCCTCATCGACCTCGACGAGATGCAGCGCCCTCACCCGGCCCCACTCGTCCCCCTCGAAACGGAGCGTGGACGCCGCGAACAGCCGCGCGTCGGCGTCCGCCGCGGGCGCGGTCCGCAGCTCCCCGGCCTCCTCGTGGGCGGCCGACAGCCGGTAGATCTTCGGGTACGTCGGCCAGGGCTCGGTCAGCTCGTCGCGCTCGGCGTCCGGCTGCCCGTAGATGTCCAGCTGCGTGACGGACGCGGCGCCCTCGCGCACCGCCGTGCCCAGGCAGTCGGCGCCGGTGTCGCCGCCACCGACGATCACGACGTGCTTGCCCTCGGCCGACAGGGGAGAGGCGTCGAGGTCGCCCTCGCACACGCGGTTGGCCAGCGGCAGGTACTCCATCGCCTGCACGATTCCGGTCAACTCCCGCCCCGGCACGTCCAGTTCGCGCCAGGCCGTGGCGCCGACCGCGAGGACCACGGCGTCGTAGCGGGACCGCAGTTCGGCCGCGCCGATGTCGCGGCCCACCTCCGTCGACGTACGAAAGTGCACCCCCTCGTCCCTCAACTGCGCGAGCCTGCGGTCCAGATGGCGCTTCTCCATCTTGAAGGCGGGGATGCCGTACCGCATCAGTCCGCCCGGCCGGTCGTCCCGCTCGAAGACCGCCACCGTGTGTCCGGCCCGCGTGAGCTGCTGGGCGGCCGCGAGTCCCGCCGGGCCCGAGCCGACCACGGCGACCGTGCGGCCGGACAGCCGGTCGGGCGGCTTGGGCGGGGTGAGGCCGTCCTGCCACGCGCGGTCGGCGATGGCGACCTCCACGTTCTTGATGGTCACCGCCGGCTGGTTGATCGCCAGGACACAGCCCGCCTCGCACGGCGCGGGGCACAGGCGTCCGGTGAACTCGGGAAAGTTGTTCGTGGCGTGCAGCCGGTCGCTCGCCGCCCGCCAGTCGTCGCGTGACACGAGGTCGTTCCACTCCGGAATCAGGTTCCCGAGCGGGCACGCCTCGTGACAGAACGGGACTCCGCAGTCCATGCAGCGGTCGGCCTGCGCCTCGATGATCGGAAGGAGAGCCCCGGGGACGTACACCTCGTCCCAGTCACGGACCCGCTCGCCGACAGGGCGGCGCGGCCACTCCTGCCGCGGGGTGGTGAGAAAGCCCTTGGGGTCGGCCATGGCCGTCTCCCTTGCCGTGTCCTTCTCGCCACGATACGTCCGTTTCCCCCGGTGTGCAGAGGCGTGTTCCTGCGGTGCGCAAGAGGCGTGGCGGGCGGCGAAGGCTCAGGTCAGGGCGAGGATGAACGAGGCCGACGCGGCCAGCGACGCACCACCCCTGATGTGGTTCCACATCAGCCACTCGGACACGTACGTACGCCACGGTCCCGCGCTGTCCGGCGCCTCGGGGTCGAGCTTCGCGAGCGCGTCGTTGCGCGGGATGTTCGCGGCGACGGTCACGCCGAACGCGCCGACGAGCTGGAACGCGCTGCCGAGCAGCAGCTCCACGGTGCCCTGCTCGGGCCAGAGCACGAACGTCACGACGGCGAGCACCACGCACAGCACCGCGGCCCCCAGGAACACCACCATGAACGCCGGGCTGACCGCCGCGACGTTGATCGCCTGCATCGCCGCGATGCCCTGCGCGGGCGGCAGCGCCGCGAGCCCCTTCATCACGAAGGCCGAGAACGCGATGAAGACGCCCGCCGACACCCCGCAGGCGAGCGCGCCCAGGACGGTGAGCGCGAAGTACGGTCCCTCGATCATCACAACCCCCCTTGCCGGCGGCGCCGTTGGCGTCGCGGTCCGGTCAAGATCCTGCCGCACGGAGGGGGCGGCCGCCACCGTGCGGCGTACACGTACACGTACACGTGCATGTACATGTGCATGTGACGTACACACGGGCATGCATGTGTCGTGTGCACGTACGTGCATGCGTATGCGTGTCTCACGATTCCCGCGCGCGCCACGCGGCCAGTACGGCCTCCAGCGGTCCCTCGATTCTCCGTCTGGCCTCGCCCCGCCGCACCCCGCTCATCAGCAACGCGTCGTACGCGGTCTCCGTGTGCCGCACCGCCGCCCGCACCGCCGCCGTCACCGCGGCCCGGGACAGGGCGCGGCCCGCCGCGCTGCGCCCCACCCGGCCGCTGCCGCGCAGGGACGCGTGCGTCGCGATCGCCGCCGCGCGGTCCGGCGGGCAGCCGGGGAAGAGCCGCAGGATCTCCCGTGCGAACGCGGCCGTGAAGGACGCGTCCTGTGCCGCCCTGCGCGCCGCGTCCCGCGCCCGGCGCCTGGCCCGCGCATCGGCGTCCGCCAGACACCGCTCCTCGGCACGGGCCAGCGCCGCCTCCTCCACGAGGACGCCCTGACGCTCGTAACGGCCGCGCCGCCGATGGAAGCGCACGACCACCGCCGACAGCGAACTGCCTTCCCTGGCACGGCGGGTGAGCGCCCAGTCGCCGCGCGGCAGATACACGAGATGCCCGAGGTCCGCGCAGTCCAGGCAGCGCGGCGCCCCGTCCTCCATGGTCAGCAGGTCCAGCGGCCCCCGCCGGCACTCCGCGCACTGCCGGCGCTTCAGCGGCTGCACGACGACCGGCCCGCCGGGGCCGGTGGACGGCGGGGGAGTCCGGTGGTGGGGGGACCGGTCGGGCCCGGCCGTGGCGGTCATACGCGGTTCATTCCCCGCGTGCGGGCGCGAACGCGTCGCAGGGGTCCGGGGTCCGGGTCCGGGCCGGGGTCTGGGGTCCGGGGTCCGGGTCCCCTTCGGCTCCCGTCCGGCGTGCGAGGCATCATGAGGCGCGTGCGACTCGAAGCGATCACCTGGGAACGGCTCGGCGGCGCCCTCGCCGAGCGGCTGCTCGAACTGAAGCCGGCCGACGGGAGCCCGTGGCCGCGCATCGCCGTCGACGGCCCGCCGGCCGCCCGCCCCGGTGACCTCGCCGAACTCGTCGGTGAGGCGCTGCGCGTGCGCGGACGTCCCTCGCTCGCCGTCGGCACGGGCGGATTCCTGCGGCCCGCCTCGCTGCGCTTCGAGTACGGGCGCGAGGACGTGGAGGCGTACTACAGCGGCTGGTTCGACACGGCCGCACTGTGGCGCGAGGTCTTCGGGCCCCTCGAACCGGGCGGCACGGGACGGGTCCTGCCGGACCTGTGGGACCCGGCGGCCGACCGCGCGACACGCAGCGCCTACGTCGAACTGCCGCCCGGCGGCGTCCTGTTGCTGCACGGGCCGCTGCTGATGGGGCACTGGTTCCCGTTCGACCTGACCGTGCACCTGAGCCTGTCGCCGGGCGCGCTCCGGCGGCGTACGGCCGACGACGCGCAGTGGACGCTGCCGGCCTTCGAGCGCTACGCGAGCGAGACGGACCCGGCCGGCACGGCGGACGTCGTCGTACGGGCGGACGACCCCCGGCATCCGGCCTGGGGCGGGCTCCCCTCGTAACGGACTGCTCCCGCTCGAGTACGGGGCCGCACCCAGGTGCGGGCCCAGGGCAGCCCGGAGAGAATGGATTGCGCCGGGACCTGCGGCGCCTCCGTGCCGCGCCGGCCACCGGCACCGGGAGGTACTCATGACCACCGCCGGAGACATCATGCACCGCGGTGCGCAGTGGATCCCCGCCCACGAGACCCTGGACCGCGCCGCCCAGCTCATGCGTCAGCTGAACGTGGGCGCGCTGCCCATCAGCGACGAGAACGAACGCCTCTGCGGGATCCTCACGGACCGCGACATCGTGGTCGGCTGTGTGGCCATAGGTCACGACCCCGCCAAGATCACCGCAGGTGACCTCGCCCAGGGGACGCCCCGCTGGATCGACTCGGGCGCCGACGTCGACGAGGTCCTCCAGGAGATGCAGGACCACCAGATCCGCCGGCTCCCCGTCATCGAGAACAAGCGCCTCGTCGGCGTGATCAGCGAGGCCGACCTCGCGCAGCATCTGACCGACGACCAGATGTCGCACTGGGTCGAGAGTGTCTACGCAAGGAGCTGACCTTGGAACCTTGGGGGCCTTTGGGCCATTGAGTCTTTGAGGTCACCATCCGTCGGGCCGCCGCCCTGGGTCTGATGCAAACGAAACAAACGAAAGACCCTAGGAGCGGCCCGCCGCCACCGAGAACGGTCCGCTGTCCGTCACCGCGTACAGAACCCCGCCCACGGGCAGGGGGGCGACCGGGCTCGGTGACCGCTCGTCGACCGTGCCGCTCTTCCCGCCGTCCGCCGCCATCGCGGGCTTCGTTCGCCAACGCTCCCTGCCCGTACGGGTGTTGATCGCGACGACGCTGCTGTCCGGCGTCGTCGCGTAGAGCGTCGTGCCCCGCACCGACGGCTCGCTGAAGACGCGCAGCTCCCGCGACGTCGTCCACAGCGCCTTGCCGCGCTTGAGGTCGAGGGCGAGCACCATTTCGTTCGCGTAGTCGAAGACGTACATCACGCCCCCGCGCACGAGTGGCGGCGCCTCGGGCTCGACCGCCCACGGGAAGTCGACGGAGCGCACGGCGCCCGACGTCAGATCCTGGATGAAGGTGCGGGACGAGGCCCCCGAGTCGTTCTCCCAGCGCGCGTAGTACGCCGTGCCGTCGTGCACCGTCGCCAGCCACAGGTCGCCCTTGGGTGCGGTCACCCGGCCGAGGGTCTTGCCGGTGCGCGCGTCGAGGCGGGCGACGGTCCTGTCGCCGGTCCGCGTGTGGCGCAGGTCTGCCACGAGCGTGCCGTCCGGGCCTGCGTACAGCGGCCCGGGGGAGTCGCTGGTGAGGGTGCGGCGCCACAACTCCCGCCCCGTGCGCGGATCGAGAGCCGCGTACGTCGCCGTGTTCGACGCGCCGAGCTTGCCCACGTGCACGACGACCACACCGCTCAGAAAGGAGAACTCGGCCTGCGGGCCCTTGAAGCGCCACACCTTGCGGCCGCTGGTGGCGTCGAACGCGTCGATGCCCTCGCTGCCGTCGTCGCTCAGGGCGAGGACGCGGTCGCCCACCACCTTCGGGTCCGTGACGGTGAATCCGCCGACCCGGGCCGGGCGGTGCATCGGCTTCGTCCAGTCGGTGCGGCCCGTCAGCGGGTCCAGCCGGAACAGCGCCCTCTTCGCCGAGGAGCAGTAGACGCCGAGAGCGGACGGGGTGCAGGACGGCATGTCCGGCATCATCGACGCCGGGAGCTTGTCCTTCCCCTTGCCGTCGGCCCCCTTGTCGTCGGCGGCAGTGAGGTCCGTGTGCCAGGGGCGCCAGCCGTCCGGGACGCCGGGGCGCGCGTCCTGGTGCACGGCCTCGCCCTCGCCGCTCGTCGAGGTGACGCCGACTCCTACGACGGCGGCCGCGAGGACGGCCACGACGCTCACGGCGATCTTGATGCGCCGGGCGCGGCCGAGGTGCCGCGGGGAGGCGGGGGCTTGCTGCGCGACCGGGGTGTCGGGGGTGGTGGTGCCGCTTGTGGTGCCGGGCGGGAGCGTCGCGGAGCCGTTCCCCGCTGAGGCCTCGGCGGAGGCGGTGAGGGTGGCGGTGGGCCGGTCGACCGCGCTCGGGACGCTCTCCGGCTCCGTGCCCGACGGCTCCTCCGAAAGCGCGGCCAGCGCCTCGCGCACCGCGTCCGGAGTGGGCCGGTCCTGCGGCGACTTGGCGAGGCAGGACAGGACCAGCGGACGCAACAGCCCCGGAAGGCGGCCGAGTTCAGGGTCGTTGTGCACGGTCTGGTACGCCGCCAGATACGCGTTCTCCGCCTCGAACGGGCTGCGGCCCGTGGCCGCGTACACCAGGAGCGCGCCGAGCGAGAAGACGTCGACCGGCGGTCCCACGTCGCGTGGGCTGCTGAACTGCTCGGGCGCCATGAACGGCGGCGAGCCCATCACCAGGCCCGTCTGCGTACGGACGTCACTGTGTGCCGCGCGCGAGATGCCGAAGTCGATCACCCGCACGGCACCGTCGGCCCCGCCGCCCGCGCTCCCGGTGTCGAGGAGCAGCACATTGCTCGGCTTCAGATCACGGTGGACGACCTCGGCGCGATGGATCTCCCGTAGCGCCTCGGCGAGCTCGACGCCGAGGCGGCGCAGCTGCGGCCACCGCAGAGGGCCCGACGCCGTCACCCGCTGGGCG
Organism: Streptomyces sp. NPDC045026; assembly: GCF_056432625.1. Classification (NCBI taxonomy): domain Bacteria; kingdom Bacillati; phylum Actinomycetota; class Actinomycetes; order Kitasatosporales; family Streptomycetaceae; genus Streptomyces; species Streptomyces sp. NPDC045026. The sequence continues at coordinate 747,298 of NZ_JBWKIS010000002.1, forward strand.
AGGGTGTCCCCGTCGACGTACGCCGTCGCCATCCACGGCAGCTCGGCCTCGGGATCGGCGTCCACGACGGGTGCGGTGAACGCGCCGCTCACGCGCCGCGCGGCCGCGACCTCCTGCCGGAACCTGGCACGGAAGTCAGGATCGTCCGCGTACTGCGTGTGCACGACCTTGACGGCGACCGCCCTGCCGGAGGCGGACCGGCCGAGGTAGACGACACCCATGCCGCCGGTGCCGATCCGCGACTCGATCGCATACTCGCCGATCGACTCGGGATCACCCTCGCGCAGAGCCATCGGCCGCCCTCCCCCCGTGGCTGACATGGACGGTACAGACTAGTGGCCCCGCGGTACGGGGTCACAACCACCCGTTGCGCCGGAAGGCGCGGTGCAGGATGAAACAGGTGCTCGCGATCACGGCCAGGAACAGCGGGTACCCGAACTGCCAGTGCAGCTCCGGCATGTGGTCGAAGTTCATCCCGTACACGCCGCAGCCCATCGTCGGCACGGCCACGACCGCGGCCCAGGCCGTGATCTTGCGCATGTCCTCGTTCTGGGCGACCGACACCTGGGCGAGATGGGCCTGGAGGATCGAGTTCAGCAGCTCGTCGAAGGACGCTATCTGTTCGACGGCCCTCAGCAGGTGGTCGGAGACGTCCCGGAAGTAGGCCTGTATCTCCGGCGCCACCACCTGGAAGGGGCGGCCCGAGAGCTCCTCCATCGGACGGGCGAGCGGCACCACGGCCCGCTTCAGCTCGAGCAGCTCGCGCTTGAGCTGGTAGATGCGGCCCGGGTCGGCGCGCGCCCCGTCCTCGGTGAACACGTCCGTCTCGACCTGGTCGATGTCGGACTGGACGGCGTCGATCACGGTGAGATAGTCGTCGACCACGTGGTCGGCGATCGCGTGCAGCACGGCGGCCGGCCCCTTGGCGAGCTGCCCCGGGTCCGCCTCGAGGCCCTCGCGCACCGGGCCGAGCGAGCCGTGCCTCCCGTGCCGCACGGTGATCACGAAGTCCCGGCCGATGAACACCATGATCTCGCCGGTGTCGACGACCTCACTGGTCGCGGTCAGCTCCGCGTGCTCCACGTAACAGACGGTCTTGAACACGGCGAACAGCGTCTGGCCGTACCGCTCGACCTTCGGCCGCTGGTGCGCGTGCACCGCGTCCTCGACGGCGAGCGGGTGCAGGTCGAACAGCTCGGCGATGTCCGCGAACTCCAGCTCCGTCGGCTCGTGCAGGCCCAGCCAGACGAAGCCGTCGTCGGACTTGCGGACCCGGTCGACCGCGTCCACGAGATCGCGCCCGGCCTCCTCGCGGACCCCGTCCCGGTACGTCACGCACTTGACGACGGCCGAACCCAGCGGCGAGCGGGCGGGGTGGCTCAGGTCGACGCGGGGGTGCCGCCGGGCCAGGCGCGCCACTCTTCTCAGGCCTCCGACCTTGCGCAGGTCGGACACCTTCCGGAGGTCTCCGACCTTCCGCAGGTTGCCTGCCATCGACATGCGGGGCTCCTCGCGCGGCTTGACGTCGTGTTTCGGTGACTCGGCGGGCCAGTCTGCCAGCTCGCGGCGACAGGGCCTATGGCCCCTGGGGGAACGGAACCCTCCCCTTCAGAACGCGCGGAACCGCCTCCCGGGACCGGGCCGGACAACTGGGATGATCGGGTCATGACGCGATCCGAGGGCTATCTCCTGGACAACCGGCAGCAAGAGGCGGGCCGGCGCTTCGACGCCTTCTCGGCCCTCTTCGACCCCACGACGTTCCGGCACATCGAACGGCTCGGCATCGGTCCCGGCTGGCGCTGCTGGGAGGTCGGCGCGGGGGGCACCTCCGTGGTGTCCTGGCTCGCCAAGAAGGTCGGCCCCACCGGCCGGGTCCTCGCGACCGACATCGACACCTCGTGGCAGACGTCCGCCGCCCGTTCCCCCGTCGAGGTCCGCCGCCACGACGTGGCCGCCGACGAGCCGCCCGGCGAGGGCTTCGACCTCGTCCACGCCCGCCTCGTCCTGGTCCATGTGCCCGACAGGGAGCGGGCGTTGAAGTCCATGCTGCGCGCGCTGCGGCCGGGCGGACGGCTGCTCGTCGAGGACGCCGATCCCGCGCTCCAGCCGCTGGCCTGCCCCGACGAGCACGGCCCCGCCGAGGAGCTGGCGAACCGGCTGCGCCGCGGCTTCCGCAAGCTGCTCGCGGAGCGCGGCGCCGATCTGTCGTACGGCCGCAAGCTGCCGAGGCTGCTGCGGGAGGCGGGCCTGAGCCAGGTGGAGGCCGACGCGTACTTCCCGCTGGCGTCGGAGGCGTGCGGGGCCCTGGAGGAGGCCACGTTCCAGCAGATCCGCGAGTCACTGGTCCGCGCGGGCCACGCCACGGACGAGGAGATCGACCGCCACCTGGCCGATGTCGCGACCGGCACGATGGACCTGGCGACGGCGCCGCTGATCTCGGCGTGGGGGCGGAAGCCGGCCTAGGACATGTCCGGCGGATCAGGTCGCGCACGGTGAGCTTCCGTGAGGGCTTCGCCCGCCGGCGGGGTGACGGCGCGGGTGGCCCTCGGCGGTCGGGCCCGGGTCCTCTCCCGTGGGGTGTACGGGGCCGAGCCGCTCTCGGTGCTGCGTCGGCCGGCCCCACCCGCGCTCACGACCGCGCCCAGGCCGCCGCGACGCGCCCCGCGAGCCGTACGTTGCCGCGCACCGCCGCGAGGTTGGCCTCCAGTGAGGCGCCGTCCGTGTGCCGTACCAGGTAGTCCAGGAGGAACGGCGTGACCGCCTGCCCCGTGACGCCCTCGGCGTCGCACGCCCGCAGCGCGTCGTCGAGCACGCGCGCGTGGAGCGCGGGATCGAGCTGCTCCGCCTCGGGCACCGGGTTCGCCACGATCAACGCTGCCTCGGGCCCGCCCAGCGCGTCCTGTGCCCGCATCACCGCGGCCACCTCGGCCGGGTCGCGCAGCGTCCAGTCCACCGGATGGCCGGAGTCGGAGAGGTAGAAGCCCGGGAAGCGGTCGGTCCCGTACCCGGCCACCGACACCCCCAGGGTCTCCAGGCGCTGAAGGGTCGCCGGTACGTCCAGGATCGACTTGACGCCCGCGCACACCACGGTGATCCGCGTCCGCGCGAGGAGCCCGAGGTCCGCCGACTCGTCCTGGGTCTCGGTCCACCGTCGGTGCACCCCGCCGAGCCCACCCGTAGCGAACACCCGTACCCCCGCGCGCGCCGCGAGCAGCGCCGTCGCCGACACGGTCGTAGCCCCGCTCGCCCCCGTCGCCACCGCGAGCGGCAGATCGCGGTGGCTCAGCTTGCGGATGCCGTCCTCCGTCGCGACCCGCTCCAACTGGCCCTTGTCCAGGCCGACCTGAGGCCGCCCGTCCAGCACGGCGATCGTCGCGGGGACCGCGCCACCGGCGCGCACCAGCTCTTCGAGTTCGAGCGCCACCCGCAGATTGCGCGGGCGCGGCAGCCCGTGCGCGATGATCGTCGACTCCAGGGCCACGACCGGCCGGCCCGCCGCCACCGCTTCCCGCACCTCTTCGGACACCAGCACCACGCGCCTGCCTCCTGCCTGTCGGGTCTTCCCTCATCCCTGGCGAGCGGCGCGCACGCGCAAACCCCCGCGGCATGACGGTAATCACTCGCGGTGTACCGGAAAGCACTTGCGGCGCGCCGGCGGGCCGAGCAGCCTGAGCGCATGACGGACAACTCTGAGCGCATGACGGACAACACGGCACGCCTCGACCATGTCGTGCTCTGGGTCAGCGACCCGGTGGCCGCGGCGGACTTCTACGAGCAGGCCGTCGGCCTCGAACCCATCAGGGTCGCCGAGTTCACCGAGGGCAAGGTCTCGTTCCCCTCGGTGCGGCTCAACGAGGAGACCATCCTCGATCTCGCGCCACTGCCGATGGCGGCCCGCATGAACATGGTGCCGGGCGGCGACAAGAGCGCCGGCCACCCGGTCAACCATGTGTGCATCGCCCTCACCGAAGGCGGCTACGACAGCCTGCGCGCCCGTCTGGAGGAGCGCGAGGTGCCGGTCTCCGACCACGGCCGCCACTCGTACGGCGCCCGCGGCCCGGCCGTCCGCAGCTTCTACTTCCGCGACCCCGACGGGAACGTCTTCGAAGCGCGCTACTACGACGATGCCGACGCCGAGGCCGATGCCGAGGCCTGAGGCTTGAGGTCTGAGGCTTGAGGCCTGAGGGGCCTGGTACGGAGCCCTGCTTGTACGGGGGCCGAGGTTCAGCGGCGTGCGCGGCCCCATGCGCGGCCGCGTGACCGGCCGCCCGTCCGGCCGCGGTCGAGCAGGGCCACGCCCAGGGCGGCCAGGCCGATCTGGATCAGCCACTCCACCCAGTCGACCCCCTTGGTGTCCGCGACACCGACGCCCGCGGCGATGGCCGAGCCGAGCAGCGCGGCCACGATGCCGACGACGACCGTCGCCAGGATGCCGATGCGCTGACGGCCCGGCAGGGCGAGCCGGCCCAGGACGCCGATGACGATGCCGATCACGATCGCGCTGATGACGCCGGAAATCTCCATGTCCCCACGACTCCCTAGAACCCGGGCACGCGGCGCCCGGGAGATCTGTCTCCAGGTCTCTTCCCCTTGACGAGCCGTCCAGTCCGGACCGCGACCGAGGTACGGGTCGTCCAGTGAACAGTGGGGTCCGCGCTGCCTAGAGTGACCGTTCATGACCACGAACGATCAGGCCACTGCTTCTTTTGCCGTACACATCCCGGACGTTGAACTCGATCCGGAGCCCCTCGATCCGGAGCAGATCGTCTCGGGCGCCCCCGTCGTCACGGGCAAGGTGCTCTGGGAGTCCACCGACGGCAAGCAGCTGCGGGGCATCTGGCAGATCACGCCGGGGGTGGTGACGGACACGGAGGCGAACGAGCTGTTCGTGGTCGTCTCCGGTCGCGCCACGGTCGAGGTCGAGGGCGGGCAGACCCTGGAGGTGGGCCCCGGCGACGCTGCGGTACTGCGCGAGGGCGACCGCACGACGTGGACGGTGCACGAGACGCTGCGGAAGGCGTACCACATCACGTTGCCCTGACGAGCGTCATGTCGACCTGATGACCAACCCCGTCACGCCGCGATGATCACGGCGTCGCGGGCCGCCGGCTGAAGAGGGTGAGCACGGCGAGCGGCAGCAGGAGGCAGGCCGCGGCCAGGTTGAGCCAGGCGTAACTCGCCGTCGCGACGACCAGGCCCGCGGCCGCGCCGCCGACGCCCGCCGACGTGTTCATGGTCAGGTCGGACAGCCCCTGTGCGGCGGCCCGCGCGGCCTGCGGTACCGAGTCGGTCAGCAGGGCCGAACCGGAGACGAGGCCCGCGGACCAGCCGAGCCCCAGGACGAACAGGCCCGCGGCGGTCTGCCCGTGGCTGCCGCCCGCAGTGCCCGCGAGCAGCGCCGCGCAGGCGAGCAGGCCCACGGCGAGGCCGATCACGGAGAGCCGCCCGAGCCGGTCCGACAGCCGGCCCATCACCGGCGAGAACGCGTACATGCCCGCGATGTGCCCGCTGATGACCAGGCCGATGAGGTCGATGCTCGCCCCGTGGTGTCCGAGGTCGACCGGTGTCATCGACATGATCGACACCATCGCGGTGTGCGAGACGGCGACGGTGACGAGGGCGAGCCTGGCGCGCGGCGACGCGGCCACCGCGGCGAACCCGGCACGGATCGACCGTCCGGCCGCCGACTTCTCCTCCGCGGGCGCCAGGGCGCGGGCGGTCAGGAGCGGGTCGGGACGCAGCAGGAGCTGCACCATGACGGCCGAGACGAGGAAGACCCCGGCCGCCCACAGGAAGGGCCCCGCCGCCGCGGGGATGCCGAGTCCGGTGACGCTGCGGCCCGCGGGCGCCGCGATGTTGGGCCCGAGCACCGCGCCGATCGTGGTGGCCCACACGACGTTCGAGATCGCCCGCGCCCGGCGCTGCGGCTCGGCCAGATCGGCGGCCGCGAACCGCGCCTGGAGATTGGCCGAGGAGGCGGCGCCGAACCCGGCCATGCCGATGAGCAGCAGCGGGAAGCTCCCCATCACGGCGGCCAGCACGACGACCCCGGCCCCCAGCGCACCGATGAGATACGCCAGGACGAGTCCGGGCCGCCGCCCTCGCGAGGTCATCAGGGCGGCGAGCGGAACGGACAGCAGGGCGGTCCCGGTGACCGTCGCGGTCGGCGCGAGCCCGGACAGCGCCTCGTCCCCGCTGACCTGCTTGGCGAGCACGGCGGCGAGCGCGATGCCGGTGGCGACACCGAGCCCGCCGAGTATCTGGCTCGCGACGAGCACGGCGGTGACACGGCGGCGCAGCCCGGCCAGTTCCTCGGGCGTCACGGGGACGGAAGACCGGCGGCGCGCGGCGGAAGCGGGTATGAGCACCGGCGCAGTGTGCCAGCCGGCACCCCTCCGCGAACACCGGGTATCCCCGTGCGACCCGGCGCAGGCCCGTGCCGGGGGCTCACCACAACGGCTCCCGCGGCTCGGAACAGGTCGCTCCCGCGGCTCAGAACAGCGGCTGCGGAAGGACCCCTTCCAGCGCGAGCAGCTGCCGCTTCGTCTCCAGCCCGCCGCCGAATCCGCCGATGCCGCCGTCGCTCTCCACGACGCGGTGACACGGCACCACGACCGGCAGCGGATTGGCGCCCATCGCCATGCCCACCGCCTGCGCCGCCCTCGGCTGCCCGACGCGGCCCGCCAGATCGCCGTAACCGACGACCGTGCCGAACGGGACGCCGGACGCCAGCTCGCGCAGGACCTGCCGGTTGAACCCGGAGATCAGCGACCAGTCGAGTGGCAGCTCGAAGTCGCGCCGCTCACCGGCGAAGTAGGCCTTCAACTGACGTATGGGCTCGGCCAGGAGCGGCGAGTCCAGGGCCTCGACCGGCTCGGTCCCGAGCCGGGAGCCGAGCCGCTCGACCGCCGGGTCCCGCACGGCGGGGGAGGCGTGGAAGACGACGTTCACCAGGCCGGCGTCCGTCGCGGCGAGGAGCAGCGGCCCGATGTCCGTGCCGACGACGGCCCAGACGACCGTGAGCCCGGCCGCGTCCCCGGCCCCGTCTCCGGCGGCGCTGTCCCCCGTGGATTTCTGCCCGTTGGCGTTCATGCCGACCACCGTACGGGGCGCCACTGACAACGGCCCGCGCCGTTCGCCGGCCTCGCCTCCCCCTGCCCGGCGACGGCGCTACTCGCCGCCGCCCACGGCCTTGCGCACGACATCCGGGACGTTGCTGATGATGCCGTCCACGCCGAGACCGGTCACGCGCCGCGCGGTCGCCGCGTCGTTCACGGTCCAGGTGAAGAGCTTCAGGCGCTTTCCGTGCGGGCCCCTGAAGGCGTGCACCGCGGCGACGTATCCGGCCGAGATCGTCCCGTTGCTGGGGTTGATCAGGTCGGCGAACCGGGCGTACCGGGGGAGGTCGCCCTTGGCGGGGGTGCCGAGGAATCCCGTCGTGATGTCCGGGCGGCGCTCGTGCACGGTCCGTACGCTGGCGGCGCTGAAGCTCTGGATCACCAGGCGGTTCCGGACGTGATCGCGGTTGAGCCAGCCCTCCTTGCCGAGGAGGCGCAGGACGTCCTTCTCGATGCCCGGATAGAGTTCTGGGGCCTTGATCTCCATGAGGAGCTTCTGGTGGTTGTGGTCGACCCGATCCAGGTACTGGGTGAGGGTCGGGATGCGGGCGCCGGTGAACTTGGCGCCTTTCCAGCGGCCGGCGTCGAGCTTGGCGATCTCCGCAGCGGTGAAGTCGCGGACGTTGTACGGGGCGCGGCCGGGGAACACCTGCTCCACGTTCGTGGTGCGTGCCAGATGCGTGTCGTGGATGACGACGAGGCGGCCGTCCTTGGTGCGCTGCACGTCGTTCTCGACCCAGTCGAAGCCGAGCTTGTCGGCCTTGTCGATGGCCTGCAGGGTGTTCTCGGGCGCGTACCCGGAGCCGCCGCGGTGTGCGACGACGACTGGTCTGTCGTGCTGCTGGGCCGCCTCGGCGGCGGTGGGGAGGACCAGGATGCCGACGAATCCCACCAGGGTGACGGTCGCGGTGACTGCGCGTGCGGGCACGTGTACTCCTCGCGTCGAGGATCAAGGACTGGACGAGAGTGACAGTCGGTGGCCAACAGGAGACAGGTGAAGGATGGCCACCCACTGAACGGAGTGGTGGGAGGACGTGCACCCCGCGGGCGGGTGTCGTGAGGCTTTGCCGGAAAATCGTTCAGACGTTCCTGTGGGAGCTTTAATCTCTGCTCCAATCGCGGTCGCTCCGGCAGCCGTTGCCGGGGGCGTATACGGAACGCATCAGGACATCAAGAACATCAGGACATCAGGGCGGAAAGGCTGCAGCGGATGCAGGGCACGGTCGACGGATTCAGCTATGGACTGGTCACGCCGCTGGTGGCGTTCTTCATGGCCTGCCTCGGCGGGGCGCTGGGTCTGCGCTGCACCACCAGATCGCTGCTCGTCACCCAGTCCTGGCGGCCCGGCTGGCTCGCGCTCGGCTCGGCGGCGATCGGGTCCGGAATCTGGACGATGCACTTCATCGCGATGATGGGCTTCCGTGTCCAGGGCACCCCGATCCACTACGACAAACTGACGACGTTCGCGAGCCTGGGCGTCGCCATCGTCATGGTCGGGGTCGGGATCTTCATCGTCGGTTACCGGGGTGCGACGGGAGCGGCCCTGTTCACCGGCGGCACGGTCACCGGTCTGGGCATCGCGTCGATGCACTACCTCGGAATGGCCGGTATGCGCCTGGATGCGACGCTTCGGTACAACACCTTCACCGTCGGAGCCTCCGTAGTGATCGCCATGGCCGCCGCCACCGCCGCGCTCTGGGCCGCGGTCCAGGTCAGGGGGTTCACCTGGAGCGTCGGCGCGAGCCTCGTCATGGGCCTCGCGGTCACGGGCATGCACTACACGGGAATGGCCGCCCTCAGCGTCCACGTGCACGGGACCGGCGGCACCCCCGCCGGCGACACCCCCGCCGAACTCCTCGCGCCCCTGATGATCGGCCCCCTGTGCTTCCTGCTCCTGGCCGGCGTCGTAGTGGTGTTCGATCCGATGATGATGACGGGCAGGCCCGACCGGCGGGACGTCGTCGAGGCCGCGAGCAGGGCGGGCCGGACCGTCCGTCCCCTGCGGCGGGCAGGCTGATCCGACCCCGTTGTCAGTGCGGGGTCGTACGGTGGATTCCATGCGGCCCGTATCCAAGATCGAACGCACGGTGGCGCCTTTCGAGGTCGTCAGTCCCTACCAGCCAAGCGGCGACCAGCCGGCAGCCATCGCCGACCTGGAGCGGCGCATCACCGCAGGTGAGAAGGATGTCGTCCTCCTCGGTGCGACGGGAACAGGTAAGTCCGCCACCACCGCGTGGATGATCGAGAAGCTCCAGCGCCCCACCCTCGTGATGGCGCCGAACAAGACGCTGGCCGCCCAGCTGGCCAACGAGTTCCGCGAGCTGCTGCCGAACAACGCGGTCGAGTATTTCGTCTCGTACTACGACTACTACCAGCCCGAGGCGTACGTCCCGCAGTCGGACACCTACATCGAGAAGGACTCCTCGATCAACGAGGAGGTGGAGCGCCTGCGCCACTCCGCGACGAACTCGCTGCTCACCCGGCGAGACGTCATCGTGGTCGCCTCCGTCTCCTGCATCTACGGCCTGGGCACGCCGCAGGAGTACGTCGACCGCATGGTGTCGCTCAAGGTCGGCGACGAGATCGACCGGGACACGCTGCTGCGCCGCTTCGTCGACATCCAGTACACGCGCAACGACGTGGCCTTCAGCCGCGGCACGTTCCGCGTCCGCGGCGACACCATCGAGATCTTCCCGGTCTACGAGGAGCTCGCCGTCCGCATCGAGATGTTCGGCGACGAGATCGAGTCCCTCTCCACCCTCCACCCCCTCACCGGCGAGGTCATCAGCGACGACGAGTCTCTGTACGTCTTCCCGGCCACGCACTACGTGGCGGGCCCCGAGCGCCTGGAGCGTGCGGCCAACGACATCGAGAAGGAGCTCGGGGAGCGCCTCGCGGAGCTGGAGAAGCAGGGCAAGATGCTCGAGGCCCAGCGGCTGCGCATGCGCACCACGTACGACCTCGAGATGCTGCGTCAGATCGGCTCCTGCTCCGGCGTGGAGAACTACTCGATGCACTTCGACGGCCGCTCGCCCGGCTCCCCGCCGAACACGCTGCTCGACTACTTCCCGGACGACTTCCTCCTCGTCATCGACGAGTCGCATGTCACCGTGCCGCAGATCGGCGCCATGTACGAGGGCGACGCCTCCCGTAAGCGCACCCTCGTCGACCACGGCTTCCGGCTCCCGTCCGCCCTGGACAACCGCCCCCTGAAGTGGGAGGAGTTCCAGGAGCGCATCGGCCAGACCGTCTACCTGTCGGCCACCCCGGGCAAGTACGAGCTCGCGCGGGGCGACGGCTTCGTGGAGCAGATCATCCGCCCCACCGGCCTCATCGACCCGGAAGTCGTGGTCAAGCCCACCGAGGGCCAGATCGACGACCTGGTGCACGAGATCCGCAAGCGCACCGAGAAGGACGAGCGCGTCCTCGTCACCACGCTCACCAAGAAGATGGCCGAGGACCTCACCGAATACTTCCTGGAGCTGGGCATCCAGGTGCGCTACCTGCACAGCGACGTCGACACGCTGCGCCGCGTCGAGCTGCTGCGCGAACTGCGCGCGGGCGAGTACGACGTCCTCGTCGGCATCAACCTCCTCCGTGAGGGCCTCGACCTGCCCGAGGTCTCCCTGGTGGCGATCCTCGACGCCGACAAGGAGGGCTTCCTGCGCTCCGGCACCTCCCTGATCCAGACCATCGGCCGCGCCGCGCGCAACGTGTCCGGCCAGGTCCATATGTACGCGGACAAGATCACCCCGGCGATGGAGAAGGCCATCGACGAGACCAACCGCCGCCGGGAGAAGCAGATCGCGTACAACACGGAGAAGGGGATCGACCCCCAGCCCCTCCGTAAGAAGATCAACGACATCGTCGCGTCCATCGCGCGCGAGGACGTCGACACCGAGGAACTCCTCGGCTCCGGCTACCGCAAGGGCGCGAAGGACGGCAAGGGCGCCAAGGCACCCGTACCCGCGCTCGCCAAGGCGGGTGCCAAGAAGACCGGTGGCAAGGCCGCCAAGGGCAAGGCGGCCCAGACGGTGCCCACCGACCGTCCCGCGGCCGAACTCGCCGAGCAGATCGAGGAGTTGACCGACCGGATGCGGGCTGCCGCCGCGGATCTCCAGTTCGAGATCGCCGCGCGCCTGCGTGACGAGGTGTCCGAGATGAAGAAGGAGCTGCGCCAGATGAAGGAGGCCGGGCTGGCCTGACGCACCGCGCACCCCGCACGCCCCACGGCATGCCGGACGGATCCGGCATGCCGCGCGGTGTGTTGCAAGACCGACACAAAGTCCTTGCCGATGTTCGGCGTTGTCAGTGGCCCTGCATAGGGTTCCCTCAGCCGTCCGGACGGGCGGTGACGAGCACAGTTCGAGAGGGGACGGACGCGTGACGGCCAACTTTTCCAAGGGTCCTGGTGTCAATCTGAGCAAGGGCCAGGCGATCAGCCTGCAGAAGCAGGACGGGGGCAACCTCACGGCCGTCCGGATGGGACTCGGCTGGCAGGCCGCCCCGCGCCGTGGCCTCTTCGGGTCCCGTACACGGGAGATCGACCTCGACGCCTCGGCGGTCCTGTTCGCGGACAAGCAGCCGGTGGACGTCGTCTTCTTCCGCCACCTCGTCAGCGACGACGGCTCCGTGCGCCACACCGGTGACAACCTCGTGGGCGGCGCCGGCCAGGGCGGCGACGACGAGGCGATCCTCGTCGACCTCCAGCGCGTCCCGGTCCACATCGACCAGATCGTCTTCACGGTGAACTCGTTCACCGGCCAGACCTTCCAGGAGGTGCAGAACGCGTTCTGCCGCCTGGTCGACGAGACCAACGGCCAGGAGCTGGCGCGCTACACGCTCGACGGCGGCGGCCAGTACACCGCCCAGATCATGGCGAAGGTGCACCGCGCGGGCGCCGGCTGGCAGATGACCGCCCTGGGCTCGCCGGCCAACGGCCGCACGTTCCAGGACCTCATGCCGGCGATCCTGCCGGGCCTGTGAGGTAGCGGGACCGCGAGAGCAGACGGACGGGACGAGGGGGAGAAGGCGATGACGGCCGAGCTGGTCCGGGGGCAGAACCACCCCCTCACCCAGACCCGTCTGGAGATCCGCGTGTCGGCGGGAGCGCCGATCGTGGCAGGCGCGACGCTCAGCGACGACCAGGGCAAGGTGCACGGCCGTGACTGGGTCGCGCACCCCGGTGCCCCCGCGCTGCCGGGCCTCGAGGTCCCCCGGCAGGCGGCGGCCGACCATCGCCTGGCCGTCGACCTGGACGCCGTGCCCGAGGCCGCCCACCGCGTCAGCGTGCTGCTCGCGCTGCCCACCGGTCCTGGCGACCCCGACCGCTTCGGCGCCGTCGCGGCCCCCTTCCTCGCTGTCACCGGACTCGACGGCTCCGAGGTGGCCAGCTACACCATCACCGACCTCGACGCCGAGTCCGCGGTCGTCGCCCTGGAGCTCTACCGCCGCCAGGGCGCGTGGAAGGTCCGCGCGGTGGGCCAGGGGTACGCGGGCGGCCTCGGCGCCCTGCTGACGGACCAGGGACTCCCCGACGCGGGGGATCTGGCGGGCGAGATCGGCGAAGCGGTGGCGCGGGGGCTCGCGCGTGCGGTGGCGCCGCCTCCGCCCCGGACGGCGCCCTCCGGGGCGAGCGCGATGGCGGACGCGACGGGCGCGACCGCCACCTCCCACGCTGCATCACCGGGCGCACCCCCGCCCGCCGGTCCGCCCCGCTCCAACCCGCCCCAGGCATCCGCAGAACCCCAGTCACCCCCCGGCCCCCGGCCGACGCACGACCTACAGCCGCAGGCCCGCCCCTCCGGCCGGACGGGCGGCGCAGGCCCCGTCAACTACACGCACCCCGGCCGCCAGGCCCCCGCACCACCCGCCCCCGCGCCCACCGCGTCCCCCGGGGCGCCGGGGCAGCCCGCCGTCCCCGTCGCCGGTGACGCGACCGGCTGGTCCATGGACGAGCGGCTCTACAACCAGGTGTGGGGCATGTTCGAGGACCTGGCCCGCTGCGTCGCCGCGTACCGCAGCGCCGTCGACTTCGCGGACTCCCGTAGGGAGCAGGAGCTCGACAAGGCGCTGTCCGACCCGCGCAGCCGGATCGGCGGCCAGGGCGACGTCGCCCGGGAGGCCGCCCGCGCCAAGCACGGACAACTCGTCGACCGGGCGAAGGAGGTCCTCGACCGTGACCTCGCCCAGCTGGCCGCCGAGTCCGCGGTCGTCGAGCCCGCCCTGCCCCCGGCCTACGCGGGCTGGGACAACCCGGTCTGGCACGCGTACCGCAGCCCCATGGAGATCCCGATGGCCCTGCGCCTGGGCGACCTCCAGCTGCCCGAGTCCCGCAATGTGGGCCTGCGCATCCGGATGCTCGTGCGGCTGCCCCTGGAGCGCGGCATGTGGATCGACAGCGGCCGCTCCGGGGCCGACGCTCTCACCGAGTCCGACGAGCTCCGCCGCCGCGCCATGCGCAGCGCCGTCGAGCACGCCGTGCGCCTCCTCGCGGTCTACCCGGCAGGCGAGTTCGCCGTCCATGTCATCGACCCCGCCGGATCGGCCGCGGGAGTGCTCGCCCCGCTCGTGCGGGCCGGAGTGCTCGCCGGGCCGCCGGCCGCGGGAGCGGCGGGCGTCTCCGAGGTGCTCGCCCGGCTCACGCAGCGCGTGGACCTCGTACAGATGGCGGTCCGCGGCGGAGCGGCCGACGCGCTGCCGCCCGATCTGGACACGGCCGAGCAACTGCTGATCGTCAACGACTTCCCGCACGGCTTCGACGACCGCGCGGTGACCCAGTTGCGCTACCTCGCCGACGAGGGCCCCGCCGTCGGCGTCCACCTCCTGATGGTCGCGGACCGCGAAGACGCCGCCGAGTACGGACCGGTCCTCGACCCGCTCTGGCGCGCGCTGCTGCGGCTCACGCCGGTGCCCGGCGACCACCTCGCCGACCCCTGGGTGGGGCACGCGTGGACGTACGAGCCGCCGAATGTCCCGCCCGGCAGCCGGATCCTGGAGCAGGTCCTCGAAGAGGTCGCCAGAGCGCGACGAGAGCTGGGCATCTGACACCCCTGAGCACTGATTTTGAACGTATCTTTACCGAACCCTTTACGTTTCATGGGTGTTTCCCGTAGGCTCCGACGAGCGGAGGGGAGTACTCCCGAACGCGGCGTTCCCGTCAATACGGACCGACATCGGTCCCGGGGCGTCGGCCCGAGGCGAGCTGAGGCCGCCCGGGTGGAAGAGACCTCCGGCAGCGACGACGCTGATCAGTAGCCGTACGACGCCGGAGGCGCAGTGGACGTATCGATGACCCTTTGGGTGCTGACCATTCTTGGTCTGGTCGCCCTGATCGCGGTCGACTTCTTCATCGGGCGCAAGCCCCACGACGTATCGATCAAGGAAGCCGGAATCTGGTCGGTCGTCTGGATCGTGCTGGCGGCCCTCTTCGGGATCGGCCTGCTGGTCTGGGGGAGCGCACAGGCTTCGGGCGAGTTCTTCGCCGGCTTCATCACCGAGAAGTCGCTGAGCGTCGACAACCTCTTCGTCTTCATCCTGATCATGGCGAAGTTCTCGGTGCCGTCCCAGCTCCAGCAGCGCGTCCTGCTGTTCGGTGTGCTGATCGCCCTGGTGCTGCGCGCGATCTTCATCGCGGCCGGTGCCGCGGTCATCGCCAACTTCTCGTGGGTCTTCTACATCTTCGGCGCGTTCCTCATCTACACCGCCTGGAAGCTCATCCAGGAAGCGATGTCGGACGACGAGGACGAGGAGTTCGAGGAGAACCGCCTCCTCAAGTCCATCGAGAAGAAGTTCGGCGTCGCCGACCGGTACCACGGCACGAAGCTGTTCATCCGGGTCAACGGCAAGCGGATCCTGACGCCCCTCATGGTCGTCATGCTCGCGATCGGCACGACCGACGTGCTGTTCGCGATGGACTCGATCCCCGCGATCTTCGGCCTGACCCAGGACCCGTACATCGTCTTCACGGCCAACGCGTTCGCGCTGATGGGCCTGCGCCAGCTGTACTTCCTCATCGGCGGACTCCTCAGGAAGCTGGTCCACCTCAGCTACGGCCTGTCGGTGATCCTCGGCTTCATCGGCGTGAAGCTCGTCCTGCACGCAATGCACGAGTCCGGGCTGCACGTACCGGAGATCTCCATCCCGGTCTCCCTGGCCGTCATCTGCGGCGTCCTGGTGATCACCACGATCACCAGCCTGATCGCCTCCAAGAAGCAGGCCGAGAAGCAGGCCGCCGAGGGCGGGGACGACGGTGACCAGGGCGGCGACGCGGCCGACGGTGCCCGTAAGGACAGCATCCAGGCCTGACCCGTTCGATACAGGGAAGGAGCGCGCGGCTGCCGGCCGCGCGCTCCTTCCCCCGTTCGGGCCCCACGCATACGAGCCCGTCCCGAAGTCGCGTGCCCCGCACCGTCGGTGCACCATCAAAGGCATGATCGCTGGGCTTCGGAGACTGGTCTCGCAGTGGACGGCCGTCGTTCCCGTCCTCGCGGTCGTCCTGCTGCTGTTCACCTGGGGCCGCTCACTGCCGGGCGCCGTCGTGGCCGTCGTCTCCGTGGTGCTCGCCGCATCCGTACTCGCGGCCGTCCACCACGCCGAGGTGGTGGCCCACCGCGTCGGCGAACCCTTCGGTTCCCTCGTTCTGGCCGTCGCCGTCACCGTCATCGAAGTGGCCCTGATCGTCACCCTGATGGCCGACGGCGGCGACAAAGGCGCCACGCTCGCCCGCGACACCGTCTTCGCCGCCGTCATGATCACCTGCAACGGCATCGTCGGACTGAGCCTGCTCACCGCCGCGTTCCGGCACCGCGTGGCCGTCTTCCAGCCCGAGGGCACCGGCGGCGCGCTCGCCACCGTCGCCACCCTGGCCACGCTCTGCCTGGTCCTGCCGACGTTCACCACGAGCAAGCCGGGCCCGGAGTTCTCCACCTCGCAGCTGATTTTCGCGGCCTGCGCCTCGCTCGTCCTGTACGGGATCTTCGTGGCGACCCAGACCGTCCGGCACCGCGACTACTTCCTGCCGATCACCAAGCAGGGCAACGTCATCGAAGGCGACGACCACGCGGACGTGCCCACCTCCCGCACCGCCCTGATCAGCCTCGGCTTCCTCGGTCTCGCCCTCATCGCCGTCGTCGGCCTGGCCAAAGGCGTGTCCCCGACGATCGAGTCGGGTGTCGAAGCAGCCGGGATGCCGCACTCCGTCGTCGGCGTGATCATCGCGCTGCTCGTCCTGCTCCCCGAGACGATCGCGGCCCTGCGCGCGGCCCGCCGCGACCGCGTCCAGACGAGCCTCAACCTCGCGCTCGGCTCCGCGATGGCCAGCATCGGGCTGACCATCCCGGCCGTCGCCATCGCCTCGTTCTGGCTGTCGGGTCCACTCGTCCTCGGACTCGGCGCCACACAGATGGTGCTGCTCGTCCTGACGATGCTGGTGAGCACGCTGACCGTCGTCCCCGGCCGCGCCACTCCGCTCCAGGGCGGCGTCCACCTCGTGGTGTTCGCCGCGTACGTGGAGCTCGCCGTCACGCCGTGACGGTCACGGTGACCGGCAGCGGTGATCGGTCATGGTGATACGGCCGGGCAGCGCCGTCACGCCTCGTGATAGACCGTGGGGGAGCAGCCGCCCGACGCACGGAGGTCCCCTGTGCCCCGCACCCTCGCCAACGCCCCGATCATGGTTCTGAACGGCCCGAACCTGAATCTTCTCGGTCGCCGGCAGCCGGAGATCTACGGGTCCGACACCCTCGCGGACGTCGAGGCCCTCTGTGCCAAGGCGGCTGCCGTGCACGGCGGGAGCGTCGACTTCCGGCAGTCCAACCACGAGGGCGAGCTGGTGGACTGGATCCATGAGGCGCGCCAGAACCACGTGGGCATCGTGATCAACCCGGCCGCCTACTCGCACACCTCGGTCGCGATCCTGGACGCCCTCAACACGTGCGACGCCCTGCCCGTCATCGAGGTCCACATCTCCAACATCCACCAGCGCGAGGAGTTCAGGCACCACTCCTACGTGTCCCTCAGGGCGGACGGCGTGATCGCCGGATGCGGTGTCCAGGGATACGCGTTCGCGGTGGAGCGGGTGGCGGCCCTGGCCGAGCCCGGCGTGGCCACGGTCTAGGCCCACCGGACTCTCCTGCCCTGTGGAGTGAACACGCCCGGCGCTGCCGGGCGTTGACTCACCAGCCGCGCTCGCGCCACTCCTGCAGATGCGGACGCTCGGCGCCGAGCGTCGTGTCGTTCCCGTGCCCGGGGTAGACCCACGTCTCGTCGGGGAGCTCGTCGAAGATCTTCGACTCGACGTCGTCGATCAGGCTCGCGAAGGCCTTCGGGTCCTTCCACGTGTTCCCCACGCCGCCCGGGAACAGGCAGTCCCCGGTGAAGACATGGGGGTGGCCGTGCGGGTCGTCGTAGATCAGGGCGATCGAGCCGGGCGTGTGGCCGACCAGGTGCCGGGCGGTCAGCGAGACCCGGCCGACCTCGATCGTGTCCCCGTCCTCGACGGGCACGTCCGTGGGCACCGGGATGCCCTCCGCGTCGTAGCGGCCCGCGTACGTACGCGGGCCCGTGACCTCCACGATCCGTCCGAGTGCCTGCCAGTGGTCCCCGTGCTGATGCGTCGTGACGACGGACGCGATGCCGTCGTCCCCGATCAGGGTCAGCAGCGTCTCCGCCTCGGCGGCCGCGTCGATCAGCAGCTGCTCGCCGGTGGCGCGGCAGCGCAGCAGATACGCGTTGTTGTTCATCGCGCCGACCGCGACCTTGGAGATCATCAGGTCCTGCAGCTCGTGCACATCCGCCGGGCCGCCGACCTTCACCGCTCCGCTGTACGTCATGGACTCAGCCTATAGCGGGGGTACGACAGGCAGCCCGCCGCCTTCGACGGTGAGCCCGGAGCCGTCGCGCCGCCCGGAGAGCCAGCCGAGCAGCTCGGCGGCGGGGCCCGCGACGCCGACCGAACCCGTCCCGGCGCCGCCGCCCGTCGTCCACACCTGGCCGCCGTCCGACTTCAGACCGGTCGACGGCATGTCCGGATGCCCCGCGAAGCGCTCGGAGAGGAAGTCGATCTCCCGCTCGGTGAACTCCGCCGGCAGATCCTCCAGCTCGTAACCGATCCCGAGGTCGACGTGGTGCAGGTCGACCTCGACCCAGCGCCGGAAGGGGATCCGGGAGGCCGAGTCCTTGACGCCGTTGCGCAGCTCGACCGTGCGTGCCCAGTCGCCCGGGACCGCGGCCTGGCGCTCGAAGCCCGTGGCGCTGGTCCGCAGGTCGTCGAGCTGCTCGCGCACGCCGCGCGGCGCGTCCCGCTCGATGTCCACGTCGCGCGTCTCGGCGCTCGGATACATGGGCCGGCCCGCGAGCACGTTCGCGAGTGCGTCCGCGTTACGGGCGAGGTGGGCGAGGACATGGCCCCGGGTCCAGCCGGGAAGCCGTGACGACTCGGCCACAGCCGCGTTGTCCAGCGTGCCGACAGCGGTGAGGAGCCGATCGGTAGCTTCACGTACAGAGGCCAGGTCGCGCACATGATCGCTCATGGCGCAGACGATAGCGCCGCCACTCGATCGGGTGAAGGCGGCCGACCGCGACCGGGAATCGAATGTACGTGCTATAAGCTCGGAAGCGGCATCGGGCATTCTTGGTGGTCCGGGTTTGTTACCAACCATGGAAAACAGTCCATCGCTGACGGTGGCCCCCCTAGTGTCGGAAGACATGGGGCCCCGCCCCTGTTGCTTCTCTCAAGAAAGGTGCGGACCGGCGTGGCCGACCGTCTCATCGTCCGTGGCGCGCGCGAGCACAATCTCCGTAACGTCTCGCTCGACCTCCCGCGCGACTCGCTCATCGTCTTCACGGGTCTGTCGGGGTCCGGCAAGTCGTCGCTCGCCTTCGACACGATCTTCGCCGAGGGGCAGCGGCGGTACGTCGAGTCGCTCTCCTCGTACGCCCGTCAGTTCCTCGGCCAGATGGACAAGCCGGACGTCGACTTCATCGAGGGCCTTTCCCCGGCCGTCTCGATCGACCAGAAGTCGACCTCGCGCAACCCGCGCTCCACGGTCGGCACCATCACCGAGGTCTACGACTACCTGCGCCTGCTCTTCGCGCGCATCGGCAAGCCGCACTGTCCCGAGTGCGGCCGCCCCATCTCGCGCCAGTCGCCCCAGGCGATCGTCGACAAGGTCCTCGCCCTGCCCGAGGGCAGCCGCTTCCAGGTCCTCTCGCCGCTCGTGCGCGAGCGCAAGGGCGAGTTCGTCGACCTCTTCGCCGACCTCCAGACCAAGGGGTACAGCCGCGCCCGGGTCGACGGACAGACGATCCAGCTGTCGGAACCGCCCACCCTGAAGAAGCAGGAGAAGCACACCATCGAGGTGGTCGTCGACCGCCTCACGGTGAAGGAATCCGCCAAGCGCCGCCTGACCGACTCCGTGGAGACCGCGCTCGGCCTCGCCGGAGGCATGGTCGTCCTCGACTTCGTCGACCTCCCCGAGGACGACCCCGAGCGCGAGCGCATGTACTCGGAGCACCTGTACTGCCCGTACGACGACCTGTCCTTCGAAGAGCTGGAGCCGCGCTCCTTCTCCTTCAACTCGCCCTTCGGCGCCTGCCCGGACTGCACCGGCATCGGCACGCGCATGGAGGTCGACCCCGAGCTGATCGTCCCGGACGAGGACAAGTCCCTCGACGAGGGCGCCATCCACCCCTGGTCGCACGGACACACCAAGGACTACTTCGGACGTCTCATCGGCGCCCTCGCGGACGCGTTGGGATTCCGGACCGACATCCCCTTCGCGGGCCTGCCGCAGCGCGCCAGGAAGGCCCTCCTGCACGGTCACAAGACGCAGATCGAGGTCCGCTACCGCAACCGGTACGGCCGCGAGCGGGTCTACACGACCCCCTTCGAAGGCGCCGTCCCGTTCGTCAAGCGGCGTCACAGCGAGGCCGAGAGCGACTCCAGCCGCGAGCGCTTCGAGGGCTACATGCGCGAGGTGCCCTGCCCCACCTGCGAGGGCACGCGCCTCAAGCCGATCGTCCTCGCCGTCACGGTGATGGAGAAGTCGATCGCCGAGGTCTCCGCGATGTCCATCAGCGACTGCGCGGACTTCCTGGGCGAGCTGAAGCTCAACGCGCGAGACAAGAAGATCGCCGAGCGGGTCCTCAAGGAGGTCAACGAGCGGCTGCGGTTCCTCGTCGACGTAGGCCTCGACTACCTCTCGCTCAACCGCGCGGCCGGCACCCTCTCCGGCGGCGAGGCCCAGCGCATCCGCCTCGCGACACAGATCGGCTCCGGCCTGGTCGGTGTGCTCTACGTCCTGGACGAGCCCTCGATCGGCCTCCACCAGCGCGACAACCACCGCCTGATCGAGACCCTCGTACGGCTGCGCGACATGGGCAACACGCTCATCGTCGTCGAGCACGACGAGGACACCATCAAGGTCGCCGACTGGGTCGTCGACATCGGCCCCGGCGCGGGTGAGCACGGCGGCAAGGTCGTCCACAGCGGCCCCTTGAAGGAGCTGCTCACCAACGCCGAGTCGATGACCGGCCAGTACCTGTCGGGCAAGAAGTCCATCCCGCTGCCGGACATCCGGCGCCCCGTGGACCCGACCCGCAAGCTGACCGTGCACGGCGCCCGCGAGAACAACCTGCGCGACATCGACGTGTCGTTCCCGCTCGGCGTGCTGACCGCCGTCACCGGTGTCTCCGGCTCCGGCAAGTCGACCCTGGTCAACGACATCCTGTACACGCACCTCGCCCGCGAGCTGAACGGGGCGCGCAACGTTCCCGGGCGGCACACGCGCGTGGAGGGCGACGACCTCGTCGACAAGGTCGTGCACGTCGACCAGTCGCCGATCGGCCGCACCCCGCGCTCGAACCCGGCGACGTACACCGGAGTCTTCGACCACGTCCGCAAGCTCTTCGCGGAGACGACCGAGGCGAAGGTCCGCGGCTATCTGCCCGGACGCTTCTCCTTCAACGTCAAGGGCGGCCGCTGCGAGAACTGCTCCGGCGACGGCACCATCAAGATCGAGATGAACTTCCTGCCGGACGTCTACGTCCCGTGCGAGGTCTGCCACGGAGCGCGCTACAACCGCGAGACGCTGGACGTCCACTACAAGGGCAAGTCCATCGCCGAGGTCCTGGACATGCCCATCGAGGAGGCGCTCGGCTTCTTCGAGGCGGTCCCGGCCATCGCCCGCCACCTGCGCACGCTGAACGACGTCGGCCTCGGCTACGTCAGGCTCGGCCAGTCCGCGCCGACCCTCTCCGGCGGCGAGGCGCAGCGCGTGAAGCTGGCCAGCGAGTTGCAGAAGCGGTCCACGGGACGCACCGTCTACGTCCTCGACGAGCCGACCACCGGCCTGCACTTCGAGGACATCAGCAAGCTCATCACCGTCCTGTCGGGCCTTGTCGACAAGGGGAACTCGGTGATCGTCATCGAGCACAACCTCGACGTCATCAAGACCGCCGACTGGGTCGTCGACATGGGCCCCGAAGGCGGTAACGGCGGTGGCCTCGTCGTCGCCGAAGGCACCCCCGAAGAGGTCGCGGGCGAACCGGCCAGCCACACCGGCAAGTTCCTGCGCGACATCCTCGGCGCCGACCGGTTCAGCGACGCGACGGTGCCCGCCGCACGCACGAAGAAGACGGTGGCCACGGCGAAGAAGGCCGCGGCCGCGAAGAAGACCGTCTCGGCGACTGCGAAGGCCCCGGCGAAGAAGGTGGCCACGGCCAACACCACCGCGGTCCGCAAGACCGCCACGAAGGCCGCGGCGCAGAAGGTCACGGCCGCGAAGAAGACCGCGGCCAAGTCCACGCGGGCCCGCAAGGCCTGAGCGCGGGCGGTCCGCGACCGCACGAAGAACATCCGGCGCCCCACGGGAACTCCCCGTGGGGCGCCGGGCGTTCATCTGTCAGCCACCCTGGCCCTGCGGCTCGACGAACTGCATGTCCAGCTGAATCTTGACAACACCACCAAGAAGCCCGGCCGCGAAGTTTAGGCCGAAGTCGCTCCGCCGGATCCCGCCCGTCGCCCCGAACCCCGCGTGCCGGCTCCCGTCGACCGGCACGTCCACCACCCCGCCGAACTCCACGGCGAGCGCCACCGACCGCCTCGCCGGCCGAGGCCCGGGGCGCTGCGCGCGGTCAACGGCTGGCCGAGGACGGGCGAACGGCCGCTACAGCGGCGGGAGTTCTGACGCGTACGGGGGTTCCGCGCCCGCCCGCGAGCAGGTGACCGCGGCCGCGCGCGCGGCGAACCGCAGCAGCCGCTGCCACTCGCTCTCGCCGAGGCCCGCCACCGCCTCCACGGACAGGGCGTCCAACGCGGCCAGCCCGTGCAGCAGTGCCGCGTTCACGGTGTCGCCCGCGCCGATCGTGTCCACGACGTCGACCCGCTCACCCGGTACGTCGTACCGCGCGCCGCCCCGCGTGAAGACCGTCAGGCCGTCGCCGCCCTGCGTGATCACGACGGCCGCGGGACCCGAGGCCAGCCACTCCTGCGGGGTGCCGCCCAGCCACTGGGCGTCCTCCGCGGACAACTTGAGCAGGCCGGTCGAGGGGAGCCAGCTCTTGAAGCGCGCCCGGTACGCGTCCGGGTCGTGGATGAGGACGGCCCGGATGTTCGGGTCGAGCGCGGTGAACACGCCCTGGGCCGAGGCCGACCGCATCAGCTCCTCGTACGCGCTCGCGCCCGGCTCCAGGACCAGCGAGCACGTACCGAAGGACACCGCGCGCGTGCCCGGCGGGAGCCGGTCGGGGACCGAGAAGAGCCGGTCGGCCGTGCCCTCGACGTAGAACGAGTAGCCGGCCGAGCCGTCCGCACCGATCGACGCGACCGCCAGTGTCGTCGGTTCGTCGCCCCGCTGGACGTGCGACACGTCCACACCCGCCCGGGTGAGCCCACCGAGCAGCGCCTCGCCGAACGCGTCGCGCGAGACCCGTGAGCAGAAGGCCACGGGGGAGCCGAGCCGGCCGACGGCCACCGCGGTGTTGTAGGGGCCGCCGCCGAGCCGGGGCGCGAGCGCGGGCAGGTCGCCACCGTCATCGGCGCCCCCGCCCTGCGGCACGAGGTCGATCAGGGCCTCTCCGGCGACGACTATCACGGGTGGTTCCTTTCGGGCTGTGCTGCGGTGCGGTGCGGTGCTGTGGAGTGCGGTGTGGTGCTGTGGAGTGGTGGATCGGAGCGTGAGGGGCGAGGCACAGGCTAGAGGCTCGCGGGCTCGGGCACACGGCCCCGGTCGGAAACGGGCACGTCCGGGACCGAATCGGGCAGAGCCTTCCCGTCGGGACGCAGCGTGGCCACCGAGACGGCGGTGATCGCGGCGACCTTCGTCGCCATGACCAGCATGCTGTAGGTCGCCGTCGCCGTCGCCGTCACTGCGACCGCGGTGCCAGGACGGTGCGGAAGGCGTGGGTGTGGCCGGCACCAGGGCCCCATCAGGCGTCTCCCGCCCCACCGGTATCGTCGGATCTGTCACTGATGTGCGCCCTGGCGTGCAGTGCCCCTCCCCACCCGGCTTACCCCCTGGAGTCCTCATGCCCGGCACGTCGCCCGCCCGTCGAACCGTGCTGCGGGGTGTCGCCCTCGCCGGGACCGCGGGGCTCGGGATGGCCGCCTGCTCGACGGGCGGATCGGACGACGGCGCGGATTCGGCGCCGACGGCCCCGGTCGACCTAGGCAAGGCCGACGAGGTGCCCGTGGGCGGCGTCAAGCTGTACCGGGACGAGAACGTGGTGGTCAGCCGTCCGGCGGCCGACAAGTACGCCGCGTTCAGCACCATCTGCACGCACGCGGGGTGCCCCATCAGCATGCTGGAGGGCACGGAGCTCACCTGCTCCTGCCACGGCAGCAAGTTCGACGCCGAGACCGGAAAGGTGCTGCACGCCCCGGCGACGCAGCCACTGTCGAAGGTGCCGGTCGAGGTGAAGAACGGCAAGATCGTCGCGGGCCCCGCGGCCTGATCCTGATCCGGGCCCGGACCTAGGACCCGGATCCTGATGAGTCGGGGACCCACAGATCAGCCCCCGCCCGATCAGCCCCCCGCCCGATCAGCACTCCCCCTCACTCCCAGTCCCACCCGATCCCCAGGATCCCCGCCCGCACCTGTGGCTCCACCACGTGGACGGCGCGGTGGCCGACGCTGAGCGTCAGGTCCTGACGGCCGCCGCGCGGGGCCGCCGCCGAGTGCTGGGTGAAGCGATGGCAACGCACGGGCAGGACGCCCTCGGTGAACCTGACCTGGAGCGCGTACTGCCCGCCCGCGTAGCCGAAGCCGCGCAGATACTCCGACGAGGGGCCCGCGGTGCCGTCCTCGAAGCCGTAGCGGAAGAGAAACGTGTCGCCTGCCCGCAGCCGCGCGTCGAAGAGCAGCTCGGCCACGACGACGCCGGTCCCACGGTGCCGGCGCACCCGCCCCGTGCGGCAGTTCTCCAAGGCGCGCACCGAGACGTGCTCGGTGCTGCATCCAGGGTCCCCGTGGTGGACGGCCACGTAGCGGTCCACGCCGTCCTGGTGGGCGCGCACGATGTGCTGGGAGTCGAGGCCGAGGAGCTCGCGGCGCGCCCCGATCCGCACGCGCTCGTGGTGACCGACCGTGTGCAGGCCGCCGTCCGTGGGCGAGCCGAGCTCGGCGAGGAGCTGTTCGAGGACGCCCGACGCCTCGACGAGCGAACGGTAGGAGCGGGTCGAGGGGCGCTGCCGGGCCGCGCGTTCCTCTTCCTTGGCGAGCAGCCGGATGAGGGACTCGTCGGGCAGGTCCAGGATCTCCTCCAGAGCGCGCACGGCCCGCAGGGACTCGGTGCGCTGCGGCCGCCTCGCCCCTTGCTGCCAGTAGCTCAGGCTGGTGACGCCGACGGAGACGCCGTGCCGGGTCAGATGGTGCTGCACGCGGTGCAGCGGCAGCCCGCGCGCGGTGATCGCGGCCCGCAGGGCGACATGGAAGGGCCCCGCCTGCAGGGCCGTTTCCAGTGCGGGCGCGCCGGTGTCCGCGTGCTGTGTGCCGTACGACATCCAGGGCCCTCCCCCATGCATCCTCACAACGGCCGTCCGGCCGGGGCGTGCGCGGCCCCAATTCACCCGGCATTGAAGCGTGTTGATCTGACCCGGACAAGACTCGATGCACAACCGGCTCGTCCGGCGGGTGGCGGACCGCTCCGGGAAACGCGTGGGCAACCTCACTGTCGGTGGCCGCAAGTAGGGTGTCTGACATGGCCGACCCCTCCAGTTACCGCCCCCAGCCGGGACAGATCCCGGACTCCCCAGGGGTGTACAGGTTCCGTGACGAGCACCGCCGGGTGATCTACGTCGGGAAGGCGAAAAGCCTGCGCCAGCGCCTGGCCAACTACTTCCAGGACCTGGCGAACCTGCACCCCCGCACCCGCACGATGGTCACCACGGCCGCGTCCGTGGAGTGGACCGTGGTGTCCACGGAGGTCGAGGCGCTCCAGCTGGAGTATTCCTGGATCAAGGAGTACGACCCCCGGTTCAACGTCAAGTACCGCGACGACAAGAGCTATCCGTACCTCGCGGTGACGATGAACGAGGAGTTTCCGCGCGTGCAGGTCATGCGCGGCCAGAAGAAGAAGGGCGTGCGCTACTTCGGTCCCTACGGGCACGCCTGGGCCATCCGCGACACCGTCGACCTGCTGCTGCGCGTCTTCCCGGTCCGCACCTGCTCCGCCGGCGTCTTCAAGAACGCCGCCCGCACCGGCCGCCCCTGCCTCCTCGGCTACATCGGCAAGTGCTCGGCCCCGTGCGTCGGCCGAGTCTCGCCCGAGGAGCACCGCGAACTGGCCGAGGACTTCTGCGACTTCATGACCGGCCGCACCGGCACGTACATCCGCCGCCTCGAGAAGGACATGACGGATGCCGCCGAGGAGATGGAGTACGAGCGCGCCGCGCGCCTGCGTGACGACATAGAGGCGCTGCGCAAGGCCATGGAGAAGAGCGCCGTCGTCCTCGCCGACGCCACGGACGCCGACCTGATCGCCCTCGCCGAGGACGAGCTGGAGGCCGCCGTGCAGATCTTCCACGTGCGGGGCGGGCGCGTGCGCGGCCAGCGCGGCTGGGTCACGGACAAGGTCGAGGCGGTCACCAGCGGTGACCTCGTCGAGCACGCGCTCCAGCAGCTGTACGGCGAGGAGCGCGGGGACGCCGTACCCAAGGAGGTCCTCGTGCCCGCGCTGCCCGAGCCCCTGGAACCCGTACAGGAGTGGCTCACGACGCGCCGCGGGTCGAACGTGTCGCTGAGGATCCCGCAGCGCGGCGACAAGAAGGCCCTCATGGAGACGGTCCACAGGAACGCGCAGCAGGCGCTCGCGCTCCACAAGACCAAGCGCGCCTCCGACCTCACCACGCGCTCGCGTGCCCTCGAGGAGATCGCCGGGGCCCTGGAGCTGGACAGCGCGCCGCTGCGCATCGAGTGCTACGACATCTCCCACCTCCAGGGCGACGACGTCGTGGCCTCCATGGTCGTCTTCGAGGACGGTCTGGCCAGGAAGAGCGAGTACCGGCGCTTCCAGATCAAGGGCTTCGAGGGGCAGGACGACGTCCGCTCGATGCACGAGGTGATCACGCGCCGCTTCAAGCGGTATCTGGCGGCGCAGGAGAAGTCGGGGGAGTGGTCCGACGCGGAGCTGACGGACGAGGACGGTCCCGTCGAATCCCGTCTCACGGAGGACGACGGCCGCCCCAAGCGGTTCGCGTACCCGCCCCAGCTGGTCGTCGTCGACGGCGGGCAGCCGCAGGTCGCGGCGGCCAAGCGGGCGCTCGACGAGCTGGGCATCGACGACATCGCGGTGTGCGGCCTGGCCAAGCGCCTCGAAGAGGTCTGGGTGCCCGAAGAGGACGACCCGGTGATCCTTCCGCGCACCAGCGAGGGGCTCTATCTTCTGCAGCGCGTACGTGACGAGGCGCACCGCTTCGCGATCACGTACCAGCGCACCAAGCGGGCCAAACGCTTCCGGGCCGGACCGCTCGACGAGATGCCCGGTCTCGGCGACGCGCGCAAGCAGGCCCTGATCAAGCACTTCGGTTCGGTGAAGCGCCTGCGATCCGCCACAATCGATCAGATCTGCGAGGTTCCCGGCATAGGCCGCAAGACGGCAGAGACGATCGTGGCGGCCTTCGCGAGCGCGGAGCCGGCCGCACCGGCCGTGAACACGGCCACAGGAGAGATCATTGAAGACGAGGACCCCACGGCCACGGCCGTGGCCACCTCGGAAGGACGACGGGGGCAGGAGCCATGAACGAGAACGAGCAGGGCGCACACGCACCACAGCCGGTCCCCGGTGACCCGGCGGGCCAGGCGGCGGAGACAGACGGAGCACAGGTGAGTACGGGTACGACGAGCGAGACCCCCGGGACGCCCGAAGCGGCCATCCCCGAGCTGGTGATCATCTCCGGGATGTCCGGTGCCGGGCGTTCCACGGCCGCCAAGTGTCTGGAGGATCTCGGCTGGTTCGTCGTCGACAACCTGCCGCCCGCGCTGATCCCCACGATGGTCGAACTCGGCGCCCGCTCCCAGGGCAATGTCGCCCGGATCGCCGTCGTCGTCGACGTGCGCGGCCGCCGCTTCTTCGACGACCTCCACCAGTCCCTTGCCGACCTGGAGTCCCGCCAGGTCACCCGGCGCATCGTGTTCCTGGAGTCCTCCGACGAGGCCCTGGTGCGCCGCTTCGAGTCGGTGCGCCGTCCGCACCCGCTCCAGGGCGACGGCCGCATCGTCGACGGCATCGCGGCCGAGCGCACGCTCCTGCGCGAGCTGCGCGGCGACGCCGACCTGGTCATCGACACCTCCAGCCTGAACGTGCACGAACTGCGCGCCAAGATGGACGCCCAGTTCGCCGGCGACGAGGAGCCCGAGCTGCGGGCCACGGTCATGTCGTTCGGCTTCAAGTACGGCCTGCCCGTCGACGCCGACCTGGTCGTCGACATGCGCTTCCTGCCGAACCCGCACTGGGTCCCCGAGCTGCGCCCCTTCACCGGCCTGAACGAAGAGGTGGCGAGCTACGTCTTCGGCCAGCCCGGCGCCAAGGAGTTCCTCGACCGGTACACCGAACTGCTCCAGCTCATCGCCGCCGGATACCGCCGCGAGGGCAAGCGGTACGTGACGATCGCGGTCGGCTGCACCGGAGGCAAGCACCGCTCCGTCGCCATGTCGGAGAAGCTCGCCGCGCGCATCGCGGCGGAGGGCGTGGAGACCGTGGTCGTCCACCGGGACATGGGCCGCGAATGACCGGTCGCACACTCCGGCTCGGCAGCAGGCTCCGCCGGGTCACGCCCACCACGGGCCGCCGGCGCGGCGCCCAGCCCAAGGTCGTCGCCCTCGGCGGCGGCATGGGCCTGTCCGCGTCCCTGGCGGCCCTGCGGCGCATCACCGGCGACCTCACCGCCGTGGTGACGGTCGCCGACGACGGCGGCTCCAGCGGCCGGCTCCGCGACGAGCTGGGCGTCCTGCCGCCCGGCGACCTGCGCAAGGCCCTCGCGGCCCTGTGCGGCGACGACGACTGGGGCCAGACCTGGGCCCGCGTCATCCAGCACCGCTTCCAGTCCCAGGGCGACCTGCACGAGCACGCCGTCGGCAATCTGCTCATCGTCGCCCTGTGGGAGCAGCTCGGCGACCATGTGCAGGCCCTCGACCTGGTCGGCAAGCTGCTCGGCGCGCACGGGCGGGTACTGCCCATGTCCGCGGTCCCGCTGGAGCTCCAGGCCCTGGTCAAGGGGCACGACCCGGCCCGCCCCGACGACGTCGACACCGTCCGCGGTCAGGCCACGGTGGCCCTCACCCCCGGCGAGGTGCAGTCCGTGCATCTCGTGCCGCACGACCCGCCGGCCGTCCCCGAGGCGGTCGCCGCGGTGCTCGACGCCGACTGGGTGGTGCTCGGCCCCGGCTCCTGGTTCTCCTCCGTGATCCCGCACCTGCTGGTCCCCGAGCTGCTCGACGCGCTGATGACGACGAAGGCCCGCAGGGTCCTCTCGCTGAACC
This sequence comes from Streptomyces sp. NPDC045026, assembly GCF_056432625.1. Classification (NCBI taxonomy): domain Bacteria; kingdom Bacillati; phylum Actinomycetota; class Actinomycetes; order Kitasatosporales; family Streptomycetaceae; genus Streptomyces; species Streptomyces sp. NPDC045026. Next base: position 776,393 of record NZ_JBWKIS010000002.1, read on the forward strand.
TCGCGCCGCAGCCCGGAGAAACCGAGGGCTTCTCACCGCAGCGTCATTTGGAGGTTTTGGGACGACACGCCCCTAAACTCGCCCTGGACGTGGTGCTGGCCGACGAGGCCGCCGTGCCCGACCGCGAGTCCCTGACCGACGCCGCCAAGGAGGGCTTCGGCGCTGCGGTCGAGCTGGCGCCTGTGGCCAGGCCCGACGGGACTCCGAGGCACGATCCGGAGCTGTTGGCCGCCGCGTACGACCGTATTTTTCGGATGCATGGAAGGATCGGCCCATGGCGATGACGGCAGCGGTGAAGGACGAGATCTCCCGGCTTCCCGTCACCCGGACCTGCTGCAGAAAGGCAGAGGTCTCGGCCATCCTGCGCTTCGCGGGCGGGCTCCACCTGGTGAGCGGCCGCATCGTGATCGAGGCGGAGCTCGACACGGCGATGGCGGCGCGACGGCTGAAGCGGGACATCCTCGAGATCTTCGGGCACAGCTCGGAACTGATCGTGATGGCGCCCGGCGGGCTGCGCCGGGGCTCGCGCTTCGTCGTACGCGTCGTGGCCGGCGGTGACCAGCTGGCGCGCCAGACCGGTCTTGTGGACGGCCGCGGCCGCCCGATCAGGGGCCTTCCGCCGCAGGTGGTCTCGGGGGCCACCTGCGACGCCGAGGCCGCCTGGCGCGGGGCCTTCCTGGCGCACGGCTCGCTCACCGAGCCCGGCCGCTCCTCCTCCCTGGAGGTGACCTGCCCCGGCCCGGAGGCCGCGCTCGCCCTGGTCGGGGCCGCGCGCCGGCTCCAGATCGCGGGCAAGGCCCGTGAGGTACGCGGTGTGGACCGGGTCGTCGTACGGGACGGGGACGCCATCGGCGCCCTGCTCACCCGGATGGGGGCCCACGAGTCGGTGCTCGCCTGGGAGGAGCGGCGGATGCGGCGCGAGGTCCGCGCCACCGCCAATCGCCTGGCCAACTTCGACGACGCGAACCTGCGCCGTTCGGCGCGCGCCGCCGTAGCCGCCGGGGCCCGCGTGCAGCGCGCCCTGGAGATCCTCGCCGACGAGGTGCCGGAGCACCTCGCGGCCGCCGGGCGGCTGCGCATGGAGCACAAGCAGGCCTCCCTGGAGGAGCTGGGCGCGCTCGCCGACCCGCCGCTGACGAAGGACGCGGTCGCGGGCCGTATCCGCCGCCTGCTGGCGATGGCCGACAAGCGGGCCCAGGACATGGGCATCCCGGGCACGGAGTCGAACATCACCGAGGAGATGGCCGACAACCTCGTCGGCTGACCCCGGAGCGGAATGCCACACGCCGGTGCCGGCGCCCTGCCGGGGCTCGGGCACCGGCGTTTTCGCTGCCCTGGGGGACTGCGCACGGCGTGACGTGACCCCTTTGACGCGCCCTTGACTTGACCATGAACTGTCATGAGTCTGGCGTCTGTTCTCTTCTGCGGTGAACAGCCGCTTCTGCGGTTCACCACAGCTTCTGCGGTACTCACCTGCTTCTGCGGTACACAACTGCAAGGGGGGCTCATGAGACGAAGAGCGAGATCGATCCTCGCGGCCACGGCACTCATTCTGGGCGGACTGGGAGGAGCGGGACTGACACCCGCCGCCCAGGCGGAGAGCGGCGGTGCACCCCGGTCGGACTCCGATCCGGTCAAGGTGTTCCGGGCCGAGGTCACGAAGGAGCAGGTGCCCCTGCTCCTCGCGGCCGGGCAGGACGGGCACGAACTCGGTGAACAGGCCCCCGAGAAGGGGAAGGCCGAGGTTGAGGTCTACCTCACCGACAAGCAGGCGAAACAGCTGGAGAAGAAGGGCGTCGAGCTCACCGAGCACACGCTCTCCGCCAAGGCGCGAGCGCGCGTGGCGGCCGCGGGCGACGGCGTGTTCCGCCCCTACAGCGGCAAGGGCAATCTCCAGGAGGAGATCGTCAGGACGGGCCAGGAGCACCCCGGCCTGACCAAGGTCGTCTCCATCGGCAAGACCCTCCAGGGCAAGGACATCCTCGCGGTCAAGCTCACCAAGGGCGCCCGTACGACCAGGGACGGTTCGAAGCCGTCCGTGCTCTACATGTCCAACCAGCACGCCCGCGAGTGGATCACCCCCGAGATGACCCGCCGCCTGATGCACTACTACTTGGACAACTACTCCAAGGACAAGCGCATCAAGAAGATCGTCGACTCCACGGAGATGTGGTTCGTCCTGTCGGCGAACCCCGACGGGTACGACTGGACGTTCAACCCCGCCGGCGACCGCCAGTGGCGCAAGAACATGCGGGACGTGAACGGCGACGGCGCGATCACCGCGGGCGACGGCGTCGACCTCAACCGCAACTTCGCCTACAAGTGGGGCTACGACGACGAGGGTTCGTCCCCGAGCCCCGCCAGTGAGACCTACCGCGGCGCGAGCCCCGGCTCCGAGCCCGAGACGAAGGCCCTCGACGCCTTCGAGAAGCGCATCGGCTTCCGGTACGCCATCAACTACCACTCCGCGGCCGAGCTGCTGCTCTACGGGGTGGGCTGGCAGGTGGCCACACCGACGCCGGACGACGTGCTCTACAAGGCGCTCGCCGGGACCCCCGAGCACTCCGCGATCCCCGGCTACCACCCGCAGGTCTCCTCCGAGCTGTACACCACCAACGGCGAGGCCGACGGGCACGCGGGCAACGTCAACGGCACCGGGATGTTCACCCCCGAGATGAGCGAGTGCCAGACCGCGTCGGCCGTCGACCCGGACGACCAGTGGCGCCCCGAGGACTGCGAGTCGGTCTTCACCTTCCCGGACGACGAGAAGCTGATCCAGCAGGAGTTCACGAAGAACATCCCGTTCGCGCTCTCCGTGGCCGAGACCGCGGCGCACCCGGACCAGCCGTCGTCCTCGGTCGGTCTCGACGCCGCCGACTTCACCCCGGCCGCCTTCAGCACCTCGTACGCGCGCGGCGCCGACCAGGAGGTCTCCGTGACCGCCCGCAAGTCGGTGCGCGACAAGGAGCTCAACTACCGCGTGGACGGCGGCCGTACGCACGACGAGGACCTGCGCGCCTGGAAGGGCGGCGAGACCTACGGCGGCGACGACAACCTCCACTTCGACGCGTACCGCGCGAAGACCGAGGACGCGGATCCGGGCGACAAGGTCGAGGTCTGGTTCACCGGACGCACGAAGTCCGGGAAGCGCACCTCCAGCGAGCACTTCACGTACACCGTGGCCGAGCGCCCCAGGGCCGACACCCTCGTCGTCGCCGAGAACGACGCCACGGGACAGCAGAGCAAGGCATACGTGGACGCGCTGAAGGCCAACGGCCGTACCCCGCTCGTGTGGAACGTCGCCACCCAGGGTGCCCCGGACGCACTCGCGGTCCTCGACCACTTCAGGACGGTCGTCCACTACACGGGCGCCGACCGCCCCGGCCTCACCACCCAGCTCGCCCTGCGCGACTACCTCAACGAGGGCGGCAAGCTGATCGAGGCCGGTGAGCAGGCGGGCGGCTCCGTCGCCATCGGCGACACCACCACGAACGACTTCAGCCAGTATTACCTGGGCGCGTACTCGCGTACGTCGACACCGGGAGCCACGAAGTTCGCCGGATCCGGCGTGCTCACCGGCGCTGCCGCCGGCCTCGGGGACGCCCCCGGCAACCCGCTGAACACCGCCGCGACCTACCAGGCCACCTCCGACGTGCTGGCCAAGGCCGACTATCCGCAGTTCACGAGCGCGGGCGCCGGTGAGTACGCGGGCACGCCCAACCCCTACAGCCCGTTCGAGGGCAGCTCCATGGCCGCCGCCGTGCACACGGACGACGGCTGGAAGCGGCTGACCCGCACCGTCGACCTCACCGGGGTCTCCGCCGCCGACAAGCCGTCCCTGAAGTTCCAGCTCCTGTGGGACACCGAGCCCGGCTACGACCACGCGGTACTGGAGGCGCACACAGCGGGCGCCGACGACTGGACGACGCTGCCCGAGGCCGGGGGCGCCACGACGAACGCCGTCCCCGCCGAGTGCGAGGCCGGATTCCTGATCAAGGAGCACCCGGCGCTCAAGCGCTACCTGACGCCCGGCTCCGCGGGCTGCACGGCCACCGGCACCTCCGGCTCCTGGAACAGCCTCACGGGCGCCTCGGACGGCTGGCAGCCGGTGACCTTCGACCTGAGCGCCTACGCCGGAAAGACGGTCGAGGTCTCGCTCAGCTACATCACCGACCCCGGCAGCGGCGGCCACGGCGTCCTCGCCGACAACGCGTCCGTCGTCACCGGCGGCACCGCGAAGGAGACCGAGGGCTTCGAGTCGTCGTTCGGCGCCTGGAAGGTCGCGGGCCCGCCCCCGGGCAGCCCCGTCGTCACCAAGGACTGGGCCCGTGCGGGTGAACTGTTCAAGACGTACGGAGCCGTCAGCACCAAGGACACCGTGCTCCTCGGATTCGGTCTCGAACACGTCGCCACGGCGGCCGAGCGCAGCGTGCTCCTGGGGAAGGCGCTGGACTCCCTGAAGGGCTGAGAAACGCCGAGCAGAAAACCGGACGAAATGCCCCGCTCACTTTTCGCGAAAAGCGCCAGATGAGCGGGAATCCCGGCGGTCCGTACCCCTACTGGGCGGTACGGGCCGCCGGGCCGCACAAGGGCCCACTCAATGTCACTCAGAGGCCTTCGGAGAGGTAGGGTCGGAGGCGGTCGGGGACATCCCATACAACTCGCCGGCGTCTAAAACCGGCGTACCAACGAGGAGATCGGTTCGTGACGATCCGCGTAGGCATCAACGGCTTTGGCCGCATCGGGCGTAACTACTTCCGCGCGCTGCTTGAGCAGGGTGCAGACATCGAGATCGTGGCTGTCAACGACCTCGGTGACACCGCGACCACCGCACACCTTCTGAAGTACGACACGATCCTCGGCCGCCTCAAGGCCGAGGTCACGCACACCGCCGACACCATCACCGTCGACGGCCACACCATCAAGGTCCTTTCCGAGCGCAACCCCGCCGACATCCCGTGGGGCGACCTCGGTGTCGACATCGTCATCGAGTCGACCGGCATCTTCACGAAGAAGGCCGACGCCGAGAAGCACATCGCCGGCGGCGCCAAGAAGGTCCTCATCTCGGCTCCGGCCAAGGACGAGGACATCACCATCGTGATGGGCGTCAACCAGGACCAGTACAACCCGGCGACGGACCACGTCATCTCGAACGCGTCCTGCACCACCAACTGTGTGGCGCCGATGGCCAAGGTTCTCGACGAGAACTTCGGCATCGTCAAGGGCCTGATGACCACGGTCCACGCGTACACGAACGACCAGCGCATCCTGGACTTCCCGCACTCGGACCTGCGCCGCGCCCGTGCCGCCGCCGAGAACATCATTCCCACCACCACCGGCGCCGCCAAGGCGACCGCCCTGGTCCTCCCGCAGCTCAAGGGCAAGCTCGACGGCATCGCGATGCGCGTCCCGGTCCCGACCGGCTCCGCCACCGACCTGGTCGTCACCCTGGCGCGCGAGACCACCAAGGACGAGGTCAACGCCGCGTTCAAGAAGGCGTCCGAGGACGGCGACCTCAAGGGCTACCTCGCCTACACCGAGGACCCGATCGTCTCCTCCGACATCGTCGGTGACCCGGCGTCCTGCACCTTCGACTCCTCCCTGACCATGGTCCAGGAAGGTAACTCGGTGAAGATCCTCGGCTGGTACGACAACGAGTGGGGCTACTCCAACCGTCTCGTCGACCTCACGGTGTTCGTCGGCGGCCAGCTCTAAATCCAGAGCAGACATCTCGATGTGAGCACAGGGTCCGGACCGCGCAACGCCGCGCCGTCCGGGCCCTGTTGTGCGTCAGCCCACCCAAGAAGTCCAGGAGTCCAGCCATGAAGACGATCGACGAACTGCTCGCCGAAGGGGTCGAGGGCAAGCGGGTCTTCGTCCGCGCCGACCTCAACGTGCCTCTCGCCGACGGCCAGATCACCGACGACGGCCGCATCCGCGCCGTCCTGCCCACCGTCAAGGCCCTGGCCGACGCGGGCGCCAAGGTGATCGTCGCCTCCCACCTGGGCCGCCCCAAGGGTGCCCCGGACCCGGCGTTCTCGCTGCTGCCGGCCGCCGAGCGCCTCGCCGAGCTCCTCGGCAAGCCGGTCGCGTTCGCCCAGGACACCGTCGGCCCCGCCGCCCACGACGCCGTGGACGGTCTGGAGCCCGGCCAGGTCGCCGTCATCGAGAACCTCCGCTTCAACGCCGGCGAGACGTCGAAGGACGACACCGAGCGCGGCGAGTTCGCCGACCAGCTGGCCGCCCTGGCCGATGTCTACGTGGGCGACGGCTTCGGCGCCGTGCACCGCAAGCACGCCTCGGTGTACGACCTGCCGGCCCGCCTGCCGCACTACGCCGGCTACCTCATCGCCACCGAGGTCGGCGTCCTGAAGAAGCTCACCGACGAGGTCAAGCGGCCGTACGTCGTCGCGCTCGGCGGGGCCAAGGTCTCCGACAAGCTCGCCGTCATCGACCAGCTGCTCGGCAAGGCCGACCGCCTGCTCATCGGCGGCGGCATGGCCTACACCTTCCTCAAGGCCCAGGGCCACGAGGTCGGCATCTCCCTCCTCCAGGAGGACCAGATCCCGGTCGTCAAGGAGTACATCCAGCGCGCCAAGGACAAGGGCGTCGAGCTGGTGCTCCCCGTGGACGTGCTGGTCTCGCCGGACTTCCCCGACCTCAAGACCAAGGCCCCGGCCAACCCCACCACCGTCGCCGCGGACGCCATCCCGGCCGACGAGGAGGGTCTCGACATCGGTCCGGAGACCCGCAAGCTGTACGCATCGAAGCTCGCCGACGCCTCGACCGTCTTCTGGAACGGCCCGATGGGCGTCTTCGAGCACCCCGACTACGCCGAGGGCACCAAGGCGGTCGCCCAGGCGCTCCTCGACTCCCCGGCCTTCACGGTCGTCGGCGGCGGCGACTCAGCCGCGGCCGTCCGGCTCCTTGGCTTCGACGAGAATGCATTCGGCCACATCTCGACCGGCGGCGGCGCCTCCCTCGAATACCTTGAGGGCAAGACGCTCCCCGGCCTTGCCGCACTGGAGGACTGACCTCAATGACCACCCGCACGCCGCTGATGGCGGGCAACTGGAAGATGAACCTCAACCACCTCGAGGCCATCGCCCACGTCCAGAAGCTCGCCTTCGCGCTGGCCGACAAGGACTACGACGCCGTCGAGGTCGCGGTCCTGCCGCCCTTCACCGACCTGCGCTCCGTACAGACCCTGGTCGACGGCGACAAGCTCAAGATCAAGTACGGCGCCCAGGACATCTCGGCCCACGACTCCGGTGCCTACACCGGTGAGATCTCGGGCCCGATGCTCTCCAAGCTCAAGTGCACGTACGTGGCGGTCGGCCACTCCGAGCGCCGGCAGTACCACGACGAGACCGACGAGGTCTGCAACGCCAAGGTGAAGGCTGCCTTCAAGCACGGCCTGACCCCGATCCTGTGCGTCGGCGAGGAGCTCCACGTCCGCGAGGCGGGCGAGCACGTCGCGCACACGCTGTCGCAGGTCGAGGGCGGCCTCAAGGACATCCCGGCCGAGCAGGCCGAGAGCATCGTGATCGCGTACGAGCCGGTCTGGGCGATCGGCACCGGCAAGGTCTGCGGCGCCGACGACGCCCAGGAGGTCTGCGGGGCGATCCGTGGCAAGCTCGCCGAGCTGTACTCCCAGGAGCTGGCCGACAAGGTCCGCATCCAGTACGGCGGCTCGGTGAAGTCCGGGAACGTCGCGGAGATCATGTCGAAGCCCGACGTCGACGGCGCCCTCGTCGGCGGCGCGGCGCTCGACGCCGAGGAGTTCGTCAAGATCATCCGGTTCCGCGACCAGTGAGACGCGCCCCTGCGGCGAACGAACAGGTTGCGAGTATGCGGTAGCGGCGTTACGTCGTACCCTTGCGGGGGCCGGGTGGCTTTCCACCGGGCCCCCGCAGCACGTATAAGTCGCAGTACAGATTTACCTCGCAGTACGTATTAGTCCGAGAGAATTGCCAGGAAGTAGGGACCAGCCGTGGTTATGGGGTTCTCGATCGCCCTGATCGTCTTCAGCCTGCTGCTGATGCTCCTTGTGCTGATGCACAAGGGAAAGGGTGGCGGTCTCTCCGACATGTTCGGTGGCGGCATGCAGTCCTCCGTCGGCGGCTCGTCGGTCGCCGAGCGCAACCTGGACCGCATCACCATCGTGCTCGCTCTGCTGTGGTTCGCGTGCATTGTCGTGCTCGGCCTGCTCATGAAGGTCAACAACTGACGCCGTCACACCTGCACATCGCGCACATAAGGCCCCATGTTCGGTACGCGCCCTCCGGCGCGGCCTATCATGGGGCTTGCGTCTAGGGGCGGGGATGTAACTCCAATCACTGGACGCGCGTTGGGCCTTACGTAGACTGAGGCGCCCGCGGCGGAGCGAGACGCCGAGACGCTCCGCGGCACCATCACGCAGGGAGTTACGACCGTGGCAAGTGGCAACGCGATCCGAGGAAGTCGGGTCGGGGCGGGGCCGATGGGCGAGGCCGAGCGCGGCGAGTCCGCGCCGCGTCTGCGCATCTCCTTCTGGTGCTCCAACGGGCACGAGACGCAGCCGAGCTTCGCCTCCGACGCGCAGGTGCCGGAGACTTGGGACTGTCCGCGCTGCGGCTTCCCTGCCGGACAGGACCGGGACAACCCGCCGGACCCCCCGCGCACCGAGCCCTACAAGACGCATCTCGCGTACGTCCGCGAGCGGCGCAGCGACGCGGACGGCGAGGCGATCCTCGCGGAGGCGCTCGCCAAACTGCGGGGCGAGATCTAGGACTTGAGCACCGGCCGGACACACCCAAGTGTCCGGCCGGACTCGTTCGGCCGTAGCGGTCCGGACAGACGCCGTATACCGGGCCCTGATCAATTAGGTTGGTCAAGCAGCGGGGCAAGGTACGTACTCAGGTACGAGAGAAGGCTGAAGTCCGAGATGAACGCAAATGAGGGCCGCGCGAGGCTCAATCAGATGCCCGAGTGGACGGCGCTCGCCAAGCACCGGGAAGAACTCGGAGACGTGCAGCTGCGTGAGCTGTTCGCCGCCGATCCTGCGCGCGGCTCCGACTACACGCTCCAGGTCGGCGACCTGCACGTCGACTACTCCAAGCACCTGGTCACTGACGAGACGCTGCGCCTGCTGCGCGAGCTCGCCGCCGCGACCGACGTGTTCGGTCTGCGGGACGCCATGTTCCGCGGCGAGAAGATCAACACGACGGAGGACCGGGCCGTTCTGCACACGGCGCTGCGGGCTCCGCGCGGCGCGGTGATCGAGGTCGACGGCGTCGATGTCGTCCCGCAGGTGCATGCGGTCCTGGACAAGATGGCCGTCTTCGCGGACAAGGTCCGTTCGGGCGAGTGGACGGGTCACACCGGCAAGCGCATCAAGAACGTCGTGAATGTCGGCATCGGCGGCTCCGACCTCGGTCCGGCGATGGCGTACGAGGTGCTTCGCTCCTTCGCGGACCGGGACTTGACGGTCCGTTTCGTGTCGAACGTGGACGGCGCGGACCTGCACGAGGCCGTGCGTGATCTCGATCCGGCCGAGACGCTGTTCATCATCGCTTCG
>NZ_JBWKIS010000003.1:0-21703 GCF_056432625.1 Streptomyces sp. NPDC045026
GCGCGGCGCTCGAAGAAGGAGCAGCGGCATGCCACCCACCTGAACCACCGCATCAGCAAGGAGATCGTGTCGGTCGCGCAACGCACCGGTCGCGGTATCGCCGTCGAGGAACTCGACGGGATCCGCGAGCGGGTACGGCTTCGACGCGACCAGCGCGGCACGCTCTCCTCCTGGCCCTTCCACCAGCTCGGCCGGCACCTCGCCTACAAAGCCCAATGGGCCGGGGTGGCTTTCCTCGAGGTGGATCCGGCCTATACCTCGCAGCGCTGCCCGCGCTGCGGCCATACCGAGAAGGCCAACCGGCCCACTCGGGACCACTTTTGTTGTCGCCGGTGCGGTCTCGCTGGACCCGCCGACGTCGTCGCCGGGGTCAACGTGCGCGATCGCGCACGCTCGGCGTGGGCATTCGTCACCATGCCCGTCCCCGCCACCCCCGCATAGCCGGAACCGAAGGGGAGATGCGACCCGTGACCGTCCCGTCGTAGGGGACAGTCGGGAGCGCGACAAGGCGTAAACGACTCGGGGCGAACACGCTCGGTCGTTTACGGCCGAGAAGGTGACCTGTGCACAATGCGGTTGGCGCCAAGAAGTTACGGGCGGGTGCGCGCTGCGCGACGATCCGCCGGGTTCCTCATCAGGAAACTGTTTGACTGGCTCGGACGGGGAGAGCGGCGGCAGTCTCGACTCATTCCCGTCGACCGATACCGGAGCGTTCAAGGCGGTGTGCGCTGCTCAGCGCGCCGTGCGACGGCTTGGGCAAGTGCGGTGCCATGTACGGGAGTTGACTTGAATTGACTGGAGTGAAGCTCGGGGCTGGTGCACAGTGCGACGGCAGTCAGGCGCGCGGGCACCTGCCGTAGCGGCACGCAGGGACCGCATCCGGTCGTTGCTCGTTCGACCCACGCGGGTGTGCCGAATTCGCGCGTCAGTTGAAGCGGCGACGGTGAAGGGCTGCTGTGCGGCGCATCGACTGGCTACAGTGACCGGAGCGATTAGTTGGCACTTGCGAATGGCGCACTGGTCTCCGGGGGATGGGAAGTGGCGACGTCGATGGGCGGCCTGACGATCGGGTGGACGAAGAGCTCGATGCGGGGAGTCCGTGTATCGCTGACTACCGGGATCGGGCTGTTCGCACTCGGCGCCTGCGCCGGTCCGGCGGCGCCGCAGCAACGCCAGGCGGAGAGCGATTCCATCCCGGGCAGCGTGCCCAAGGGGCCGCGGTTCGCGACGGCGGCCGATCTCGCAGGCGCGATGAAAAGGGCCGGGCTCGACTGCGAGGTCGTGCGCAGCCGGGACTACGACGGCAGCTCCACGGCGGACTGTGTCGCGACGGTCGACGGGGTGAAGGTCGAGAGCGAGATCTCGGTCTTCGACCCCGACGTCGCGTCGAAGACGGAGATCGGTAAGTCGATCGAGTCCCGCCGCACGGGGGCGTACGCGCAGACGCTGGTCGCGGCGGGAAACTGGTACATCCGCGTCATGGACCCGCCGTTCGCCCCGGCGATCGCGAAGGCGCTGCACGCGGTGGTCCTGGATGCGAAGGGAAGGGATCCAAAGGGTTGGAGAACCCCCAAGTACCCACTCCCGCACATCTCTTCCACGTCCACCTACAAGAAGGCGGACGCCCTGGCCGACGACTTGGCCGCGTCGGTGGGCTGCTTCCGGCGGGAGACGACGAGCACCGGCAGCATCAAGTGCGAGACGGGAAAGCCGGGTTCGGGGGACTCCAACTGCGCGGTACTGACCCTGCAGCCGACCTACGCACGCCGTGACGCGGCCCTGCGCGAGGCGATCAAGTACCGGGGCGTACCCGCGGAGCTGGTCACCGCGGGCAACTGGACCGTCAACCTCTGCGACACCACCCTCGGCGCGAAGGTCGCCCGCGACCTGGGCGGGGTCGTGGTGGCATACGACGGGCGGTGAAGGGCATGACAGGAAGCGACCAACTTCCGGTCAAGCGCGCGCCGTTAATGTGCGAAACACGGCACAGAGGGTTGCAGTTCCCGTACGTTGCGTATGGTGCCCGGGAGGTTTGGGGCGGCGAGGTCGTGCGGGAACGAAGGGGAAACCGTGCTGAAGGAACGCGTGCTCGGGGTGTGGGTGAAGTGGACCGTGACGGTGGGGGACCGCGTCCGAGGAAGAGGGCGGGATTCCGGGGCGGGGTTTGTGGAGTATGCGGGGTTGATGATTTTGATTGCGGGGATCTTTACGTTGATCGATCAGATCGGCCTCGACGGCATGATCTCCGGAGCGATCCGAGACGCGGTCACCGAAGTCACGGGCGGCTGAACACCGTTCGGCTGCGGGGCGACCGTGGGCAGACCCTGCCCATCTACATCTGGCTGACGGGGATTCTGCTCTTTGCTGCCTTCGCGTTCTTCGCCTTCGCTCAGGCGGCGTCTGCGCGCAACGGTGCTCAGTCGGCTGCCGATGCCGCCGCTCTGGCGGCGGCGCAGGATGCAAGGGGCGATCTCATCGATGGGCTGGGGCAGGCCATCGATCACGGAGACGACTGGCTCGACTGGCTTGCCGGGCAGCAGGAACGCGGGGATGGCGCCGAAGAAGCTGCGAATGTCCTCGCTTCGGAGAACGACGCACGGGTGACCGGATTTGAGGTGGCCGAGGTAAACGGGTATCCGGGCTACCGCGTGAAGGTGGAGTCCCTGGATTCCGTCGGTGATTCGATCATCCCTGGTACGGAATCCGACTACGCCAAGGCCGAGGCGACCGCTGTCATCGAGCCGCGCTGTGAGGTCGCTCCTTCAGCCGACTCGGAGAAGGCGGTGGAGTTCGATTGCGACGGCGGTGAGTCCTTCGACTTCGATCCGGGTGACTTCAAGCCGGGAGACCTTCCCGATGCGGCAACCCTGTTCTCCGTTCATCTGGCCGACTGACTAGTGAAGGAACGCGTTTCGATGAAGATTCGGCAACGCACGGCACTTGCCGCGCTGGCGATCTCGACCGGCCTGGTAGTCACGATGGCCGGCTGCGGCGGTAGCGATGACGGAAAGGCCGAGTCGAAATCCACGGCCTCGGCGAAACAGACGTCCGGCCAAGATAAGGCGGAAGAGAAGCCGTCCTCTTCTCCGTCTTCGGAACAGACGCTGGCCGAGGTCAAAACTAATGGCATCACGCTCACCGTCACCTCCGCGGAGCGTGACCAGGGCGGCTTCCTCACTCTCTCCGGCAAGGTGACCAACGCCAGCGGCAAGTTCTGGAACGCTACCGGCTGGCGAGGTGACGAACACGAACTCCGTACGAACGGATCGTCCCTCGCCGGGGCCTCTGTCGTGGACAAGGCAGGCAAGAAGAAGTACCTCATCCTCCGGGACACCCAAGGGCGCTGCCTCTGCACGAAGTTCGAGGGTGGCGGCGTCGCCGTCGGCCAGTCCGCCGACTGGTACGGCCAGTTCCCTTCGCCGCCCGAAGGTACGACCACGGTCGAGTTCCAGGTCGGCGACATGCCCCCCGCCACCGTAGAAATCTCCGAGGGCGAGTGACCATGCCCCTCACCCGCCGCCTCGTCGCCCTGACCACCGTCGCCCTGATCACCCTCACCGGCAGCGCTTACGCCGACGACCCCGACCCGTCCGGCGCCCCGCCCGGCAGCACCACCACCTCCCCGCCCCCGGACGTCGACTCCAACAGTCCCGGCCTGAAGCTCGCCGACGGTGCCACGCTCGCGCCGGCCAAGGTGCTCGACATCAAGTCCGTCGTCGAGGACCTGTCCGGTGACGAGCGGCGTGAGGACACCAACCAGGACGTGACGTTCGCGCTCCAGGCGGAGGTGCTGTTCCCGAAGGACAGTTCCAAGCTGAACCCGGGCGCCAAGTCCCGGATCCAGGCCATCGCCGACGAGATCAAGGCGCAGAACGCCACGAACGTCCGCGTCTTCGGATTCACGGACGACCTCGGGACGTACGCCCACGGGCTCACGCTCTCGAAGAAGCGCGCTGAGGCCGTGCACGACGTACTCGCGGCAGCACTCGGCTCGCAGGAGCAGGAGCTCACGTTCGAGGTGCGCGGCTACAGCGAGGACTACCCGATCGCCGACAACAACAGCGAAGAGGGCCGCAAGAAGAACCGAAGGGTCGAGGTGTCGTTCCCGAGGGGTGAGCGCGGCACGGGGGATCAGAGCTGACGTTGTCGGCTTCGTTCACCGCCTGGTGCACATCAGTTGGGGCGAGACGGCTTGCTGGGGAGTTCGGCCGCGTGGTCGCAGTGGTCGCAGCCGAAGCCGAGTTCACCCGCGACATGACGCAGCGATTGGCCTCGGGGCGAGTGTCAGACCACGCGTACCGGCAGTGAGTCCACCCCGTACACGATCGACAGCTTGCGGAATTCCAGGTCGCGGGGCTCGACGGCGAGCTTCAACTCCGGGAAGCGGCGGACCAGTTGGGGGAACGCCGCGCGCAGTTCCATCTTGCCGAGTTCGGCTCCGATGCAGCGGTGGATGCCGTAGCCGAACGCGAGGTGGGAGCCGGTGACCTGGCGGGACGGGTCGAAGCTGTCCATGTCCTCGCCGAGGCGCGCGTCGCGGTCGGCCGCGCTGAGGGAGACGAGGACTATGTCCCCGCCCGATATCTGGACCCCGCCGATCTCGACGTCCTCGCGTGCGAAGCGCGGGAACGCGGTCTGGACGACGGTGAGGTGGCGCAGCAGCTCGTCGACGAAGGGCGCGGCGACGGCCTCCGGGTCCTCCGCGTCGCGCAGCGCCGCGAAGTGCTCGGGGTTCTGGAGCAGGATGAGCGTGCCGAGTGCCAGCATGCTCGCGGTGGTCTCCAGGCCGCCGGTGAGGACGCCGTCGGCGAGGCCGGTGAGCTCCTCGTCCGTGATGGAGTCGCCGTATTCGCGTACGAGCATGCCCAGGAGGCCGTCGCCCGGGTTGCGGCGCTGCTCGGCGACGATCCCGCGCAGGTAGTCGAGGGACTGTGACACGGCGCTGAAGGATGCGCCCGCGCCGCCGAACACGTCGAAGCGGGCCACGGAGAACTGCTGGAAGTCGTCCCGGTCCTCGTAAGGGACGCCGAGCAGTTCGCAGATCACCAGGGCGGGCACCGGCATCGCGAAGTGCTCGACGAGGTCCACCGTGCCCGCGCCGTCCGCCGCCTTCGCGAGGTCGGCGAGGCGTTCCTCGACGATGGCGTGGATACGGGGCGTGAGCCGGGAGAGCCGGCGCATCGTGAACTCCGGCGTCAGCATCTTCCGCAGCCGGGTGTGGTCCGGCGGGTCGGTGAAGCCGAGTCCGCCCGGGTTCTGGTCGTCGGTGACACCGGTGTTGCCGACCAGGTTCCGGAAGTCGTTGCTGAAGGCGGACCCGTGGCCCAGTACCGCCTTCGCCTCGTCATATCCCGTGACCAGCCAGACCGTCATGCCGGGGATGGGCAGCCGGCTGACCGGCTCCCGGTCGCGCAGCTCGCCGATCTCGGCCACCGGGTCGAGGCCCTCGCGGCGCAACGGAAGGAGCGCGGCATCGGGCAGCTTCGAGAGGACGGACAGGTCGAGGCCGCCCTTCTTCCGGAGCCGGGCGAAGTAGAGGCGGGTGAGCCAGGCCGCTATCGAGGATCGTGCGGAACGGGCCGCTATCACCGAGCGTGCGGAACGAGCCGCTTCCGCTGGGCGTGCGGAACGAGCCGCTATCGCTGAACGGGCGGAACGAACGGAGCGAATGGAACGATCGGACATGTGCTCGCATTTCGGCGCGGGACGGACGGTGCCGTTACCTGTGTCGGGCAGCGGTGCCCGGAGCGGATCCGCCCAGGGTACGTGGAGAACCCCCGTAGGCCGAGGCAGGGGCGGGCGGTTACCGCCCCTGCCTCTACTTCAGCGGATCGGTCCGGGAACCGTGCGGGAGTTCGGTGAGAGACAGGTGAGAAAGGAGAGGGAGGGGAGAGAGGGGAGAGAGGGGACGGATGGGAGAAAGGGGAGAAAGGGGAGAAAGGGGGACCGGAGCGATCGCGCCCCCGATCCGGGTCATGCTGACGTCCCCCGGTCCGGGTCATGCAGACGTCCCCCGGTCCGGGTCATGCAGACGTCCCCTGGTGATCCCCCGCCGCCCCGTCGATCAGCTCCCGCAGAATGTCGATGTGGCCCGCATGCCGAGCCGTCTCCTCCAGCATGTGGATGAGCACCCACCGCATCGACACCTTCCTGCCGTCCCACGACGTGCCGGTCTCCTCGAGCCCGACCTCGGCGATCACGGCGTCGGCCGCGGCCCGCGCCCGGCCGTAGAAAGCGGTGATGCTCTCCATGGACTCCTCGGGGCCCACCCGCAGGTCCTCGTCCGTCTCCGGGTCGAACCACAGCGGCTCCACCGGCCGCCCGAACGTCTCGCAGAACCAGCCGTACTCGACCGACGCCAGATGCTTGACCAGGCCGAGGAGGCTGTTCCCCGACGGCGACATCGGCCGCCGGGCCTGCTCCTCGTCGAGGCCCTCCAGCTTCCAGGGCACGACGTCGCGGTGCCGGTCGAGCGCCGCCAGCAGACTTTCCTTCTCGTCCCCGGTGTAGGGCACGTGGATTCCCATGCCGGGGAACGTAGCAGCGCCTGCCGACAACGCCCCCTCCCGCGAAGGGCGGACGCCCGGCCGGCACAAAAGCACGTGCCGTCGTGGGAACCCCGCTGCGAACATGGCCCCATGAACAGCACACCCCCCACCCACGCCGGCCGCCCCTTCGACGAACTTGTCGCGGAGGCCGCCGCCGCCCCCGTCGAAGGCTGGGGCTTCTCGTGGTTCGAAGGCCGGGCCACCGAGGAGCGGCCCTCCTGGGGGTACGCGCGGGCCATGGGCGAGCGCATGGGCCGGGCCTCGGCCGGGCTCGACCTTCAGACCGGCGGCGGCGAGGTCCTCGCCTCCGCCCCGAAGCTGCCGCCGCTGATCGCCGCCACCGAGGGCTGGCCGCCCAACGTCGCCAAGGCCTCCGCGCTGCTCGCGCCGCGCGGCGTCGTGGTCGTCGCCTCGCCGGAGGGGGTGCCGCTGCCGTTCGCGGACGGCACCTTCGACCTGGTGACCAGCCGCCACCCGGTGAAGGCCCCGTTCGCCGAGATCGCGCGGGTTCTGGCACCTGGCGGTACGTACTTCGCGCAGCACGTCGGCCCGAGCAGTGTCTTCGAGGTCGTCGAGTTCTTCCTCGGCCCGCAGCCGGAAGAAGTCAGGAACGGCCGTGACCCGGAGGGCGAGCGCGCCGAGGCCGAGGCGGCCGGCCTCGACGTCGTCGACCTGCGCGCCGAGCGCCTGCGCATCGAGTTCTACGACATCGGGGCCGTCGTGCACTTCCTGCGCAAGGTGATCTGGATGGTCCCGGGCTTCACGGTCGATGCGTACCGGCCGCGGCTGCTCGAGTTGCATGAACGGATCGCGGAGGAAGGGCCGTTCGTCGCCCACAGCACCCGCCATCTGATCGAGGCGCGCAAGCCGATCGCCGGGTGAATCGCGGCAATTGATGCGCAAGCGGGAGGAGTTCGCCTGCTTTCTTCGCCTCTTCCGGAGGTCTGGCGTCCAACCGATTCCGCATCGTTATCGACTATGGCTCGATACACGTGTCACCGTCACGTAGGTTCAGACCAAGGTAATTCGCGTGAGCAAAGCTGCGCGGCGGCACCGTGCAGTGGAGGGGGCTGCGCGGTGCCGCGTGCCTTTCCCGGGGCTGCGGTCGCCGGACCTGTCGCGGTCACCGGACCCTCCCGCGAGACGCGCTCCCGGATCGTCGCCCCAGGTTCCCGCGGGACGCGCTCCCGGATCGTCGCCCCAGGTTCCCGTGAGACACGCTCCCGCACCGTCACCCCAGGTTCCCGCGAGACGCGCTCCGGGATCGCACCCCAGGTTCCCGTGAGACGCGCTCCCGCACCGTCACTCCAGGTTCCCGTGAGACGCGCCCCCGCACCGTCACCACCCCCGGATCGTCACCCGAACCCCCCGCCGCACGCCCCACCGGGCCATCGTCCCCGCCTCGGACTCCAGGACACGCCGGGCGCGCAGTCGGGGAAGACCGATCCGCCCCGGCCGCATCGTCCGGACGGCGAGCACCGTGCCACGCCGGTCCAAATACGCCACATCTACGACGAAGCGCATCCCCACGGTGTGCACGCTCGACGACGACGTCAGCAGCAGCGCGCCGTTCACCCCGTCCCGGCCGAGGAGGCCACGCCGCCGTGCAGGTCCCGACTCCGCTATTTCCAGCGGCAGTTCGGTATCGAGCCCCGGGACGGTGAAGGTCGCCATGGGTGCGCAGCCAACCTCCGGGCCGCTCCGGCGTCAAGCGCGCGTTCGTCGCGCGGCTCACCCTTGAGGGGGGCGTCCGGACACGCCGCAAGCCGGGGAAACCGTTGCGAAACCACGCCCGAAGCGGCCGGAAACAGACCTCCAGCCGTCGCCGGGTGACTTCGGAGAGTAGTTGTGGCACGCCGATGCACCCACCATCACTTACGAAGGGTTATGGTGGAAACCCCCCCTCGGGCCGGTCCGTCTCCCCCCCACGGACCGGCCCGTTTTTTGTCTCCGACCGGGCCGTGCGCATACGCCCCCGGGGTTCCGGCGCCGGGATTAGAGTCCGCGGCATGCCGAACGACTATCCGCACCAGGCGCCGCCCACCACTCCCGGCCCGTACGGCGATCAGGGTCAGCACGGCGCTCCCGTCCCTTATGTCCCGGGCCCCTACAACGCCCCGGGACCGTACGGGGGAAACCCGCACTTCGCCCCCGCGCCGCCCCTGAGCATGCCGTCCTCGCTCCGCGCCGCCCGGACGACCACGTACGTCATGGTCGGCCTCGCCCTCCTCGCCTCTGTGGCCGTCGGTGTGACGGAGGGGGCGCGGGGCGCCGGCGCCGCGTTCGGCGGGAACATCTTCGGCGTCGTGCTGCTGGTCCTCGCCTGCTTCTACGGGAGGGCGGGCCGCGGGCTGCGCGTCACGTCCCTCGTCATCGCGGGCGTGCAGATCCTGCTCGGCCTGAGCGCAACGCTGCGCGGCAACATCGGTGGGCCCATCGCGCTCGTCGGGGCCGTCGTCATGGTCGTCCTGCTCAGCCAGGCGAGCGTGGGCGCGTGGTTCCGCAGGCCGCGCGCCCACGGCGCGTAGTGCGCCGGGCGCGCGGCCCGCGGAACGGAACGGGAGGCGTCAGCTCCGTCCGGCCCAGATGTTCGTGCCCGGGGTCGACACCGCGAACGAGTCGATTTCGGACAGCTCTTCGTCGGTGAGCTTGGGGCCCTTGAGGGCGGCCACGTTCTCCTCGAGCTGGCGGACGCTGGAGGCGCCGATCAGAGCCGACGTCATCCGCTCGTCCCGCAGCACCCAGTTGAGCGCGAGCTGCGCGAGGGACTGGCCGCGGCGCTGGGCGATGTCGTTCAGCCCGTTCAGCCGGCGGATCACCTCGGAGTCGCCCGCGAGACCCGGGTCGAGGGACTTGCCCTGCGTGGCGCGCGACCCCTCCGGGATCCCCTTCAGGTACTTGTCCGTGAGCAGGCCCTGCGCGAGCGGCACGAAGGAGATGCAGCCCATGCCGGCCGTCTCCAGCGTGTCGAGCAGGCCGTCGTCCTCGGTCCAGCGGTTGATCATCGAGTACGAGGGCTGGTGGATGAGCGCCGGGACGCCCATCTCCTTCAGCAGGCGCGCCGCCTCGGCGGTCTGCTCGCTGTTGTACGAGGACACACCCACGTACAGCGCCTTGCCCTGCTGCACGGCGGACGCGAGCGCGCCCATCGTCTCCTCGAGCGGGGTGTCCGGGTCGAAGCGGTGGGAGTAGAAGATGTCGACGTAGTCGAGGCCCATCCGCGACAGGGACGCGTCGAGGGACGACAGCAGGTACTTGCGGCTGCCCCACTCCCCGTACGGGCCCGGGTGCATGAGGTAGCCCGCCTTGGTGGAAATCACCAGCTCGTCCCGGTACGGGGCGAAGTCCTGGGCGAACATCTTGCCGAAGTTCAGCTCGGCGGACCCGGGGGGCGGCCCGTAGTTGTTCGCCAGGTCGAAGTGGGTGACACCGATGTCAAAAGCGCGGCGGAGGATCTCCCGCTGCGAGTCCAGGGTGCGGTCGTCACCGAAGTTGTGCCACAGGCCGAGCGAGATCGCGGGCAGCTTGAGACCGCTGCGGCCGGAGCGCCGGTACTCCATCGAGTCGTAGCGGTCCGCGGCGGCGCGGTACGAAGACGTGTCGTTCATGGGTACGAAGCTACGTCAGAGCACCGACAGCCCACAGCATCGGAGCACGGCTGCCCCGCAGGGCTGGAGTACGGCTGCCCCGCAGGGCCGGAGCACGGCTGCCCCGCAGAGCCGGAGCACGGCCACCCCACAGAGAGGGCGACGCCTCACAGCGGTAGGCTTTCGCCCTCGGGGACTGCCGTCTGCACGGAGGGGCTGAAAGACAGTGAACCTGCGCGACCTGGTGTACGGACTTTACGCACGCCGGGTGGAAGGCCGTCTCGACCACGACCAGGTGCCCAAACACATCGGGGTCATCCTCGACGGGAACAGGCGCTGGGCGAAGGCCTCCGGTGGCACTGCGGCGCAGGGCCACCAGGCCGGCGCGTACAAGATCGAGGAGTTCCTCGGTTGGTGTGCCGAGACGGACGTCGAGGTCGTCACCCTCTGGATGCTGTCGACGGACAACTTCGACCGTCCCGAGGAGGAGCTGAGGCCGCTCCTCGGCATCATCGAGGAGACCGTCCGCAGCCTCGCCGTCGACGGCCGCTGGCGCGTCCACCACGTCGGCACCCTCGACCTTCTCCCGGCCCGCACCCAGACCGTCCTTAAGGAGGCCGAGCAGGCCACCGCCGACAACACGGGGATACTCGTGAACGTCGCGGTCGGCTACGGCGGCCGCCAGGAGATCGCCGACGCGGTGCGCTCCCTGCTGCTCGACCACGCGGACAAGGGCACCAGCCTCGAGGAGATCGCCGAGAGCGTCGACATCGACCAGATCTCGAAGCACCTCTACACCAGCGGGCAGCCCGACCCCGACCTCGTCATCCGTACGAGCGGCGAGCAGCGTCTGTCCGGATTCATGCTCTGGCAGTCGGCCCATTCGGAGTATTACTTCTGCGAAGTTTTCTGGCCCGCCTTCCGCAAGGTGGACTTCCTGCGCGCGCTGCGCGACTACGCCGCACGTCACAGGCGTTACGGCGGCTGACCTCAGGGACGTACGTCATCAGGAGTTAACGCGCGCGCCGTCATATGCCGTGGCATGGCCGCGCGTGTTCGAGGGAATAAGCCTTCCAGGTCGATGTCCGATTCACGGACGTCGAGTCTCAGCGGACGGCACGGGGCTGTCCGCCCGGGAGGCCCTTTGCGCCAGGACGACCACGCGGGCAGCACCTGTTCCGCTGGAGAGGCTGGGGGCCGGTCCACGGCCCATGCATCGCGGCCGTCGACCGGCGGGTACGACCCGCCCCGCCCGGCCCTGGATCCCTCTGTCGCTCCCCGACCTCATCCGAGGGGGTACGTCCTTCCGTGGTGACCAGCAACAAGCGCCAGCCCGACCGGCGCACTTATGTTCTCGACACCAGCGTCCTGCTGGCCGACCCGAACGCCCTGACCAGGTTCGACGAGCACGAAGTGGTGCTCCCGATCGTCGTGGTCACGGAACTGGAGGCCAAGCGGCACCATCCGGAGCTCGGATACTTCGCCCGGCAGGCCCTGCGCCTGCTCGACGACTTCCGTATCCGGCACGGACGCCTGGACGCCCCGATCCCCATCGGCGATCTGGGCGGGTCCCTGCGCGTCGAGCTCAACCACTCGGATCCGGGCGTCCTCCCGGCGGGTTACCGCCTGGGGGACAACGACTCCCGCATCCTCGCCGTCGCCCGCAACCTCCAGGCCGAGGGGTACGACGTCACCGTCGTCTCCAAGGACCTGCCGCTGCGCATCAAGGCGTCGTCGGTGGGCCTGCTCGCCGAGGAGTACCGCGCAGAGCTCGCCATCACGGACTCCGGCTGGACCGGGATGTCCGAGCTGCGGCTCTCCGGTGAGCAGGTGGACCTCCTCTTCGAGGAGGAGAGCCTGTACGTGCCGGAGGCGGCGGAACTGCCCGTCCACACCGGCCTCACCATCCAGTCCGAGCGCGGCAAGGCGCTCGGCAGGATCACGGCCGAGGGCAACGTCCGTCTGGTGCGCGGTGATCGCGAGGCGTTCGGCATCAAGGGCCGCAGCGCCGAGCAGCGCATCGCGCTCGATCTGCTCCTCGACCCGGACATCGGGATCCTGTCGATGGGCGGCCGGGCCGGCACCGGCAAGTCGGCGCTCGCGCTGTGCGCGGGCCTCGAAGCGGTGCTCGAACGGCGCCAGCACCAGAAGGTGATGGTCTTCCGCCCGCTGTACGCGGTGGGCGGCCAGGAGCTCGGCTATCTGCCCGGCACCGAGGCCGAGAAGATGGGCCCGTGGGCGCAGGCGGTCTTCGACACGCTGGGATCCGTCGCCGGCAAGGCGGTCATCGAGGAGGTCACCGCGCGCGGCATGCTGGAGGTCCTGCCGCTGACCCACATCCGCGGCCGCTCCCTGCACGACGCGTTCGTGATCGTGGACGAGGCCCAATCCCTCGAACGGAACGTCCTTTTGACCGTTCTGTCGCGGATCGGGGCGAATTCACGGGTCGTTCTCACGCACGACGTGGCGCAGCGCGACAACCTTCGGGTCGGCCGGTACGACGGAGTGGTCGCCGTCGTCGAAAAGCTCAAGGGGCACCCGCTGTTCGCGCACGTCACGCTGACGCGGTCGGAGCGTTCGCAGATCGCGGCCCTGGTCACCGAGATGCTGGAGGAGGGGCCCCTGTGATGAGAGAGCGAGCGAAGCGCCCCATCTTGTAGGGGTTGCACGGTAGTTGGCGCCGCCCGGCGAAGCGCAGGAGCTTAGCCGGGCGGCGTTGTGCCGTGCGCTTGTTTCCGCGAAACCGCTGGGGCAAACGAGGTGTGAGCTTTCCCACTTGGATGAGAATTGCCTTGAGGCAACCGCGTCCGGCAGAGTCTCAGTCCTGTCAGGCCCCGCATACGACACTTGTGCATCCACAGCATTACGAGCACCACAGACACCAGAACTTCACAGAGGCCGTCGTATGCCGCCCGAGCACCACGCGGCGCTCCCTTAGCGGGAGTTGCCCACCGGGCCCGTGTCTCCCGTGACCCCGCAGTTGGGAGGCCAGCGTCAGGGGCACGATTGCGTCCGCGAGGGTCACCTACAGCGGGCGATGCTGGAAGGAAACCGTGTGAGCCGGATTTCGGTCCGGGGATTCGCAGTGGCTTCGGCCACCGCGGTCACCACAGTCGGCGCAGTCGTGGGTGTTGCCTCGGGCAGCACCGCTCAGCCCTCCACCAACGAGGCTGAGGCCACGGCGAGCGACGCGACCCTCCTCGCCGACATACCCGCGGGCCAGCAGGCCCAGGTGCAGACCGCCACGCTGACGCAGCAGGCGGAGACGCAGGCCATCGCCGCGGACAACGCCGCTCAGAAGTCGGCGGAGGAAGCGGCCCGTAAGAAGGCCGCCGAGGACGCCGTCGCCAAGCAGAAGGCGGCTGCCGACGCCAAGGAGAAGGCGGAGCAGGAGGCGAAGGAGCGCGCGGAGGCCAAGAAGGTCGCCAGCCGCTCGGCCACCCGCGACGCCTCCAGCTTCGCCACGCAGGCCTCTTACTCGGCGTCGCAGATACAGGCGATGGCGCGTCAGATGGTCCCCGCCGGCCAGTTCCAGTGCTTCAGCAACATCGTGGACCACGAGTCCAGCTGGAACTACCAGGCGACCAACGCCTCCTCCGGCGCCTACGGTCTCTTCCAGGCGCTGCCCGCGTCCAAGTACTCCTCCGCGGGCGCCGACTGGCAGACCAACCCGGCCACCCAGATCAAGTGGGGCCTCAACTACATGGACAGCCGCTACGGCAGCCCGTGCGAGGCCTGGTCCTTCTGGCAGGCCAACCACTGGTACTAGAAGCCGGTACAGCTTCATGACGGGCCCCTGGCCCGTCAACCTTCCTGAGCCCCTCGCCGTCCTACGGTGAGGGGCTCAGGCCATGTACGGTCGGAGCCGACGACTCCCGGGGGAGTGGTGAGAGAGCACGGGGGAAGAGGACGGATCATGTCGCGAGTTCCAGGATGGCTCGGTCGGCTCGGCAATGGGATCAGCCGGATGGGGGAGCGGTTGGACGAGCGCCGCGCCGAGGCCGAGCGTGAGGCCCGCGCGGACGACTCCGTTCCGGATGCCACCACCGGTCCGGCCCCTCATCACCCCCCTCGCCCTCCTCACGCCCCTGACACGGCCGACACCGCCGAGGCATCCGCGGCCCCGGCAGCGTCCCAAGTGCCGGGCACCCTGCCGGAGAACGGCGGCGGCGACCACGTACCCCCGCCGCCCGCGTACGCGCCCGCCATAGCGGCCAGGCCCGACCCCGTCGCTGCCGTGCCGTGGGGGATGCGGGTCGCGGCCGAGGCCAGCTGGCGGCTGCTCGTCCTCGCGGGCACCCTCTGGGTCCTGATGAGGGTCATCAGCGCCGTACAGCTCGTGGTGTTCGCCTTCGTCGCCGCCATGCTCATCACCGCGCTGCTCCAGCCCACGGTCGCCCGGCTCAGGAAGCGCCGCGTGCCGCGGGGCCTGGCGACCGCGCTCACCGCGATCCTCGGCTTCGTCGTCATGGGGCTCGTCGGCTGGTTCGTGGTCTGGCAGGTCCAGGAGAACATCGACAACCTCTCGGACCAGATCCAGGACGGCATCGACGAGCTGCGCAGATGGCTGCTCAACAGCCCGTTCCATGTGACCGAGAGCCAGATCAACGAAATCGCCAAGTCCCTGCGCGACGCGGTCGGCGCCAACACCGACCAGATCACGTCCGCGGGCCTCGAAGGCGTCACCGTCATCGTCGAGGCGCTCACCGGCATCCTGCTCACGATGTTCTCGACGCTGTTCCTGCTCTACGACGGCCGGCGCATCTGGGATTGGACCCTCAAGCTCGTCCCGGCGCAGGCGCGCCCCGGCATCGCGGGTGCGGGACCGCGGGCGTGGCGCACGCTCACCGCGTATGTGCGCGGCACGGTGATAGTCGCGCTCATCGACGCCATCTTCATCGGGCTCGGCATCTTCTTCCTCGGCGTCCCGATGGCGGTGCCGCTCGCCGTCTTCATCTTCCTGTTCGCGTTCATCCCGCTGGTGGGCGCCGTGATTTCGGGAGCGCTCGCGGTGGTCGTGGCGCTGGTGACCCAGGGCGTCTTCACGGCCGTCATGACGCTCGCGGTGGTACTGGCCGTGCAGCAGATCGAGGGGCACATCCTCCAGCCGTTCATCCTGGGCCGGGCCGTGCGGGTGCATCCGCTCGCGGTGGTGCTGTCCGTGGCGGCCGGCGGGATGGTCGCCGGGATCGGCGGGGCCGTGGTGGCGGTGCCGCTCGTGGCCGTGACGAACACGGTCGTCGGCTATCTGCGCTCGTACTCGCGTGAGGCGGCGCTGCGGCAGATGCCTCCGCCGCACGGGGCGACCGCCGTCGACGTGGCGCCGGTCGATCCCACCGCCCCGAAGACCTGAGGCTCCGGACACACGACAACGCCGGGCGGGCTGAATTTCCTTCAGCCCGCCCGGCGTTCTCGTAAGCGACTACGGAGGTGATCCGTCCGTCAGGACAGGACGTCCTCGGAGTCCAGGGTGACGCCCACGGCCTGGATCACCGCGGCGATCTTGAAGGCCTCCTGGATCGTCTCGCGGTCGACGCCCGCCTTGCGCAGCACCTGCTCGTGCGAGTCGAGGCACTGGCCGCAGCCGTTGATCGCGGAGACCGCGAGGGACCACAGCTCGAAGTCGACCTTCTCGACACCCGGGTTGCCGATGACGTTCATCCGCAGACCGGCGCGCAGCGTCCCGTACTCCGGGTCGGAGAGCAGGTGGCGCGTGCGGTAGAAGACGTTGTTCATCGCCATGACGGCGGCGGCCGACTTGGCGGCGGTGTACGCCTCCGGCGACAGGTTCGCCTTCGCCTCGGGCTCCAGCTCGCGCAGGACGCGCGGGGAGCGGGACGCGATCGCGCAGGCGAGCACGGTGCCCCACAGCTGCTGCTGCGGCAGGTCCGAGTTGCCGATGACCGAGCCGAGGTTCAGGCGCAGGTCCTTGGCGTAGTCCGGGACAGCGGACTTCAGTTCGTCGAGAGCCATGTCAGATCACTCGCCCGACAGGAGCGCGACCGGGTCGAGGGTGTTCTCGCCCTTGGTCCAGTTGCACGGGCACAGCTCGTCGGTCTGCAGGGCGTCGAGGACCCGCAGGACCTCCTTGGGGTTACGGCCCACGGAACCGGCGGTCACCATCGTGAACTGGATCTCGTTGTTCTGGTCGACGATGAAGACGGCGCGCTGCGCGAAGCCGTCCTCGCCCTCGATGCCGAGGTCACGCATGAGCTCGTGCTTCGAGTCGGCGAGCATCGGGAAGGGCAGGTCGGTCAGGTCCGGGTGGTCCTTGCGCCAGGCGTGGTGCACGAACTCGGAGTCGCCGGAGAAGCCGAGGATCTGGGCGTCACGGTCGGCGAACTCGTCGTTCAGCTTGCCGAACGCGGCGATCTCGGTCGGGCACACGAAGGTGAAGTCCTTGGGCCACGCGAAGACGATCTTCCACTTGCCCTCGTAGGTCTTGTGGTCGATCTGCTCGAACTCCTTGCCCTTCTCCAGGGAGACACAGGCAGTCAGATCGAACTGGGGGAACTTGTCACCGACAGTGAGCACGCACTACTCCTTGCAGCATGGAGGGGCCCTTTTTGAGGGCTTTCCAAGGGGGTTGGACAGGGCCCGATCGTGGCACAGGGTGCATTGATTACGGAAATAGCTAGACTCGGTCGTGTTGATCGGACTCGGCTATCAGTAGCCGTAAGTAAAGGGAGTGACCATGGCCGGCACCAAGCGGCGGCAGCCGAGCCTCGCGCAGCTGCGGGCCTTCGCCGCCGTCGCCGAGCATCTGCACTTCCGGGACGCGGCCGCCGCGATCGGCATGAGCCAGCCCGCGCTCTCCGGCGCCGTGTCCGCCCTGGAGGAGTCCCTCGGCGTGACCCTCCTCGAACGCACGACGCGCAAGGTGCTGCTCTCGCCCGAGGGCGAGCGGCTCGCGGTGCGCGCGAAGGCCGTGCTCGACGAGGTGGGCGCGCTGATGGAGGAGGCCGAGGCGGTACGGGCGCCGTTCACGGGAGCGCTCCGGCTCGGCGTCATCCCCACCGTCGCGCCCTACCTGCTACCGGCCGTCCTGCGCCTCGTCCACGAGAAGTACCCGGATCTGGACCTCCAGGTCCACGAGGAGCAGACGGCGTCCCTGCTGGAAGGGCTCGCGGCGGGGCGGCTCGACCTGCTGCTCCTCGCCGTGCCGCTCGGGATGCCCGGCGTCACCGAACTGCCCCTGTTCGACGAGGACTTCGTGCTCGTCACGCCGCTCGACCACTGGCTCGGGGGCCGCGAGGGCATCCCGCGCGAGGCGCTGCGCGAGCTGCGGCTCCTGCTGCTCGACGAGGGGCACTGCCTGCGTGACCAGGCTCTCGACATCTGCCGCGAGGCCGGCCGCGCGGACGCCCCGGTGACCACTACGGCCGCCGGCCTGTCCACGCTGGTCCAACTCGTGGCGGGCGGGCTCGGCGTGACGCTGCTGCCGCGCACGGCGCTCGCCGTGGAGACCAGCCGCAGCAGCCAGCTGCTCACCGGGTTCTTCGAGGACCCGGCGCCCACCCGTCGCATCGCCCTCGCCATGCGGACGGGTGCCGCGCGCGGTGCGGAGTACGAGGAGCTGGCCGCGGCGCTGCGCAAGGCGGTGCGGCCGCTGCCGGTACGGGTGTTGTGACCCCCGGCCTCGGCCCTTGGTCCCGGAGGTCTCAGTCCTTGGTTCCCGAGGGCCTCGGCCCTTGGTGACGGTCCCTCACTCCGCCGCGTCCCCCGTGGACCCCTTCGGTGGCCGCCCCCGCCGCGGCAGCGGCCCCGTCGAGCCGGGCAGCCGCCCGGCCTCCGCGAGAGCGCGCCGCAGCAGGAACTCGATCTGCGCGTTCGCCGAGCGCAGGTCGTCCCCGGCCCAGCGCGCGAGCGCGTCGTACACGAGAGGGTCGAGCCGCAGCAGTACCTGCTTGCGCTGCGGCCGCGACCGGCGTGCGGGGGCCCCGGAAGGCTCCTCGTGCGCCTCGTCCGAGGGGCTCACTGGTAGAGCGTTCCCGTGTTCAGGACCGGCTGGGCGGCACGGTCGCCGCACAGGACCACGAGTAGATTGCTGACCATGGCGGCCTTGCGCTCCTCGTCGAGCGCCACGAAGTCCTGCTCCGTGATCCGGGCGAGCGCGTCCTCGACCATGCCGACCGCGCCGTCCACGATGAGCCGCCGCGCCGCGACCACGGCGCCCGCCTGCTGGCGCTGGAGCATGGCCGAGGCGATCTCGGGGGCGTACGCGAGGTGCGTGAACCGGGACTCGATGATCTGCACGCCCGCGGTCTCCACGCGCGCGTGGAGCTCGACGGCGAGCTTCTCGGTGATCTCCTCGGCGTTGCCGCGCAGCGAGAGGCCGGCCTCGTCGTGCGCGTCGTAGGGGTACTCGATGGCGATGTGCCGCACGGCGGCCTCGGTCTGCGTGGCGACGAACTCCAGGAAGTTGTCGACCTCGAAGGTGGCCTGCGCCGTGTCCTCGACGCGCCACACGACGACGGCGGCCAGCTCGATCGGGTTGCCGTAGGCGTCGTTGACCTTGAGGACGGCCGTCTCGTGGTTGCGTACGCGGGTCGAGATCTTGGTGCGGGACGTCAGCGGGTTCACCCACCGCAGGCCGTCCTCGCGGATCGTGCCCCGGTAGCGGCCGAAGAGCTGGACGACGCGGGCCTCACCCGGCGCCACCATGTTCAGCCCGCACATCGCGAAGAACGCGGCTATCGCGACCACGACGCCGAGCACGATCAGCCCCGCCTTCGCGCCGGCCGACGACATCGACGCGCCGGTCGCGATAAGCGCGACGCCGGCGAAGAGGCCGAGCAGGCCGAGCAGCAGGGCGAGCCCGCCGCCGATGCTGTGAGCGACGACCTCCTTGACGCGGGGCTTGGGCATCTCGGGTACGTCGGATGTGGTGTCCGTCTCGGACATAAGGGTCCCCGTTCCTGTGAGCTGGCGGTTCTCGCGAACCAGGTCTAGCAAAGTGATATCACTTTACCCAATGCGGCAACCATCTGCACCTCCCGATCGTCGGTTCTCATGGGCTTAGGTGCTGATTGTCACGTCCGGAAATGCCCGGATCGGCAGTCTTTTGCCCTTAGGTGCGGTGTTAGCTTCATGAGCTGATTCAGCACTGATGAGCGTGAAGTGCGCAGTGGGCGCGCGGACGCGCCAGCGACTAGAAGCGGAGTAACGGGAGCCATGGGTCGAGCGGAAGCGAGACGAGCACGGCAGCGCGGCGGCGCGCGCCGGGCGGCGCGCGGGGGCTCGTCCACCCGGCGGACGGGTATACGCCGCTTCTTCACCTGGAAGAAGATCCTCGGCACGTTCCTCGGCCTGTGCCTGCTCGGCATGGGCGCGTTCATCGTGCTGTACATGGTCATCGACGTGCCCGAGGGCAACCCGGACGCGATGCGGCAGAGCAACGTCTACAAGTACAGCAACGGCGACACCATGGCCCGTGTCGGCCAGGTCAACCGCGAGATCGTCGGTCTCTCCGAGGTGCCCACGGGTGTGCAGCACACCTTCGTCGCCGCTGAGAACAAGACGTTCTACAAGGACAAGGGCGTCGACCTGAAGGGCACCGCCCGCGGCGTGATCAACACGGTCACCGGCAAGGGCAAGCAGGGTGGTTCGACGATCACCCAGCAGTACGTGAAGAACTACTACCTCACGCAGGACCAGACCGTCACGCGCAAGCTGAAGGAACTGGTCATCTCGCTGAAGGTGGACCGCAAGAAGTCCAAGGACGACATCCTCGCGGGCTATATCAACACCAGCTTCTACGGCCGCAGTTCGTGGGGCATCCAGGCCGCCGCCCAGGCCTACTACGGCGTCGACGCCAAGAAGCTGACCGTCGCGCAGGGCGCGTATCTCGCCGCGCTCCTCCAGGCTCCGAACCAGTACGACTGGGGCATCGCCTCGGACACCGGCAAGAAGCTCGCCAAGGAGCGCTGGAACTACGTCCTGGACAACATGGTCGACATGCACTGGCTCAGCGCGAGCGAGCGCGAGGGCATGACGTTCCCCAAGCCGAAGGCGCCGAAGGCCGCCGCCGGGCTCGAGGGCCAGGAGGGCTACCTCTACACCGCCGCCAAGGCCGAGGTGATGAAGGACCTGAACCTCACCGAGGCGCAGTTCGATGCGGGCGGCTACACGGTCACCCTCAACATCGACCGCAAGAAGCAGAAGCAGCTGGAGAAGTCGGTCAGGCAGCAGTTGACCGACAACCTGGACCCCAAGACCAAGAAGGCCGACTCCCGGGTACAGGCAGGTGCCGCCTCCGTCGACCCGAAGACCGGCAAGGTGCTGGCGCTGTACGGCGGTGAAGGGCTCAGCGAGCACTACGTCAACAACGCGACCCGCACCGACTACCAGCCGGCCTCCACCTTCAAGCCGCTGATCCTCGCGGCCGCCCTGGAGAACAGCGCCACGACGCAGACCGGGCAGTCGATCGAGGCGAGCACGATCTACGACGGCACCAACAAGCGGCCGGTCGTCAGCGACGGCAAGAAGGTCGGCTTCGCGCCGCCGAACGAGGACGACCACAGCTACGGCCCGGTCACCGTGCAGACCGCCATGAACAAGTCCATCAACTCCGTCTTCGCGCAGATGGGCGTCGATGTCGGCATGGACCAGGTCATGGCGACGGCCAAGAAGCTCGGCATGGACGACGCCGACCTCAAGCCGTACCCGGCGCAGACCCTGGGCACCATGGGCGCGAGCCCGATGGAGATGGCCGGCGTCTATGCGACGCTCGACAACCACGGCAAGCAGGTCACTCCGCAGATCGTGAAGTCCGTGTCCAAGCAGGGCTCGGACGTACCGCTGCCGGACGCGATCGGCAACCAGGTGATCAGCCGCGGCGCCGCGGACTCGGTCACCTCGGTCCTGACCGGCGTGGTCGACGACGGTACGGCGAAGACGTCGGTGCGTGACAACCCGGCCCGGAACGGGCAGAAGGTGGCGGGCAAGACCGGTACCTCCGACGACAACAAGTCGGCCTGGTTCACCGGCTACACGCCGGATCTGGTCACCTCGGTGGGCCTGTTCGGCGAGGGCGCTCTGAAGACCTCGGAGGCGGGCAACCAGGTGCCGATGAAGGGCGCCGGCGGGCTGCCCCGCGTCGACGGCGGCAGCTTCCCGGCCCGCATCTGGGCCCAGTACACCTTCAACTCGTCCAGCTCCACCGCCGAGTTCGACCTCGACACGGACATGGGCGCGGCTGTTGAGGTGCCGTCCACCCCGCAGGACACCCCGAGTGCCCCCGAGTCCACCCCGGAGAACACGCCGAGCGCTCCCGAGTCCACCCCCGAGGACACTCCGAGCGCCCCGGAGTCGACCCCCGAGTCCACCCCGCCGACCGACGATCCGTCAGGCGGCGTCACGCCCCCGACCGACCCGTCGTCGCCGACCTTCGGGATCCCGGAGAACCCCGACGACTCGAGCAGCAACAGACCACGCGGCTTGACCGGCTGACAGTGACGCACGCGAGTGGGGCCGGAACCGTACGGTTGCGGGGCCACTCGCCAATGCGGGGTCAGGGGATTGTTTGGTGGTGGCCCGGGGGTTCACGCCCGGGGGGTTTTTCCTACA
>NZ_JBWKIS010000003.1:21713-119347 GCF_056432625.1 Streptomyces sp. NPDC045026
GACACCCCCGACCACTCTACCCCCACCCCCCCCCGCGGTTTCCCGGGCCCCCTGTCACGCCCGCGTGGGGCCCCGGACCGTTACGGTGCGGGCCCCACTCGCATATCCGGATTCAGCGGATTCTTGCGAGGAGCCCCGGGCGTTCACGCCCGGGAGGTATTGCATCCACGGGGTGTGACGCGGAGCGTCGCCGTGTTGTGCCGCAGGCCATAACGGCCGCGGAGCGGCCCGGGGCGTTCCGGCGGAGCCGGGGTACGGCGGAGTGCGCGGGCAGGGCCGGGGCGGGTTTCGCCAGGCGTCGGCACTTGAGGCGACCCTGCATGCTTGCAACGAGGCCGCCACGTGGGCCGCGTCCGTCGCGTTCGAGAAGGAGGCGCGACGTCCGCTGGAGCTGCGCAAGCACACCTATGCCGAGATCCGGGTCAGGTGGGGGCTTGGCGCGCAGGCCGCCCAGCACGCCATCAAGAAGACCTGCGACGCCTACACCACCTTGAAGGCGAATCTGAGGGCGGGACGGTACGGGCGGCCCGGTTCCAGGCGTCATGCCCGGGCTTCGGGAAGGCCGGTGGTTTTCCGGTCCCAGGTTGCGCAGCCTTACGACGACCGGATGCTGTCCTGGCAGCACCAGGCACGCACGGTATCGATCTGGACCACAGCCGGACGGCTGAAGAACGTGGCGTTCACCGGGCAGGCCGGGCAACTGGAGGTCCTGGCCGCGCACCGCCAGGGTAAGTCCGACCTGGTGTTCCAGGGCGGGACATGGTTCCTGATCGCGACCTGCGAGATCGCCGAAGCCGCCCCGAACTCTCATCCGGTCGGGTTCCTCGGCGTCGACCTGGGGATCGTGAACATCGCGGCCACCTCCGACGGAGCACGCCACTGCGGCAGACGGATCAACCGCAAGCGGGAACAGGACCGCAACTTGCGGTCCAAGCTGCAGAAGAAGCACACCAAGTCCGCCAAGCGGCGGGCGAAGAGGTACGCGGGCAAGGAAGCCCGGCGGAACAAGGACATCAACCACAAGATCAGCAAGCGGATCGTGGCGGAGGCTGAACGCACCGGTCGCGGGATCGCCCTGGAGACACTCACGGGCATCCGCGAGCGGGCACGGCTGAGAAAGCCCCAACGCGTCAAAATCCACTCCTGGCCGTTCGCGCAACTCGGCTCGTTCATCGTCTACAAGGCGAAGCGGGCCAGGGTGCCGGTCGTCTACGTCGATCCGGCGTACACCAGCCAGGAATGCTCCCAGTGTCATCACACCGCACGCGGGAACCGGCCTGCCCAGGCCGTCTTCTCGTGCCGGGTCTGCGGCTTCGTTGAGCACGCGGACCACAACGCGTCCCACAACATCCGCCAACGCGGCTGGATGGTGTGGGTCTGCGGGGCTCAGTCAACGGCCCCTGAACTCACCCTCATCGCGTGAGTCCTGGACGCAGCCGAACCCATCACAGCCAGTGATGACTCGAGCAGCAAGCCCGGTCGTTTCACGACCGGGTGTTTGACGCAGTGCCGTTCCCGTGAGCCACCTCGAACCACACGACCTTGCCCGTGCTCAGCCGCGTCGCACCCCAGCGCCGCGCCAGCCTGTTGACCAGGTACAGGCCGCGCCCGCCCTCGTCGGTGGCGCGAGCCTGACGCAGTCGCGGCAGCTGCGGCACGTCGTCGCCGACCTCGCAGCGCAGCACGTCGGTCCGCAGCAGGCGCAGCGTGACGGGCCGGGACGCGTACCGCACGGCGTTCGTCACGACCTCGCTGACAAGGAGCTCCACCGAGTCGGTCAGCTCCTCCAGGCCCCACCGGGCGAGCGCGCTGCGCGCCAGGCGGCGGGCCCGGCCCGGCGCCGCGTCCTCGGGCTCGAGCAGCCAGTACGCGACGTCGCTCGGCGCGATCCCGTCGAACCGGGCCGCGAGCAGCGCGATGTCGTCGTCCCGGTCGCCCGGACCGAGCATGTCGAGGACCTCGTCGCACAGCGCTTCGAGCGGCGGCGGGTGATCGGGACCTGTCAGCTGGGCGGTCGCGGCGAGCCGCTCCCGCAGCTGCTCTATTCCGGTCCACACGTCCCGCAGCCGCGACTCGACCAGACCGTCCGTGTACAGGAGGAGCGTCGCGCCCGCCGGGGCGTCCAGCTCGACTGCCTCGAAGTCGACCCCGCCGACACCGATCGGCGCGCCCGGCGGGACGCGCAGCACCTCGGCGCGGCCGCCCAGATGCAGCAGGACCGGCGGCGGGTGGCCCGCGTTGGCGATGGTGATGCGGTGAGAGACCGGGTCGTAGACGGCGTACAGGCAGGTCGCCATGCGGTCGCTGCCGAGGCGCTGGGCCTGCTCGTCCAGGTGGTGCAGGACCTCCTGCGGCGGCAGGTCGAGGCCGGCGAGGGTCTGCGCGGTCGTGCGCAGCTGGCCCATGATCGCGGCGGACGTCATGGAGTGGCCCATGACGTCACCCACGACGAGGGCGACGCGGCTGCCCGGCAGCGGGATCGCGTCGTACCAGTCGCCGCCCACGCGCGCGGTCTCCGCGGCCGGCAGATACCGGGACGCGAGGCGCACGCCCGTGGGACGCGGCAGCGTCTCGGGCAGCATCGTGCGCTGGAGCTCGTCGGCGATGTACGCCTCGCGGCCGTACAGGACGGCCTTGTCGATGCCGAGCGCGCTGTGCGTGGCGAGCTGCCCCGCGACCAGCAGGTCGTCGTTCTCGAACGCGTGGCGCTCGGGGCGGCGCAGGAACACGGCCGCGCCGATGACCCGGCGGCGTCCGCGCAGCGGCGCGAGGATCGCCCGCTGCCCGGTGGGCAGGGCGAGGTCCGGGTCGTCGCCGAGCAGCTCCGGCAGCGCGGCCAGGGCGGCCGGCGAGTCCGCGAACACGGGCCGTACGCCTCTGAGCACCTCGGCGAGCGCGCCGCCGGTCCGCACCTCGCACAGCTCGGCGGTGACGGGGTCGCCCTGGGCGGCGCCGGCCGCCATCGTCAGGAGACCGCCGCCGTCGGTGTCCGGGTCCTCGGCGCCCTCCTCGATGAGGCGCAGCCGGTCCGTCCTGCGCAGCCGCAGCACGACGGGCCCGGTGGGCCGCTCGTCGCCGACCGGCAGCGGGTCCCGCAGATAGACCAGGATCACGTCGGAGAACGTGGGTACGGAGGCGCGGCACAGGCCCATGACGATCTCGTCGAGGTCTATCCCGCGGGCGATCCGCCGGGTCGCGGCCCCGACGAAGCGCAGCCGGTCCCCGTCCCGCCGCATCGCGACGGGCGTCCCCGCCGGGCGCGGCTGTCCGCTGCGCCGGTCGGGCACGGGCCTGGGCCGGTGGGGATCGTCCGGCCCGGCGTCCGACAGAGCGTGCTCGGGCGCGCTCCCGGCGGCCCCGGAGGCGGAACCGGGCTTGCGCCGTCCGGGCACGCCACCGGTGCCGCTCTCACGGCGCGGGGGGTCCGGTACGGGTGCGGCTCCGGAGTGTTCGGGCTCGGCGCCCCGCTGCGCGGAGGCGCCCGAAGCGGGCCCCCGGCGTGCGGCATCGGCGTCGTCGGCAGACGCGTTCACTCCGGGGCGCCCCTGTGCGGGGAACGCGTCGGAGGCGCGCCTCAGGGCCCCGCGGGGGTCCGCGGGGGCGGCGGGGCGGGCGGCCGGCCGGCGGCCCTCGTGGGAGGTGGGGTGCTCCGTCACGCGTTTCGAATCCGTCCGTCCTGGGCTGCGCGCCGTACGACGTGCCGCTTCACTTTCCGGCGCGCCGGCAGTTGAAGAACAGCTGGTGTTCGGGTGGTACATCGGTGCTCGCCGGAGCGTACGCGTACGTGTGCTCGCCGGTGATCTCCAGTCCCGCGTCGTGTACGACCTGGCGCAGCTCGTCCCGCAGAAAGCCCGATACCCGGATTGTGTGCCCCAGGAACGGAATCTCGGCGTCGTCCAGATCGGCCTCGACCATCGACAGGGCGAGCAGCCCGCCGGGCCGGAGCATCGAGCGCAGCAGCCGCAGCGCCGCGGGGATCTCGGCGCGCGGCAGCATCAGCAGCGTGAAGAAGCAGGTGATGGCGTCGAATTCGCCCAACTCGCCGTGCTCCTGGCCCGGTTCGGGTCTCAGTGACGCGAGGTCCAGCTGGTGGAACTCGGCCTCGGGGACGTTCTTGCGGGCGAGCTCCAGCATGCCGGCCGACAGGTCCACGCCGACCACGGAGTGTCCCGCGTCCGCCAGTTGCCGGCTCGTCGGAACTCCCGTGCCGCAGCCCACGTCGAGTATGCGCGAGCCGGGTGCGAGGCTCGCGAGCAGCGCGTCTCCCGCGGCCAACTGGCCTTCCTTGTGCGGGAAGGCGTCGTCGTAGCGGGCGCCGATCGCGTCGAAGGCCTCGGCCTGGCCCGTACGGTCCGGCGCCGGGGTCCGGCGGCCGCTCGCGTACGTCTCGTATTCCTCGCTGCCGTGACTCACGGTCCCGCCGCCCCTCGATGACCTCGTTGACATCGTGTCAGACCTGCTGCAAGCACGAAGAGTTGTACCTGTGTGCACTTGCGGAGGACGATCCTACGTTTGAACCACGGGGGCGCATCAAGGGTCTCATGAGGACACATGCGCGGGCGTACGGTCCCAGTCACCTGGAAGGGCGGGAACCGGCCACGACGGATCGGGCCGCCAGTGCTGCCAGCCGTCGGGGAACGGGTGCCCCCAGCCCTCGATCACCTCGACCGCGGCGCGCCCCGCTCTCCGTACGGATTCGGCCTGCGCCGCGCTCATCAGGCCCGCGAGCTGTGCCTGCGCGAACTCGTCCTCGTCGAGCCAGCGCCAGGTGCGGTCCGCGTAGACCGACAGGTCGAGGAAGTGGTCCTCGGAGTCCACGCCGCCGGCCCACCGCACCCGCGGCTGCTCCAGGTTCACGTACCAGTTCCTGAACTGCCAGCCCGGCTCCCAGAACAGCCACACCGACCAGGGCTCTCCCGGGCGGGCCAGCTTCAGGACGCCGGTGCCGAACCACCGGTCGCGCAGGACGGTGCGCGGCTTGGTGTACCGGGTGGCCAGCGGCTCTTCGTGCACCGGTGTGCCGTCGGCCAGGACCGGTCTCACGCACTCGGTGCCTGGTGCCAGCCACACGGCGAGCAGCTCCGTGCTGTCCTCGACGACGGTGACAGGACGGCAGATGTGGAAGCCGTCCCCGCCGTTCGCCTTGTAGCGCCACAGAATCCGGCTGCCAGGCGCCCAGCGCCCCACGCTGCCGTCGGTCTCACCCGCCAGAATGCTCGTCCGGTCCGTCATGGACAGATATTAGGTGCCCCCGGCACGTGACGCTGCGGCACGCGTCACGAATTCGGTCAGTCGCCGGATGCTGTTACGGGCGCGTCATCCGCAGGACATCGAGCGCCTCGTCCAACTGCTCGACCGTGAGGTCGCCGCGCTCCACGTAGCCGCCCTCCAGGACGACCTCGCGGATCGTCTTCCTCTCGGCCAGCGACTTCTTGGCCACCTTCGCGGCCTCCTCGTAGCCGATGTACTTGTTCAGCGGTGTCACCACGGACGGTGAGGACTCGGCGTACTCGCGGGCGCGTTCACGGTTCGCGGTGATGCCGTCCACGGTCCGGTCGGCGAGCAGACGGGCGACGTTCGTGAGGAGCCTGATCGACTCCAGGACGTTCTTGGCGATGACCGGCAGCATGACGTTGAGCTCGAAGTTTCCGGCGGCACCCGCGGCGGCGACCGTCGCGTCGTTCCCCGTGACCTGGGCGGCGACCATGAGGACCGCCTCGGGAATGACCGGATTCACCTTGCCCGGCATGATCGACGAGCCCGGCTGGAGGTCCGGCAGGCTGATCTCGGCCAGTCCGGTGCGGGGTCCCGACGCCATCCAGCGCAGATCGTTGGCGATCTTCGTCAGGCCGACGGCGATGGTCCGCAGCTGCCCGCTCGTCTCCACGACGCCGTCGCGCGCGCCCTGCGCCTCGAAGTGGTTGCGCGCCTCGGTCAGCGGCAGTCCCGTGGTCCGTGCCACCTCCGCGATGACGGCGGCCGAGAACCCGGGCGGCGTGTTGATCCCCGTGCCCACCGCCGTTCCCCCGAGCGGCAGTTCGGCCAGGCGCGGCAGCGAGGCCTGAAGGCGTTCGATGCCGTACGCGACCTGCGCCGCGTATCCGCCGAACTCCTGCCCGAGGGTCACCGGCGTCGCGTCCATGAGGTGCGTTCGCCCCGACTTCACGACGTCGGCGAACTCCTCCGCCTTGCGCTCCAGGGCCGCCCGCAGATGGCCGAGCGCCGGGATCAGCTCATGGGTCACGGCGGCGGTGGCCGCGATGTGGATCGACGAGGGGAAGACGTCGTTCGACGACTGGGAAGCGTTCACATGGTCGTTCGGGTGGACGTCGCGGCCGAGGCGCTCCGTCGCGAGGGTCGCGAGCACCTCGTTGGTGTTCATGTTGGACGACGTGCCGGAGCCGGTCTGGAAGACGTCCACGGGGAACTGGTCGTCCCAGCGCCCGTCGGCGACCTCGCCCGCCGACTCGGCGATGGCCTGCGCGATGTCCTTGTCCACGACGCCGAGCTCGGCGTTCACATGGGCCGCGGCCGCCTTGATGCGCGCGAGCGCCTCGATGTGGGCGCGCTCCAGGCGCTGGCCCGAGATGGGGAAGTTCTCCACGGCCCGCTGCGTCTGGGCCCGCCATTTGGCGTCCGCGGGCACCCGCACCTCGCCCATGGAGTCGTGCTCGATCCGGTACCGGCCGCTGTCGCCGCCGTCGTCATCCATTGCCGTCGTCATCGTCATCCCTCCGTAAAACATGAGCACTTGTCTTGTTCTGGCTATTCCCAAGTCCCTTACCCGCCAGTAAATACCTCGGGTAACACCCAAACCGGGGAGGCGTCATGAACGTCCTGCACCGCACCAGACCCAGCATCAGATGTGCCGTCGCCGTTGTCGCGGCGACGGCCGCCGCACTCGTCGGCCTGACCGCGCCGACCGCGTCCGCGGCACCCGCCGCGGCGGCCACCACCCCGCTCCCGCCCGACCTGGAGCAGATCCGAGCCGCCGAGGCCACCAAGCTCTACGGAGACCCGGCCGAGCGGCCCCTCGCCGACCGCAAGACCGCCCTCATCTCGCTCGGGGACAGCGAGATCTCGGGGGAGGGCACCGGCACGTACGAGCCCGGCACGAACGGCCCGGACAACTGGTGCCACCGCTCGCCCGACTCCGCCATCCACCGCACCGGGATCCCGGCCGACGTGACGTACAACGTCTCCTGCTCGGGCGCGTACACCGGCAACATCCGCGTCGGCGGCAGCAAGCAGTACGCCGACGAGCTGGTGCAGAGCGACTCTCTCGCCGTCAAGGCGCGCAACACGAAGATCAAGATGATCGTGCTCGTCGCGGGCGCCAACGACGACCTCCAGTTCGGCCCCGTCATGACCGACTGCGTGACCCGCTATCTCACCCTCCAGGGAACGTGCGAGCCCAAGTACGCGCCCGGCTGGCAGGCCAGGGTCGACGGGCTCGTGCCGAAGGTCGAGGCGACCGTCGCCGACCTGAAGACCGTGATGCGCGGAGCGGGCTATGCCGACAGCGACTACAAGCTCGTCGTCATGGGCTATCCCAGCCCCATCGGCCCCGACATCCACGACAACCCCAACTTCCCCGGCAAGCTGCCCGGCGGCTGCCTCGGCTACGACTCCGACGCCGCCTGGGGCCGCAACGCGGCCGTCCCCGCCTTCGAACGCGGCATGCGCAAGGCCGCCCAGGAGTCCGGCGCGGTCTACCTCGACAACTCCCGCCTCTTCCAGGGCCACGAGGTCTGCATGGAGGACACCTGGGCCCGCGGCCTCTACGTGGACATCTCCAACCCGTTCCCGCCCGACTCCAACTCCGTGCGCCAGTCCTTCCACCCGAACGTGCGCGGCCACGGCGCCTTCGCCTCCTGCCTCACCCAGCTCTACAACTCCGGCTACCAGGAAGCAGGTTGCGCCGATCCGGCCAGCACCGGCACCCCCAAGCTCTACAAGGGCGGCTGGGACGACGGGTACCGGCCACTGAAGAACGCGGGCACCGGCACGTGCGCCGACGCCAAGGGAGCGAGCAGCGCGAACAACACGGCGGTCATCGGCTGGGACTGCTCGGGAGCCCGTAACCAGGGCTGGTGGTACGACTCGGACCGCAAGTCCGTGCACACCGAACTCACCCAGGACCGCTGCCTGGACGTCCCCGACAGCGCCTACAAGGCGGGCACGGCCCTCGTCCTGTGGAACTGCCACGGCGGCACCAACCAGCAGTTCGTCCGCCAGGGCGACACACTGCGCCCGGCCGCGTCGACGGGCCTGTGCCTGACGCTCGCCTCGGCGAAGGACAACGTACGGCTCCAGAACTGCGACGGCTCGGCGGGCCAGCGGTTCGCCTGACCCTCCGGCAGACAGCAGAAGGGCCGCCCGTCGCCGTGAAGTCGGCGGGCGGCCCTTCTGCCGTGGGTGAGGTGTTACACGAGGCCGGGGCCGCGCACCGGGATGCTCGTGAACGTCGGGGACGGGGCCGGCTCCTTGAAGAAGTCGTTGCCCTTGTCGTCCACGACGACGAACGCCGGGAAGTCCTCGACCTCGATCTTCCAGACCGCCTCCATGCCGAGCTCCTCGTACTCGACGACCTCGACCTTCTTGATGCAGTCCTGCGCGAGGCGGGCGGCCGGGCCGCCGATCGAGCCGAGGTAGAAGCCGCCGTGCGCGTCGCACGCGTCGGTGACCTGCTGCGAGCGGTTGCCCTTGGCCAGCATGACCTTGGAGCCGCCCGCCGCCTGGAACTGCTCCACGTAACTGTCCATGCGCCCGGCCGTCGTCGGGCCGAAGGAACCGGACGCGTAACCCTCCGGGGTCTTCGCCGGGCCCGCGTAGTACACCGGGTGGTTCTTCAGGTACTGCGGCATCTCCTCGCCCGCGTCCAGGCGCTCCTTGATCTTGGCGTGCGCGATGTCGCGCGCCACGACCAGGGGACCGGTCAGGGAGAGGCGGGTCTTGACGGGGTACTTGGTGAGCTCGGCGAGGATGTCGTCCATCGGCTGGTTCAGGTCGATCTTGACGACGTCGCCGTCCGACTCGAGGTGCTCGTCGGTCGTCTCCGGCAGGAAGCGCGCCGGGTCGGTCTCCAGCTGCTCCAGGAAGACGCCCTCGGCGGTGATCTTCGCGACGGCCTGGCGGTCGGCCGAGCAGGACACGGCGATGGCGACCGGGCAGGACGCGCCGTGCCGCGGCAGGCGCACCACGCGCACGTCGTGGCAGAAGTACTTGCCGCCGAACTGCGCGCCGATGCCGATCTTCTGCGTCAGCTCGAAGACCTTCTCCTCCAGCTCCTTGTCACGGAAGCCGTGGCCGAGCTCGGAGCCCTCGGCGGGGATCTCGTCCAGGTAGTGCGCGGAGGCGTACTTCGCGGTCTTCAGCGCGTACTCGGCGGACGTGCCGCCGACGACGATCGCCAGGTGGTACGGCGGGCAGGCCGCCGTGCCGAGCGAGCGGATCTTCTCCTCCAGGAACTTCATCATCGAGCCCTCGTTGAGGACCGCCTTCGTCTCCTGGTAGAGGAAGGACTTGTTGGCCGAGCCGCCGCCCTTGGCCATGATCAGGAACTTGTAGGCGCCGCCGTCGGTCGCGTACAGCTCGATCTGGGCCGGCAGGTTCGAGCCGGTGTTCTTCTCGTCCCACATGTTCAGCGGGGCCATCTGCGAGTAGCGCAGGTTCAGGTTCTTGTACGCGTCGTAGATGCCGCGGGAGAGGGCCGCCTCGTCGCCGCCCTCGGTGAGCACGTTCTGCCCGCGCTTGCCCATGACGATCGCGGTGCCGGTGTCCTGGCACATCGGGAGCACGCCGGCCGCCGCGATGTTCGCGTTCTTCAGCAGGTCGAGCGCGACGAACTTGTCGTTGCCCGACGCCTCCGGGTCGTCGATGATGCGGCGCAGCTGGGCCAGGTGGGCCGGGCGCAGGTAGTGCTGGATGTCGTGGATGGCCTCCTCGGCGAGCTTGCGCAGCGCCTCGGACTCGACCTTCAGGAACGTACGGCCGTCCGGCCCCTCGGCGGTGGAGACACCCTCCGTGGTCACCAGTCGGTATGGGGTGGTGTCCTCGCCCTGGGGGAGCAGATCGGTGTACGCGAACTCAGGCATCTCGCCCATTCCTCTTTCGGCCGGTAGCAGCTGGCATCCATTGGCAGCGCCAACCAGCGTAGAACCTGACGGCACGGCCGAGCCTGTGAGGTAAGGCTCAGTTGCGCACCGCCCTGTACCGCACGCCCCCTAGTCGCGATCTATCGCGTTTGGGTACTGTGGCCGGGTGGACCTTGAGAAGCGCCCCGAGCAGCCCGCGCCGCAGACCGACCTGCGCGCCTCCGACGCCGACCGCGACCGCACCGCGGACATCCTGCGCGAGGCCCTCGCGGAGGGCCGGCTCACCGCGGAGGAGCACGCCGAGCGGATCGACGGGGTGTACCGCGCCAAGACCCACGCCGAGCTGGAGCCGCTCGTCAGGGACCTGCCCGGAGCCCACGCGCAGCACCGGCCCGCGTCCTCCTCGCCGGCCCCGAACCGCCCCGCCACGGGCGCGGTCCCGGCGGTCGCCGACGAGAACCTGGTCGCCGTCTTCAGCACCTCGTCCCGCAAGGGCCGCTGGCGCGTGGGCCGCAGGACCCACGCGTACGCCGTGTTCGGCAACATCGAGATCGACCTCAGCGAGGCGATCTTCGAGTACCAGCAGGTCGTGATCAAGGCGGTCTCCGTCTTCGGGAACGTGGAGGTCCGCGTCCCGGAGAACATCTCGCTGCGCGGCAGCGGCGGCGGCGTCCTCGGCAACTTCGAGGTGGACACCCTCGACTCGGCCGACCCGGACGCGCCAGTCGTCTACGTCGACGGCATCGCGGTCCTCGGCAACATCGAGGCCAAGCCCAAGCGCGGCAAGCGCCTGCGCGATCTGCACGACCGCATGCGCAAGCACCTGGACGACTGACTCTCCGCGGCGGCGGAGGCGCGGCGGACGCATGGCAGACGCATGGCGGAGGCGCGGCGTCCGGTGGCCGGGGAACTCCCGTCCTTCGGAACTCAGTGCATAGGCGCGCACACAGCGGGTAGAGGTTGCTGCATCGTCGCTCGCTCGCGAAGCCGTCGTCAGGAGTAGACCGTGCCGCATCCGCCGCATCAGTCCCTGCAGGTCGCCGCCGTCCCCCCGCAGCGGGGGCCAGTGCGAGATCGGGACCAGGACGCCCCGTGGCACACGGAGGCCGTGTGCAGGCGCGACGAAGCCGGCCTCTTCTTCGCCCCTTCCAAGGAGCCGACCGCGGCCCGCCTGTCCCGCGAAGAGGCGGCCAAGCGCGTCTGCGCCCGCTGCCCCGTGATGGTCGAGTGCCGCGAGCACGCGCTCCTTCAGCCCGAGCCCTACGGGGTGTGGGGCGGCCTCACCGCCGCGGAGCGCCGCGTCGCCCTCGCCCGCAGGCGCCGGCGCGAGGTCGAGCTCCAGAAGGCGGCGAGCTCGGTCGACCAGATCCGCGCGGCCGGTTAGCCGCACTCCCGATACGCGAATGGGGCGCCCCTCCGCACAAAGGGGCGCCCCGAACGCGTAGGGGAAAGGAGCTGCTCCGCGACCTACTTGGCGCGGTCGAAGTCGATCGCGCTGTACGCGCGCAGCTTCGACAGCCGGTGCTGCGAGTCGATCTGACGGATCGTGCCCGACTTGGAACGCATCACCAGCGAGGACGTCGTGGCGCTCTCGGCGCGGTAGCGGACGCCGCGCAGCAGCTCGCCGTCCGTGATGCCGGTGGCGACGAAGAACACGTTCTCGCCGGAGACCAGGTCGTTCGTCGACAGGACGCGGTCCAGGTCGTGGCCCGCGTCGATCGCCCGCTGGCGCTCCGCGTCGTCCTTGGGCCACAGCTTGCCCTGGATGACACCGCCCAGGCACTTGATGGCGCACGCCGAGATGAT
Source organism: Streptomyces sp. NPDC045026 (assembly GCF_056432625.1). Classification (NCBI taxonomy): domain Bacteria; kingdom Bacillati; phylum Actinomycetota; class Actinomycetes; order Kitasatosporales; family Streptomycetaceae; genus Streptomyces; species Streptomyces sp. NPDC045026. Next base: position 33,617 of record NZ_JBWKIS010000003.1, read on the forward strand.
GCCCTCGGGGGTGCCGCCGATGCCCAGGAGCAGGTCGATGCCGCTGTCCTCGCGCACGGCGAGCACGGAGCCCGCGACGTCGCCGTCGGAGATCAGCTTGATCCGGGCGCCGGCCTCGCGGACCTCCTTGATGATGCCCTCGTGGCGCGGCCGGTCCAGGATGACGACCGTGACGTCCTCGGGAGCGGCCCGCTTGGCCTTGGCGATACGGCGGATGTTCACCGCCACCGGGGCGTTGATGTCCACGTAGTCGGCGGCCTCGGGGCCCGCGACCAGCTTGTCCATGTAGAAGACGGCGGACGGGTCGAACATGGTGCCGCGGTCGGCGGCGGCCAGGACCGCGATGGCGTTCGGCATGCCCTTGGCGCAGAGGGTGGTGCCGTCGATCGGGTCCACGGCGATGTCGACCTCGGCGCTCGTCCCGTCGCCGACGCGCTCCCCGTTGTAGAGCATCGGGGCTTCGTCCTTCTCACCCTCACCGATGACGACGACGCCGTTCATCGAGACGGTGGAGACGAGGGTCCGCATGGCGCGCACGGCGGCGCCGTCCGCCCCGTTCTTGTCGCCGCGGCCGACCCAGCGGCCGGCGGCCATGGCCGCGGCCTCGGTGACCCGGACGAGTTCCAGGGCGAGGTTCCGGTCGGGAGCCTCTGCGGGGACTTCGAGTTCGGACGGCAACTGGTGATGCTCGGTCATCGAGACGCACCTTTCTGATACGACGACGGCCGGATGAGGGTGATGGCCCCGACTCTATCGTCAGGCCGACAAAATGAGCAGAGGGCCCCACGTTTGAGCAGACCGGGCCCACGTGCGGTGATCGCTCACGTACCTGCGACGATGGGGGCGTGGCAGGTACCAAAGGCAAGAAGACCGTGGGAAGTCTGGTCCTCTCGATGGGGGCGACCGTGCTCGCGGCGGCAAGCATCTACGTGTTCGTCCCGCACGACGACTCCGGCACCCCGCCGGTGAAGCGCGTGGACTACCGCGTGGAGCTGCTGACGGCGCGGCGCGCGGCGGCGTACCCGGTGGCGGCGCCCGAGGGGCTCGCGAAGTCCTGGAAGCCGACGTCGGTGCGGTTCCAGGGCTCGAACTTCGACGCCTGGCACCTCGGCTTCTTCGATCCCGAAGGCCAGTACGTGGGCATCGAGCAGTCCACGGAGAAGGCGTCCGTCTTCATCGACCGGACGAGCCAGGGCGCCACCGAGACCGGCGCGACGCAGCGCATCGGCGACGAGACCTGGCGGCGCTACAAGGGCGGCCAGTACGACGCCCTGGTGCTCAAGGGCGACAAGTCGACGACCGTCGTGACCGGTACGGCGTCGTTCGCGCAGCTGACGAAGATGGCCGAGGCGCTGCGGACGAAGTAGCGGGCATGGGAAAGCCCCCCGGCTGTTGCCGGGGGGCCTTTCCCATGAAGCGTGCGGGAGCACTCGGCGCGAGCGCTCGGCCGCAGACTCAGACCGTGGTGATGACCTGGTCGTGCTCCAGGCGCGGGGAGCGCGGGAACCAGGCGTCCTCGCCCGGCTTGCCGATGTTGATGACCATCAGCGGGGTGTGGTCGTCGTCCAGGAACTCCTTCTGGACACCGGCGAAGTCGAGGCCGGTCATCGGGCCCGCGGCCAGGCCGGCGGCGCGGACGCCGATGATGAAGTACGCGGCCTGGAGGGTGGCGTTCAGGGCGGCGGCGCCCTCGCGGGCGGGACGCTCCGCGAAGAAGACGTCCTTGGCCTGCGGGAAGTGCGGGAACAGCGCCGGGAGCTCCTCGTGGAACTCGTTGTCCGCGGAGAGGATCGCGACCAGCGGGGCGGAGGCCGTCTTCGGCTGGTTGCCCTCGGCCATGTGCTGCACGAGGCGCTCGCGGGCCTCGGGGGAGCGGACCAGCGTGATGCGCAGCGGCGACTGGTTGAACGCCGTCGGGCCGAACTTGACCAGGTCGTAGATCGCCTGGACCTGCTCGTCGGTCACCGGCTCGTCGGTGAAGGTGTTCGCGGTGCGGGCCTCGCGGAACAGCAGGTCCTGGGCGGCGGGGTCAAGAACGAGAGACATGGATCAACCTTCTCGATACGTACGTGCTGGGGGTGCGGCCGGTCCGCTGCGACGCTGCGACGGACCAGCCGATGCACACGACCGTACGTCAGCACCGTTTAACTTTCAACCAAAACCCGGACCTCGTGACCCGCTTCACAAACCCCGCTTCGTAAACCCCGCGTCACAAACCCTGGTCGCTGCCCTCGGGGCCGGACAGGCCTGGTCCCGCTGATCGTCCGCAGGTCCCGCCGCTCACTCCTCGTCGTCCGCGGCCCCGTCCGGCCCGGACTCCGCCAGCGCCGCGTCCAGGCGCGCCCGCGCCCCGTCCAGCCAGCGCCGGCACACCTTCGCCAGCTCCTCGCCCCGCTCCCACAGCGCGAGCGACTCCTCGAGCGACGTGCCGCCCGCCTCGAGCCGCCGGACGACCTCGATCAGCTCGTCCCGCGCCTGCTCGTAGCCGAGCCCGGCCTCGTCCGTCCTGGTGGTCATGCGCTCTCCTGGTTCCCGTTCTCGACCCGTACGTTCCCGTTCTCGACCCGTACGGTGAATTCGCCCTCGGCGACCCGCGCCCGCAGCACCTCGTCCGCCGTCACGTCGTCCGCGGCGCGCACGACGTCCCCGTCGGCCTTCTGCAGCACTGCGTAACCCCGCTTCAGGGTCGCGGCGGGAGACAGGGCCACCACGCGCGCGTGCGTGTGCGACAGCTCCGACTCGGCGCGGTCGAGGAGGTGCCCGAGCGTGCGCCGGCCGCGTTCGGCCAGCGACGTCACCTGCTCCTCGCGCACCTCGATCATGCGGTGCGGGTCCTCCATGACGGGCCGGGCGAGCGCATGTCTGAGCCCGCGCTCCTCCCGGTCCACGAACGACTCGACGCTGCGCCGCGCCCGGTCCCGCAGCAACTGCACCCGCTCGTACTCCTCGCCGACGTCCGGCACGACCTTCTTCGCCGCGTCGGTCGGAGTGGAGGCGCGCAGGTCGGCCACATGGTCGAGGAGCGGGTTGTCCGGCTCGTGGCCGATCGCCGAGACGACCGGCGTGCGGCAGGCGGCGACCGCTCGCACCAGCTGCTCGTCCGAGAACGGCAGGAGGTCCTCGACGCTGCCGCCGCCGCGCGCCACGATGATCACGTCGACGTCGTCGAGCGAGTCCAGCTCCTTGACCGCCTGCACGACCTGCGGCACGGCGTGCACGCCCTGCACCGGAACGTTCCGTACCTCGAAGCGGACCGCGGGCCAGCGGTGCCGCGCGTTCTCCAGGACGTCCCGCTCGGCGGCCGACGCGCGTCCGCACACGAGCCCGATGAGCTGCGGCAGGAACGGCAGCGCCTTCTTGCGCTCCGGCGCGAAGAGGCCCTCGCGGGTCAGGGACTTCTTCAACTGCTCCAGCCTGGCGAGCAGTTCACCGACTCCCACCGGTCTGATCTCGGAGGCCCGCAGCGACAGCTGGCCGCGCGGCGCGTACCACTCGGGCTTCGCCTGGACGACGACGCGCGCGCCCTCGCTCACGACGTCGGCGACCGCGTCGAACACCTGGCGATAACAGGTGACGCCGACCGAGATGTCGTGCGACGGATCGCGCAGCGTCAGGAACACGACGCCGGCACCGGGGCGCCGGGACAGCTGGGTGATCTGCCCCTCGACCCACACGGCACCGAGCCGGTCGATCCACCGCCCGATGAGCCGCGACACCTCCCCGACGGGCAGCGGGGCGTCCGCGGACGTATTCACAGCCATGCCGGTGAGCGTAGCCGCACCCACCGACAACGCTCCGTGACGCGAAGGGCGTACGAAGGGCGTACGAGGGGCGTACGAAGGGCGTACGAAGGGCGTACGGGGGACGCCGTGGCGGCCCGGCCGTACGCACCGGCGTGCGCCCCCCCGTCAGACCGCCCGCTCGCCCCGCCGCCCCCTCTGCGCCACCAGCACCACGAGCCCCACCGCCAGCCAGATCGCGCCCACCACCTGCGCCGTGCCCGACGCCTCCACGATCACGGCGACCGTGATGGCCGCGCCGAGCACCGGTACGAGCAGATGCCGCCACCAGCTGACCGGCCCCCCGCCGCGCCGCACCACGAACCAGCCCACCACGCTCGCGTGCAGCAGCACGAACGCCGTGAGAGCGCCGATGTCGACCACCGAGACCAGATGGTCCAGGCCGTCGTCCCTGCGGGCCGCCCAGACCGCCGCGACCAGCGTCACCACCGCCGCGCACAGCAGCGCCACCCGCGGCACCCCGGAGTCGGTGCGCGACAGCGCCTTCGGCAGCCGCCGGTCACGGGCCATCGCGAACAGCAGCCGCCCGGCCGCCGCCTGCCCGGCCAGCGCCGCGAACGCCGCGCCGATCGCCTTGCTGACCGCCACCAGGTCGTGCAGCCACCCGCCGACCGACACGTCGATCGCGTCGTAGAAGGCGGACCCCTGCTCGGCCGGGTCCGCGGCGAGCTCCGCCGACGACACCGGTTCGAGGAGCGCCACGAGATACGTCTGCGCGATGAACAGCACACCCGCGAGCGCCAGACAGAACAGCACCGCCCGAGCCACCTTCGCCGAGCCGCCCGTGACCTCCTCCGCGAACGACACGATCGCGTCGAAGCCCAGATACGACAGCACGGCGACGGACACCGCGCCGACGACCGCCGACAGCGCGAACGCGCCCTGCGACCCGTCCCCGGTCAGCGGCGAGAGCCAGCCGCGCGCCGCGCCGTCGCGTGTGAGTACGACGATCGCCGACACGAGGAACACGAGCAGCACGACGATCTCCATCGCCAGGACCGCGAAGCCGGCTCGTGCCGCCGCCCGCACGCCCCACAGGTTCAGGAGGGTCGTGATGATCACGGCCAGAGCCGTCCACACCCAGCGCGAAACCGACGGCACCAGGGCGTTCATCGCGATCCCGGAGAAGAGATAGGCGACCGCCGGGATGAGGAGGTAGTCGAGCATCGCCATCCACCCGGCGATGAACCCCGGCGCCTCGCCGAGCCCCACGCGCGCGTAGGTGAAGACCGAGCCGGCCTGTGGGGCGACCCGCACCATCTGCGCGTAGCTGAACGCGGTGAACGCCATCGCGACCGTCGCGACGACGTACACCAGGGCGACGGCGCCGTGCGACCTGGCGTCGAGGGTGCCGAAGACGCCGACGGGGGCCATCGGGGCGATGAACAGGAGCCCGTAGACGACGAGGTCCCGGAAGCCGAGGCTGCGCCGCAGCCCGTCCTCCCCGGCGGGCCGTGGGGGGACGTCAGCGGGAGCGTTGGCGGACATCGTGCCTCCGTTCGTCGCGCACAGGCCTTCAGTCTCCCCAGACGGGCGATCTTTGACCTGCTGGGCGCGGCCTTACGATGGTGTGCATGACTGCTACGACTGGCCCCCGCCGCGTCCTGCTCGCCGCCCCCCGGGGCTACTGCGCCGGTGTGGACCGTGCCGTGATCGCCGTCGAGAAGGCCCTCGAGCAGTACGGGGCCCCGATCTATGTCCGCCACGAGATCGTCCACAACAAGTACGTCGTGCAGACCCTGGAGAAGAAGGGCGCGATCTTCGTCGACGTGACGGCGGAGGTCCCCGAGGGGTCGATCGTCATGTTCTCCGCCCACGGTGTGGCGCCGACCGTCCATGAGGAGGCCGCCGAGCGCAGGCTCGCGACCATCGACGCGACGTGCCCCCTGGTCACCAAGGTCCACAAGGAAGCCGTCCGTTTCGCCAAGGAGGACTACGACATCCTCCTGATCGGCCATGAGGGCCACGAAGAGGTCATCGGCACGTCGGGCGAGGCCCCGGACCACATCACGCTGGTCGACGGCCCCGAGGACGTCGCGGGCGTCGAGGTGCGCGACCCGGACAAGGTCGTCTGGCTCTCCCAGACCACCCTCTCCGTGGACGAGACCATGGAGACGGTCGACGCACTCAAGACCAAGTTCCCGAACCTGCTCTCGCCGCCCAGCGACGACATCTGCTACGCCACGCAGAACCGGCAGATCGCGGTGAAGAAGCTGGCCGAGGACGCCCAGCTCGTCATCGTCGTCGGCTCCAAGAACTCCTCGAACTCGATCCGGATGGTCGAGGTCGCTCTGGACGCCGGCGCGCCCGCCGCCCATCTCGTGGACTTCGCCGCCGAGATCGACGAGGCCTGGCTCGAGGGCGTCACCACGGTCGGCCTCACCTCCGGCGCCTCGGTCCCCGACGTGCTGGTCGACGGCGTGCTCGAGTGGCTGGCCGAGCGCGGTTACGGCGACGTGGAGACCGTGAAGACCGCCGACGAGTCCATCACCTTCTCGCTGCCGAAGGAACTCCGCCGTGACCTGCGTGCGGAGGCCGCGGCCCTGACCGCGGACGGCTCCGCCGGGAAGTAACGGTCAGCCACTCGTCGTAACGTGGTGTCCATGCAGATCTTCGGCGTGGACATCGGCGGATCAGGGATCAAGGGCGCACCCGTTGACCTGGACCGCGGAGACCTGACACAGGAGCGGTTCAAGGTCCTCACCCCGCATCCGGCCACGCCCGACGGCGTGGCCGACGGGGTGAAGCAGGTCGTGGAGAACTTCGGCACACGGCCCGACCGGGTCGGCATCACCTTCCCCGGCGTCGTCACGGGCGGCGCCATGATCCGTACGGCCGCCAACGTCGACAAGTCGTGGATCGACGTCGACGCCCGCGCCCTCCTCGGCGAGCGGCTCGGCGGGCTCCCCGTGACGGTCCTGAACGACGCGGACGCGGCGGGCGTCGCCGAGATGCACTTCGGCGCGGGCCGCGGCCGCAAGGGCGTGGTCCTGCTCCTCACCTTCGGCACCGGCATCGGCAGCGCCCTGTTCGTCGGCGGGCAGCTCGTACCGAACACCGAGCTCGGCCATCTGGAACTGCACGGGCACGATGCCGAGAAGCACGCCTCGACGAAGGCGAAGGAAGACCACGACCTGAGCTGGGAGCACTGGGCGCACCGCGTCCAGAAGTACCTGGCGCACGTCGAGATGCTGTTCTCACCCGAACTGTTCATCATCGGCGGCGGCGTCAGCCGCAAGGCCGACAAGTTCCTGCCCCTGATCAAGGGCATCAAGGCGGAGATCGTCCCGGCGCAGCTGCAGAACAATGCGGGCATCGTGGGCGCGGCGATGGCGGCGGCACAGCAGGGATAGCGGGCACGGGGCACCGGCCACCGGGCTCGGGCGGGGTGCGGTGCCGGGGTGCTCGGGCCGGAGGCCGGCGGTCAGGGCGTACGCCGCCTGGGGCGTGGGGCCGAGGTCACCTGTTGTGCTCCCGTCCCCGGGGAGCCGGCGCGGGCCTGTGCGAGGGCTCGTCGGCGGGCCGCGCGCCGGCCGATGTGGCGGATGCCGCGTACGGTCACGACGAGTCCGGCGACGAGCGTGCCGCCGTACAGCCAGCCGGCGTGCATCGCGAGGGCCGTGACCAGCCCCATCACCCGCCCGCCGAACCCGCCCGAGCCGTCGGCCACCGGCAGGATGCCGACGGCGAAGCCGATCGGCACGGCGACCGGCGCGGACACCAGGTCGGCGTGCCGCACCCACATCGCGGTGAGCGTGCTCACCAGCAGGAACAGCACCCCATACACCGCGATCGAGCCGTCGAGCAGCAGGCCGTCCAGGCAGGCGAGCGCGAACATCGTGGCCACGCAGAACAGCCCGCTGCCGAGGCCGGTGAGGCGCGGATCGGGGAAGCGGCGCAGCGCCAGGGCGACCGGCGGCACGGGGCGGGGCGCATTGCCGCCGCCCTTGCCCGACGCCCGGTACACCGTGCCGGAACCCGAGCCGGACCCCGAATCGGACCCGGAGGGCCCTTCGCGTCCGTCGCTGCCGCCCTGCGCCTGCGGGGGGAGCGGGGGCGTGCGGCGGGGCCGGGTCTGCGGGGCGCGCGGCGGCGTGCGTCGGGGTTGTTCCACCGCACCAACTTAGGTCGGGTTATGTGTGGAATCCGCTCCGGGACACGCGGTTTCGCTGACCTTGGCCAAGCGTTCGATACGGCGCCGGGGGGTCGCGCGGCACGCCGTAGACTGGGGGTCCTCCATCCTCACGTACGGGAAGTCGCAACGTGTCGCTCACGATCGGAATCGTCGGTCTGCCGAATGTCGGCAAGTCGACCCTGTTCAACGCCCTGACCAAGAACGACGTGCTGGCGGCCAACTACCCGTTCGCCACGATCGAGCCGAACGTGGGCGTCGTCGGTGTCCCCGACCCCCGCCTCGCCAAGCTCGCCGAGGTCTTCAGCTCGCAGAAGATCCTCCCGGCGACGGTCGACTTCGTCGACATCGCGGGCATCGTGCGCGGCGCCTCCGAGGGTGAGGGCCTGGGCAACAAGTTCCTCGCGAACATCCGCGAGTCGGACGCGATCTGCCAGGTCATCCGCGCCTTCAAGGACGAGAACGTCGTGCACGTCGACGGCAAGGTCTCGCCCAAGGACGACATCGAGACGATCAACACCGAGCTGATCCTCGCGGACCTCCAGTCCGTCGAGAAGCAGGTCCCGCGCCTCCAGAAGGAGTCCCGCCTCCAGAAGGAGAAGGTCGCGGTGCTCGCCGCGGTCGAGGAGGCGCAGAAGATCCTCGAGTCCGGCACGACGCTCTTCGCCGCCGGCATCACCGCCGGCACGGAGAAGGGCCGCCTGCTCCACGAGCTCCACCTCCTCACCACCAAGCCCTTCCTCTACGTCTTCAACGTGGACGAGGACGAGCTGGTCGACGAGGACTTCAAGAACGAGCAGCGCGCCCTGGTCGCCCCCGCCGAGGCGATCTTCCTGAACGCCAAGATCGAGTCCGAGCTGATCGAGCTCGACGACGACGAGGCGCTTGAACTCCTCCAGTCGATGGGCCAGGAAGAGCCGGGCCTGGCCACGCTCGGCCGCGTCGGCTTCGACACCCTCGGCCTCCAGACGTACCTGACGGCAGGCCCGAAGGAAACGCGCGCCTGGACCATCAAGAAGGGCGCCACGGCCCCCGAGGCGGCCGGTGTCATCCACACCGACTTCCAGAAGGGCTTCATCAAGGCGGAGGTCATCTCCTTCGGCGACCTGATGGAAACGGGCTCGGTCGCGGAGGCCCGCGCCAAGGGCAAGGCCCGCATGGAGGGCAAGGACTATGTGATGCAGGACGGGGACGTGGTGGAGTTCCGCTTCAACGTCTGATTCTTCATCAGGAAACGTGCCCGTACCGCCTGTTGGGCGGGCGGGCACTTTTCTGTCTGTGGGAAGTCCTCGGCCTACCGGGTGCGGTGGCGGCCTTGAGGGTGGTGGCGGCGGTGGTGGCCGCCACGGTGGACGGGAACCGCCGGAGGTGGTGGGGCGTGCTTCCTGGGAAGGCGTGTTGTTGTCGATGCCGGGGGAGGCAACGAAGTGCGTGACGGGACTGCGCTCGCCGAGCAGATCGCCGAGCGGCGGGACGGGGCGGGTGACCCACGAGCGCTCCTCGGGGAGCTGAGGCGGGCCACGGTGCTCGTACCGCTGGACCGGGGCGGGCTGTGGACGGGGCATCTCGGCGGTGTGCGGTGGGTGTTCGCGTTCACCGGCGAGGAGGCCCTCGCCCGCTTCGCGCAATCGCGGGAGTCCGCGAGCGCCCAGGACAGCGCGCGGCCCTGGGAGTTCGCCGAACTGCTCGGCGCCCGGCTGCTCGACGAGATCATCCCGGCGATGGGCGAGCCCGCGGGCATCGCCGTCGATGTCGCGGACCCCGACGGGTCCATGCTCTTCCCGCCCGCCATGGGCATCGTTCCGGACGAAGCCGCCGTCGACGGGCCGGACAAGCCGGCCGGCGGGACCGCAGGGGGTGCCGCCTGATGGGCGACGGGGCGAAGGATCTCGGTGTCGACCACTACACCGTCCAGCGGCTCACCCAGGGCATACGCGACGCGGTCGGTGAGCTGAAGGAGATCGGTACCAGTACCGGAGCGGTGCTCGGCAAGGGCTTCTCCGAACTGGCGATGACCGGCATGGAAGCCGGGCACCACGGCCTGTCCGTGGACTTCGAGGACTTCTGCGAGCGGTGGGAGTGGGGCGTACGGGCGCTGATCCAGGACGCCAACACCATCGCGGCGAAGCTCGGCCTGGCCGCGGGCGTGCTGTGGGAGGAGGACCGGTACGTCGAGAGCGCGCTGAAGTACGGCGTCAACTCGATCGCCGGCGGGAGCCCGTACGCCTCCGAGGAGGACATCGCGGGGCAGGACTGGGGCGATGTCTTCACACCCGACGCGCTGAACCCGGACTGGAGCGCCGAGTCGTGGGACCGCGCCGGTGACGAGATGGGCCAGACCTGGAAGGACACCGGGCGCGCGCTGGTCACCGAGGGACAGGGCGGCGAACAGTCGCGCAGGCTCAACGACCTCTTCGGCATCGACCAGGAACAGTTCGACAAGGCCGTCGACGACACCTTCGGGCCGTCGCCCGAGGAGCGGGCCCAGCAGGAACAGCAGCAGAACGACGGCGAGGGGAACTGACCCATGGGCATCGGGGACATTGTCAGTGACCTCACGCCGGATGTCGTCGAGGACGCGGTCGAGGACGGCGTCGAGTGGGCCGGCAACCGGGTCGAGGACGCCGGTGACTGGGCGGCGGACCGGCTCGATGACGTCGGCTGGGAGTCCGGTGCGGACTGGGTGCGCGAGCAGTCGCGTTCACTGGCGAACCGGATGGGTGCCGAGGTCGACGAGATGGACCTCGGGCAGACCGAGGACAAGACCAAGCTCATCTACGGCTCGCCGGGCAAGCTGCGTTCCACCGCCTCCCACCTGCGTGACCTCACGGATTCGTTCAACGACGTCGGCCTCGGTCTCGAAGGGCTCGACTCGGACTCCCTGCAGGGCCAGGCGGCGGACGCGTTCCGCAGGACGGTGAAGCCGGAGCCGTCCAAGTGGTACAAGGGTGCGGACGCGTTCGAAGAAGCGACGAAGTCCTTGGAGTCGTTCGCGGACACGGTGACCTGGGCGCAGGGTCAGGCGCAGCTCGCGATCGACAAGTGGAAGGAAGGCACGAAGTCCTCGGCTGACGCCCTGGACGCGCACAAGAAGAAGGTCGACGGCTACAACGACGCCGTCGACAAGTACAACGCGATGCCCGCCGACAAGCGTGATCCCGCCACGCTGCCGGCGAAGCCGGGCGAGTTCTCCGACCCGGGCAAGGCGCTGATGCAGGAGGCGCAGGACATCCTCGCCGAGGCGCGCAAGCAGCGGAACTCCGCCGCGGAGCCCGCCCGCAAAGCCGTGCAGAAGGCCCGGGACGCGGCCCCGCCCAAGCCCTCCTACGGCGAACAGCTGAAGGACGGGCTCGACGAGTACGAACTGATGAAGACCCACTTCACGATGGGCGTGGTCAAGGGCGCCACGGGCATCGTGAACTTCGTCCGGGGCCTCAACCCGATGGACCCGTACAACATCACGCATCCCGCCGACTACGTCATGAACCTCAACAGCACCGTCGCCGGACTCGTCCAGGTCGCCAACGACCCCTGGGGCACCGGCAAGCAGATGCTGGACGACTTCATGAAGGACCCGGCGGAAGGGCTCGGCACGATGGTGCCGGACGCGATCCTCACCGCCGCGACGGGTGGCGCCGGAGCCGCCGCGAAGGGCGCGAGACTCACGGACGAGCTCGCGGATGCCGCCAAGGCGCGCCGCGCCAAGAGGCTCAGGGAGACCATCCGCAGGCCCGACGGCAAGCGGTGCGGCCGTGAGCCCGTGGACTTCGCGACCGGCCGCATGTTCCTGCCGCAGGAGGACGTGGCTCTGCCGGGCAGCCTGCCGCTGCTGTTCCGCAGGGACTTCGAGTCCTCGTACCGGGCGGGCCGGTGGTTCGGCGAGAGCTGGTCGTCGACGATCGACCAGCGCCTGACCGTCGATCCGATCGGTGTCGTCTTCCACGGTGAGGACAACCTGCTCGTCCCGTATCCGCACCCGGCCCCCGGCACACCGGTGCTCCCCGTGGCGGGGCCGCGCCGGCCGCTGGAACGGCACACCGACGGCAGTTACACGCTCACCGACCCGGACACGGGCGTCGTCCGGCACTTCCTCGCCCCGCCCGGCGCCGAGCCGGGAGACAACGGCACCGCGCCGCTCGCCGAGATCGCCGACCGCGACGGGCGCACGATCATCGCCGAGTACGACGAGGAGGGCGCCCCGCTCGCCCTCACTCACTCGGGGGGCTACCGCCTCACGTTCACCACGGAGAACCGCCGGATCACCTCGCTGAGCCTCGGCGGCACCGAGATCGCCAGGTACGGATACAGCGAGGAAGGCCATCTCACCGAGGTCACCAAGTCCTCCGGCATCCCCACCCGGTTCGCCTACGACACCGAAGGCCGCATCGCCGCCTGGACCGACACGAACGGCTCCAGCTACAGCTTCGTGTACGACGACGGGGACCGGTGTGTGTCCCAGACCGGTGCCGAAGGGCATCTGCGTTCGGAGTTCCACTACAGCGACCCGCACCCCGACACGGGCCTGACCATCACCACGGTCACCGACTCCCTCGGCCACACCTGGCGCTACGGGGTCAACAGCCACCTCCAGGTCGTCGCCGAGGCCTGGCCCGGGGGTGCGACGATCCGGTACACGTACGACCGCGACGACCGACTGCTGTCCCGTACCGACCCTCTCGGCGCGCGCACCGAGTTCCGCTGGGACGACGAGGGCCGTCTCGTCTCGACGACCCGTCCCGACGGCAGCGTGCAGACGGCGGCCTACGACAGCGAAGGCCGCCCGGTCGAGCTGGTCCAGCCGGGTGGGCTGCGCTGGAAGCAGGAGTTCGACGAACGCGGCAACCGGGTCGCGATCACCAACCCCGCCGGACGTACCACCCGATACACCCACGACGTGCTCGGCCACGTCACCTCGGTCACCGACCCGCCCCCGCGAGTGGGGGGACCCCCAGGCGCCACGACCCTGCTGCGCCACAATGCCGCGGGCCTTCTCATGGCTCAGACGGCCCCGGACGGCGGCACGACGGCGTACGTGCGGGACGCCTTCGGCCGGATCACCGAGCGCACCGGACCGAGCGGCGCCGTCGCCCGCTTCGAGTGGACCCCCGAGGGCCGGCTCGCGCGGTTCACCGGCCCGGACGGCGCCGTGGAGTCGTGGACGTACGACGGCGAGGGCAACTGCGTCCGCCACACCGACCCCGAGGGCGGCACCACGGCCTTCGAGTACACCCACTTCGACCTGCTCACGGCCCGCACCGACCCCGACGGCACCCGCCACGAGTTCACGCACGACACCGAGCTGCGCCTCACCGAGGTCCGCAACCCCCTTGGCCTGCACTGGAGTTACACCTACGACCCGGTCGGCAACCTCGTCGCCGAGACCGACTTCGACGGCCGCACCCTCACCTACGACGTCGATCCGCTCGGCCGGGTGCTGACCCGCACCACCCCGCTCGGCGCGGCCGTCCGCTACGAGCGGGACCTGCTCGGCCAGGTCGTCCGCAAGGACGCCGGCGGTGCCGTGACGACGTACGAGTACGACCCCGCGGGCCGGCTGCTGCGGGCCGTCGGGCCTGACGCGGAGCTGACGTACGCGTACGACCGCCGGGGCCACGTCAAGACCGAGCTGACCGACGGGCGCGCGCTGACGTTCTCGTACGACGCGGCCGGGCGCCGCACCCGGCGCACCACCCCGAGCGGCCATGTCACCTCGTACACGCACGACAGCGCGGGCCGCGCCGCCGCGCTGACCGTCGCGGGCCACGACATCGTGTTCACGCGTGATGCCGCGGGGCGCGAACTGACCCGCAGCGTCGGGGAGACGCTGACGCTGACGTCGGACTGGGACGCCGCGGGCCGGCTCACCGCCCAGGAGATCGCGCGCGGTGCCCACCGGCTGAACCTGCGGACGTACACGTACCGTGAGGACGGCTATCTCGTCGAGGTCGACGACGCCCTGCGCGGCCCGCGCCGCTTCGGCCTGGACGTGACGGGCCGGGTCACCGCCGTATCGGCCGACCGGTGGAGCGAGTCCTACGCGTACGACAGCGGCGGCAACAACGTCTCCGCCGCCTGGCCGGACCGCCACGCCGGCGGCGACGCGCGCGGCGAACGCTCCTACACCGGCACCCGGATCACGGAGGCCGGGGCCAACCGCTACGTGTACGACGACGCCGGCCGGCTGATCCGCCGCTCGAAGACCCGGCTGTCGAAGAAGCGTGACGTGTGGACGTACGCGTACGACGCCGAGGACCGGCTCACCGAGGTCACGACCCCGGACGGCACCCTGTGGCGCTACCGGTACGACCCGCTCGGCCGGCGCGTCGCCAAGGAGCGCATGGCGGCCGACGGCGAGGCGGTGGCCGAGCGCACGCGCTTCGTCTGGGACGGTCCCGTGCTCGCCGAGCAGACCACGGAGCTCCCCGGCGAGCTGCCTCACCGGACGACGCTGAGCTGGGACCATGACGGCCTGACCCCTGTCGCCCAGACCGAACGGCTCACCGACGCGGCCACGCAGCGGGAGATCGACGCACGGTTCTTCGCGATCGCGACCGACCTCATCGGTACCCCGACCGAGCTCATCGACGAGGACGGGCGCATCGCCTGGCAGAGCCGCACCACGCTGTGGGGCATCACGACGTGGAACGCCGACGCGTCCGCCTACACACCACTGCGGTTCCCCGGCCAGTACTTCGACCCGGAGACCGGCCTCCACTACAACCACCACCGCTACTACGACCCGCAGACCGCCCGGTACGTCACGCCCGACCCGCTGGGCCTCGCGCCCGCGCCCAACCCGACGGCGTACGTGCACAACCCGCACCGGTTCAGCGATCCGCTGGGCCTCGCGCCGTACGAGGACAACGGGGGGCTCGGCGAACTCCACGAGGTCAACAAGCCCGACCCCGACGCGGACAAGCTGGCCGAGAAGCTCGGCGGAGAGCCCCGCAGGAGGTTCGAGAACGACCCGGACGGACGTGAGTTCGACGCGATCAGCGACGAGTACGTGGCCCAGGCGAAGCCCGCGGACTTCACCCTGAACAAGAAGTTCCGCAAGCAGGCGCAAGCCACGTTCGAGGCGGCGATCCAGAGCGGCCGCACGCCGTACTTCCAGTTCGACGGACCGCCCGGACCAGGCGTGATCGATAAGCTCCAGGAATACGGGCGCCGGTACGGCGTCGAGCCGGTGATCGACACGACTCCGCTGGAGTGAGGGCATGTACGAGTTCCATGGCTGGTTCGGTATCTCCGAGGACCCGTACGAGGACGACCCGCAGTCTCTGAGGTCAGGGGTCGAGGAGCTGCGTGCGCGGATCGACGCGGTCCAGTGGTCCTCCAGCTGCAAGGTCGTGCTCGACGTCTTCAACGGGCTGCCCGTCGTCACGGCCGCCGGTCACACGAACCACATCGGCTACGAGGCCGGGCAGCTGGACGAACTGGTGGCGTACATCGCACGCCGCTTCCCCGGCTCGTGGGGGCTGCTCCACGACCGCTCCGACGAAGGCGACATCCCGAACGCCGACAACGCGTTCCGGGTGCGCGTCGTGCGCAGGGGGGGCGTCGAGGAGCGCCTGGACCCGTTCCTCTCGCCGTGCGATCCGGTGATCGAGGACTGAGCCCTACGAGGCTTTCTCCGGCGGATGGTCCGCGGCGCCGCGATCACCTGCGCGTGGCACGGCAGGAGCATGCTCCAGGTCCCGGTCGCCGAACAGACCGGGTGTGTGTTGAACCGGAGTGCACAACGGTTCGTACACGCTCTCGGCAGGACGCCCTCCGCGTCCCCGGACCTCAGGAGGCGGATCGATGCCGGTGCCCTCACCGGAAGAGCGACTGATGACCGCGTTGCACCGCGATCACTACGACGTGCTGGTGGCATTCGTGCTGCGCTACGTCGACGGGCGCGACGAGGCCGAGGACGTGGTGCAGGAGACGCTCTTGCGGGCCTGGCGCACGATCGAACGGGTCGACCTGGACACCGCGCGTTCCTACCTCTTCACCGTCGCACGCAACGTCGTCACCGACAGATGGCGGGCGACGCAGGTGCGTCCCGCCACCGTCAGCGACGACCGGGCGATCCACCAGGTGTCCGCCCACGACGACATCGAGGCCGCGTTGGAGGCACAACTCGTCGCCGCCGCCCTGGAACGACTGACCGCCGACCACCGGGCCGTGGTCCAGCTGCTGTACTACGACGGGGTGAGCGTGGCCGAGGCGGCGCGTCGGCTGACCGTGCCCGAGGGCACGGTGAAGTCCCGGGCCTACTACGCGGTGCGCAGCCTGCGGGCGGCCTTCGAGGAGATGGGGGTCATGCGGTGAACAGCGGTCACACCGAGGTGCACACACTGGTGGGCGCCTACGTCCTGGGCGGTCTCGAAGAGCGCGAACGCCGCCTGTTCGAGAGGCACTTGACGGGCTGCACCGAGTGCCGGGACGAGCTGGCGGGCCTGACGCCAGTGCTCGGCCTGCTCCGACGGACGACCCTGCCGGGCTCCGGGCTCGTCCCGCGGAGCTTTGCCGGGGGGCCGTCAGGGGCGCCGTTCGGGGTGCCGTTCGCGTCGGATCCGGGCATCCCGGGACCGTCTGCCGACGGTGCGCCCGTAGGGGGGCCGTTCGGCCGGGAGCCGTTCGTCGGGGAGTCGCCCGTAGGGGAGTCGTCGGTCGGGGAACCGGCTGCGGAAGAACACCCTTTGAGGCAACAGCTCGGCCGGAAGTCTCCCTTGGGGGAGCGGCCCGTCCAGGAACGGCCCACCGAGGAAAGGTCCTTCGGGGAACCGCCGCGCCGGGAGCCGCCGTCGGCAGAGCGGCCCGTCCGCGAGTCGTCCGCGGGAGGGCGGCCCCTGGGCGAGCCGTCCGCCGGAGGCCGACCCCCGGGCGAGCCGTCGCTCCGGGAGTCGGCGGCGCGGCAGGGGCGGTGGAGGGCGCCGGCGCGCTGGTTCGCCCTGGCCGCCGCGTTGTGTGCGGTCGCGCTGCTCGGCGGCATCCTCACGCGAGGTGGGCCGGCCGGCGGCGAACCCGCGTGGACCTTCGTCGCCGCTTCCGGCGCTCGCGTTTCCGGTGAGGCCAGGCTCACCGCGAAGCCCTGGGGAACGGCGGTCGACATCGACCTGCGCCACCTGCCCGTCACCGGCTCCTTCACCCTCCGGGTTGCCTCGGACGACGGACATACGCAGCAGGCCGCCACCTGGGGGGCGACGCCGGGCGCCGTGGCCAAGGTCACCGGCGCCAGCTCCGTACCCCCCGGACACATCCGCTCCCTGTCGGTCCTCGACCGCTCGGGCCGCGTGCTGGCCACCGTCCGCCCGTCCTGAGGGCGATGCCCGCCGACCCGGCGGGCAGGCCACCTCCAACACCGATGGCGACGCCCGCCGACCCGGCGGGCATGCCACCTCCCTCATAGATCCCGCCCGGCACCGCCACCACCGCGGTCGCGGGCGCACCCCGCCGTGGGCTGCTCCGGCATGCCCGAACGGCTGTTTCCACACCATCGAGAAAGAGAGAGCACCATGATTCGCGACCTGCGCACCCCCGCCCTCGCGGCGGCCGGCCTCGCCCTGGCCGTCCTCGCCACCGCCTGCTCCTCCGGCTCCTCCGGCTCCTCCGGCTCCTCCGGCTCCTCCGGCGGCGGGACGTCCGACTCCGCCGCGTCGAAGCCCGCGAAGGAGAAGGCCGCTCCGTCGAGCGCGCCCGCCTCGCCGAGCGCATCGGCGGACGGCGCGGGCGGCGTCGGTGTCTCGCAGTCGTCGGCGCTGGGCGGGCTGCTGGTCAACGGCGCCGGCCGCACCCTCTACGTCTTCGACAAGGACGCCACCACCCCCGGCGGCTCGTCCTGCTACAAGGACTGTGCCGCCAAGTGGCCCCCGGTGCCCGCCACCACCCACGCCGACGGCGTCGACGCGAGCCTGCTCGGCTCGATCACCCGCAAGGACGGCACCCGCCAGCTCACCGTCGACTCCGCCCCTGTGTACCTGTTCGCGGGCGACAGCGCCGCGGGCGACACCAAGGGACAGGGCCTCAAGGGCGTCTGGCACGCGGTGAGCCCGAAGGGCACCAAGATCACCGCGTCCGCCGCCGGTGACGGCAGCTGACGCGCCCCGCCCGCCCGCCTGCCTGCCACAGACGAAAGGAACCCCCATGCAGCACACGAAGAAGGTCCGCCGCATCCTCCTGGGCGGTGCCGCCCTCGCGGCCGCCGCCGGTGGCGTCACGGCCTTCCTGCCGACCGCCAGTGCGGCGACACCGCATTCGCCGACCGCGGGCGCGGCCTCCTCCCACTCCAGGCCCTCGCACGCCGCACCGGTGTCGATCGAGGTGTTCGCGCCGGAGCGCGGCGACAACGCGGGCGCCGACGGCAAGGGCTGGTTCGTGGACCTTGAGCTGTCCTTCCACGGCAAGACCCTCCGGCAGACGGGGTTCACCGGCCCGCAGCTGACCGGCCCCGCCGCGCACGGCAACACGGCGCCCTTCCCCGGCGCGTTCTCGCCCGGCGCGGACGACCGCAACCCCGGCCTCGTCGTCCTCGACTCGACGGTCACCGCCGCCGCGCCGTTCTCCGGGCCCGGCACGAACCTCGCCAACCTGTTCAACCTCACCGGTGTCACCAACCGCACCGCGCACGAGACCGAGTTGTGGGACACCTGGATCGTCGGCGACTCCATCGCGGGCAAGGACGTCGACAGCGTCCTGACGGTCGCCGTCGTCGACGACCTGAACCATGACGGGATCTACAACGACGCGCCCTCCGTGATCCGGGACGCGAACCACGACGGCAGGATCGACGCGAAGGACCTGAGGGCGCTCGGAGTCGCCTCCGACGTGGTCGAGGTGCCCTTCCGTATCAACGGTGCCCCGGCGTCCTGATCTGCATCAACGTTGCCCCGGCCTCCTGATCCGCCTGTTCCGCACCAACGTGCCCCGGCGTCCGGTTCCTTCGGCCTCCGCAGTGACGCGGGCCACATCGGTGTCCGTCAACACTGCGGGCGGAGCCCCCGTATCCCCTCGCGACACAACGCATGGCGGGACAGACGGGACTGACGGGACTGACGGGACAGGAGGTTGTCGGATGGACGTGTGGGACGCCGGGAACGGTGGGCGCTCGTAGTGGGTGTCCGGACGGGGCGTGGGCGCCGGAGGAGGTCCGACGAGGCAGCCCTGTGCAGCGAGCAGGGCGTGCGGGCCGCCTACAGCGAGTACGGGGGCGAACTGCTGGGCTTCGCCCGCAACGCGCTCGGTGACGCGCAGTTGGCGGAGGAGGTCGTACAGGAGGTGTTCCTGCGGGCCTGGCGTTCCTCGGAGTCCTTCGACGCCCGCCGCGGGAGCCTGCGGACCTGGCTGTACGCGATAGCCCGCAACGCGATCGTGGACGCACGGCGCTACCGGGCGGCGCGGCCGGCCCCGGCCGGCCAGGGCGAGGCGGAGTCGGCGGGTGAGAGCGCGGATGTCGACCCGTACGACCAGCTGCTGGCGCGGATAGAGATGCGGGAGGCGCTGGACCGGCTGCCCTCGCGGCACCGGGAGGCGGTCGTCGAGGTGTACTTCCTGGGCCGGACCTGCGCCGAACTGGCCGAGGAACTCGGCATCCCGGCCTCCAGTGCCCGCAGCCGCCTGTACCACGGCATCCGCGCCCTGCGCGGCATCCTCGACGAGAACGGATGGCTGGCACCATGAACGACGTCTGCACCGCCATCCGCGAGGAGGTCACCGAACTCCTGCTCCTGGGAAGGCCGTTGCCCGCTCCGCTCGCCCGCCACGTGGCATCGTGCGAGGGCTGCGCGCAGGAGGCGGAGGGAGTGCGCCGGGTGGTGCGCACCTTCGAACGCGCGGACTCCCCGCGCATCCCGGGTGCCCTTTCCCCGGCCTGCCCCGGCCCTACCCCCGACCCCGACCGGCGGCCGGGGCGGCTCCGCCGACGGGCCGCGGTCGGTATCGCGTCCCTGACGCTCGCGGCGTGCGCCGGGCTCGTGACCGTCGTGGCGACCTCCGGCGACGGGACGCACCCGTCCGTCGCGTCGGTGCGGGTCGCGCAGGAGGGCGCGATGGTGTCCCACCCCTGGGGCACCGAGATCCCGGTGTCGCTGTCCGGACTGCGGGACGGCGGCACCTACCGGCTGATGACCGGTGACGCACGCGGCGTCCGCGTACAGGCGGGCAGTGTGCGCGCGGCCACCCGCGACGGCGCCCCCCTGCGCGTCCGCATGACCACCGCCATGTCCAAGGACTCCATCACCACCCTGTACGTGCAGGACGCCGACGGGCACTTCATCGGCCAGGCCGCCGTGCGCCCCCGCCGCGCCACCTGACGCGGGAGCGCCCGCCGCACCAGGAAGGCCGGCCGCGGCCGGCTCCTCGCCCCAACGCGCCCATGGGCGCGCCTTCATGGAGGTTTTTCAGTGATTTCGTTCAGGAGTGCCGCAGGTGCCGTCGCGGTGCTGACCGGCATCGGCGCCACGGCCTTCGGCGTCGTGAGTGTCGCCCAGGCCCAGCCGGCGCACCCGGCCGCAGACCACCCGGTCGCCGCCCACCACACCGCGACGCGGACCACGGCGGGCGACGGTACGTCGGTGTCCGTACCCGTCTCGGGCCGCGACCGCGTGTACACCGCCGACCAGACGTCCAACACCGTCACGGTCATCGACCCGTCCACCGAGAAGACCCTCGGCACCATCGCTCTGGGTGCCCAGCGGCTCGGGGCCACCCTCAGCCCCCAGTACACGGACAACGTCGGTGTGCACGGCCTGGCGTTCTCCCGCGACGACAAGCGCCTGGGCGTGGTCAGCGTCACGAGCAACACGGTCGACATCATCGACACGGCCACCAACAAGGTGGTCAACGAGACCGATGTCGGCCGGGCCTCGCACGAGGGCACGTTCACCGCGGACGGCAAGCAGTTCTGGGTCGCCGACCGGGGGCGTGACACCGTCACGATCGTCGACGCCGTGCACGGCGGGGTCGTCAGCACCATCAAGGTCGGCCCCGGGCCGTCCAAGGTCGTGCTCAGCCCCGACGGCGGGACGGCCTACATCAACCACATCAGCGCCCCCGAGATCACCGCCGTCGACGTGAAGTCCCACAAGGTCCTTCACACCGTCAAGGGACTCGGCGACTCCTTCTCCTCGGACGAGGCGATCTCGCCCGACGGCACGGAGCTGTGGGCGACGCACAAGCGCGTGGGGCTCACCAGTGTCATCGACCTCAAGCACCGCAGGGTCGCGGCCGTACTGAAGACCGGTCCCGACTCCAACCACCCCAACTTCGCCGACACCAAGGCGGGTTCGTTCGTCTACCAGACCGTCGGCGGCCTCGACGAGACCGTCGTCTACCGCCGTGAACCGGGCGGCACACCGCACCTGGTCACCCGCATCCACAACTCCGGACACGCGCCGCACGGCATCTGGCCGGCCGGCGACGGCACCCGCATGTACGTGGGCATGGAGAAGTCCGACACGGTCGACGTCATCGACACGGCCACCAACAAGGTCGTCAGCACGCTGGGCGTCGGGCAGGAGCCCCAGGCCCTCGTCTACGTGCCGAACGCGGCGCCGGCCGGCTCGGCGGCCAACCTCGGCCGCCAGGGCCTGGGTTCGACGCCGCGCAACGTGTCCACCACCCTGCCCGACGGGACCCCGGGCGAGACCACGCGCTCCGGAAACAGGGGCCGCCGCCTGGAGGCCACGGTCCGGCCGGTCAGCGGGCTCGACATGATCCAGCTCCAGGCGCGGGACCTCCGGCCGACCACCACCTACCAGGCGTACGCGGTCCAGAAGGACGGCGGCAGGATCCCGCTGCTGTCCTTCACCACGGACTCCTCGGGCAACGCGGCCCAGGTGCTCGCCTTCGCCGACTTCGACGGTGCGAGCGTCTCCCTCGCTTCGAAGGGCAAGGCCACCGCCCAGACCCTCGCGCAGATGGCGGCCGCCGCCTCCGCCATGCACCCCGGCTCGGACGACGCGGTCGAGGCCGCCGACCTCCTCTACTGCGACTGCTGCTGAAGGGCTCACCCCGCCATGACACCCCCACCTCGCGGTCGCTCCCGGCGACGCGCGCACCAGACCGCGGCCGTGCTGGCAGCGACCGCGGGGTCGCTCCTCCTCCTCCTCGCGGGTCCGGCCTCGGCCCACGTCCGGGTCTTCTCCGACGGAGCGAAGGAGGGACACCCGGCCGAGCTGCGCTTCCGGGTCCCCTCGGAGAAGGCGGACGTCACCACCGTCCGCCTCGACGTCACACTCCCGAAGGGCGTCACGCCCACCGCCGTCCCCCCGGCCACCGGGTGGACGCCGCGGCGGGCCCCGTCCGCGCCGGACGGGGCCACCCACATCGTGTGGACCGCGACGGCCGGCCACGAGCTCAAGCCCGACGCGCACCGCTACTTCGACGTACGGGTGGGCCCGTTGCCGAAGGAGCCGAGCCTCACCTTCGACGTGGCCCAGACGTACTCGGACGGGTCCGTCGTCAACTGGAACGAGTCGGGGAAGGGCGGCGAGGAGCCGGACTTCCCGGCGCCCGTGCTGGTCCTCGACGCCGCGGCGGCGAAGGCGCGGCAGGCCCGGCAGACCGCATCCGCCGAGCCCGCGCCGACCGTGACGGCCGATTCTCCCGCGGCAGCGACCACGGGCAGGGAAGATCGTTCGGGCACGGCATCGTGGCTTCCATGGACCGTGGCCGGCGTCGCCGTGCTGGGGGCCGTCTCGGTGGTGACGCTCCGCCGCAGACCGGCCTCTTCCCCGACGACGCCGGGCAAGTGAGCACGCAGGAGCCGCCCGCCACCCAGGGGTACGGGCGGCCCCCGGTCGTTAGGGTCGTCCTGTGACGCACCCAGTACCGCCCACTCCGACCGCCCCCACCCCTCTCGACCCCCTCGACCGGCGCATCGTCGCCGCCCTGCAGATCGACGGGCGGGCCTCGTGGCGGCGGATCGCCGCGGCCATCGGGGAACCCGAGCGGAAGGTGGCGCGGCGAGGGCTGCGGCTGCTGGAGAGCGGGGACGTGGCCGTGCGCGGGCTCGTCGTGCGGGGCGAGACCGTGATTCTGCGGATGACGTGCCGGCCCGGCTCGGTGCGGGACGCGGCCGTGGCGGCGGCCCGGCGGGCGGACTGCATCTTTTCGTATGCGCTCGCGGGGCCGGTCGACTGCGTGGCCGAACTTCAGTTTCCACAGGGGCAGTTGGGGCCTTTGATGCTCGACGAGGTGCCCGCGCTGCCCGGTCTCGTCTCGCAGAGCGTGTCGCCGGTGCTGCGGTACTTCAGGACCGTGCACGAGTGGTCGCCGGGGATCCTGGACGCCGGTGAGATCGAGGCGCTCGGCGGGCCGTCCGGGATCGTCGACGAGATCGGGCTTCCGGAGGTCGGGGCCGGGCCCGAGGAGCGGGCGATCCTCGGCGCGCTCGCCGAGGACGGGCGGCGCACGCACGAGGACCTGGCCGCCGTCGCCGGGGTCTCCGTGGCGACCGCCCGTCGCCGCGTCGAGACGCTGACCCGGGACGGGCGCGTGAGCATCCGGGCCGCCGTCGAGCCCGCGCTGCTCGGTCTGCCGGTCGAGGCGCTCCTGTGGATCAGGACCCGGCCCGACGAGGTCGAGAACGTGGGGCGGCTGCTCGTGGAATCGCCGCTCGTGCGGTACGCCGCCGTGGTCATGGGTGAGCACCAGCTCCTGGTCGACGTGACGCAGCCGTCGAAGGCCGCGCTGTACGAGTTCCTGACCGCCTCGCCCTGGGTGCGGCATGTGGAGGCCGTGCAGTCGCATCTCGTGGTCGACGCGTTCAAGCGCAGCGGGGTGGGGTTCCCGATGTCCAGTCGGCCTGCGTAACGCGACCGAAATATTCACACCCATGGGAATGGCGTCTTAAAAGTTCATAGAGTCCTAGGTGTTGACTGAAATCGTCAGCGCCCGCAGTGTGGTGCACCACACGCGTCGCCCTCGCCCCGGCCGGCCGCGTCCCTCTGCCCGCTGCCCTAGGACTGACATGCCCGATTCCACAGGTCCCGCCGACTCCGCTCCCGTGAACGACGAACTCTGCGCCCTCGACGCCGTCGACCTCGCGGCGCGCGTCCGCGGCGGTGAGCTGTCGGCCCGTGAGCTCGTCCAGGCCCACCTCGACCGCATCGAACGCCTCAACCCCGCCGTCAACGCGATCGTCACCGTGGACCCCGAGGGCGCGCTCGCCGCGGCGGCCGCCGCCGACGAGCGCCAGGCGCGCGGTGCGGAGCTCGGGCCCCTGCACGGCCTGCCCATCGCGTTCAAGGACACCCACCTCACCCGCGGCATGCGCACCACGCACGGCTCGCCCCTCTTCGCCGACCACGTCCCCGACGAGGACGAACTGCTCGTGCGGCGCATCCAGGACGCGGGCGCCATCCGCATCGGGAAGACCAACGTCCCCGAGTTCGCGGCCGGTTCGCACACCTTCAACCCCGTCTTCGGCGCGACCAGGAACCCGTACGACACGAAACGGTCGGCGGGCGGGAGCAGTGGCGGGGCCGCGGCCGCGCTCGCCGCCGGGTTCCAGCCGCTGGCCGACGGCAGCGACATGGGCGGCTCCCTGCGCAACCCGGCGTCCTTCTGCAACGTCGTCGGCCTGCGCCCCACCCCCGGCCGCGTCCCCTCGCACCCCACCGGCAACCTGTGGGAGACCCTCGCCGTCGCCGGGCCCATGGGCCGCACCGTCGCCGACACCGCGCTGCTGCTGTCCGTCATGGCCGGGCCCGACCCGCGCGTCCCGATCTCCCTGGAGACGCCGGGCGCCGCCTTCCGCGCGCCGCTCGGGCGGGACACTGCCGGGCTGCGGGTGGCGTTCGCGCCCGACCTCGGCGGGCGGGTCGCCGTCGACCGGGACGTGCGCGACGTCTTCGAACGGCAGGCCGAGGTCTTCGAGGACCTCGGCTGCGCCGTCGTCGAGGACTGCCCCGACCTGGACGGCGCCGAGGACGTCTTCCGCACCCTGCGCGCCCAGGAGTTCAACCAGGGGCTCGGCGCGCTCCTCGACAGCGACCGCGCCCGGCTGAAGGACAGCCTCGTCTGGAACATCGAGGAGGGGCGCCGCCTGACCGGCGCCGACCTCGCCCGCGCGACCGCCGAGCACGCCCGTATCCACCTCGCGGCCGTCGGCTTCTTCGAGCGCTACGACGTACTGGTCGCACCCGTCAGCCAGGTCACCCCCTTCGACGTGGAGGCGGAGTACCCGACCGTCATCGACGGGCAGCCGCAGCACACCTATCTCGACTGGATGCGCTCCGCGTACTTCGTCTCGGTCCTGGGCGCGCCCGCCCTCTCCGTACCCGCCGGCTTCACCGCGGCCGGGCTTCCCGTCGGCCTCCAGATCGTGGGCCCGCCCCGCGCCGAGCGGACCGTGCTCGAGACCGGCGCCGCGTACGAGGCCGCCACCGGGCACGGTCGCCGCCGCCCCCTCCTCCCGTAGCCGTACCTCCCCGTAGCCGTACCCCCCCTCAGCCGTACCTTCCGCAGTCGTATGGAGCCCTGATGAGAAAACCGCACGCGCTCTGGGCCGTCGTGCCCGTACTGGCTTTCCTCAGCACCCCGTTCCTGCCCTTCGTCAACGGCCCGTACCTCTGGTTCGGCATCCCCTCCGTCCTGGCCTGGTGTCTGCTGTGGACGGCCGGTACGACGGCGTCGCTCGCGCTCGTCGAGCACTTCGCGCAGCACGCGGACCACGCGGACGACCGCGACGAGGCCGAGGGGGCCGCCGCGTGAACACCACCATGGTCATCACTCTCATCGGCATCGTCGGCGTCGCCGTGGTCGGCGTGAGCGGGCGCAGGCCGCGCAGCGGGGAACTCGGCGAATGGACCGTCGGGAAGCGCAAGTTCTCCACCTTCACCACCTGGTTCCTCCAGGCGGGCGAGGCCTTCACGACCTTCAGCTTCCTCGGCCTCGCCGGCATCGCCTTCGGCGGAGGCGTCGCCGCCGCGTTCGCGCTGTGCTACCTCGCGATCAACTTCGTCCTCCAATACTTCACCGCGCCCCGCATGCGGGAACTCGGGCGCGAGGGCGGCTACTTGACGCAGGCGGACTTCTTCGTCGACCGCTACCGCAGCCCCCTGCTGGGCAAGGTCGTCGCCGTCGTCGGCGCCGTCTTCCTGCTGCCCTACCTCCAGCTCCAGATCACCGGGCTCGGCATGATCGTGCAGCTCGCCACGGGCAGCCGCACGGGCGGCAACCTCAGCATGGTCCTCGCGACCGTCCTCACCGTCGGCTTCGTCCTGTGGTCCGGGATCCGCGGCATCGCACGCGTCGCCTACCTCAAGGACGCCCTGATGATCGTCGGGCTCGTGGTGCTGTTCATCGGCGTCGCGGTCTCCGTGAAGGGTGGCATCGGAGGCCTCTTCGAGACCGTACGGGACAGCCACCCACAGCTCCTGACGCTCAATCAGGAAGGCTATGACGCCACCTTCTTCGTCACGGCCGTCATCATCTCCGGCATCGGCGGCGGACTCGGCACCATGGCCCACCTGTGGCCGCCGGTCCTCGCCGCCGGCAGCGGGCGCGCCCTGCGCAAGAACGCGGTCTGGCTGCCGCTCTACCAGATAGCCCTCGGCATTCCGGTGATCGTCGGCTTCGCCGGAATCCTCCTGGTCAAGCCGGGTTCACCCGCGAACTCCGTCGCCCTGACCCTCGCCGGACAGACCCTGCCCGGCTGGCTCGTCGGCGTCGTCGCGGTCGCCGCGGCCTCGGCCGCCATGGTCCCCTCGGCGGCCATCGTCGTGGGCATCTCCAGCCTGCTGTCCCGGAATCTGCTGAGCGTGCGCAACGAACGTACGCAACTGCGCACCAACCACCTGTGCGTGATCGCCGCCGCCGCGCTCGCTCTCGTGCTCGGCCTGACCAGGCCGGGGCTCCTGTCCGACCTGCTGCTCCTCACCTACGGAGGCCTCACCCAGCTCGCCCCGGCGATCGTCATGGGCCTCGCGAAGAAGGTCCGTCTGGATGCCGTGCCCGCACTGCTCGGCATCCTGACCGGCGTCGGCGTGCTGATCTGGCTCACGTTCGGGGGCGTGGACGTCGGCACGGTCGACACGGGGCTGATCGCGCTCGTCCTGAACCTGGTGGTGACGGCGGCCGCCCAGCTCGTCGTGCGCTCCCGCTCCCTGGCCGCCGTACCGGCCGAGGCCAACTGACCGGCCGCCGGGCGCAGTCGGGCGGTGTGGGGCCGCGCGCACAACGCCCGGCGGCCCAGGGCCTTACCGGTCGGCGGCACGGCCCTACCTCGCCTACCTCACCCTCAACTCCCGTACGGGCTCCGGCTTTTCACCGTCCTCGGTGATGCGCACGTACCGGGCCGCCCGCCCCGGTGCGAAGGCCCGCCACGCCGACCCGTCGGCGGACGTCGTCACCACGTATGCGCGCGTGCCCGTCACCTCCACCCCGGACACGGTCCGGCTCCGGCCGAGGTCGACCGTGAGGGAGGCATGCGCGGTCGCCGGGCGCCAGGCCGTGACCGGATTGCCGTCCACCGCCGCCTCCGCGTACAGGCCGGGCTCCTCGGACGTCGCCGTCGCCGTGCGGCAGCGAGCCAGGTCGGAGGTGGGTTCGAGGTCGGGGCGCCGGGTGCGCAGGACGAGCCCGTCGCCGTCGACCGTGGCACGCCCGGTGGGCGTGACGACGGGGAACGGCTTGCCCGCCGTCAGCCTGACCGTCGTGTGCTCCGGCCCGATCGCGATGTCGTACGTCCGTCCGCGCCAGGCCAGCCCGCGCAGCGTGACGCCCCTGCCGAGCTGCGGCGGCAGCGACGGGTCCAGGCGCAGGGCGTCCTCCTGGAGGCGCAGGCCGGTCAGGCCGTGCGTGAACACCTGGAGGAAGCCGCCCTTCCCGGTCAGGAAGTCCTGAGCGGGCGTGCCCGACAGCGGGTCGCTGGACCCCGCCTTCGTGCCGCGCGCCTCCGAGAAGAGCCCGAACGGCTCGCGGAAGAACGGCTTCGAGGCGCGCCGCAGGAACGTGTACGTGGCGCAGCCCGGCTCCCCGGCCGACGCGGCGGCCACCGCGTGCACGGAGTCCGTCATCGCGGGCCCGTCCGGGTCGGTGTGCGCGACGTAGTAGTCGAGGGTCGCCGCCGCCGCGCCCTTCGGCATCGGCTTCCAGTCCAGCGGGTACAGCAGCAGGACCGCGTCGGCCTGCTTGATCGTCGAGCCGTTGTAGCCCTCGTACTGGAGGAAGATCCGGCGCTTGGGGTCGTACGGGATGCGGAGCCCGTCGGCGATCGCCGTCCACGCGGCCGGGGGCGTGGCGCCCACGAGCCGGGCGGCGCGGGCGGCGGAGCGCAGCGCCGTGGCCGCGACGGCGTTCGTGTAGACGCCGTCGTCGACGCCGTTGCTGTACTCGTCGGGGCCCGCGACGTCCTTGATGGAGTACGAGCCGTCGGTGTTCTCCGTGACGCGTGAAGTCCAGTATTCGGCAAGGCCCTTGAGGAGCGGCCAGCCGCGCGAGCGCAGCCAGGCGCGGTCGCCCGTGGCCAGGTAGAACTGCCAGGCGGCGAGCGCGATGTCGCCCTGGAGGTGGTTCTGGGTGACGCAGTGCGGCGGGTACCAGCTCTGGCACTCCGTCCACAGGGCGCCGCGGCTCGCGCTGGTCCACGGGTACATGAGGCCCTTGACCGACGTCTTGCGGGCGTTGTCGGCGGCCGCCTCGCGCGTGCGGTAGCGGTATTCGAGGACGGGGCGCGCCAGTTCGGGCCGGTCGGCGAGCAGCGCGGGGAACATCCACGTCTCGGCGTCCCAGAAGATCATGCCGGCGTAGGCGTCGCTGGTGAGCCCCGAGGGTGCGACGCTGTCGCGGCCGCCGGCGCGCACCGCCGTGAGGAGCCCGTACTGCGCTGCCCGTACCTGTTGCTGCAGCTCGGGGCGGTCCGGCACCTCGATGTCCGACGTCCACAACTTGCGCCAGGCCGCGGTGTGTTCGCGCAGCAGCTCGTCCCATCCGGTGGCGGCGGCCCGCTGGGAGGCGCCGACGGCCGAGTCGTGCGGGGTGCGGGTGGTGAGAGCCGTGTCCACCCCGACGTACTTGGTGACGGTGTACGTGCGGCCCGTGCCGACGGAGAAGGTGGCTTCCTGGTGGTCCGTCAGCGTGCTGGTGTGGCCCGCCGTTCGGATGCGGCCGGGGGCGTGCAGCGTGGAGGCGACGGCGCCGTCCGCGCGGGTGCCGTCCGTGCGGAAACCCACCGCCATCGTGCGCTTGCCCGCGGCGCCGCCGCCGGTGGGCGCGATCCGTCGGGCGCCGCGGCCGTCGATCCGGTCGGTGACGGCCGCCGCACCGCTCCAGTGCGGCGTGAAGCGCAGCCGCACGGCCCCGGCGTGTGCGTGCGAGCGGTCGGTCAGCACGTCGTACGTCAGGTCGGTGCGCCGGCCGTCCTTGTGCGTCCAGGTCAGCGACGTGCGGACGAATCCGCAGCGCAGGCTGAGGGTCTGCCGGTAGTGCGAGATCCGGCTCTTGGGGCCGTAGGTCTCGTCGCCCACCGTCAGTTCGAGACCGGTCCAGTTCGGCAGCGCGGCGACGGCCTCGCGGTGCGCGGTGTTCTCGGGGCCGCGCGCGTAGAGCCCGGTGGTGAACGCCCCGTCGTAGCGCGGCGTGTAGAGCGGCCAGCCGGTCTTGTCGCCGGTCTCGGCGTAGCCCGCGCCGGACGGGGGGACGCGCACGCCGAGATATCCGTTGCCGGTGTACGCGTGATAGGCGTTCGCGGGGTCGACGCGGGTGGTGGCCGGGGCCCAGGCGGGGTCGCCGGTGCACGTTGCGGAGGGGGAGCCGGCGGGCCCGGGGGCGCGCGCGGGGGCGGCGGGCGCCGGGCCGGGCGTCGCCAGGGCCGCGCCCGGTGCGGCCCCGAGCACCGCGAGCGCGAGGAGGACGGTGAGGCGGGCGGGGTAGCGGCGGGATCGGGTCACGCTCCGACGATGCGGGCGGTTGCGGACGGGAGTCGGGCAACCCGCGCCGGAGGTCCCACGGATGGCGGGGTGTCACCGGCCGCCCCCTGCCTCGACGGCCAGGCGTAAGCGTTCCTCCGTCTGGGGACCTCTACCTGGAGAAAGTCCCTGCGTAAAGGCATGGGCCCTGGCTTGTCATCACTTCGAGTGATTCTTTGGCCTTCACTTGCGGCGTACAACCCAGGGTTGCGACGCTGTTGCTGTCTGTCAATCTGACGGGTCGCCATGGGTCTTAGGGAGTGCAGCCAGTGACATTCGGTGAGCAGCCGGCGTATCTGCGCGTCGCGGGTGATCTTCGCAAGAAGATCGTCAATGGATCGCTGCCACCGCACACCCGCCTTCCGTCACAGGCCAGGATCCGCGAGGAGTACGGGGTCTCGGACACCGTCGCCCTCGAAGCCCGCAAGGTGCTGATGGCCGAGGGCCTCGTCGAGGGACGCTCGGGATCGGGCACATATGTGCGCGAGACCCCGGTCCCGCGCCGCGTCGCCCGCTCCGGTTACCGGCCGACCAGCGGCTCCACGCCCTTCAAGCAGGAGCAGGCCGACGAGACGGCGCGCGGCACCTGGGACTCCCGCAGCGAGCAGGTCGAGGCGAGCGGCGCCATCGCCGAGCGCCTGGGCGTGCGCGCCGGAGACCGCGTGATGTGCACGAAGTACGTCTACCGGGACGCGGGGGAGGCGATGATGCTCTCCACCTCCTGGGAGCCCCTCGTGGTCACGGGGCGCACCCCCGTGATGCTCCCCGAGGAGGGCCCCCTCGGCGGCTGCGGCGTCGCCGAGCGCATGGCGGCGATCGACGTGATCGTGGACAACGTGACGGAGGAGGTCGGCGCCCGCCCCGGCCTCGCCGAGGAGCTCATGGCGCTCGGCGGCGTGCCCGGCCATGTCGTCCTCGTCATCCAGCGCACGTACTACGCGTCGGGCAGACCGGTCGAGACGGCGGACGTCGTCGTCCCCGCCGACCGGTACCGGATCGCATACCACCTGCCCGTGAAGTGACCGATACGCGAACGCCCTGTCCGGAGGGCGTGACGGCGACTTAACGCGCGAGCGCCTCCCGTAACGCCGGGGCAATCACCGGCCGCCCCGCATTGTCATGCACGGCTCCTAACTTCCGTCCGTACCCGCAATTCGGCCGGACGACAGGAACCCTCATGACGGACACGGTCACCCGTGACACAGAGGCAGCCCCGCCGCGGCGCAGCTACGCCAAGCTCGCCGCGGACGAGAGCCGCGAGGACTTCTCGCTGCGCTACGCGCCCCACGCCTACCGGCGCTGGTCACCGACCATGGTCGCGTCCACCGCGCTCGGCGGGATCGCCTACCTCGCCGACTTCGCGATCGGCGCCTCCATCGTCTTCACGTACGGCTTCACGAGCGGGCTCGCCTCGATCCTGTGCGCGGCGACGATCATCTTCCTGACCGGCATCCCCATCGCCCGCGCCTGCGCCAAGTACGGCCTGGACATGGACCTCATCACCCGGGGCGCGGGCTTCGGCTACTTCGGCTCGACGCTCACGTCCCTCATCTACGCCTCGTTCACGTTCATCTTCTTCGCGCTCGAAGGCTCGATCATGGCGCAGGCCATGCACGAGGTCGTCGGACTGCCGCTGCCCGTCGGCTACTTGCTGACCACGCTCATCGTCATCCCGATCGTCTTCCGCGGCATGGGCGCGCTCGCCAAGGTGCAGGCGTGGACGCAGCCGGTCTGGCTCATCGGGCTCGTCCTGCCCTTCGTGATCCTGGCCTTCCACGCGCCGGGCTCCTTCGGCGACTTCACCCACTTCGGCGGCACGGAGGGCGCGGGCAGCGGGTTCTCCTGGCTCGGCTTCGGCCTCGGCACCGGTGTCGCGCTCTCCCTCATCGCGCAGATCGGCGAGCAGGCCGACTACCTGCGCTTCATGCCGGCGAAGACCGAGCAGAACCGGAAGCGATGGAATCTGGCCGTTCTCGCGGCCGGACCCGGCTGGGTGATCATCGGCGCCGC
Source organism: Streptomyces sp. NPDC045026 (assembly GCF_056432625.1). NCBI lineage: Bacteria > Bacillati > Actinomycetota > Actinomycetes > Kitasatosporales > Streptomycetaceae > Streptomyces > Streptomyces sp. NPDC045026. Next base: position 65,455 of record NZ_JBWKIS010000003.1, read on the forward strand.
GAAGCAACTCGGCGGCGCGCTCCTCGCCTTCGTCGCCCTCGAAGCCGTAGGGAAGACCCACGCGCTCGAGCCCATCGCGCCGCAGGTCGAGGCGCTCAAGCCGTGGCTCGGCTCGGTCGCCCTGCCCGCCGCCGCGCTCTTCGTGGTCGTCTCCCAGATCAAGATCAACGTGACCAACGCCTACAGCGGCTCGCTGTCGTGGTCGAACTTCTTCTCCCGCATCACCCACCGTCACCCGGGCCGCGTCTGGTACATCTTCCTCAACCTCGCCATCGCGTTGACGCTGATGGAGATGAACATGTTCGCGGCCCTCAACAAGCTGCTCGGCTTCTACTCGAACGTGGGCATCGCCTGGATCGCGGCCGTCGCCGCCGACCTCGTCATCAACAAGCGCGCCGGCTGGAGCCCCAAGTACATCGAGTTCAAGCGGGCCTACCTGTACGCCGTGAACCCGGCCGGCTTCGGCGCCATGGTGATCGCGTCGACCGTCTCGATCGTCGCGTTCTTCGGGGTGTTCGGTGAGTACGCGGAGGCGTTCTCGACGTTCATCGCGGCCGGACTCGCCCTGACCCTCTGCCCGTTGATCGCCTGGGCCACCAAGGGCAAGTACTACCTGGCCAGGCCCAACCCCGTGAACGGCCCCGACGTCGAGATCGCCGACATCACGGCGACCCACTCGTGCACCGTCTGCGACACGGCGTACGAACTCCCCGACATCGCGGACTGTCCCGTCCGGTCGGGTCCCATCTGCTCGCTGTGCTGCTCGCTCGACGCGGAGTGCGGCGACGCGTGCCGTAAGCAGCCGCAGGCAGGACCGGTACTGATGCCGATGCCGACGGTGCGGACGGGCTGACGCCGGGAGTTTGGGACCACGGGGCGGGGAATTCGGGCGGGGGATTTCCAGGGGGCGCACTCTTCGGAGTGCGCCCCCTGTGGATTGGCTGGTTGCGTATCTCTTTGTGCCAATCCGTATCCGCTGCGTGAAGGTCAGGCGTACGCTCGGGCATATGCGGAGTGGGGTTTCCTCAGAAAGCGGGGCGCTGTGCGAGCCGGGGTCGGGGAGTGGAGGGGCGCGATGAACGAGGGCACGACCACGCTTCCGTGGCTCGTCATACGCCAGGACGACAACGGCAACCGCTATCGCGTAGGCAGGTATGCGACCAGGGCGGAAGCCCAGCAGATCGCCGACAGTCTCGACGACCGCGGCCACAAGCAGCTCTACTGGGTCGAGCGCCTCGGCCAGGCACAGAACGGCGCCGCGCGCTGACGTCCGCCCTTGCGCCGTAGGCTCCGGCGCATGACTGAACAGACCGTCGTCGTCGCGGCGGCCCTCCACGAGAGCGGCTCTCTGCTGGCCGCGCGACGCAGTGCGCCCCCCGAACTCGCGGGACGCTGGGAGCTTCCCGGCGGCAAGGTCGAACCCGGCGAGGACCCGCGGCAGGCTCTCGTACGGGAGCTGCGCGAGGAGCTCGGGATCGGCGCCGAACTTGTGGCGCGCGTCCCGGGGGAGTGGCCCCTGAAGCCCGGATATGTGCTGCGGGTATGGACCGCGCGCCTGCTGTCCGGCCGCCCGCGCCCCCTGGAGGACCACGACGAGCTGCGCTGGCTCGGGCCCGACGAGATCTGGTCCGTCGACTGGCTCGACCAGGACGTACCGGCGGTGAAGGCGGTGCTCGCGGCGCAGCAGTCGTGATCCGCAGGCCGGGCGTCGTCCGGTCCGTGGTGCCGGCCGTCGTGACACCCGTCGTGCTGCCGGTTCTGTCGCGCGTCGTGCCGCGGGTTGTGTCGCGCGTCGTACCGTCCTGAGTGCTCCGTTGGTGCCGCCGTTCGCGGAGTGTTGCCGTGAGACGGTAGCTGCCACTCACACCCGGGTATATGCCGATTAACCCTGTGAAATAGGACACGTTCCGAAGGGGCGGACGGGGTTCTACTGCTGCCTGGGAAGTGATCGGAGTGATCGACACCGACGGGGAGTGCGCCGAGTGGTTCTTCCCCGAGGAGCCGGGCGCAGTCCGATCCGCTCGTGCCGCGGTCCGTGGCCAGCTCGGCGTCTGGGGGCTCGATTCCGTCGGCGACGTCACCGAACTGCTCGTCAGCGAGCTGGTGACCAACGCGCTCCGGCATGCTTCCGGCCCCATCGGTCTGCGCCTCATGCGGTCGACGGACCCGGCGGACACCCTGCGGGTGGAGGTCTCCGACCCCCTTCCGGATCCGCCCCTGGAGCGCGTCGCGGGACCGGACGAGGAGAGCGGGCGGGGGCTCCAGCTGGTCGCGGGGTCCGCGCGGCGGTGGGGGACGCGGCCCGGTGACGCGGGCAAGACGGTGTGGTTCGAACTGTCGCTGCCGGGTCTGCACTGACCGGCGGCCGGAGCCGGTGGCCGGAACAGGCGGCCGGAACCGGTGGCGTCGCGCCGGTTAAGAGGAACCCTCCCTGGTTAGGAGACAGGGAGCATGCTGATCGGCGAAGGGCCGGCCAGGAAGGTCACGGGACGGTCGCGGATCTGGGTGTCGTCCTGTTATGCGGGGACGGGCCAAAAAGCGTCGGGACCGTGGTGTGATCGTGAACACCGTGTTGCGCGGCTCCGTAGTGCTGGATACTGCGGGCAGCCGCCCCGGTGACCGGTGCCGGACGCGGTGAGCTGGAGGGGACGGTTCGCGTGAGCGAGATACCAGCGAAGGCCACGTCGTCCGAGGACACCTCGGGCGGGACGGCCGCGCGCGATGCGGCAGGCCTGCCCCGGGACGAGACGTGGCAGAGCAGTCCGCCCGGCTCCATGTACGACTACATCAAGGTCGCCTCCTTCTCCATCGGCCCCGACGGCCTGATCGACCAGTGGAGCCGGCGCGCGGCGCAGCTCTTCGGGGTCTCTGCGCAGGAAGCCGTGGGCAAGGACCCCATCGAGGCGTTCGTCTCCACGGAACTGCGCGAGCGCGGCCACCGCAAGATGGCGGAGATCCTCGACGGCCGCGAGTGGACCGGCGTCGTCCCCTTCCGGATGCCGAGGGGCCGGGCGGCGGGCGCGAGCGGCACCGAGTCCGGCGAGCGCGATCCGCAGGTCCCTGATCAGCACGGCCCCGGCCGGCATCTACCCGATGCGTATACGGAAGGCATCGCCGAGGTCTATGTGATGCCGACCGAGACAGAGTCCGGCGAGCACGCCGCCGTCTGTATCGTCGTCGACGTCCGCGCCCTGCGCCAGATCGAGACGGACCTCGCCGCGGCGCAGGCTATTTTCGGCCAATCTCCTTTCGGCTTCCTGCTGTTCGGCACCGACCTGAAGGTGCAGCGGACCAACCGGCCCTTCGCCGCCGTCTTCGGCGGCCGGGCCGACGACCACCGCGGCCGCACCGTCCACGACTATCTGCCCCGCGGCGAGGCCGACCGCGTCCAGGCCGCGCTGCGCCGCGTCCTGGAGACCGGCGAGTCCGTCACCGACATGCAGCTCGTCGGGCCCGCGCCCGACTCCGCCGAGCGCCGCCACTGGTCGATCAACCTCTACCGCGTGCACAGCGGCAGCGGCCGGCCCATCGGCGTCGCCGGGATCGCCACCGACGTCACCCGGCGGCACGCCGCCGCCCGCGAGGCGGCCCACGCCCGCCGCAACCTCGCCCTCCTCAACGAGGCGGGCGCCCGCATAGGCAACTCGCTCGACCTGGAGACCACCGCCCGCGAGCTCCTCGACGTCGTCGTCCCCGGCTTCTGCGACCTCGCGTCCGTAGACCTCTACCAGGGCCTCCTCTCGGGCGACGAGTCGGCGCTCAACAGCCGCAGCCTCGCCGACGGCAGCGCCGAGCTGCGCAGGGTCGCCGCCGCGAGCGCCGTCGCCGACGTGCCGTACCTCGAAGCGTCCGGCGGTGACGGGGTCGTCGAGGTCGGGGCCGTCCACCGCTACGCCTTCAACTCGCCCTGCGCGGACGCCCTGCGCACCGCCCGCCCGCAGTTCGTCCCCGCCGAGTCCGGCGGCCTCGTCCAATCCACGCTGGCCGTGCCGATGGTCGCCCACGACACCGTCGTCGGCCTCGCGCGCTTCGCCCGTACGAAGGGCAGCGAGCCCTTCAACGACCGCGACCGCGCCCTCGCCGTCGAACTCGCCGCCCGCGCCGCCGTCTGCATCGACAACGCCCGCCTCTACCGGCGTGAGCACGAGCGCGCCCTGATACTCCAACGGTCGCTGCTCCCGCCGGACGACCCCGAGGCGTCCGGCCTCGACATCGCCTGCCGCTACTTGCCGGGCAACGCGGCCACCGAGGTCGGCGGTGACTGGTTCGACGTCATCGAGCTGCCGGGGCACAGAACCGCGCTCGTCGTCGGCGACGTCATGGGCCGCGGCCTGCGCGCCGCCGTCGCCATGGGCGAACTGCGAACCGCCGTACGGACCCTGGCCCTCCTCGACCTCGAACCCGCCGAGGTGCTCTCCGCGCTCGACGAGATCGCCCGCGGCCTCGGCGCACCCGGCGGTCCGACGTCCCCCCTCGGCCCCCGCGGCGGCGTCCAGCAGGCCACTCGCGCCGCCCGCAGAACCGGCGACGCCGACCTGTCCGAGGTCTACCTCGCCACCTGCGTGTACGCGGTCTACGACGCCGTGACCCGGCGCTGCACCTTCGCCAACGCGGGCCATCTGCCGCCCGTCCTGGTCGAGCCCGGCGAAGGGGCGCTCATGCTCGACGTACCCCCGGGCATGCCGCTCGGCGTTGGCGGGGAGCCCTTCGAGGAGGTCGAGGTCGAGCTGCCCGAGGGCTCACTCCTCGCCCTCTACACCGACGGGCTCGTGGAGTCCCGCGACCATCCCCTCGACGAGGGCCTCTCCGCGTTCCGCAGCGCCCTGGACGATCCCTCGCCCGCGCTCGAAGACGTCTGCGACCACGTGCTGGCCACGCTCGACACGCACCACGGCGAGGACGACATCGCGCTGCTCATGGCTCGCGTGCAGGGCCTGCCGGCCGATGCCGTGGGCGACTGGACGCTGCCGCGCGAGCCGCGCTCGGTGGGCCGCGCCCGCGAGTTCACCCGCGCCAAGCTCACCGAATGGGACCTGGAGCCGCTCGTCGACACGACGGAACTCCTGGTCAGCGAGCTGGTCACCAATGCTCTGCGGTACGGCGAGGGCGACATCAGGCTGCGCCTCCTGCTCGACCGCACCCTCGTGTGCGAGGTGTGGGACGCGGGCCTCGTCCAGCCGCGCCGCCGCCGCGCCCGCGACACGGACGAGGGCGGCCGCGGACTTCAGCTCGTCGGCCTGCTCAGCGCGTCCTGGGGCTCGCGCAGGACGCCGCGCGGCAAGACCGTCTGGTTCGAACTCCCGCTGCCGGACGGCGACTCGACGGCCGTGGACCCGACGGAGGCGCTGCTCAGCCTGTACTGACCGGGCGCGCGCCGTGCGGATTCACGCCGATGTCTTGAGCGCCGCCAGGCGCGCCTCGATCTCGTCCGTGTCGCCCAGGCCCTCCAGCTGTTCGAACTGCGCGTCGAGCGACGAGTCGGCGAGCTCCTGCTTGCCCAGCGCCCTGGCCTCCTCGCGGCGCACCTTCTCCTCGAAGCGGCTCAGCTCGCTCGTCGGGTCGAGGACATTGATGTTCTTGGCGGCGTCCATCATCTGATTCTGGGCCTGAGCCGTCTTCGAGCGCGCCACCAACTGGTCGCGCTTCGACTGGAGTTCGACCAGTTTCGTCTTCATCTGGTCGAGGCCGGACTTCAGCTTTCCGACGACCTCGTTCTGCGCGGCGATCGTCGGCTCGGCGTCCTTCGCCTCCTTCTCGGAGTTCAGCTGCCGCCCGAGCGCCACCTTGGCGAGGTTGTCGAACTTGTCGGCCTCCGCGGCGCTGCCCGCCGCCCGCAGCTCGTCGGCCTTCTTGCTCGCGGCGAGCGCCTTGCCGCCCCACTCGGCCGCCGCCTCGGCGTCCTCCTTGTGATCCTGCTCCATCATCCGCAGATTGCCGATGGTCGTCGCGACGGCCTGCTCGGCCTCGGCGATGTTGTTCGAGTAGTCGCGGATCAGCTGGTCGAGCATCTTCTGCGGGTCCTCGGCGCCGTCCAGGAGGGCATTGATATTCGCCTTCGCGAGCTGGGTGACACGGCCGAGAATGGTCTGCTTGGTCATGAGGTGCTCCTTGCACAGGGAGGTACGTGGGGGACGCACAGGGAGGTAACTGGGGGAACGCACAGGGAGGTACGTGGGGGAACTGGGTGAAAGACGCCGGGTCAGAACCGTCCGCCGCCGCCCCTCCGGCCACGGGTCCCGCCCCCGCCGAAACTCCCCGGACCTCCGCCGCCGAACCCGCCGCCCCCGCCGAACCCGCCCCCGAAACCGCCGCCGGACCGCCCGCCGCCCAGGAGCTCGCCGAGGATGATCCCGCCGAGCACCGCGCCTCCCATGCCACCGCCACCGCGCCCGCCTCCGCCCCCGCCGTCGTACGGATTCCCGAAGGACCGCACATCCTGCTCGGCGAGTTGCTGCGCCTGCCGGGCCAGCGCGTCGGCCCGCTGCGCACCGGCCAGGGCGGCCGCGGGATCCGCCTCCGCCGCCGTCCGTACGTACTCCAGGTGCCGCTGCGCCTCGGTCAGGCGCGTACGGGCCTCGCTGCCGACCGCCCCGCGGTGCGTGGTGATGTAGTCCGACGCCGCGCCGACGCTGCTGCGGGCCGTGAGCTCCGCCTGGTCGAGCAGGGAGCGCGCGCGGGCGGTGCCGGACTCGCGTTCGCGGGCCTCGTCCAGGGACGCGTCGAGCGCGGAGTCGGCCTGCTCCACGCGGCGCAGCGCGTCGATCGGGTCGTAGGGGCCGGCGGCCATCTCCTTGCGCACGCCCGCGGTGACGGTCTCCACGCGCGCCATGCGCCCGCGCAGATCGGCCGTGGACGCGCCCTCGGTCATGCCTTCGAGGAGTCCGTGCGCGTCCGCGAGATCGGTGTCGGACTCGGTGAGCGCGGCCGGCACCTTCTCGGCGGCCTCGGCCAGCTCATGGCCGAGCCGGTCGATCGCGTCCACGAAGGTGCCCGCCTGGTCGACGGCCGACTCGGCGGCCCGCAGGAACACCGCGCCCCTGCCGTTGTCGCCCGCGTCGACGCAACTCCGTGCCTGCCCGAGGTTCGTCGTCGCGAACTCCAGGCGATCCTTGGCCTGCTCGATGTGGCCCGCCACGGGAAGCAGCGCGGACGGCGCGTAGCGGGAGCCGAGCGCCGTCAGCGTCTCCTGGGCCGTCGTGGTGCGGGCTGCCAGGTCGCGGGAGGTGAGTTCGGCGTGCGCGAGCGCCTCGGGGGCGGTGCGCTCCAGGGCCCGCAGCCGGTCGAAGCCGGCTGCCTCGGCGTCGAGCCTGCGCCCCGCCTCGGTGCAGCGGCTGATGATCTCGTCCAGCATCCGCCGCTTCGTCGCGTCGTCCTCGGGGTGGGCGTCGTCGAGCTGCTGGCGGAGCCGGAAGGCCGCCGTCAGCTCCGACTGGGCGTACGCCACCGCCTCGGTGAACGGCTTGACGGCCTCGTCGCCGAACTGCGCGGTGGCGAAGCCGAGTTCCTCCGTACTGGTGCGGATCGAGTCGTCGCTCTCCACCAGCATCTGCCTGGCCCGCTTGTCCAGCTCGGGCAGCGGCGTGACCTGCGGTCCCCCGCCCCCGCCCCAGCCGCCGCCGGGTGTGGTGCGGGTACTCGTACGCCTCTTGCGGCGGGTGTACGTGAACGCCGCGAGGGCGCCCGCGCCGCCGACCACGATGAGGGGCAGGGCGAGATCGGCCGCGCTGGGACTCGTGTCCGAGCCGCCGGGGTCGGCCGGGCCCGGGGTGATCGCCGGGGCGGATACGGGGCTGCCCGCGAGCGTGGCGGAGATGCCGTCCGCCGCGCCGATCGCGGCGCCCGCCCAGTCGTTCCTGCGCAGCGCCGGTTCGATCGCGGTCTGCGCGACATCCCGCAGCTGCGCGTCGGTGAGCTGGGAGTTCTCGTCGACGGAGTAGGCGTACTGCCGGTCGTGCGTGGCGACGGCGAGGAGCACGTCGCCCAGGCCGAGGCCGTTCTTGGCGGCCGTGTCGTTCGCCCAGTCCTGGGCGGAGCGGCCGGAGAAGTCGCGTACGTAGACCACGAAGAGCTGGATGTTGCGCGCACTGTCGAGCGAGTCGAGGGCCGAGGCCACAGCGGGCTTCCGGTCGCGGAGGGCGTCCACCTTGTCGGTGATCTGGCCTGTTCTCGACAGGGTGACGGGGTCGTCGGCGCGGGCGGTCGTGGCGGGCAGCAGTGTCCAGCAGAGCGCGAGCACGGCGGCCACGGCCGACCGCGCGGCTATCCGTACCGGACGGGGGCGACTCGGAGGCGGCGTCACAGTTGGGAGCGTATGACCGGATCTGGGGTGCCGCTACCGGGACGGCCTCACCGCACGACGGCCGCGGTACCGGACGGGAGGCGGGCCGTGTCTCGCTCGGGTGGCGCGTTCTCAGTCGCTCCGCCGCACTTCACGATCCGCCACGCTTCACGAGTCGTCTCGGTCCTCCACTGCGATGTCGAGAATGCCGAGGAACGCGGTCGCCGCCGGTGTGCGGCCGAAGCGGCTCCAGACTGCGTACTCGACGCGGTCCGGCGCGTCGGACACGTCGACGGTGACGACTCCGCCGACCTGAGGCGCGTAGGCGGAGGGAAGCATGGCCACGGCGAGGCCCGGCCCGACGAGTTGAGCGATGTAGTCGGCGGTGGTGACCTCGAAGGCGACGTCACGGACGAGACCGGCGGCCGAGAACGCCAGGTCGGACTGCGCGCGGCCGGCTGTCCCGGCCGGAAAGTCCACGAAGACCTCGGAGGAGAGCCTGCGGAGGTCGACGGCCGGTTCGCAGGCGAGTGGGTGGTTCGGCGAGACCACGGCGACCAGCCGGTCACGGGCGAGTTCGTGGGCGGCGACTCCCTGGACTCGCGCTGTGGTCGGCAGCCCGAGGAAAGCCACGTCCAGTTCTCCCTGCTTGACCTGCTCGACGAGGTCGTTGCTCGCGCCCACATTCAGGCTGATGCGTACCTGCGCGTGCTGCCGGCGGAAATCCCGCAGCGCACCCGGGATGTCGACCGCGGTGACCGTGGGGATCAGGCCCACGGCGAGCCGCCCGCGCACCTCTCCGACCGCCGCGGCGACCTCGGCAGCCGCGCGGTCGGCGGCGTCCAGGCACTGGCGGGCGGCCGGAAGGAACGCTTCGCCGGCCGGCGTGAGCCGCACCCGGCGGCTGGTGCGCTCGAAGAGCCTCGCCCCGAGTTCCCGTTCCAGGCGGGCGATCTGGTGACTGAGGGCGGACTGGACGACCAGACACCGCTCGGCGGCCCGGGTGAAGTTGCTCGTCTCGGCGACGGCGACCACGTAACGCATCTGCTGAAGCTCCATTGATCCATCGTGAATCGAGATCAATGGGGTGACAAGCATGTGTTGGACTCATTGATCGAGTCCCGGCGAGACTTCGGGACATGACAAGCCGAACCGTGCAACGGGCTCCCGGCGGAGCCGGCGGCACCCGCCACGGGACCATGGCCCGCACCGCCTTGACCGCGCTCGCGCCCTCGGTATGGGGCACGACCTACATCGTCACCACCCAGTTCCTTCCCCCGGGACACCCCCTGTTCGCGGGATTCCTGCGCGCGTTGCCCGCCGGCCTGATCGCGCTGGCGGTCACCCGGAAGCTGCCGCGCGGAGCCTGGTGGGGGAAGGCCGCGGTGCTCGGCGTGCTGAACATCGGCCTGTTCCTTCCACTGCTGTTCATGGCCGCCGAGCGCCTGCCGGGAGGCGTCGCCGCCACCTTGTCGGCTGCCCAGCCGCTCATCGTCGCCGTCCTGGCCGTGACCGTGCTCCACGAGCGCCTCTCCGCCCGGCGCCTCCTGTGGGGCGGGGCGGGCGTCGCCGGGGTCGCCCTGGTGGTGATCGGGCCGAACGCGGCACTCGACACCGCCGGGATCGCCGCAGGCCTCGCCGGGGCGGCCACGATGGCCCTCGGCGTGACGCTCACCAAACGCTGGGGACGCCCCGACGGCGTCGGTCCCCTCGCCTTCACCGGCTGGCAACTCACCGCCGGGGGCCTGTTCCTGACGCCCCTGACCTTCCTCGTCGAGGGAGCGCCTCCCGCGATCGACCTGCACGCCGCTCTCGGCTACCTCTGGCTGGGCCTGGTCGGTGGTCTGATCACCTTCGTGCTGTGGTTCCAGGGCATCGCCGCCCTGCCGGTCACCTCGGTCGCCGTTCTCGGCCTGCTGTCCCCGCTGGTCGCCGCCGTTCTGGGCGCCGTCGTGCTGGGCCAGACCCTCGGCCCGGTCCAGCTCGCGGGGTTCGGCCTCGCCCTCGCCTCGATCGTCGCGGGGCAGCTCCCCGCGCCCACCCGTTCACCCGACGCCACTTCAACACCCGCACCGGAAAGGACCCCGCGATGAGGATCGCCGTCATCGGAGCCGCAGGAATGGTCGGCTCACGCGTTGTCACCGAAGCCGTGAACCGGGGCCATGAGCTCGTAGCGGTGTTCCGCAGCAGACGGCCGGCCGACCTGCCGCCCGGTGTGATCGCCGTCCAGGGTGACGCGAACGACCCGGACGGCATGAGGCGACTGCTCGACGGCGTCGACGCGATCGTGGCCGCCACCCGCCCTGTCCCCGGGCACGAACACACCGCCGCCCCGACCACGAAGGCCCTGCTCGACGCGGCCGGGGCGGCCCGGACGCGGATCCTCGTCGTCGGCGGAGCCGGACCCCTGCAAAACCCGGGAAGCCCTCACCTGCTGGTCCTCGACAGCCCCGAGTACGTGCCGCGGGAATGGCGCACGGTCGCCGCCGCCAGCACCGCGCAGCTGGACGTCTGCCGGGCGCATCCCGCCGACTGGATCTATCTCAGCCCGCCCGCCGTCCTCGAACCCGGACACCGCACCGGAAAGTACCGACGCGGCACCACCACCCTCATCACCGACGCCGACGGCGGGTCCCGGATCTCGGCCGAAGACCTTGCCATGGCCGTCCTCGACGAACTCGAGAGCCCGAGTGAAGACAGGCACTTCACCGTCGGCCACTAGGGTCTCAGCCATCCGAATCCGCATCGTTATCGGCGGCCTCTCCTGTGAAACCGCTGCTCAACATAGGTTTCCGGGATGACGTACGGATCCTTGGCCGCGGGCGGCGCGATCAGTGAACCGGAGCTCGTGGTGTCCGGCGGCGGGACGGTTCCCGCGGAGCCGGCACCCGGCACCAGCCGCCGGGGGAGACGCTCCCTCGGCCCACTGCTCGTCGGCGCGGTGGCCGCGTCCGCCGTCTGGGGGGCCGGCCTCTACGCCTTCGGCGCGCAGGGCCCCGACCTCAGGGGTTACCGGGTGAGCGACCGCCTTTGCTCGCTCCTCACCATGCCGAACCTCGCGACGGTCCTCGACCGCGGCTCCCGCTGGGAGTCGACGGAGAGTACGCATCCGGCCGTGGACACGGCGGACTGTTCCGGGCAGCTGGAGCGCAAGGAAGGGTCGGCGCGGGCCGCGACGCTGACGGCGTCCGTGGTGTTGCACAAGGCGACGAGCCCGGCGGAGGAATTCGACGCGGCGAGGGCGACGGCGGCCGAGCGGATACCGGGGCGGGCGGACGTACGTACGGTGGCCGGGCTCGGGGAGCGGGCGTACACGGTCGTCCACGGGCGCACGGCGGAGGTCCATGTCCTGGACGGTGACGCGGAGTTCGCACTCGGCGTGACCGTCGAGACGACCGGTGGCCGCCTCACGCCGGCGCGGCTGCGGCCGCTGGTGGCGGGGGACGTGGACGCGCTGATGCGCCGCCTCGACGGGGGCACGCGCTAGGGGCTCACCCGGCCTCGCGCAACGCCGGACCGACCGTTCTCCGGCGCGGACGCGGAAGAGTCCACGCGGCGGCAGCCGGGCTCAGCGGTGCGACACGTGTTACTTGATCATCGCTTGCAGCAGCGTGAGCGTCTGGTTGTTGGCCATCGGGCGATGGCTCGACTCCCGGCTGTTCTTCCAGCTCATCGTCACCAGAGGCGTGTCCCCCTCGCCGACCGTCACCTTCGTGCCGGCGTACGCCTTCCCGGGCCCGGTCTCCTCGCGCAGTGCCTGCGCGGTTCTCTCGGCCGCTTTCCTCGACGAAGTCAGCGCGCAGAGCTTCTCGGACGAGGTTCCGTCGCCGGCGAGGCGGCCCCCTATCCCGGACAGCACGACCCGGCCGCCCTGCTGCCGCTTCCCGTAGAACGTCGCCTCGTACACGTCTCCCATGCACGCACTGACTGCCGTGTACGCCTTGTCGTCGGCCGGCGTCCTGCCCGGAGCGGCGAGGGGGAGCTTCGGGGACGTGGACTGATGCGTGACACGGACGGTGTCGGAGACGTCGACGGCGGTACTGCCCGACTTACGCAGGCTGACGCCTCCGTCGGTTTTGGTGGCCGTGTATCCGTGCTTGGACATCGCACGACGGACGGCCTCCGTGTCGAACTTCCCGGACAGGCGGGAAGAGCCGTTGCCCACCATCAGCGACGTGTCCACGTCCTTGTCGTCGAAGCCCCACCTGGCCTTCAACGAGCCGCCGGTGTACCCGAGTTGGGTGCGCTCCTGGATCCCGAAGCCGCTGAGGACCATGTACTGCTTGCGGTCCTTCGTGTAAAGCTTCCGGGCTGTCGGTACGTCGATGTACGTGATGCTCTCGTCGCCGGCCGACGCGGGCAGTGTGCTCAGCGCCCGCGTCAGGTCCGAGCCCGCCGAGCCGTCACCCGACGAGCAGCCCGTCGTCCCCGCCGCCATCACCCCGGCGAGCACAATCGTCCCGAGAACCCCCGCAGAATTCCGCATGCGCCGCAGTCTGGCACAGCGGTCGAGGGGTCGCCCCGGTCATCCCTTACGGCGCCGGATCCGGTCCCCCAGCCACACCACGGGGTCGTACTTGCGGTCAACTGCCCTTTCCTTCAAGGGGATCAGTGCGTTGTCCGTGATGTGGATGCCCTCCGGGCAGACCTCCGTGCAGCACTTCGTGATGTTGCAGTAGCCGAGGCCGTGGTCCTCCTGGGCCGAGCGCTTGCGGTCGAGGCCGGAGTCCGACGCCGCGTCGAGGGGGTGCATGTCCAGCTCGGCGACCCGCATCAGGAAGCGCGGGCCGGCGAACGCCGCCTTGTTCTCCTCGTGGTCGCGCACCGCGTGGCACGTGTCCTGGCACAGGAAGCACTCGATGCACTTGCGGAACTCCTGCGAGCGGTCCACATCCTCCTGCTGCATGCGGTACTCGCCCGGCCCGACCCCGGCAGGCGGGACGAACGCCGGGATCTCGCGGGCCTTCGCGTAGTTGAAGCCGACGTCCGTGACGAGGTCGCGGACCACCGGGAAGGCGCGCAGGGGCGTCACCGTGATGACGTCTTCGCGGTCGAAGACCGACATGCGGGTCATGCACATCAGGCGGGGCCGGCCGTTGATCTCCGCCGAGCACGAACCGCACTTGCCCGCCTTGCAGTTCCACCGGACCGCGAGGTCGGAGGCCTGGGTCGCCTGGATCCTGTGGATGATGTCGAGGACGACCTCGCCGTCGTTCACCTCCACGGAGAAGTCCTTGAGGTCACCGCCCTCGGCGTCCCCGCGCCAGACCCTGAAACGCGCGTCGTACGAACTCACTCGTAGAGCTCCTCTTCGGCGAGGTACTTGACCAGCTCTTCCTTCTCGAAGAGGGCGAGCAGGTCCGGGCGGATGGGCTCGGTGGTCTCGTGCACGAGGTCGATCTGGCCCCGGACCGGGTCCGTGGCGGCGAGGCCGCCGGTCGGGTCGACGAGCCGGCACAGCAGGTTGGTGCGCCGCCAGCCGCGGTCCATCGTCGGGTGGTCCTCACGAGTGTGGCCGCCGCGCGACTCCGTGCGCTCCAGGGCGGCGCGCGCGATGCACTCGCTGACGAGCAGCATGTTGCGCAGGTCGAGCGAGAGGTGCCAGCCGGGGTTGAACTGGCGGTGCCCCTCCACCCCGGCCCGCCGTGCCCGCAGCCGCAGTCCGGCGAGCCGGTCGAGCGCCTCGGCCATCTCCTCCTCGCGCCGGATGATGCCGACCAGGTCGTTCATCGCCTGCTGAAGCTCCTGGTGGAGCGTGTACGGGTTCTCGGCGACGCCCCCGTCCGGCGGACCCTCCGCGGAGAACGGGCGCAGCGCCTCCGCCGCCGCCGTGTCGACCTGGTCCGCGTCGACGGCAGGGCGCTCGTCGAGCCCGGCCGCGTACTCGGCCGCGTGCAGTCCGGCGCGGCGGCCGAAGACGAGGAGGTCGGACAGCGAGTTGCCGCCGAGGCGGTTCGAGCCGTGCATGCCGCCCGCCACCTCACCGGCCGCGAACAGGCCCGGCACGCCGCGCGCCGCCGCCGTGTCCGAGTCGACGGCGATGCCGCCCATCACGTAGTGGCAGGTCGGGCCGACCTCCATCGGCTCGGCCGTGATGTCGACGTCGGCCAGCTCCTTGAACTGGTGGTACATCGACGGCAGCCGGCGCCGGATGCGCTCGGCCGGCATGCGCGTGGAGACGTCGAGGAAGACGCCGCCGTGCGGGGAGCCGCGGCCCGCCTTCACCTCGGAGTTGATGGCGCGCGCCACCTCGTCGCGGGGCAGCAGCTCGGGCGGGCGCCGGTTGTGGTCCGGGTCGTCGTACCAGCGGTCGCCCTCGTCCTCCGACTCGGCGTACTTCTCCTTGAAGACGTCGGGGACGTAGTCGAACATGAACCGCTTGCCCTCGGAGTTGCGCAGGACCCCGCCGTCGCCGCGCACCGACTCCGTGACGAGGATGCCCTTCACCGACGGCGGCCAGACCATGCCCGTCGGATGGAACTGGACGAACTCCATGTTCAGCAGCGGCGCCCCGGCGAGCAGCGCGAGCGCGTGGCCGTCGCCCGTGTACTCCCACGAGTTCGACGTCACCTTGAACGACTTGCCGATGCCGCCCGTCGCGAGCACCACGCTCGGCGCCTGAAGGACGAAGAAACGGCCGCTCTCGCGCTCGTAGCAGAACGCGCCGGAAACCCTGTCGCCCGCGGCGGAGCCGCTGTCGGACACATCCTTGAGCACCCGGGTGACCGTGCACTCCTGGAAGACCTTGAGACGCGCCTCGTAGTCACCGAACTCCTTGAAGTCCTCCTGCTGGAGCGCCACGATCTTCTGCTGGAGCGTGCGGATCAGCTCCAGACCCGTGCGGTCACCGACGTGCGCGAGGCGCGGGTACTCGTGCCCGCCGAAGTTGCGCTGCGAGATCCGGCCGTCCGCCGTCCGGTCGAACAGGGCTCCCCAGGTCTCCAACTCCCAGACCCGGTCGGGTGCTTCGCGCGCGTGCAGCTCGGCCATCCGCCACTGGTTGAGGAACTTGCCGCCGCGCAGCGTGTCACGGAAGTGGACCTGCCAGCTGTCGCCGGAGTTCACGTTCCCCATGGCCGCGGCGATGCCGCCCTCGGCCATCACGGTGTGCGCCTTGCCGAAGAGGGACTTGCAGATCACGGCCGTACGCGCGCCGCGCTCGCGCGCCTCGATCGCCGCGCGCAGGCCCGCACCGCCCGCCCCGACCACGACAACGTCCCACTGCTGCCGCTCCACTTGAGACATCAGAAGTGCCACCCCATCTAGAAGAAGCGCGGATCGTCGAAGGCGCCGGACGCCAGCAGGAACACGTAGAAGTCGGCGAGCGCGACGCTGATCAACGACGCCCAGGCGAGCAGCATGTGACGGTTGTTCAGCTTTCCGACCCACTGCCACATCCGGTAGCGCACCGGGTGCTTGGAGAAGTGCTTGAGCTTGCCGCCGACGATGTGCCGGCACGAGTGGCAGGACAGGGTGTACGCCCAGATCAGCGTGATGTTCAGCAGGAAGACGAGCGTGCCGAGACCCATGTGGCCCCACTCGTACTTCTCGTTGCGGAACGAGAGCACGGTGTCGTAGGTGAGGATTCCCGCCACGAGGATCGCCGCGTAGAAGAAGTACCGGTGGATGTTCTGCAGGATCAGCGGGAAGCGGGTCTCGCCCGTGTACTTCTTGTGCGGCTCGGCGACCGCGCAGGCGGGCGGAGACGCCCAGAACCCGCGGTAGTAGGCCTTCCGGTAGTAGTAGCAGGTCAGCCGGAAGCCGAGCGGGAAGATCAGGATGAGCAGCGCGGGGGACAGTCCCCACCAGCCGCCGAATATCTCCCAGTTGGGGCCCGCGTGCATCGGCTTGCAGTTCTGTGCGATGCACGGGGAGTAGAACGGCGAGACGTACGGCGCGTGGTAGTAGTCCGCGTTCGCGAAGGCCCGCCAGGTCGAGTAGACGATGAAGGCGAGCAGTCCCGCGGCGGTACTGGCGGGCGCCAGCCACCAGCGGTCGGTGCGCAGGTGTCCGGACGCGATCGCGGCGCGCGTCCTGTCCCGGACGCCGTGCGCGCCCGCTTGGGGATGGGGTTCCGTGCCGGTGGCCAACGAAGCCTCCGCTCAGAGGGTCAGGGGGCGTGCCGGTCCCGGACGCCGAGTCCTTCGTCGTCCGAGTCGGTCCAGAGCGAGCTGTCGTACGGGGTGTCGGGGACGGGCACGAGCTCGGGCCGGCGCGGTGGCGGGGCGCCGGCCGCGGCCGCCCGCAGCAGGGCGACGCTCTCGCGCAGATGGTCGGCGTCGGTGCGTACGCGCCGTACGTCGAGGCCGCCGTCGAGCTGCCGCTCCAGGCGCCCCACGGTCCGGCACAGCTCGTCGAGGCAGCGCTCGGCTGCCGCCAAGTCGTCGTTCAGGGACATGACTTGCCCTCGCTTCCGCTGGTGCGGCGGAGATGCTCATGCGCCTGCGAGTGTCGCGCGTCACATCACGCCTTGTGAAGGGATCTGCGCGGATTCCTGAAGCGCGCGTCGGCGTGCGCCCCGCTTTTGCGCCTCCCGGGCGGAGCCGCGCGAGTGCGACAGCCCCGCGCCCCCTGGGGGGCGCGGGGAACTGCGCGACCGACCGACGGCCACCCGCACCCGCCGAAGAGACGGCGCCCACCCCGATCGGCGCCACGTTGGGCCGCACGAGTGGGGTTCCGGGCGGATATCGCCGTGTCGTCGCCACCCGCCGAGAGGCACCCCCTTCAGTGGGGCGATAGATGTGATCAGCTCCATATACCGCCAAACGTGATCAAACCCGGCCCGGTCCTGGTAAGCGGGCGGCCGGGCTAGCCCCGGAGGTACTCGTGATGTCCCATGACGGCGCCACATCGCGCCCCGCCAGGCGTCCCGCGCGGCGTCCCGTCCTGCGCTCGGCCGCGTTCCTCGTGTCGGGGGCGCTCGCGGTGACGGCCCTGGCCGGCTGCGGCTCGGGCGATGACGACGACGAGTCCAGCAGCCCGGCCGCCGCCCAGGACATCGCGTCCACGGCCCGCGGCGACGTCGCGGACGGCGGCACCCTGCGCTGGGCGCTCGACGCCCTGCCGGGGACCCTCAACTCCTTCCAGGCCGACGCCGACGCGGGCACCTCCCGCGTCTCCGGAGCCGTACTGCCCTCGATGTTCCGGCTCGACAAGCAGGGCAGGGCGGTGCGCGACCCGGACTTCCTGGAGAAGGCCGAGGTCATCGAGACCGAGCCCAAGCAGGTCGTCCTGTACAAGCTCAACCAGCAGGCGGTGTGGAGCGACGGCCGCGAGATCGGCGCGGCCGACTTCGCCGCCCAGTGGCGCGCCCTGTCCGGCAAGGAATCCGCGTACTGGACGGCCCACAACGCGGGCTACGACCGCATCGAGAAGATCGAGCGCGGCAAGAACAACCTGGAGGTGCGGGTCACCTTCGCGAAGCCGTACGCGGACTGGCGCTCGCTGTTCTCGCCGCTGTACCCCAAGGACGTCATGGGGACCCCGGACGCCTTCAACGAGGGAGCCCGCCGCAAGCTCAAGGTCACCGCGGGCCCCTTCTCGATCAAGGAGGTCGACCGGGACGCCAAGGACGTCACGCTGGTGCGCAACCCGCGCTGGTGGGGCCGTCAGGCCAAGCTGGACAAGATCGTCCTGCAAGTCGTGCCCCGCGAGAAGCGGGCCGACGCGCTCGTCGCGGGGAAGATCGACCTCGCCGCCGTCGACCCGGAGGACGCGTCCCGCATCTCCCGCGCCGGCCGCGACAAGGACACCTCGGGCCCGCTCGCCCAAGGCCCCGGAGCCACTGTCACGCCCGCCGAGGGCGAGAAGGCGGCCGGCCAGGAGGCCGAGGCCCGTGGGGCCGCCAGGAAGGACGAGCAGGGACAGACGGGCCTGGGCGGCTACGTCGTCCGCAAGTCCCTCGAACCCGCCTTCACGCAGCTCGCGCTGAACGGCGCCGAGGGCCCGCTGGCCGACGAGCGCGTGCGCCGCGCCGTGGCCCGCGCCATCGACCGCAAGAAGCTCGCCGAGGTCGTCCTCAAGCCGCTCGGCCTGCCCGCGCACACCGTCGGCAGCCATCTCGCCCTCGCCGGGCAGCAGGCGTACGCCGACAGCAGCGGCGCCCTCGGCAACCAGGACACCGCAGAGGCCCGTGCACTGCTCACGGACGCGGGCTGGGTGCAGGGCGGTCCCCTGAAGAAGGAGACCGAGAAGACCAAGCCGAAGACGGCCGGAAGCAAGGCCGACGGTGAATCCGGCAGCGAGAGCAAGAAGGGTACGGAGGGCAAGAAGGGTGCCGCCTCCGAGGACTCCGACGAGGGCACGTACATCGTCGGCGAGAGCGACCAGAAGCCGGGCGACCGGCAGGGCTCGCTGCTCACCCCCGGACGCGTCGCCGCCTTCCAGCACGCCGCGCTCCTGCGCCAGGCCGACGCGCAGAAGCTGCGCGAGGCCGACAAGGAGAAGAAGCACGCCGATCAGTACGCGAAGGAGGCCGCCCAGCGGGGCGCCGCCCCAGGCGCGTACGCCCCGAAGGGGACGCCCGCACCGGCCGGTGCCCCCGCCGGTCCGCTCGCCAAGGACGGCAAGCCGCTGACGCTGCGCTTCGTGCTCCCGTCGGGCCCCGGCTCGGACTCGCTGCACGCGGTCGCCGACCGGATCTCGCAGATGCTGGCGAAGATCGGCATCCGCACGGAGACGTCGAAGGTCGCCGACGCCAGCTACTTCAAGGACCACATCGCGTCCGGGGAGTACGACCTGGCGCTCTACTCGTGGCCCGCCTCGGCCTTCCCGGCCACCGACGCCCGCCCGATCTACGCCAAGCCGGTGCCGGCGGCGGACGGCTCGCTGACCGTCGAGCAGAACTACACCCGGGTCGGCACCGACCACATCGACCAGCTCTTCGACCAGGCGATCGGTGAGCTCGACGAGGGGGAGGAGCGCTCCCTGGTCAAGCAGGCCGACGCCCGTATCTGGGCCGCAGCAGGATCGATTCCTCTCTACCAGCGTCCGGAATTGGTGGCCGCCCGCCGCACCGTCGCCAACGCGGGAGCCTTCGGCTTCCAGGAGCCCGAGTACGAGGACATCGGCTTCCTGAAGCCGGGTGCGCGGCCGGGTGCCGAGCCGAACGTCTCCGGCTCGGCGCGCGCGTCCGCGCAGTCGTCCGCGAACCCCTCGGCGGAGTCCTCCGCGAGCCCTTCCGAGAAGTGACGCACATCGCACCCTGAGTGCCCGGAAGAGCCCCCGAGAGCCCCTGGGTGATCTTCCGGAAGATCACCCAGCTCAGATCTGGCTCAAGTCCCTTGCCCGCCGGTCCGTCCGGCGGGCAAGGTTCGTTTCACCACTGACCTGCGGTTTCTCCGGGGCGTCCCCCATGCCTCTCCGCGGCGTTCACTCACTGTGCATCCTTGACCCCAGAGCCCCAGAAGGCCTGCCCGGCCGAAGCCACGTACGATGGGGTGAGGCCGTGGCGTGTCCAGCCCGGCAGGGCGCGTGTACGAAGAGACGTACGCGCAGCCGTCCACTCACTCCGGGAGTACGCCGCAATATGGCCACGCGCCACGACATCCGTAACGTCGCCATCGTCGCCCACGTCGACCACGGCAAGACCACGCTGGTCGACGCCATGCTCAAGCAGGCCGGCGCCTTCGCCGCGCACGCCGCCGAGTCGCTCGACGACCGCATGATGGACTCGAACGACCTGGAGCGTGAGAAGGGCATCACGATCCTGGCCAAGAACACGGCGGTCAAGTACCACCCGAAGGATGGCGGCGAGGCCATCACGATCAACATCATCGACACCCCCGGCCACGCCGACTTCGGTGGTGAGGTCGAGCGCGGCCTGTCGATGGTCGACGCGGTCGTGCTGCTCGTCGACGCCTCCGAGGGCCCGCTGCCGCAGACCCGCTTCGTGCTGCGCAAGGCCCTCTCGGCCAAGATGCCGGTCATCCTGTGCATCAACAAGACGGACCGCCCCGACTCCCGGATCGCCGAGGTCGTCGACGAGACGTACGACCTGTTCCTGGACCTGGACGCGGACGAGGACCAGATCGAGTTCCCCATCGTCTACGCCTGCGCCCGTGACGGCGTCGCGTCGCTGACCAAGCCCGAGGACGGCACCGTCCCGCAGGACAGCGAGAACCTCGAGCCGTTCTTCAACACGATCCTGGCGCACGTCCCGGCCCCCGAGTTCGACGAGGACGCCCCCCTCCAGGCGCACGTCACGAACCTGGACGCCGACAACTTCCTCGGCCGTATCGCGCTCTGCCGCGTCGAGCAGGGCGAGCTGCGCAAGGGCCAGACCGTCACGTGGATCAAGCGCGACGGCACGATGTCCAACGTCCGCATCACCGAGCTCCTGATGACCGAGGCGCTCACCCGCAAGCCGGCCGAGATGGCGGGCCCGGGTGACATCTGCGCCATCGCCGGTATCCCGGACATCATGATCGGCGAGACCCTGGCCGACACCGAGAACCCGATCGCGCTGCCGCTCATCACGGTCGACGAGCCGGCCATCTCGATGACCATCGGTGCGAACACCTCGCCGCTGGTCGGCAAGGGCGGCAAGGGCCACAAGGTCACGGCCCGCCAGATCAAGGACCGCCTCGACCGCGAGCTGGTCGGTAACGTCTCGCTCCGTGTCCTCGACACCGAGCGTCCCGACGCCTGGGAGGTCCAGGGCCGCGGTGAGCTCGCGCTCGCCATCCTGGTCGAGCAGATGCGCCGCGAGGGCTTCGAGCTGACCGTCGGCAAGCCCGAGGTCGTCACCAAGCAGGTCGACGGCAAGACGCACGAGCCGATCGAGCGCATGACGATCGACTCGCCCGAGGAGCACCTCGGCGCCATTACGCAGCTCATGGCGACCCGCAAGGGCCGTATGGAGACCATGACGAACCACGGTTCGGGCTGGGTCCGTATGGAGTGGATCGTCCCGTCCCGCGGCCTCATCGGCTTCCGTACGGAGTTCCTCACGCAGACCCGCGGCACCGGTATCGCGCACTCCATCTTCGAGGGCCACGAGCCGTGGTTCGGCGAGCTGCGCACCCGTCACAACGGCTCGCTGGTCGCGGACCGCTCGGGCACGGTGACGCCGTTCGCGATGGTCAACCTCCAGGAGCGCGGTGTCATCTTCACCGAGGCCGGCACCGAGGTCTACGAGGGCATGATCATCGGCGAGAACTCGCGCGCCGACGACATGGACGTGAACATCACCAAGGAGAAGAAGCTCACCAACATGCGTGCGGCTTCCGCGGACACCACGGAGAACGTGGTGCCCGCCCGCAAGCTCTCGCTCGAGCAGTCCCTGGAGTTCTGCCGCGACGACGAGTGCATCGAGGTGACCCCGGAGACCGTCCGTATCCGCAAGGTCGTCCTCGACCAGAAGCAGCGTGGCCGCAGCGCCTCGCGCGCCAAGCACAGCTGATCCGTCGACAGTTGGGCCCGGGTCCCCTTCGGGGGGCCCGGGCCTTTGTCGTATGTCCTGCCGCTGCGGTCGCGTGCAGGAGTTTTTGCAGGATCATCGCCCGCACCAGGTGGTACTTCACTACCCTCGTGGCATCCTGGACGCGTTCCCGCGCGATCCACGCGCGTTGATCCGCCCGGTGCGAGTCTTCCCACAGCCCTGCGCATGGGCTGGTGATGTGCAACTCGTTTTCCAGAGGCAGTTGTCCGGAATCCGGAGTCCACTGACCGATAGATGTGTAACGAGTCCGTTTCGCAGGGATCTATCTAGGATCAGTTTGTCCGGATATTGGGCTAAGTACGCATCAGGTGTGATCGAACCGAGACCAAAACACTGTGGTCGGTCCGATTCTGATGCCAGATAGTTGAGCGCGTAGAGCTCGGGTCAATGGGTCACGCACTGTGGGGAGTGCCGACTCGCGAGCACACTGAGGCACTTTCAATCCTCGCCGTCAGGGGTGTCGGTCAGGTGGCATGTGCCTCCACTTGTAGTGAACAAAAGTGGACTCATGAGGAGGAACCCATGCGAGGTGCCACAAGCGCCATATGGGTCGCGTCGTCCCCGATGGCAGGTACAGGACTCGCGGGCAGTAGCCCATCGGCCGGCACGGCGCTCAAGCGCCGCGACAGTCTCTGACGGCACGGCCTGCCCGGTCGGGTCAGGTTCCCCCGGGGTGAGTTCACCCCAGTCGTAGCTCAACCGCGCGCATCCGGCCTTGGGTTGCCGTGTACCGCCCGTAGGTCGTCGTACCCCCTGGTGGCAATCCAGCTGGAGTGGCGTACGCCGTGCGACGGCCGTCGGTCCGGTGCTCCGTTCCCACAGGGAGGAGCCCGCCGTGTGCCGACGACCTCCAACACCTGTGAAATGGACGAATCATGACGAGTCCAATCGAGATTGAGGGCGCCGAGACCTCTTCCGCCTTGGACAACGAGCCGGAGCCGAAGGGCGTCGAGAAGAATGCCGAGAAGGTCGAGGGGCGTTCCCCGGGCCAGCTCATGCTGCGCCGCTTCAAGCGGGACAAGACCGGTGTCGTCTCCGCCTGGATCGTGCTGTTCTTCTTCCTGATAGCCGCGTGTGCGCCGCTCATCTCGAAGCTGTACGGCAAGGATCCGTACACCTTCTACGGCCAGGACGACCCCACGCTCCTCAACGAGTTCAACCTGCCGGCCGGCCCCAACGGCGGTATGTCGCCCGACTTCTGGTTCGGTATCGACCCGAACTACGGGCGCGACGTGTTCTCGTACCTGCTCTACGGCATGCGTACGTCGCTGTACACGGCGCTGATCGCCACCATCGGCATGGTGTTCCTCGGTGTCGTCATCGGCCTGGTCTCCGGTTACTTCGGCGGCAAGATCGACTACTGGCTCGGGCGCTTCACCGACTTCATGCTCGCCCTGCCCAGCCAGCTGTTCATGGTCGCCGCGATGCCCGTCATCGTCTCGGTGTTCGTGGCACCCGACGAGGAGACGCCGACTTACATCCGCTTCCTCGCCATCACCGGTGTGCTGTGGATGCTCACCTGGATGAGCCTGTCCCGGCTCGTCCGCGCGGTCGCACTCTCCCTGCGCGAGCGGGAGTTCGTCGAGGCCGCGAAGGTCGCGGGCGCGTCGCCCTGGCGGATCATCCGCAAGGAACTGCTGCCCAACCTGGTCACGCCGATCATCGTGCAGGGCACCTACCTGCTTCCCAGCACCATCCTCTCGGTCGCCTTCCTCTCGTTCGTCGGCGTCGGTTACCAGGACCCCACCCCCGACTGGGGCCTGATGTTCGCCACCGGCGCCAAGATCTACGAGCAGGACCCGACCTACATGCTCTTCCCGGGCGTCGCCATGGTCGTCTTCTTCGTGGCGTTCAACCTCCTCGGTGACTCGGTCAGGGACGCCTTCGATCCCAAGACCGGACGCTGAACCAACTCCTCCGAGGGGGAAGCTGCCACCCGGGCGCCGGCTTCGACCGGATGCGCCAGGCAGCACCTAAGGATCACTACTCACAGGCAGGTGGATTCAACTCCATGAGCATCCTTCGTTCGCGCACGGCGCAGGCAACGGTCGTCGCCGTCACCGCAGGCGCCCTGGCGCTGACCGGCTGCAGCAGCGGCAGCAACAACAACGCCAAGGACAACAGCAAGACCCAGAAGGACGCCGCGGCGCAGGCCAAGCCGGTCATCATGGGCACCGCCCAGGACTCGGTCGGCCCCGCGGCCGAGGTGCCCGGTGCCCGTAAGGGCGGAACCATTCAGGTCTACCAGGAGACGGACTTCTCCCACCTGGACCCGGGCCAGATCTACGTCTCCGACGGCGGCCTGCTCTCCAAGCTCCTCTACCGTGGCCTGACCACGTACAAGGAGGACGACAAGGGCAACCAGACCGTCGTCGGTGACCTCGCCACCGACGCGGGCAAGTCCTCCGATGGCGGCAAGACCTGGACCTACACGCTGAAGGACGGCGTGAAGGACCAGAACGGCAACGTGATCACGTCGGCCGACATCCGCCACACCATCGAGCGTCTGTACTCGTCCTTCGAGACCGACGGCCCGACCTACGTCCAGCAGTGGCTGTCCGGTACGGGCACCAAGTACCGCAAGGCGTACGCCGGTCCGTTCAAGGGCAAGAAGCACCTGCCCGACTCGGTCCTCGCGACCCCGGACGACAAGACGATCGTCTTCCACTTCCTCCAGCCGCAGACCGACGTCGCCCAGGCGCTCGCGATGGCCGGCTACTCGGTCGTGCCCGAGAAGACGGACACGAAGGAGAAGTACGACCAGTCGCCCGTCGCGTCCGGCCCGTACAAGATCTCCACGTACAAGCCGGGCAAGAGCATCCAGCTGGTGCGCAACACCAACTGGGACGCCAAGACGGACCCGATGCGTCACCAGTACGTCGACGGCTTCAACATCGACTACAACCAGTCGAAGGCCGACCAGACCAAGACCATCCTGGCCGACCGTGCCGAGGCCAAGAACGCGATCATGTTCACCGGCCAGGTCGACGCCACCCAGCTGCAGAAGATCACCACCAACAAGGCGGTCATGAAGCGCACGGTGCAGGGCTACGCCCCGTACGTGTGGCAGCTGAACTTCAACATGGACCGCGTGAAGGACAAGCGCATCCGTGACGCCATCGCCCTCGCGATGCCGGGCAGCGCGGCCGGCCGTGCCGACGGCGGCACCTACGGCGGTGAGCCCGCGACCAGCCTGATGTCGCCCACCACGCCGGGCTTCGACAAGAGCTACGACCCGTTCAACAAGCTCAAGAAGCCGAACGGTGACATCGCCGCGGCGAAGAAGCTGATCGACCAGGCCGGCGCCAAGGGCAAGAAGCTCGTCTACGCGTACGCCAACACCGGCGTGCGCACCACCCAGGCCAACCTCATCATCAACAACCTGAAGAGGATCGGGCTCGACATCCAGAAGAAGGAGATCGACCCGGCGACCTGGTACGAGCAGATGGGCAAGGTCAAGAACGGCCTTGACCTCTACATGACCGGCTGGGGCCAGGACTGGGCGTCCGGCAACACCGTCTTCCCGCCGTCCTTCGACGGTGCGCAGATCCAGGACGGTTCGTCGAACTACTCGCACACGAACGACAAGCACGTGAACGACGAGATCGCGCGTATCCAGAAGATCAAGGACACGGCACAGTCGGCCAAGGAGTGGGAGAAGCTCTCCCGCTACATCACCGACAAGATCAACCCGGCTGCCCCGATCTACTACACCAAGGTGTTCCAGATCGCCGGCTCCAACGTCGGTGGCCTGCGGTACTCGACGGTGACGAGCTACACGGACCCGACCGCGGTCTACCTCAAGAAGTAGTCAGTTCAAGGCAGTTCCCGGGGATGAGGGCGCGGCGGTGCCCTCATCCCCGGGTCGCCGGACTCCCTCCTGGCCTCCCACCGCCGCCGTCCTGAGAGCAGCTTTCTGCGATGCTTCGATTTCTTATACGCCGGACGCTCGGCGCAGCACTCATCCTCCTGCTGATCAGCGCGTTCACGTACTTCATGTACTTCGCCATCCCACAGGACCCGGCGACACTGGCGTGCGGCAAGAACTGCACCCCGGACGCACTGGCGATCATCCACAAGAACCTCGGGCTGGATCAGCCGGTGCCGGTGCAGTACTGGCACTACCTGACCGGCATCTTCGCCGGACGTGACTTCGCGGTGGGACACTGCGACGCGCCGTGCTTCGGCGTCTCGTTCAAGAACAACCAGATGGTCTGGGCCACGATGATGGACCGTCTCCCGCTGACGCTGTCCCTCACCGCGGGCGGCCTCATCGTCTTCCTGATCGCCGGTCTCGGCGCCGGTCTGACGGCGGCCCGCTTCCGCGGCACCTGGCTCGACAAGGTCTTCAGCGGTGGCTCGCTGGTCATGAGCTCGTTCCAGATCTACTTCCTCGGCCCGGTCGTCCTCGGCATCTTCGTGTACAGCACGGGATGGCTCGACAGGCCCAAGTACACCCCGATCAGCGAGAATCCCGGCGCCTGGTTCATGGGCCTGCTGATTCCCTGGCTGGTCATGGCGACGATCTTCACGGCCAACTACACGCGTATGGCGCGTTCGTCGATGATCGAGCAGTTGCAGGAAGAACACGTGCGGGCAGCCAGAGCCAAGGGCATGGGCAGCCGCTACGTCTTCTTCCGGTACGCCTGGCGCGGCTCGCTGATCCCGATCGTCACCATCCTCGGCATGGACATCGCCGCCCTGCTCAGTGGTGGCATGGTCACCGAGCTGACCTTCGGTCTGGCCGGCATCGGCCGTCTCGCGATCGAATCGGTCACCGGCAAGGACCTGCCCGTCCTCATGGGCGTCATGATTCTCAGCGCCGCCTTCATCATTCTCTTCAACATCATCGTGGACGCTCTGTACGCCGTCATCGACCCGCGCGTGCGTCTGTCCTAGGAGAACGACCGTGACCACACTCACCAAGACCGAGGACGCCCCGGCCCCTACCGGCGGCGACGCGTTCCTCTCGGTACGCGACCTGAAGGTGCAGTTCTCCACCGAGGACGGCATCGTCAAGGCTGTGGACGGGCTCTCCTTCGACCTCGAGCGCGGCAAGACGCTCGGCATCGTCGGCGAGTCGGGCTCCGGCAAGTCGGTGACGAACCTGACCGTGCTGGGCCTGCACAACCGCAAGAACACCCACGTCGAGGGCGAGATCCTCCTCGAGGGCAAGGAACTGATCACCGCCACCGAGCCCGAGCTCGAGAAGCTCCGCGGCAACAAGATGGCGATGATCTTCCAGGACTCGCTGACCGCGCTGTCGCCGTACTACACGGTGGGCCGGCAGATCTCGGAGCCGTTCCGCAAGCACACCGGGGCCAGCAAGAAGGAGGCCCGGGACCGGGCCGTCCAGATGCTGGAGAAGGTGGGCATCCCCCACCCCAAGCAGCGGGTGGACGACTACCCGCACCAGTTCTCCGGCGGTATGCGCCAGCGCGCCATGATCGCCATGTCCCTGGTCTGCAACCCCGACCTGCTGATCGCCGACGAGCCGACCACCGCGCTCGACGTGACCGTCCAGGCGCAGATCCTCGACCTGCTCAAGGACCTCCAGCAGGAGTTCGGCTCCGCGATCGTCATGATCACCCACGACCTCGGCGTCGTGGCGAACATGGCCGACGACCTGCTCGTGATGTATGCGGGCCGGGCCGTCGAGCGCGGCTCCGTGCGCGAGGTGCTCAAGTCGCCCGAGCACCCCTACACCTGGGGGCTGCTCGGCTCCATGCCGCGTCTCACCTCGGACGTCGACGAGCCACTGCTGCCGATCCCCGGCTCGCCGCCATCGCTGCTGAACCCGCCGAGCGGCTGCGCCTTCCACCCGCGGTGTGCGTTCACCGACAAGGTCGAAGGCGGCAAGTGCAAGGGCGACAGGCCCACGCTGCCGGTCGGCCGCGGCTCTGCCTGCCACCTGACGGCGGATCAGAAGCAGCAGGTGTTCATCGAGACGATTCAGCCCCGGCTGGGCTGAGCTGAAACCGGCGACTGGGGCATGACCATGAGCGAGAACAACCAGACCACCACGGCGGTCGCGGAAGCGATCCCGCAGCAGCGGGACGCGGACAGCGCACCCCTCCTCCAGGTCAAGGACCTGAAGAAGCACTTCCCGATCAAGGGCGGCTTCCCGATCCGGCGGACCATCGGCGCCGTCAAGGCCGTCGACGGCGTCTCCTTCGAGGTCTTCCGGGGCGAGGCCCTGGGCCTGGTCGGCGAGTCCGGCTGCGGCAAGTCGACGACGGGCCGCCTGCTGACCCGCCTGTACGAGCCGACCCACGGCACGATCACGTACAACGGCCAGGACATCAGCACGGCCAACCGCAAGCAGCTGGCGCCCATCAGGTCCGAGATCCAGATGATCTTCCAGGACCCGTATGCGTCGCTGAACCCGCGGCAGACGGTCGGCTCGATCATCTCCGGGCCGATGGAGATCAACGGCATCAACCCGCCCGGCGGCCGCGAGGCGCGGGTGCGGGAGCTGCTGGAGATCGTCGGCCTGAACCCGGAGCACTACAACCGCTTCCCGCACGAGTTCTCGGGCGGCCAGCGGCAGCGCATCGGCGTGGCCAGGGCCGTCGCCCTGGAGCCGAAGCTGATCGTCGCGGACGAGCCGGTCTCCGCGCTCGACGTGTCGATCCAGGCCCAGGTCGTCAACCTGCTGCAGAAGGTGCAGCGGGAGATGGGCATCGCGTTCGTCTTCATCGCCCACGACCTGGCCATCGTGCGCCACTTCTCGCAGCGCATCGCGGTGATGTACCTGGGCAAGATCGTGGAGATCGCCGACCGCGACTCGCTCTACAACCGCCCCCGTCACCCGTACACGCACGCGCTGATGTCGGCGGTGCCGGACGCGGACATCGACGCGGTGAAGAAGGAGCGGATCCGCCTGGAGGGCGATGTCCCCTCGCCGATCTCGCCGCCGTCCGGCTGCCGCTTCCGCACCCGGTGCTGGAAGGCGCAGGACAAGTGCGCCACGGAGGAGCCGCCGCTCGTCCAGATCTCCGGCAGCCGCGAGGGCCACCTCACGGCCTGTCACTTCCCGGAGGACCCGACGACGGAGGACCGCGGCGAGGACATCGTCCTC
This sequence comes from Streptomyces sp. NPDC045026, assembly GCF_056432625.1. Taxonomy (NCBI): domain Bacteria; kingdom Bacillati; phylum Actinomycetota; class Actinomycetes; order Kitasatosporales; family Streptomycetaceae; genus Streptomyces; species Streptomyces sp. NPDC045026. The sequence goes on from NZ_JBWKIS010000003.1 coordinate 94,255, forward strand.
GACCCGGCCCTCGCGGCCCTCGAGGACGGGTCCGGCCAGGACGCCTGACCGTTCCCGAACCGACCGACACGGCCCGCCACCGGTGACGCACCGGTGACGGGCCGTCGGCGTTCTTGGGCGGGCGGTCGTGACGGTCCCGACGTGGGCGATGATCCAGGGACGAGCGGGTGAGGGAGAGGGGACGCACATGCTGGACGACCTCGGGGCGCGGTGCGCGCAGGCGATGGCGGAGCACGGGAGTCCGTCCGTCTCGGTCGCCGTGGCCGCGCACGGCGAGGTGATCTTCGCCGAGGCGTACGGACTTGCCGACACCGGCGCGCGGATCCCCGCCACCGCCCACACCCCGTACGCCCTCGCCTCCGCCACGAAGCCGGTCACGGCCGCGGCGGTCTGTGTCGCCGCCGACGAGGGGCTGCTCGACCTGGACGCACCGGGACCGCTCGGCGCGAGCCCGCGCCAGCTCCTGCGGCACCGCGGTGGGATCGGCGCGCACTACGACTTCCACTACGGCGAGCGGGGCGAGCCGGCCGTCGACCCGGAGCCGTACACCCGGCTGAGCCGCGCGCCCGGCTCCGGGTTCGAGTACGCGAACCTCGGCTACCGGCTCCTCGGCCGGCTGCTGGAGGACGCCACCGGACAGGACCTCGCCACGTACGCCCACGAACGGGTCCTCGGGCCCCTCGGACTCGACGGCTTCCGCATCGCCACGGCCTGCCCCGGCGCCGCGACCCGCTACACCCCTGACGGGCGTCCCTATCCCGAGGGTCTGCGCACCAGCCATCCCGGCGCCTCGCTCGGCTGGGCGACGGCCCCTCAGCTCGCCCTCTTCGCGCAGACCTGGCCGCGGCTCCTGAAGCCGGAGACGGCCGCCGCGGTCCTCGACGCCGTCCCGATCGGCGAGCACCTCGGGTACGGCCTCGGCTGGTGCGTCTCGCGCGGCGAGGGGCCGCTCCTGGTGAGCCACGGCGGCGGCATGGGCGGGGTGGCGGCGATGGCGGTGTCCGCGCCGGAACTGGACCTGTCGGTGGCGGTCCTGACGAACACGACGGTGAAGGCGGCCCGCGACGCGGTCCTCGCCCACGTCCTGGGAGAGCTGGTGCCCGGGTTCAGGCCCGAGCTGATCTCGCCGGTGTTCTCGGCGCCTGCGCGCCCGCTGAGCCTGGCGGCGGGGGAGTGGGCGGGGCACGTCCTGGCGCCGGAGGGCGAGGTACCCCTGCGCCTGCGGATCCTGCCGGGCGGCCGGGCCGAGCTCACCACCGGCGACGAGAGTGCCGTCGCCCCCGTCGACGCCACGGACGCCCTCGCCCTGCGAGGCTCCTTCCCTGTACAGCTGCCGACCGCCGACGCCAGGGTCAGCAGCCCGGTGCTCGGCATCGAACTCGGCCTGACGGAAGGTTCGTTGACCGGGCGCGCGCTCGCGTACAAGAACGGTGACACGGAGGGCTTCCTCGGGAACCTGCTGAGCCATCCCTGCGTGCTGAAGAGCTTGTCGCGGTAGTCGCTGTCGGGGTTGGCGGCGGAGACGATCACGCACGGACGGATCACGTCCGCCCCCCATACGGACGGGCTGAAAGTGCGTCATATCCCTCTCGGAGCGATATTTGGGCCTAAGTGCCGTAAGGCACGGACCCAGAGCACTCGGAGGAGGCACTCGATGCGTGGAGCCACGCACGCCAAGTGGGCCGTATGCGCGGTGGCCGTCGCTCTCGCGGCGACGGCCTGTGGTGGTGGGAGCGACGGTGGCGGCAGTGGCGGCGACGGCTCGGGGATCGTCCGTTCGTCCTGGGGTGACCCGCAGAACCCGCTGGAGCCCGCGAACACGAACGAGGTGCAGGGCGGCAAGGTCATGGACATGCTCTTCCGTGGCCTGAAGCGCTACAACTCGAAGACGGGCGCCGCCGAGAACATGCTCGCGGACAAGATCGAGACGACGGACTCGGTCAACTTCAAGATCACGGTCAAGGACGGCTGGACGTTCTCCAACGGCGAGAAGGTCACCGCGCAGTCCTTCGTGGACGCCTGGAACTACGGCGCGGACCTGAAGAACAACCAGAAGAACGCCTACTTCTTCGGCCAGATCGACGGCTACGACAAGGTCCACCCGGACTCCGGCACCCCGAGCGCCACCAGCCTGTCCGGGCTCAAGGTCACCGGCCCCCTGACCTTCTCGGTCAAGCTCAACCAGAAGTTCTCGCTCTGGCCCGACACCCTCGGCTACGCGGCCTTCGCCCCGCTCCCCAAGGCCTTCTTCGACAGCCACGACGCGTGGGTGAGCAAGCCCGTCGGCAACGGCCCGTACACGATCGACAGCTACACCAAGGGCTCCCAGATGTCCCTGCGCAAGTGGGACGCCTACCCCGGCACCGACAAGGCGCAGAACGGCGGCGTGGACCTGAAGGTCTACACCGACAACAACACGGCGTACACCGACCTGACGGCCGGCAACCTCGACCTCGTCGACGACGTCCCGGCCTCGCAGCTGAAGAACGTCAAGGCCGACCTCAGCGGCCGGTACATCAACACCCCGGCCGGCATCATCCAGACGCTCGCTTTCCCGTTCTACGACCCCGCGTGGAACGAGGCGGACAGCGACAAGGTCCGCAAGGGCCTGTCGATGGCGATCAACCGCAAGCAGATCACCGAGACGATCTTCCAGAAGACCCGCACCCCGGCCACGGACTGGACCTCGCCGGTCCTCGGCAAGGACGGCGGCTTCCAGGACGGCCTGTGCGGCGACGGCTGCGACTACAACCCCACCGAGGCCAAGAAGCTGGTCCAGGAGGGCGGCGGCATCCCCGGCGGCCAGGTGAAGATCGGCTACAACGCCGACACCGGCAGCCACAAGGAGTGGGTCGACGCCGTCTGCAACAGCATCAACAACGCCCTGGGCAACGACAAGGCCTGCGTCGGCCTGCCCACCGGCACCTTCGCCGACTTCCGCAACAAGATCACGCAGAAGAAGATGACGGGCCCGTTCCGGGCCGGCTGGCAGATGGACTACCCGCTCATCCAGAACTTCCTGCAGCCGCTGTACTACACCAACGCCTCGTCCAACGACGGCAAGTGGTCCAACAAGGAGTTCGACAAGCTCGTCGACCAGGCCAACGCCGAGTCCGACCGCGCCAAGGCCGTCAAGATCTTCCAGCAGGCCGAGGGCGTCGTCAGGGACAACATGGCGGCCATCCCGCTCTGGTACCAGAACGGCAGCGCCGGCTACTCGGACCAGGTCTCCAACGTCGCCCTCAACCCGTTCAGCGTTCCGGTCTACAACGAGATCAAGGTCAACTGACGCCCGGGGAGCGGCGGTCCGGGGCCTGAAGGGCGGCCGCTCCCCCCGATTCCGGAGCCCCGTATGGGACGTTATGTGATCAGGCGTCTGCTGCAGATGATCCCGGTCTTCTTCGGCGCGACGCTGCTCATCTTCCTGATGGTCAACGTGATGGGCGACCCCATCGCGGGACTGTGCGGCGACAAGCAGTGCGACCCCGCCACGGCCGCTCAGCTGGAGAGGGAGTTCGGCCTCGACAAGCCCGTCTGGCAGCAATACCTGACGTACATGGGGAACGTCTTCACCGGCGACTTCGGCACCGCGTTCAACGGCCAGAAGGTCACCGAACTGATGGCGGCCGCCTTCCCCGTGACGATCCGCCTGACCATCGTCGCGATCCTCTTCGAGATCGTCATCGGCGTCTCCCTCGGCGTCGTCACGGGCCTGCGCCGCGGGCGCCCCATCGACACCTCCGTGCTGCTGCTCACGCTGGTCGTCATCTCCGTCCCGACCTTCGTCACCGGTCTGCTCCTCCAACTCCTGCTGGGCGTCGAGTGGGGGATCATCAAACCCGCGGTGTCCACCGAGGCGACGTTCTCCGAGCTGATCGTCCCCGGCCTCGTGCTCGCCTCGGTCTCCCTCGCGTACGTCACCCGGCTCACCAGGACCTCGATCGCCGAGAACCGCCGCGCCGACTACGTCCGCACCGCCATCGCCAAGGGCCTGCCGCGCCACCGCGTCATCGTCCGGCACCTGCTGCGCAACTCGCTGATCCCGGTCGTCACGTTCATCGGCACCGACATCGGCGCCCTGATGGGCGGCGCCATCGTCACGGAGCGGATCTTCAACATCCACGGCGTCGGCTACCAGCTCTACCAGGGCATCCTCCGGCAGAACACCCAGACCGTCGTCGGCTTCGTGACCGTCCTCGTCCTCGTCTTCCTGGTGGCCAACCTGATCGTCGACCTCCTGTACGCCGTACTCGACCCGAGGATCCGCTATGCCTGAACCCGAGCCGCCGGAGCCCTATCTGTCGGGCGGGGGCCGCGCCCCGCAGGACGGCGCCATCGCCTCGACCGGTGCGGGCGGCGCCATGGACCTCGCCACGAGCGAGGGGGTGAGCCTGGAGCGGACCCCTGGCGGCCCCGAAGGCACAGGGCCCTCCGGCAAGCCGAGGAGCCTCTGGTCGGACGCCTGGCGCGATCTGCGCCGCAACCCGATCTTCATCATCTCGGGCCTGATCATCGTCTTCCTCGTGGTCATCTCGCTGTGGCCCTCGCTCATCGCCTCCGGCAACCCGCTCTCCTGCAACCTCGCCAAGGCCCAGGAAGGCTCCCAGCCAGGCCACCCCTTCGGTTTCGACGGCCAGGGCTGCGACGTCTACACGCGCACCGTGTACGGCGCCCGCACCTCCGTCACCGTCGGCGTCTGCGCCACGATCGGCGTCGCACTCCTCGGCAGCGTCCTCGGCGGGCTCGCCGGGTTCTTCGGCGGGGGGTGGGACGCGGTCCTGTCCCGCATCACGGACGTCTTCTTCGCGATCCCGGTCGTCCTCGGCGGCCTGGTGCTCCTGTCCGTGGTCACCAGCTCCACCGTCTGGCCGGTCATCGGGTTCATGGTGCTGCTCGGCTGGCCGCAGCTCTCCCGCATCGCCCGCGGCTCCGTCATCACGGCCAAGCACAACGACTACGTGCAGGCGGCGCGGGCGCTCGGCGCCTCCAACTCCCGGATGATGCTGCGCCACATCCTGCCCAACGCGGTCGCGCCGGTCATCGTCGTCGCCACCATCGCGCTCGGTACGTACATCTCCCTCGAAGCCACGCTCTCGTACCTCGGCGTCGGTCTGAAGCCGCCCACCGTGAGCTGGGGCATCGACATCTCCGCGGCGTCGCAGTACATCCGCAACGCCCCGCACATGCTGCTCTGGCCCGCCGGCGCCCTCGCGGTCACCGTGCTCGCGTTCATCATGCTCGGCGACGCGGTGCGCGACGCCCTCGACCCCAAGCTGAGGTAGGCGGCCATGCTGCTCGAAGTACGGGATCTGCACGTGGAGTTCCGCACGCGCGACGGGGTCGCCAAGGCCGTCAACGGCGTCAGCTACTCCGTCGACGAGGGCGAGACCCTCGCCGTGCTCGGCGAGTCGGGATCCGGCAAGTCCGTGACCGCCCAGGCGATCATGGGCATCCTCGACATCCCGCCCGGGAAGATCACCGGCGGTGAGATCCTCTTCCAGGGCACGGACCTCCTGGGGCTCAAGGAGGACGAACGGCGCAAGATCCGCGGCGCGAAGATGGCGATGATCTTCCAGGATGCGCTCAGCTCCCTCAATCCCGTGCTCTCCGTGGGCGCGCAGATCGGCGAGCTGTTCACCGTCCACAAAGGCATGTCCCGCAAGGACGCCAAGGCCAAGGCCGTCGAGCTGATGGACCGCGTGCGGATCCCCGCCGCCAAGGAGCGGGTCGGCCAGTACCCGCACCAGTTCAGCGGCGGCATGCGCCAGCGCATCATGATCGCGATGGCGCTCGCCCTGGAACCGGACCTGATCATCGCCGACGAGCCCACCACCGCCCTCGACGTCACCGTCCAGGCCCAGGTCATGGAGCTGCTCGCCGACCTCCAGCGCGAGCTCAGGATGGGCCTCATCCTCATCACGCACGACCTCGGCGTGGTCGCCGACGTCGCCGACAAGATCGCCGTCATGTACGCGGGCCGCATCGTCGAGACCGCCCCCGTGCGCGAGATCTACAAGGCGCCCGCCCACCCGTACACCAAGGGCCTGCTCGAATCGATCCCGCGCCTGGACCAGAAGGGCCAGGAGCTGTACGCGATCAAGGGCCTGCCGCCCAACCTGATGCACATCCCGCCCGGCTGCGCCTTCAACCCGCGCTGCCCGATGGCCCAGGACGTGTGCCGCGCGGATGTTCCCCCGCTCTTCGAGGTGAGTCCGACGCGCCGGAGCGCCTGCTACTTCTGGAAGGAGACGCTCGATGGCTGACCTGGCGAAAGAGACGCACGCCGCCGCCTCTGGGTCGGCCGGCGAGCCGATCCTCGAGGTCAGCGGGCTGGTCAAGCACTATCCGCTCACCCAGGGGATCCTGTTCAAGAAGCAGGTCGGCGCGGTCAAGGCCGTCGACGGAGTCGACTTCGTGCTCGGCCACGGCGAGACCCTCGGCATCGTCGGCGAGTCCGGCTGCGGCAAGTCGACCGTCGCCAAGATGCTGGTCAACCTGGAGCAGCCGACCGCCGGGCAGATCAAGTACAAGGGCGAGGACATCACCAAGCTGTCCGGGCGCGCCCTCAAGGCCGTACGCCGCAACATCCAGATGGTGTTCCAGGACCCGTACACGTCCCTCAACCCGCGCATGACGGTCGGCGACATCATCGGGGAGCCGTACGAGATCCACCCCGAGGTGGCGCCCAAGGGTGACCGGCGCCGCAAGGTGCAGGACCTCCTGGACGTGGTCGGGCTGAACCCGGAGTACATCAACCGGTACCCGCACCAGTTCTCCGGTGGCCAGCGCCAGCGCATCGGCATCGCGCGCGGCCTCGCCCTGCGCCCCGAGATCATCGTCGCCGACGAGCCGGTCTCCGCGCTGGACGTCTCCGTGCAGGCGCAGGTCATCAACCTGCTCGACAGCCTCCAGAACGAGTTCGACCTGTCCTACGTCTTCATCGCCCACGACCTGTCGATCGTGCGGCACATCTCCGACCGGGTCGGCGTCATGTACCTCGGGCGGATCGTCGAGATCGGCACCGACGAGGAGATCTACGAACACCCCACGCACCCCTACACCCAGGCGCTCCTGTCCGCCGTGCCCGTCCCCGACCCGGAGGCGCGCGAGCACCGCGAGCGGATCATCCTCACCGGCGACGTGCCGTCCCCGGCCAACGTGCCCTCGGGCTGCCGCTTCCGCACCCGCTGCTGGAAGGCGCAGGAGCGGTGCGAACTGGAGGTGCCGGCGCTCGCGGTGCCCGCCGTGTTCCGCATCGGGGACTCACCGGCGAAGCACGACTCGGCCTGCCACTTCGCCGAGGAGAAGCACGTCGTCCCCAGCGAGTAGGCGTACATGTCGTGATAAATACGTGTCAACTTCGTTAACACACAGGCAACTTGACCGTCGCGGCACCGATATACGAACGCGTCAGGCTGAACAGCGTACGGCCGTGCGGGTGCCGTGGACCGGCCGGGGCGCGCCATGTCGCCCCGGCCGGTCGCCTGTCCCGGCCCGGCCCGGCTAGACCAGCCCCAGCGAGCGCTTCAGGAAGTCCACCTGGAGCAGCAGCAGATTCTCCGCGACCTGTTCCTGCGGCGTCATGTGCGTCACGCCCGAAAGCGGCAGCACCTCGTGCGGCCGGCCCGCGGCGAGGAGCGCCGACGAAAGGCGCAGGCTGTGCGCCACCACGACGTTGTCGTCGGCCAGGCCGTGCACGATCATCAGCGGCCGGTGCTGCCCCGCCGCCTCGGCCAGACCGTCGTCGGTGACCAGCGAGTTCTTCGCGTACACCTGCGGCGAGGCCTTCGGGTCTCCCAGGTAGCGCTCCGTGTAGTGCGTGTCGTAGAGCCGCCAGTCCGTGACCGGGGCGCCCGCGATGCCCGCGTGGAAGACGTCCGGACGGCGCAGGACCGCGAGCCCCGCCAGGTAGCCGCCGTACGACCAGCCGCGGATCGCCACCCGGTTCAGGTCGAGCGGGAAGGCGTCGGCCAGCGCGTGCAGCGCCGTGACCTGGTCGTCGAGCGTCAGCGTGAGGTCGTCGCGGACCGCCTTCTCCCGGGCGGGGGAGTGGCCGGGGGTGCCGCGGCCGTCCGCGACGACCACCGCGAAGCCCTGGTCGGCGAACCACTGCGACGTCAGATGCGGGTTGTGCGCGGCGAGCACCCGCTGCCCGTGCGGGCCGCCGTACGGGTCGAGCAGCACCGGCAGCGGCCCGTCGCCCTGCTCGTACGAGGACGGGAGCAGGACGGCGCACGGGATGCCGGCCGCCTCGGTGAGGGTCAGGCGAGGGCTCAGCGAGGGGCGCTCGGCGTGCGAGGCGACCGTAGCGATCTGCTTGCCGTCCCGCACCACCCGCACCCGCGTGCCCGGCTCGTCGGTGCGGGCGGACGCCAGGACGGTCACGCCGCCCGCGCGCGCCGCGAAGTGCACGCCCGGCTCGTCCGAGACGCGCTCCACGCCCAGCTCGTTGACCCGGTACACATGGACCTCGCCGGTCTCCCGGTCCGGCGCCGCCGAGCCCGCGGACGCCGAGATGAGCACATCGCTCTCCCCCACGTCCAGGACCGCCCGCACATGCAACTGCGGGCCGGTCAGCGGCCGTTCACCGACCGCGAGGACCCGCGCCCCGCCCTCGTCCGCGATCCGCACGAGCTGCCCGCTCGGCGACCACGACGGCACGCCGGGGAACAGCTCGAGCCACTGCCCGTCCTCGTCGGCGTGCACCATCCGCGTCGACCCGGTCTCGACGTTCACCGCAAGGTACAGCTCACTGAGCTGGTCACGGGCCTGTACGAGGATCAGCGGCGCCCCGTCGGCCGACCAGTGCACCCGCGCCAGATACGGGTACCTCGCCCGGTCCCAGGAGACCTCCGTGCGCGCACCGTCCAGGCCGACGACGAAGAGCCGCACCTCCGCGTTGGGGGTGCCCGCCGCGGGGTACGCGGTGCGGGCGGGCTTGCGGTCCGGGTGCGCCGGATCCGCGATCCACCAGCGCCGCACGGCCGCGTCGTCCGCGCGAGCCACCAGGAGCCGGTCCGATTCGGGCGACCACCAAAAGCCCCGCGAGCGCCCCATCTCCTCGGCCGCGATGAACTCCGCGAGCCCGTACGTGACGGTCGACGCCTCGTCCTCGCCCGGACCGGCGAGAGCCCGGTCCCCGTCGCCGTCCGCGCCGACGACGCGCAGGGCGCCTCCGGACACGTACGCGACATGGCGGCCGTCCGGAGACGGGCGGGGGTCGATCAGCGGACCATGACGTGCGGGCTCGCGGAGTTCGCGGGTCGTGCCCGCACGCAGCTCTGCCGTGAACAGCCGCCCGGACAGCGCGAACGCGGCCAGCTCCACGGCCGCGTCCGTCGCATAGGCGACGATGCCCGCGGCGCCCTCGCGGCTGCGCTCGCGCCGTGCGCGCTCCTCGTCCGACAGATTCTCCTCGGCGCCGCCGAGGAGCAGCCGCGGATCGGCGGCGATCCGCTCCTCGCCGGACGCCACATCGAGGACCCACAGGGCGTTCGCCCGATCGGTACCGGACCCGGACCGCAGGAAGGCGACGCGCTCGCCGTCGGGCGCCACCGTGAACGCCCGTGGTGCGCCGAGCGTGAAGCGCTGGGTGCGGGCGTGCTGGCGCGGAAAGGAGAGAGGCTCGGTGGTCATCCCCCGACCCTATGGGGCCGTGCCGCCGTGCGCCCCCCTTGCTGCCATGCACCGACTCATGCGGCGGGACGGATAGTTATGATCCATAGCGCTGCGTGGGCAGGAGCCGGTCGGCTGCCGCGTGGCGTACGGGAGTTGGACTCGGATCAAGGGAGGTGGACCGCTGTGGCACTCTCGATTTCGGCAGTGGTGCTGTTCGCGATCATCGTCTTCATTCTGATCAGGAAGTCGGGTCTGAAGGCCGGACACGCGATCGTCTGCGTCCTGCTCGGGTTCTACCTCGCCAGCTCCTCCATCGCCCCCACCATCAGCGAGCTCACGACGAATGTCGCGGGCATGATCGGCGGGATCAAGTTCTAGCCGCGCGCGCGGGCGTCCTAGGCTGGGACGCATGACGGAACTGCCCGACCGGCGTCTGCTCCTCGTGCACGCGCACCCCGACGACGAGTCGATCAACAATGGCGCCACCATGGCCAAGTACGCGGCCGACGGTGCCCACGTCACCCTGGTGACCTGCACGCTCGGCGAGGAGGGCGAGGTCATTCCGGACGTCCTCGCGCACCTCGCCCCGGACCGTGAGGACATCCTCGGCCCGCACCGCATCGGCGAGCTCACCGCCGCCATGAAGGAGCTCGGGGTCACCGACCACCGCTTCCTCGGCGGCCCGGGACGCTTCCGCGACTCCGGGATGATGGGCGCCGAACAGAACGAGCGGCCCGGCGCCTTCTGGTCCGCAGACCTGGACGAGGCCGCCGCCCATCTCGTCGAGGTGATCCGCGAGATCCGCCCCCAGGTCCTGGTCACCTACGACCCGGACGGCGGCTACGGCCACCCCGACCACATCAAGGCCCACCGCGTCGCGATGCGCGCGGCCGACCTCGCGGCCGAGCCCGCGTTCCGCCGGGACCTGGGCGACACCCACACCGTCGCGAAGATCTACTGGAACCGCGTCCCCCGGTCCGTGGCCGAGGAGCGCTTCCGGTGGCTGGCCGGTGTCCTCGGCTCGACCCCGTACGAGACCGTGGCCTCGATCGGCGACGTGCCGGGCGTCGTCGACGACGAGCAGGTCACCGCCGAGATCGACGGCAGGGCCTTCGCCGCGGCCAAGACCGCCGCGATGCGCGCCCACGCCACCCAGGTGGAGATCGCGCCCGGCGGCGAACCGGTCTTCGCGCTGTCGAACGGGCTCGCCCAGCCGGTCTTCGACGTGGAGTATTACGAGTTGGCGCGGGGCGAGGCAGGGGCGCCGCACGAGACGGACCTGTTCGCGGGAGTGGTGGCGTGATGAGTGGTGCAGGCAAGTCGGGCAACCCGGCCAAGTCCGGCCGGGCGGCGGTGTCGAGCGGCGCCGCGAAGCCCCCGGCCGGCCCGCCCGTCCGGCCGACGGGGTCCGGCCCCGACGCCGGGAGCATCGCCGCGCTGGCGGGGCTCCTCGTGCTCGGCGCGCTCGTCGGGGTGGCGGGTTCCCTGGTCCAAGGCGGCCTGTTCCCGGGCGGGTTGCTGCTCGCGCTGCTCGGCGCGGCCGGCGCGTTCCTCGGCGGGGCGCGGGCGACGGGCACCAGGGGCGGGGCCGTCGCGCCCGCCGTGGGCTGGGCCGTCACGGTCATCCTGCTCACCTCGACCCGGCCCGAGGGCGACTTCCTCTTCGGCGCGGGAACCGGCTCCTATCTGTTCCTTCTCGGCGGGATGGCTGTCGCTGTGATGTGCGCCACCCTTGGCCTGCCGCAGCAACCAACGGGGCCCGCCGCCCGACTTGGGAAGTGACGTACCACTTAGGGCGTGCCCGGCGGGTCATGGTCGGGGTCCCGGCGTCCGGCACGGCACCTCGTCGCGTTGCCGAAACGCCCGAATAGCTCCGCTATTAGGATGCTCCGGCGCCTTGCGATGCACCGCACCAGGCGCCGCGACCTGTCCGACCCTGACCCGCCGGGCACGCCCCGGCCCGTGCCTCGCACAGGTTTCGTCGGCGGTCACCGGATGCGTTCCGGCCGCGGCCAGTATGGTGGTGCGCGCCGCCGAGCAGCCCGCGTGAGGTCGAGACGGGCGGCGGAGCCAACCGGGAGAACCTGCTTTGAGCCGTGAAACTGACAGTTCGTCCTCCGGGCCCCAGGGCCGCGGCGGTGCCGCGTACCCCTCGGGAACGCCTCCGTACGGCACCTCCGCCCAGGGCGCCGGGTCCGGCGATGGTGCGCCCGGCGATGCCGGGCAGCCCGCCGAGGGCCGGCCGGTCCCCGAGGAACGCAAGACGGAGACCACGCTGACGACGCGGATCCGGATCAACATCCCCGGATCGCGCCCCATCCCGCCCGTAGTGATGCGTACGCCGATGAGCGACGTGGACGCGGGACCCGGACCCCAGAATCCGGCCGGCCCGGCCGCCGCACCGGCCCCCGCGCCGGAGCCCCCCGCCGCCCCCGCTCCCCGGACCGCTCCTTCGGGTGACGGCCAGGGCGCACCGGCCGCGGAGGAGAAGACGAGCGACTGGTTCGCGCCGCGCAGATCGGGCGGCCCCCAGCGGGGCGCCTCCGCCGGCGCTCCCGCTCCGGGCAACTCCGGTGCGGCGCCCGGCTCTTCGGGCGGTTCCGGCGCCTTCGACGTGTCCGGCGCGGCCGGGCCGCTCGGCGCCACCGCGTCGCAGGGCCGCCCGCAGCAGCCCCAGAACTCCGGCGACCCGCACCGCGGCGACCTGCCCTACTTCGCAGGGAACGTCGACGGCAGCGGCCCCGGGGTCCCCCCGCGCGGCCCCTCGGGCCCGACCACGGGTCCCGTCGGCGGCGACAGCCCCATGGCGCGTCCCGGCGGCGACAATCCGCTGGCGCGCCCTGGTGGTCCTGTCGCCGGTCCTCCCGGTGGCCCCATCGGCGGTCCCGTCGGCGGCCCTCCCGGCGGTCAGCGGCCGCCGCAGATGAGCGACGACACCGCGATCCTCACGCCGCAGAAGCCCGCGCCCGAGCCGGGCCCCGGCGCCCCGGGCGGCCATGTCTCCGGCGAGACGCTGACCAGCGGCATCCCGGTCGTCCCGCCGGGCCTCGGCGGACCGAACGCGCCGTTCGCCCAGGGCCCGCGCCCCGAAGGGCCGCTGCCGCACACCCCGCCGAAGCTCCCCGACCCGGTCGGCCAGAGCGCCCCGGCCGCGCCCCGCAAGAAGAAGGGCCGCAACAAGCTCGTCCTCGTGGGGGCGGGCGTCGTGGGCCTCGCCGGTGTCGCGTACGGCGCCGGGCTGCTGATGAACCACTCGGACGTGCCCAAGAACACGACCGTGCTCGGCGTCGACATCGGCGGCGGCACGCGTGACGAGGCCGCGGCCAAGCTCGACACGGCCTTCGGCAAGCGCACCACCGACCCGCTCCAGCTGTCGGTCGACGGCAAGTCCGTGCCGCTCAGGCCGGACCAGGCGGGCCTGAGCCTGGACAGCACGGCGACGGTGGCGGCGGCCGCGGGCAGCGACTACAACCCGGTCTCCGTGATCGGCTCGCTGTTCGGCAACGAACGCGTCGTCGAGCCGGTCATGCCCGTCGACGCGGAGAAGCTCCAGGCCGCCCTCGAACGGGCCGCAGGCGGCGCCTCGTCGGGCGACGGCACGATCAAGTTCGTCCCGGGCAAGGCCATCGCCGTGTACGGCAAGACGGGCAAGGGCATCGACGTCGCCCGTTCCTCCTCGTCCGTCGAGGAGGCGTACCGCGCGCACGTGGAGACGGGCGCCGCGCGGGCCGTGCCGATGGCGACGACGACCCGCAAGCCCACCGTCTCGAACGCCGAGGTCGACCGGATGATGAAGGAGTTCGCGGAGCCGGCCATGTCCGCGAACGTCATCATCAAGGCGGGCAACGCGCAGATCCCGTTCGGCCCGGCCAAGTCGCTGCCGAAGATCCTCGGGGTCAAGGCCATCGACGGCAAGCTCGTCGACTACTACGACCCGGACGCCGTGAAGAAGCTCTACGGCAACACGTTCGACGGCGTCCTCATCACCCGCGCCACCGGCAAGAAGACCCCGGTGACGCCCCAGGACGTGATCAGCGCTATGCGTCTCGCCCTGAAGGGCAAGACGCCTGCCGAGCGCATCGGGGTCATCGAGACCAACCCGAGCTAGTCGCCACGTAACGTCACACACCGGGCGGGTCCCTTCGCGGGGGCCCGCCCGCTGTGCTGTCTCCCGCGGACCGTGACAGCAGACGTGACGGCGGACGTGACAGCGGACATGACATCTGTCATCCCGGACAACGGCCTCCCGACACTGCCGGCCACCCGCCCCCGCCCGGCACCATGGATTCCATGACAACGACAGCCAAGGCCACCGAGGTGGTCAGCTTCGAGCGGGTGAGCAAGAGCTACGGGGACGTCAGGGCCGTGGACGGGCTCACCCTCGAACTGCACCCGGGCGAGACCGTCGCCCTCCTCGGCCCGAACGGCGCGGGCAAGTCCACAACCCTCGACCTCCTCCTCGGCCTGCGCCCGGCGGACACCGGCACTGTCCGTGTCTTCGGCACCGGCCCCCGGGACGCGATCGTCCAGGGCCGCGTCGGCGCCATGCTGCAGAGCGGCGGCCTGATGGACGAGGTCACCGTGGCCGAGCTCGTGAAGCTCGCCTGCGCCCTGCACCCCAAGCCGTACAAGCCGGGCGAGGTGCTGTCCCGGGCGGGCATCACGCAGATCGCCGACCGCAAGGTCAACAAGCTCTCCGGCGGCCAGGAGCAGCGCGTCCGCTTCGCCCTCGCCACCGCGGGCGCCAACGACCTCATCGTGCTCGACGAGCCGACCACCGGCATGGACGTCTCGGCCCGCCAGGCGTTCTGGGCCACGATGCGCGAACAGGCCGACCAGGGCCGCACGGTCCTCTTCGCCACGCACTACCTGGAGGAGGCCGACGCGATCGCCGACCGCGTCCTCGTCCTGCACCGCGGCCGCCTCCTCGCCGACGGCACCGCCGCCGAGATCAAGGCCAGGGCGGGCGCCCGCAAGGTCGCCTTCGACCTGGAGGGCGACATCGACGAACACGCCCTGCGCGCCCTGCCGTTCCTCACCACCCTCGACGTGTCGGGCCGCACCGTCCGCCTCCAGTCGAGCGACGCCGACGCCACCGTGCACGCCCTGTACGGACTCGGCGTCTACCCGCGCAACCTGGAGGTCGCGGGACTCGGCCTGGAGCAGGCCTTCGTAGCCATCACCACGGCCGAGGAGGCCAGGACGTCATGAACAGCCTGATCAAGCTCGAAATCACCCGCGCCCTGCGCAACAAGAAGTTTCTGTTCTTCTCCGTCGTCTACCCGTCGGTCCTGTTCCTGCTCATCGCGGGCAGCTCCGACAGCTCGACCATGGTCGACGGCACCGGCCTGAACCTCGCCGCGTTCATGATGGTGTCGATGGCGTCCTTCGGCGCCCTGACCGCCGTCCTCATGGGCAACAGCGAGCGCATCGCCAAGGAGCGCGAGAGCGGCTGGGTGCGCCAGCTGCGCCTGACGACGCTCCCCGGGCGCGGCTACGTCCTCGCCAAGACGGCCAGCGCGGCCGTGGTCAGCCTGCCGTCCATCGTCGTCGTCTTCGTCGTCGCCGCGGTCACCAAGGGCGTACGCCTCGACGCCTGGCAGTGGCTCGCCCTCGTCGTCGCGATCTGGGCCGGCAGCCTCTGCTTCGCCGCGCTCGGCGTCGCCATCGGCTACCTCGCGAGCGGCGACGCCGTCCGCCCCATCACGATGATCGTCTACTTCGGCCTGTCGATCCTGGGCGGCCTGTGGTTCCCCTCGACCGGCTTCCCGCAGTGGCTCAGCGACATCGCGTCCTGGCTGCCCACACACGCGTACGCTGCCCTCGGCCAGGCCATCGAGCTGGGCAACGCCCCGCACGGCAAGGACGTCACGCTGATCGTCGCCTACTTCCTGGTCTTCGCCGGCGGCGCGGCCTGGCTGTACCGGAAGGACACCCTGAAGGCGTGAACGCCACGACGTCGGACGAGATCAGGCTCACCGGCATGGGGCAGCCGCCCCGCAATCACCGTGAGGCCCTGCGCAAGCTGCTGTGGATCGGCATCTGGCTGGTCTTCATGGCGGACCCGATCAACGATCTCGTGGGCGGCGGCCACACGGCCTGGGCCACTGCGCTCGGCTGGCTCGGCCTGGTCGGCTTCGTCGGCGTCTACCTGGTCCTCGTGTTCCGGCACACCGCCCGCGCCATGGGCCCTGGGCGGCTGGCCGCGATCCTCGGGGCGCTCGCCGCCGTCGCCGTCGTCATGTCCCTCACGCTCGGCGCCCCCTGGCTCGTCCTGTTCGTCTACGTCTCCGTGTCCTGCGGGGCCGTGCTGCCCATGCGGTACGCCCGCTGGACGATCGTCCTGGTCACCGTCGGGATGGTCCTCCTCGGGATCCCGCTCGGCCGCGGCTGGGACCTCGGCCTGGTCGTACCGGCCCTCCTCGGCGGCTTCGCGATGACGGGTGTACGCCAACTCGTGCGCACGACCGTCGAACTGCGCCGGGCGCGCGCCACCGTCGCCCAGCTCGCGGCCAACGAGGAGCGGCTGCGCCTCGCCCGCGACCTGCACGACCTGCTCGGCCACTCGCTCTCCCTCATCACGCTCAAGAGCGAGCTCGCCGGCCGCATGCTCCCCGACCACCCCGAGAAGGCGGGCAAGGAGGTCGCCGACATCGAGCAGGTCAGCCGCCAGGCACTCGTCGACGTCCGGGAGGCCGTCACCGGCTACCGCCGCCCCCGCCTCGGCACCGAACTGGCCGGAGCACGCGCCGCGTTGGGCGCCGCCGGCATCGAGGCCGACGTCCCCGCGGACGCCCCCGACGACCTGCCCGCCGAACAGGAGGCCGCCCTCGCCTGGACCCTGCGCGAGGCCGTCACCAACGCCGTACGGCACAGCGGCGCCCACCGCTGCACGGTCGGCATCGCCCGCCGCCAGACCCTGGACGGCCCCGTCATGGAGCTGACGGTGCAGGACGACGGGGCCGGTGCCGCGGCGGGCGGCAGCGGCGTTCCCGGCAACGGCCTGACCGGCCTGCGCGAACGCGTCGAGGCCGTCGGCGGCACCCTGGAGGCGGCCCCCGGGCGGGACCGCGGGTTCCTGCTGGTGGCCCGGGTGCCGGTGGGCTCCGTAGGATCCGCCGCATGAGCGCTCAGATCAAGGTCCTGCTCGCGGAGGATCAGTCGATGGTGCGGGAGGCCCTCGCGGCGCTCCTGGGCCTCGAACCCGACATCGAGGTCGTCGCCCAGGTGGCGCGCGGCGACGAGGTGCTTGCGGCGGCCCGCGCCCACGGCCCCGACGTGGCGCTCCTGGACATCGAGATGCCCGGCATGACCGGCATCGAGGCCGCCGCCCAGCTCAGCGAGCACCTGCCCGCCCTCAAGGTCGTCGTCCTCACGACGTTCGGCCGCCCCGGCTATCTCCGTACGGCGATGGAGTCCGGCGCCGACGCCTTCCTCGTCAAGGACGCCCCCGCGGCCCAACTCGCCGAAGCCGTACGAAAGGTGCTCGCCGGTGAGCGCGTCATCGACCCCACCCTCGCGGCCGCCGCGCTCGCCGGGGGCGCCAACCCGCTGACCGACCGGGAACGCGAGATCCTGCGCGCGGCGGCCGACGGCTCGACCAACGCCGAGCTGGCGGCGGCCCTGCACCTGTCGCAGGGAACGGTCCGCAACTACCTCTCGACGGCCATCCAGAAGCTCGCCGTGCGCAACAGGGCGGAGGCGGTACGGATCGCCCGCGAGAAGGGGTGGCTGTAGCTGGGCGCGGGGAGCCCGGTCAGTTGAGCATCGCGCGGGCCGCCCGCGCCTGCGCGCGCACCGTCTCGGCGGCCGGGGCGTCCACGGCGCCCACCACATCCGCGTACGCGTCCAGCTCCGCCGCCCCCGCGAGGAAGTCCCCGCTGCGGACCAGGAGTTGGGCCCGCTCGTAGCGCAGCCGGGCCGGGTGCGTGGGCAGCAGCAGGGACAGCTCGACCGCCCACATCGCCACGTCCGAGCGCTCCGGCCGCGCGGCGGCCCACGCGCGGATGTTGTTCAGGATCCGCAGCACGACGTCCAGCGGGTCGGCCGGCCGCAGCATCGACGCGTTCAGCGGCGCCCCCGTCGCACCCGCCACGAGCAGCTCCGCGTCCGCGCCGGTCAGCACCTGGCCCCCGTCGAACGGATCGGCGAGCACCTGGTCCTGCGCGGGGCCGAACCCGACCACGAAGTGCCCCGGCAGCGCCACCCCGTACACCGGCGCCCCGGCCCGCCGCGCGACCTCCATCCACACCACCGACAACAGGATCGGCAGCCCCCGCCTGCGCCGCACCACCTCGTGCAGGAGCGACGACTCGAGCCGCTCGTAGTCGCCGGGCGAGCCACGGAAGCCGCAGCGGTCGCCCAGCAGCCCGGCCAGCGCCGTCGCCCACTCCCGCGGCCCGCCGGGACGGAAAGGCACCTGCCCGGCGAGCCGGTCGAGGTCCATCTGGACGGCGTCCATCCCGGCCTCGTCGAGCGAACCGTCGGCCTCGGCGGCCACCAGCAGGCACAGCTGCGACAGATCGGGCCGCTCCGCCCGCGCCTCCTCGGCGAACCGCCGGCGCAGCTCCTCGGAACGGGGTGAGATGTGGGGGGACATGCGTGCCTCGCTCAGAGTCCGGCCGGTTCCGGGTCCGGGCCCCGGTAGTGGTGGTAGGCGTGGTGCGCGGCGAAACCCAGCCGCCCGTACAGCGCCCGAGCCCCCTCATTGTCCGCCTCCACCTGCAGCCAGGCCGCCGACGCGCCCTCCTCCAGCGCGCGGCGCGCGAGCGCCGTCATCACGGCCGAGGCCAGGCCCTGGCGCCGCCGCGAAGGAGCCACCTCGACGGCCGCGAAGCCGGCCCACCGCCCGTCCACGACGCACCGCCCGATCGCGTCCGGCTCCTCTCCATCGCCCGGCACGGTCGCGAACCATACGGACGGCCCGGCGGTCAGCACCTTCAGGGCCACCTCGCTCGCGCCCTTGCGCTGGTACCGGCCGAGCCACGCCTCGCCCGGCTCCCGCGTCAGCTCGACCCGGTCGCCCGGCTCCACGCCGTCCGCGACCGGCGCGAGCGGGCCGATCCACATCTCCGCACTGACCTCACGCACCCACCCCCGCACGTCCAGCTCCGCGCACAGCAGCTCCTGCGTGCCCTCGGCGCCGGTCGCGGTCTGGATGTACGGAGTCAGCCCGCGCCGCTCGTACCAGGCACCGACGCGCGCGAGCGCCTCGTCGAGAGGGAGCCCCGGATCGCCGAGCGGCAGCACGGAGTTTGCCCGCCGCGTGAAGCCGTCGGCCGCCCGCAGCTCCCAGCCGCCGAGCCGCTCGCTCTCCACCGGCTGCCACGCGCGCGCCGCCGCCCGCGCCAGCTCCTCGTACGAGGCGGCGGGCCCGCGGCGCCGGGCGGGCGCGGGCGGCACCACCTTGCCCGCGACCAGCGAGGATTCCGGAATCTGGACCTGTTCACCGTCCCGTCGTGTGATGTGCAGCACACCCGCGTTCCACGATGTGAGAACGCCGACCGTGTCGGTGAACTTCGCCCCCGGCGAGCCTTCGGCCGCAAGCCGCCGAACAGACACGCGTTTTCCCACGTCAGCGGCCGTCAAGCGAAGCTCGAGCCGTCCGCCCGCAGTGAATTCCACAGCTCGGTCCACCCCTCCTGTTCGGATCATGCCCAGGAACGGAGATACTAGGTGCGGGCATCGACGACGCCGCGCTCCCGCGCGCCACGCGGACGAGCCGCAGATCGGCCCGCCGCGCCCTACCGAGGAGGAACGACAGCGTGACCTACGTCATCGCGCAGCCTTGTGTCGACGTGAAGGACAAGGCGTGCATCGAGGAGTGCCCGGTCGACTGCATCTACGAGGGCTCCCGGTCCTTGTACATCCACCCGGACGAATGCGTCGACTGTGGAGCCTGTGAGCCGGTCTGCCCGGTCGAGGCGATCTTCTACGAGGACGACACTCCTGAAGAGTGGAAGGACTACTACAAGGCGAACGTCGAGTTCTTCGACGAGCTCGGTTCGCCCGGCGGCGCCAGCAAGCTCGGCCTGATCGAACGCGACCACGCCTTCATCGCCGCGCTTCCGCCGCAGAACCAGTAAGCGGGTCGCACAACGCGCAACCCCGGTCCCGTACGGCACGCTCGCCGTACGGGACCGAGGCGTTGGCCCGAGTGCGCATGCATGTATGAAAGAAGTGAGCCAGGTGTCCGCAGTCTCCGACCGCCTTCCCACGTTTCCCTGGGACAAGCTCGAGCCGTACAAGAAGACGGCCGCCGCCCATGAGGGCGGGATCGTCGACCTCTCCGTCGGCACGCCGGTCGATCCGGTGCCCGAGCTGATCCAGAAAGCGCTGATCGCGGCCGCGGACTCACCGGGCTATCCCACGGTGTGGGGCACGCCTGAGCTGCGGGACGCACTCGTGGGCTGGAGCGAGCGGCGCCTCGGCGCGCGCGGGTTCACCCACCACAACGTCCTGCCGATCGTCGGCTCCAAGGAGCTCGTGGCCTGGCTCCCGACGCAGCTGGGCCTCGGCCCCGGAGACAAGGTCGCCTACCCGCGCCTGGCCTACCCGACGTACGAGGTGGGCGCCCGCCTGGCCCGCGCGGACCACGTCTCGTACGACGACCCGACAGAGCTCGACCCGACGGGGATCAAGCTCCTGTGGCTCAATTCGCCCTCGAACCCGACCGGCCGCGTCCTGTCCAAGGACGAGCTGACCCGGATCGTCGCCTGGGCGCGCGAGCACGACATCCTCGTCTTCTCCGACGAGTGCTACATCGAGCTCGGCTGGGAGGCGGACCCGGTCTCGGTCCTGCACCCGGACGTCTGCGGCGGCTCGTACGAGGGGATCGTGTCGGTCCACTCGCTCTCGAAGCGGTCGAACCTCGCCGGCTACCGGGCCGCCTTCCTGGCCGGTGACGCTGCCGTCCTCGGCGACCTGCTCCAGATCCGCAAGCACGGCGGCATGATGACGTCCGCCCCGACGCAGGCGGCCGTCGTCGCGGCACTCGGCGACGACCAGCACGTGCAGGAACAGCGCGGACGCTACGCCGCCCGCCGCACGGCCCTGCGTGACGCCCTCGTCGAGCACGGCTTCCGCATCGAGCACAGCGAGGCGAGCCTCTACCTGTGGGCGACGCGCGACGAGTCCTGCTGGGACACCGTGGCGCACCTGGCGGAGCTGGGGATCCTGGTCGCGCCCGGCGACTTCTACGGGCCCGCGGGTGACCGGTTCGTCCGCGTGGCGCTGACGGCGAGCGACGAGCGCGTGGCCGCGGCGGCCGAGCGCCTGAGCCAGGCCGGCAAGGCCTAGGGGTTACCGCTTAGGGATTACGGCCTCCGGCTTACGGCTTACCCGGCACAGCGAAGGGGGCGGGGAGCCTGTCGTCACAGGCTCCCCGCCCCCTTCGCCGTGTACCGGACGATCAGCCGAGCGGCAGGCCCTGCGTCGGCAGGTCGCCCGTGGCGGGGAGCGCGCCGGCGGGCAGGCCGCTGCCCAGCGCGTCGGTCGGGAGGCCGCCGTTGGTGGCCGTGCCCGCGGTCTGGCCGACCACGTCGCCGGCGCTGCCCGCGACGTCACCGGCCGCCTTCTGGGCGGCGGGGGTGGCCGTCTTGGCGCTCCGGCCCACGGCCTTACCGGCGGCCGGTACGGCCTTCTTCACGGCCTTGCTGCCCGTGTCGCCCGCGAGGCCGGTGGCGCTCTGGGCGGCGCCGTCGACGGTGTTGCCGAGGTTCGCGCCGTCGAGCGCGGTGAGGCTGCCCACGTTCGGGGTGGCCGGGAGGTCTACGGCGCTCGCGGATCCGGCCGCTCCGACCACGGGAGCCGCTCCCGCTGCGATCAGCAGCGCGGCACGGGCGATCCGGCGGGTCAGGGGGAGGGACATTGATGCTCCTTAGACGGGAGAGAACGGTGGTGTCCGGCGTCGGGTGCCCGGCGCTCGGACGCAGTGACTACCGCTCGAAGGTCGCGAAGGTTTCGCTCACGCAACGTAAAGAGTTGGCAATGTGTCGCATTATCATCTGCGGCGAAAAACGGGCAAACGCCACGCGCCCCGCGAGGTCGTAAAACGCCTACGCCCCTTGGCCCGCAAGGGAATTCCGCATATGCCCACGGGTCCTGCGAAGAACCGTGCGAGGCGTCGCCCCCGGCTGACGCATATCGCCCGATCGAGCTATCAACCGCACTACTGCGCGATGACGATCCGGACCTCGCCGAGGCCCTTCGCGGCCCCCGCCGCGGCCTGCGCCGCCGTCCCGCTCCACTTGCCGCCGTCGTCGCCCGCGGTCCACTCGCGGCCCGCATAGGACACCTGCTCGATGCGCAGCGCCGAGGAGTTGGCCACCGCCCAGTGCGCCACCTCCCAGCCGCGCTGCCGCTCCCCGCCCTCGGCCGAGTCCACGGTGGCGGGCACCGGCACGGTCACGCCGTGCCCGCCACCGGCGGCCGCCGGCGACACCTCGCGCCCGAAGTCACGCACCAGAGCCGCCCGCACCTTCGCCGGATCGCCCGGCTTCCTGACCTCCGTGCCGCTCGGCCGGCCCTCGCAGGTCAGCGAGGCACCCGCCCGGCCCGTCAGCGCCGCGGCCAGCAGCGTGGCGTCCGGCTCGTGCTTCGCGTACGCCTGCGGATAGCCGCTGCGCTGCACGCGCTGCGCCGCGACCGTCAGGGGCAGCCGCGAATAGCCCGGGATCTTGTCCAGATGCTCGTAGAACCGCCCCGCCGCGTACACCGGATCCATGATCTGCGCCTGCGTGCCCCAACCCTCCGACGGGCGCTGCTGGAACAGGCCCAGCGAATCGCGGTCGCCGTGGTGGATGTTCCGCAGGCCCGACTCCTGGAGCGCGGTCGCGAGCGCGATCGTGACCGCGCGCTCGGGCATGCCGCGCGAGGTGCCGACGGCCGAGATCGTCGCCGCGTTCACCGCCTGCTCGGAGGTGAACTCGTACGACGCGCCGTCGTCGTTCCCCGACACGACCGTGCAGCGCGGGGCCGGTCTGCCGCCCGAGACGTACTGGACGACCAGATACGCGGCGACAGCGAGCAGCACCACGACGGCCGCCCCGATACGGAGGAGACGGCCGCGCCGGACGAGGGTGGGGGGCTCAGGCACGCGTCCAAGGTACTGGAGGCCACCGACACGGCCCGCGGCCGCCGGGCATTAGGGTCGACGCCATGGACCTCACCGCCCTTGACCTCGCACAGGACGCCGCGCTGCTCACCGCCCAGCTGGTCGACTTCCCGTCGCCGAGCGGCCAGGAGAAGCCCCTCGCCGACGCCATCGAGACGGCCCTGCGCGCCCTGCCGCACCTCACGGTCGACCGGTACGGCAACAACCTCGTCGCGCGGACGAACCTGGGCCGTGCGGAGCGGGTCATTCTCGCCGGGCACATCGACACGGTCCCGATCGCGGACAACGTCCCCTCGCGCCTGGACGAGGACGGCATCCTGTGGGGCTGCGGCACCAGCGACATGAAGTCGGGCGTCGCGGTCCAGCTGCGCATCGCGCAGACCGTCACCGAGCCCAACCGCGACCTGACGTTCGTCTTCTACGACAACGAAGAGGTCGCCGCACACCTCAACGGTCTGGGACATGTGGCCGAGGCCCACCCCGACTGGCTGGAGGGTGACTTCGCGATCCTCCTGGAGGGCACCGACGGCGAGGTCGAGGGCGGCTGCCAGGGCACCCTGCGCGTCATCCTGACCACCAAGGGGGAGCGGGCGCACTCCGCGCGCGCGTGGATGGGCTCCAACGCCGTCCACAAGGCCGCCCCCATCCTCGAACGCCTCGCCGCGTACGAGCCCCGCAAGCCCGTCGTCGACGGACTCCAGTTCCACGAGGGGCTCAACGCCGTACGCATCGAGGGCGGCGTCGCCACCAACGTCATCCCCGACGCCTGCTCCGTCACCGTCAACTTCCGCTACGCGCCCGATCGCAGCGCCGAGGAGGCCGAGGCCTTCGTGCGGGACTTCTTCGCCGGCTGCGACATCGACGACTACGTGGTCGACGACCACACCGGCGGCGCGCGCCCCGGCCTCGACCACCCGGCCGCCGCCGCCTTCATGGCCGCCGTCGGCGGCAAGGCCCGCCCCAAGTTCGGCTGGACGGACGTCTCCCGGTTCAGCGCGCTCGGCGTCCCCGCCGTGAACTACGGCCCCGGCGACCCGATCTTCGCCCACAAGAGGGACGAGCACGTGGACACCCGCAAGATCCTCGCCACCGAGGAACGCCTGCGCTCCTGGCTCACGGCCTGACACTCCGAGGTCCCTCGCACGTAACCCGCGTAGACCTACCCTTGCTGAACGTACGCAGTGGAGGGAGCAGCGAATGAGCAACCCCGAGGGCAGGAAGCGTCCCAAGGAGCAGCGGCTCGGCCCGGTGATCCGTCGCCACGACCAGGTCCAGTCGAGCACCACCGATCAGCGCCTCCTCGACTCCGACGGTCCCTCCGAATGGGTGCACACCGATCCCTGGCGGGTCCTGCGCATCCAGTCGGAGTTCATCGAGGGTTTCGGCACGCTCGCCGAACTCCCGCCCGCCATCAGCGTGTTCGGCTCCGCCCGCACACAGCCGGACTCGCCGGAGTACGCGGCCGGAGTCGCCATCGGCAGGGCGCTCGTCGAGGCCGGGTTCGCGGTCATCACGGGTGGCGGGCCCGGCGCGATGCAGGCCGCGAACCAGGGCGCCGTCGAGGCCAAGGGCATCTCCGTGGGCCTCGGCATCGAGCTGCCCTTCGAACAGGGCCTCAACCAGTACGTCGACCTCGGCCTGAACTTCCGCTACTTCTTCGTCAGAAAGACGATGTTCGTGAAGTACGCGCAGGGCTTCGTCGTCCTGCCGGGCGGCCTCGGCACCCTGGACGAGCTGTTCGAGGCGCTCACCCTCGTCCAGACCACGAAGGTCACGCGCTTCCCGATCGTCCTGTTCGGGACGCAGTACTGGAGCGGCCTGGTCGAGTGGCTGAAGAACACCGTCATCGCCCAGGGCAAGGCATCCGAGGCCGACCTGCTCCTCTTCCACGTCACGGACGACGTGGAAGAGGCGATCGCCCTCGTGACCAAGGAAGTCGGCAAGTAGGCGCCTGAGAGCGGCCCTGAGAGCGGGTTCCTGACAGCAGGCGCCCAAGAGCCGGCCCGCGGTGGGTGATCGCCGGGGGCCGGCGGCGGCCTCCCCGGCTTCGGGCGGCTGTGTCGGCCTCCGGCCTCTGGTGGGTGTCGGGGTCAGGCGAGTCCGCGGCGGGCGACGGCGGGTGGCCGGTGGCCGGCGATCGTGGCGACCATGTCGAGCACCTGCCTGGGCTGCTTCTTCGTGCCGTTCTCGCACTGCTCGGCCGGCGGCGGCCTCCCCGGCTTCGGGCGGCTGTGTCGGCCTCCGGCCTCTGGTGGGTGTCGGCGTCAGGCGAGTCCGCGGCGGGCGACGGCGGGTGGCCGGTGGCCGGCGATCGTGGCGACCATGTCGAGCACCTGCCTGGTCTCGGCCACCTCGTGGACC